>JADFYI010000003.1:165212-168290 GCA_015233145.1 Candidatus Omnitrophota bacterium
TGTGGAGGGCCTCATGAGGCCGCATGCGGTTGACCAGCTCCACAGTTACGAAGCGGCCATAACATGGGCCAGGACTGAAGGCTTTGTGATCGCGCCTGAGACATCCAATGCCGTGGCCTGCGTCATTGAAGAGGCCAAGAAGGCGAAGAAAGAGGGCAAAGAGAAAACGATTTTGTTTAATTTAAGCGGCCATGGGCTTTTGGACCTTGCAGGGTATGACAAATATTTGACCGGCAAACTGGAAAGTTCTGAAGTTTCGCATGAAGAGATTTTGAAATCTCTGGATCGCGTGCAGAAGGTGCATGTGGCTTTGGAGCGCAAATCTGGAAGGTTTTAAGGACGGCGGGCACCGCGGAGGTGCCGAGCGCCTTGTTTAGTAACGGGCTCCTACGCGGTGAGCCGAAGGCTGGGGGATATGGATATGAAAAAACTAATAATTATTCTAATGACCGTTGTCTTAGGTTTTGCCTTTGCAGGAACGGCCCTTGCCGGGGATAGTTACAAGGCAGATAAAGTTCATTCAACGATTGGTTTTGCAGTGTCGCATTTGATGGTCGCCAAGGTGACGGGCACATTTAATGATTATGATTCTGATATCCAGTTTAATGCCAAGGATTTGACTGGTGCCAAATTTGATTTTGTGATCAAAACCGCGAGCATTGATACCAAAAATGAAGCCCGTGACAAGCATTTGAAAAGCGCGGATTTTTTTGAAGCGGAAAAGTATCCGGATATTATTTTCAAGACCAAAGAAGTGGTTCTTAAAGAAGGCAATAACTATGACGTTGCCGGAACCCTCACCATGAAGGGCGTGACCAAAGACATTAAAATTCCTGTTACAGTCAGCGGACCTATCACAAACCCGATGTCCAACGCCCCGATGCTGGGTGTTGAGGCGCATTTCCAGGTCAACCGCCAGGAGTATGGCTTGAATTGGAACAAGGTGATGGATAATGGCGGAGTCATGGTGGGCAATAATGTTGATGTGAACGTGTTTATTGAAGCCGATGCTGTTCGTTAAAGTTTTCTTTATAGGGGCTGTTTTAATTTTTCCGTTGGGAATGGGCGGTTGCGCTGAGCTTACGGGAATTGAGGAGCCTGCCAATTCTCCTAAAAAACCGACAGAGCTTTACAATCAGGCGCTCGCGGTTTATCAGGAAGGCAAATACGCCGAGGCCAAAGAGCGTTTTCATGAATTCTTAGGCCAGTATCCCCAAAGCCCGCTTTTCAAGGTTGCGCTTTATTACCTGGGGCATTGCCATCAGATGCTGGGTGACCAGAAGGAAGCCCTCACGTTTTATAATCGTGTGATCACGACCTATGGCGATGAAGATTTTTGGAGCGTTCAGGCCGCGAAACGTATCAAGCAGATGAAGCCGGATCCCTTGCCATGAAACCTGATGATAAAAATCCATTTCCCAGACAGAAGCTTTCAGCCCCTTCCACATGGGTTGACCAGCACGGAGATTACTTGTTCCGTTATGCCATGATGCGTTTAAGGAACCGTGACCTGGCGGAAAACCTTGTCCAGGAAACTTTTCTCGCGGCGTTGAGCGGCAAGAAATCTTTTGGCGGACGCTCGGCGGAAAGGACCTGGATGGTGGGCATTCTTAAACATAAGATTATTGACCATTACCGTAAAGATTTTCGTGAAAGGCCTGTCACTGACCTTCAGACTTTTCAAATAGAAGAAGAGCAGACCATTGACCAGTTTTATGATGCCATGGATAATCCTAAAAAATATCCGAAAGACTGGATGCCGGATCCCGCGGCCGTGCTTCATTCCAAAGAGTTTTGGGAAACACTGCATGGGTGCATGGAGTATCTTCCCAAACGGACAGCGCATGCGTTTGCCATGCGTGAACTTGATGACAGGGATACCACAGAAATCTGTAAGGAGCTGGGGATCTCTCCTACAAACCTCTGGGTTATGCTCCACAGGGCACGATTACAATTAAGAGAATGCCTGGAAAGGAATTGGTTCGATAAGAAAAAATGAATACGCCATCAAACTGGGAACAACCGACAGATGTCAAACTCGTCACTTCCTGCAAACAGGCCGCGCGCCTGGTATCCTTGTCTTTCGAAAGAAAATTGACTGCCCGTGAAGCTCTCGCCATGCGCCTTCATCTGGCCATGTGCAAGACCTGTACGTTTTACAGCCGTCAGATCAAGGCATTACGCGGGATTTTTGTCCGTCATGAAGAGTTTCTTTCCAACACACCGCCATCTGATTGTGAATGCCTTTCCCACGAAACCAAACAGAAGATTAAACGAGCGCTAGATGCATCCTGAGAGTATTTACGGCTGGCAGGGTTTCAGGCTTACAGTCGGCGATGTTTCTTTGGGAATTGTTCCTGACATCGGCGGCCGGATTCTGTCTTTGACATTCAAAGGCGAAGAGTTTTTGTATGTCCATCCGCCGGAACAGGGCAAAACTTACGATTTGTCCAAAGTCGGGGATATCCTCTCCTTCAAAAAAGATTTTGGGTTCAGGCTTTGGGGCGGCGACAAAACCTGGGTTGCCCCTCAACACCAATGGGTTTATGGGATTCCGCCGCTTGACCTGGACTGCGGGCAGTATGCCTTGGAGTCACAAGGGGACAGCGCTGTGATGACAAGCCCTGTTTGCCGTGAAACCGGGCTGCGTATTGTGCGCCGTGTCCGTCTTTCTTCCTCAGGGGAAATTTCTTTAACTGAAGAATTGCATAATGAAACAGATGAGCCTGTAACCCGGGGGATTTGGAATGTCACTCAGGTCATGAGGCCTTTTGATGCCTGGTTTCCGGCGGATTTGGCAGATGTGCGTTCCTATCACCTGGAAGACCAAAGCTTACCTCACCATGAGATACCCTTAAAATTCAGCGCCGGCTGGGTTAAAATTCCCTGCGATTCCCAGGCCCTTTTTAAGTTTGGAGGGATTCCGCGAGAGGGAAAGGCTGTTATTGTGAAGCCTGTGCCTTCGGGTGTTATTGTTGTCAGCCGGGAATTTGATTTCAGGAAAAAAGCTTCCTATGCGCATAAGTCAGCCTTTGAAGTTTTTAATTCCAACCTTTTTCCTTATGGGGAGGTGGAAAT
>JADFYI010000032.1 GCA_015233145.1 Candidatus Omnitrophota bacterium
AAACTCCCGCGACTATGTGCGGGGTCATTATTGATGTGGATGAAAAAACGGGGCGTGCGCGTTCGATTGCACGGGTTCAAAGGGAAGCCAAAAGTTTATAATGGAGGTGTCTCATGGGCTGGGAAGGGTTAAACAGGAGAAAATTCCCTCGTGCGAAATTTCCTTGTCTTATTAAAATTTTACGTTCCGACGGCCAGGATGCCATCCTTACGCATACTGAAAACATCAGTATCGGCGGGGTTTGCGTGATTATCAAGCGCCAGTTGGATATTTTTACGACGGTTGGCATTGAAATTGACCTTATGGACGGCGAGGAGCTTATTTCCTGCGCCAGCAAGGTTGTCTGGATCGTCCGGCGCAAGGCCACCGAAGAAGTCAAGCCCTCCCATTATGACATCGGCATTGAGTTTGTTGATCTCAAGCCCTCTGACCGCGCGCGTATTGAGAAAACCGTAGACCATCTGGTTAAAGCCGGCCGCGAAGTGCGCTAAAAGGTAACGTATGATTAAAGTTCGATTTGCTCCTAGTCCGACGGGTTATTTGCATATAGGCGGTGCCCGTACCGCGCTTTTTAACTGGATGTATGCCAGGTCCCAGGGTGGGCAGTTTGTTTTGCGGATTGAGGATACCGACCAGGAGCGCTCCAAGCCCGAATACGAAAAAGAGATTTTGGACAGCATGACGTGGCTGGGCCTTGCCTGGGATGAATTTTACAAGCAGAGCGAGCGGTTTTCTTTGTATCAACAACACGCTGAAAAACTTGTCAGCGAGGGCAAGGCTTACCGCGACGGCAATGCCGTGCTTTTAACGGTCGCGAAGGCCCGGGACATCAAGTTTGACGATTTGATCCGGGGCCTTATTGTTTTTAATACGGATGAGATTAAAGACCAGGTCCTGATGAAATCTGACGGGTCTCCGGCCTACAGTTTCAGCTGTGTCGTGGATGATGCCCTCATGGGTATTACGCACGTTATTCGCGGCGAAGACCATATTTCCAATACCCCCAAACAGATTTTAATATATGAGGCCATGGGTTTTAAGGTGCCGAAATTCGCGCATTTGCCGCTCATTATGGGAACGGACGGCGCGCGTTTATCAAAGCGTTTTGGCGCTGTGGCTGTGACCGATTACAGGGCTGAGGGGTTTGTTCCGGAGGCCCTGGTCAATTATTTGATGCTTTTAGGCTGGTCGCCGGGTAATCAGGAGATTTTGCCTTTAAAAAAGGCCTGCGAAAAGTTTTCCATCAAAAAGGTCAATAAAACCGCCGCGCAGTTCAACATGGAAAAACTCAAGTGGACGAACGGCGAATATATCAAGGTTAAAGACACCTCAGAATTAACTGATCTTCTTGTTCCATTTTTGAAGGAAGTTGGTTATATTAATGATGACTACGACCGCCAGTGGCTTTTGAATGTTGTCGGCCTTTTTAAAAGCCGTATGCTGACGCTGCGGGATTTTCTGGAACGCGCCGGCTTTCTTTTTGTGAAAGATTTTTCAATTCCAGAAGATATCCGCGCCAGTGAATTGAAAACAGACCTTTTTAAAGAATTTAATATGCTGGCCGACCGGCTGAACGCGTTGGAATCATTTGACCATGTTTCGACGGAGAATGTTTTCCGCGGCTTGGTGGCTGAACTTGGCATGACAGCGGCTGATTTGGTGCATCCGGTGCGTGTGGCCATTACAGCAAGCCCTGTAGGACCCGGACTTTTTGAGACAATGGTGGCGCTGGGAAAAGAAAAAACAGTTTTTCGTTTGCGCGAAGCTTTTAAAAAATAATTATTACAAGGAAAGGAACCCAAGGTCAATGCTTAAGGCCATCACAAAGGTTGTGGTTATTGCGGCCGTGGTCGGTTTCCTGTCAGGCTGCGAGACCCTAAAAGGGGCAAAGAAGGATGCTGAGAGCGTTCCTGTCATGGTGGAGCATGGGTATCAAAAAGCTGTCAAGGTTGACAAGTGGATGCAGGACAATTGGTGGTAATTCCTTCTTAAAATATAGTTTTGTCGTGAGTTTTTCCGGATTTTTTTGTTTTGACAAGACTTAGGGATATTTGTATATTTGTTAAGCTTTCAAAAGCGGCCAGCGTGTTGGTCGCTTATTTTTTAATGATCGGTTAGCATTTCATTGACTCGTGGTGTAATGGTAGCACAACAGACTCTGGATCTGTTTGTCTTGGTTCGACTCCAAGCGAGTCAGTTTTTCCTTCCAAAGCGCAAGAAACCCTCTACCCGAATGGGAGAGGGTTTCTTGCTTATTAGAGGAGGAAAAACTGCCCCCAAAAGCCTGCCTACCGGCAGGCAGGGATTCTTTTGGAGGCTTGAGTAATACAGAAAACATCTCCTACCCGAAAGGGCGGAGATGTTTTTTTGTTTTTAGGCAGCTCAAAAAGGATCCTTAAAGGAATCTTATTAATAGCAGCATCTTCGCCTCGGGTGGCTGTTGGCCACCACGTAGGCTTCAGATGCACCTCAAAAAGAATCCTTAAAGGAATCTCTTTAACCTCGGATGGCCTATAGGCCATCACGTAGGTTAAAGAGACACCTCAAAAAGGATCCTTTTTCAGGTGGAATAAAATCAACAAATAGGAGAATGCGCCTATTCGCATGGCTCGTCAAAAGATTAATATAATATTAAAAGAGTACCATTAAAAAAACACAGGAGGTTGTTATGAAAAAAATAGAAGTAAAACACATGGACTCTCCTGATGAGGTTCGTAAATTTGAGAAAGGCCAGGTTGATCTGGTTAAAATCGGTGGCGGAGTGGTGGGGCGCGCTGTTTTTCAGCCCGGCTGGAAGTGGTCCGAGCACGTGAAGCCCATCGCAAAAACCAAAAGCTGTGAGGCGCCGCACTTTCAGTACCACGTTTCCGGGATTTTAAAAGTGATCATGGATGATGGTACTGAAGCGGAACTGCGTGCCGGTGATGTGTCTTACCTGCCATCCGGCCATGATGCCTGGGTCGTTGGCAACGAGCCGGCTGTTGTTGTTGATTTTCAGGGCATGATGGAATATGCAAAATCACCCAGGAAGTAAAACAAAGGGGAAATTATGAGAATTGTTTTTTTATTATTATCAATCTTGGCTTTAACAACATATGCGTGGGCAGGTTTAAGGACTCAAAGTATTGAGTATAAAGAGGGTAATACAGTTCTTGAAGGGTATTTGTCTTATGACGACCAATTTACAGGGAAACGTCCCGGGGTTTTGGTTGCGCATGAATGGACAGGGCTTAATGATTACGTCAAGATGCGTGCGGATATGCTGGCCAGGTTAGGTTATGTGGCTTTTGCCGCTGATATTTATGGCAAGGGTGTGCGGCCGCAAACTGTGGCTGAAGCCAGCGCAGAATCTTCCAAATATAAAAATGACCGCAAGCTTTTGCGGGACAGGGCCCTGGCCGGGTTGGAAGCGCTCAAGGCTCAGCCGAATGTGGATTCTTCGCAGCTGGCGGCAATCGGCTACTGTTTCGGAGGAACTGCTGTTTTGGAATTGGCCCGCAGCGGCGCTGATCTAAAAGGAGTTGTGACTTTTCATGGCGGCTTAAGCACGCCTGCGCCGGAAGATGCCAAAGCCATCAAGGCCCAGATTCTCGTCCTGCATGGCGAGGATGACCCCTTTGTCCCGCCACCTGAGGTTGCTACTTTTGAGAAAGAGATGACTGGCGCGAATGTTAAATTTCGAATCATCAAATATCCCGGGGCTGTTCACGGGTTTACGAATCCGGCTAATAAGGGGGAACTTAAAGGGGCTTTATACAATGCCGAAGCTGACAAGCAATCCTGGGAAGAGATGCATGTTTTTTTGGACCGCATTTTTAAAATAGCTGATGTGAATTGATGTGCATAAAGTCTTTACGGACAGGGAGTCTGCCAATGAACTGGGACAAAATTAATGCGGCCATTGAGATTGCTGAAAAGTTACAGTATTTTTTTATTGCGACAGCTGACAAAGAAGGGTGTCCCCACGTTACGACAGCTGGTGAGATTCGGCTTAAATCGGAAGAGGTTGTGGAGGTGTCTTTCTGGTTTTGCCCCAAGACTATTGATAATTTAGAAAAAAATAAGCAGGTGTCTTTGATTATCTGGGATGCGGGCAAGAATGCTGGTTACCAGCTGTTGGGAAAAGCCGAGGATGTCGAAGTGGCACAGGTTATGGATGAAGCTGATACGGCCATAGGGGAAGAAAAATATCTTCTTCAGGCCCGCTGGTTTTTGGTCGTCAGGGTAGACACGGTTATGGAATTTATTCATGCATTGCATAATGACGTTGCTTTATAAAGAGGCCAGCCCCTTGGGGTTATTAAGGAGGAGTTTTATGGGATTTTTAAAAGGAAAGCCAATCAGGTTAAATAATTTTTTAATGCATAAAATTAATCAGGGACGAGAGTTGTCTGCGCATGTTATTTCACGGATGAGGCAGCGCCAATATTACGATCATAATGATAAAAGAAGAGGATAACAAAAAAGTTGAGGGCAAGAATCCTTGGTAGAAAAAAGTCAGAAAAAGGGAGAAAGACCCCATTTGAAATTTTTGAAATTTGGTTAATATCAGCATTGAAAGAGAGGGGGTGTTTGCGATGAAAAATAAATCTAAAGTCAATGCTCACAAAAAAGAGACCTATGAATGTGATGCCTGCGGAGCTCAGTCTGATATGCGTGAAGAGTGTTGCGGGAAGCCAATGGCAAAAAAGTAAAGCGCCGCGGTTTCACGGCCATTTTTAATTTGGGGTTTTTGAAAAAAGGACATTCAATTCTCCGGCCAATAATGCGTGGAGGGGTTTTAAAAAATCTCCAGAACTTGCGCCGGGTTAAAGAGGCGAGAGGGTTAATAAATAATTTCTTTCGCCGATAAATGGCCTTGTTGCTTCGGATCTTTAAAAGCGGTCTTGAAGCAACAGGGCTTTTTGGCATCTGGTAATAAGGAGAGGATCATGAGTCGTTCACAAGCAATGACACAAGCAGTAAATCCGTTAAAGACGTATTACGCTCCCAGGCGGCGTTCTAATGATTTTTTCCTGGAAAAAGAAAGGCAGGGCGTTTCCTGGGAAGAGAAAAAAATCAAGGACCTCTTGGACCTAAGCGGTGTTTCGGTGAATGGTTCAAAACCCAGTGATATTCAGGTTTATGACAAACGATTTTACCACCGTGTTGTTTCAGAAGGGTCTTTGGGCCTTGGGGAATCCTACATGGATGGCTGGTGGGATTGCCCTTCATTGGATGGCTTTTTTTCAAAAATTTTATCTTCAGGTATTTCACGGCAGGTGCAGCCGATGTGGCTGGAATTGGGCAAAGTGCTTTTGGCGTATTTGACAAATTATCCTAAATCGCGGGCTTATGATGTGGGCAAAGTTCATTATGATTTAGGGAATGAATTTTACCAGGCCATGCTGGGGGACAGCATGGTTTACAGTTGCGGTTACTGGAAAGAGGTTGATTCACTTGACGCGGCCCAGGAAGCAAAATTTGAACTTGTTTGCCGAAAATTGAACCTTCAAAAAGGGCAGACCATTTTGGATATCGGCCTGGGGTGGGGAAGCTTTGCCAAATTTGCGGCACAACATTACGGTGTCAGGGTTGAAGGTATTACGATTTCACACGAACAGGCCGAGTTTTCCCAAAAAATGTGTGCCGGCCTGCCGGTGACTGTCAAGTATCAGGATTATCATGACATTGACGGCACTTTTGATCATATCGTTTCAATCGGCATGTTTGAACATGTGGGGTATAAAAATTATTGTGATTACATGAAAATCGTCCATCGCTGTCTGGCGGATAAGGGATTGTTCTTACTGCATACGATCGGCAGTTTAAAATCCACAGTAGGCACCGACCCCTGGATGCATAAGTATATATTTCCTAATTCCATGATTCCTTCGATGGAGCGCATTGCCCGGGCATCTGCCGGGTTATTTGTCATGGAGGATGTCCATAATTTCGGGGCGGATTATGATAAGACATTGATGGCCTGGTATAGAAATTTTCAGGATAACTGGCCAAAATTTTCCAAAGATTATGGTGATCAGTTTTTCCGGATGTGGCGTTATTACTTGCTTATGTGCGCAGGTCTTTTTCGGTCGCGGCGCAACCAGGTTTGGCAGGTTGTTTTTTCCAAGCAGGGAGTTCCCGGCGGTTATCGGTCAATTCGATAAAAAATTTTTTAAAAGTGGAAAGAAGTCGGCAAAAAGTGGAAACTGCTTCTTATCGGAAATTTTTATTTGTTTATGATAAAGAAAAATAAGAAAGGTCGGGTTTATAGCGGTTAAGTGCCGCCGCATCCCTGTTAAGAAAAAAAATCATGACAGCAAAGAAAGTTCTTATTGTCGACAATGACCAGGATTTCTTGGGAGAGCTTCGTGAAACACTGGAGTTAAGCGGTTATGAAATGATTGCGGTTGAAGATTCGACCATGGCTTTGGAAACGGCCGAGCGGGTGCAGCCGGATATTGCCCTGCTTGACCTTAAAATGCCGGGGAAAAACGGTTTTGAACTGGCTTATGACATCAATCGTTCAACTCGCTTGCGCAACACAACAATTTTTGCAATGACCGGGTTTTATCAGGAAGGATATGATCCGCTGTTTGAGGTTTGCGGGATTAAAAAATGTTTTAAAAAACCTTTTTACCCGTTAAATGTTATCGCTGAATTTGAGGGAGTCCATTAGAGGCTCATTTTTAAGGGATAATTTTTTCAAAAACAATCCCCCGGAATAATTTCCGGGGGATTATTTTTTTGGTAGAATAAAAACCATGGACTATCGCCTTGTTGCCAATCGGTATAAACTCGCTGAAAAAATCGGTGAAAGCGGGATGAGTGTTGTTTATAAGGCTTATGACAACATTAATTTTTGTTTCGTCATTGTAAAGATTTTAAAGCGCGACGGTTCCCTGCAGCGTTGGCTTGAGAATGTGCTCAGGTTTAAGAAAGAAGCCAAGGCAATCACCCACCTGGAGCATCCCCGCATTGTTAAATTATATGAATCAGGAGAAGAGGGCGGCGAGCAGTATATTGTGACCGAATACTTTGAAGGGGAAACGCTCTCGTCGCTGTTAAAAAGAGAAAAGTTCCTGGCCGTGGAAGAGGCTGTTTCCATTGCCGAACACGTGGCCGAGGGCCTGGCCTATGTGCATGACCGGGGGGTCGTGCACCGCGATTTAAAGCCCGGCAATATCATGCTGGTGAAAGGCACTCAAGAAGTCAAAATTTTGGATTTCGGTTTGGCGCAATTTCTTGAATTTACGGAAATCAAAGACAAAGAAGAAATTGTCGGCACGTTCACTTATATGTCTCCCGAGCAGTCGGGCATGACCAAAAATCTCGTCGATGAACGCAGCGACCTCTATTCCCTGGGGGTTGTTTTTTATGAAATGCTCACCGGAGAGCCGCCTTTTAAGGGGGAAGACGTTGGCGAGCTTTTGCATCAGCAGGCGGCCCGTAAGCCTGTTTCTCCCCGGGACATCAAAAGCCAGATTCCGCAGGTTGTCGAGGAAATCGTTTTAAAACTTTTGAATAAGGAGCCGGAAGAGCGTTATCAGACAGCCAAGGGCCTTTTGTTAGATATCAGAAAATACCTTCAGGGTGAAACGTCTTTCCTGATCGGTAAAGAGGATCGCCTGAAAAAGCCCACCTACAGGACGCGGCTTATTGGAAGGGAAGAAGAACAGAAAAAATTAACAGAAGTTTTTAAAGAGACCTTTTCAGGACATGGAAAAATTGTTTTAATTGCCGGAGAAGCAGGGCTTGGCAAAAGCCGTTTGATTGAAGATATCCGGGGCTACGTTTATGAGCGCCAGGGAGTGTTTGTCCGTGGAAAATGTTTTTCCCAGGAAAATAAGATCCCTTACCAGCCCTTTAAAGATGTCATGAATGAGTATATCCATTACCTGCTTGAACAGGATTCCGAAGAAAAAAATAACGGCATTCTCCGCATCAAAGACGCCCTGGGGCAGTTGGGCGGCATCATGCTCAATTTTAACCCGCATTTGAAAGAGGTCCTGGGGCAGGAATCACAGGAATTTGTTCCCTTGGACCTTGAAAAAGAAAACAGCCGTTTTTTAATGGTGGCGAGCCGGTTTTTTTGCAGTCTCGGCAAAGAACAAAAGCCGTGCGTCATGTTTTTGGACGATCTTCACTGGGCGGATGAGGGCAGCCTGTCGCTTTTGGCTGAAATCAGCGGTGAAATCAAGAATTCTCCCTCTCTCATTATCGGGACGTATCGTGACAACGATATTTCTGATAAGCACCCGCTTCACCGCATTAAAAAAGAAGCGCAGGAAAAAGGATTCGCGCTCGAAGAAATTCCGCTCAAGGCCTTTGATTATGACCGTTTAAAAAAATTCATAGCAGAAATCTTGTTGGAAGAACAAAACAACGTCGCAGATCTGACGCAGTATGTCCTGGGGAAATCAAGCGGCAACCCGTTTTTTACCATGGAGCTTGTGCGCCAGCTGGTGGATGACAAGGCGATTGTGTACCGGGAAACGGGGCGGCGCTGGGACATCGACTGGGACCATGTGAACAGGATCAGCGTTCCGGTCACAATTGTGGACTTGCTTTTAAGGAGGATCACAGCGCTCAGGGAAGACTTACTGACGCTTTTGTCGTGTGCCGCGCTTATAGGCAAAGAATTTAACGTTAATCTTTTATTATCGTGTATCGAGCTTAAGAAGGATGACGTGGCTGATTTTCTTGATGAGGCCATGTCGTTGCAGCTCATCGAGCGCGGCAAAGACAAAAACTATTTTGTTTTTTCCCATGACAGGATACGGGATGCGTTTTACAAGCGCATCAATGATGCCCAGAAGAAAGCCCTTCATTTAAAAATAGCCCGGGTTTTAGAGGAAACGCACCACAAAGAGTTGGACAGGGTTATTTTTGATTTGCTTTATCATTATATCGAGGCTGATGACAAAGAAAAGATCCTTGAGTATTGCCTTCCGGCCGCCTGGCAGGCCAAAGACAGCTACGCCAACGAGGAAGCGGCCAGGTATTACAATATTGCGATTTCCCTTTTCGAAGAAAAAGGAGAGGGCCAGGGCGCTGAATGCACACAGGCCAAGGAAGGGCTGGTGTCAGTGTACCTGACCATCGGCAGAAACGATGAGTCCATTGAAATCGCCCGTCAAATTTTGCCGTTAAAAAAGGATGCTCTGGATAAGGCCAGGGTGTATGAGCAGATGGGGGTGGCTTATTTCAAGAAAGGCGTTTGGAAAGATTGTGAAGACAATTTAACCAAAGCCCTTAATTTGCTGGGAGAAAAACTTCCGCAGACAAAGTTGCAGGTGGTTCTCGGTATTTTGAAAGAAATTTTTATCCGTGTGATGTATTTGATGTTCCCGCGTCTCCTCCTTCATAAGAAAAACAAGGCGCCTGCTGTCGAAGACATTGAAAAAGAATGGTGTTTTTTACGTCTGACATGGGTTTATATCCTAAGCGACCTTTTGAAGTATGTCCGTTCCACATTAAGGATGGTGAACCTTGCGGAAATGAAAGTCGGAAAATCAAAAGAGCTTGCCATCGGCACAGGGATGTACGGCACATTAATCATGTCCATCCCCATGTCGAAAAAGTCGATTGCCCTGCAGGAAAAAACACTCAGCTTGAGAAAAGAGCTGAAAGACGACTGGGGTGTGGCGCAGTCCCTGCAGTTTTTTGGCTGGAATTACATGCTGATCGGCGATTATCACAAAAGCATTGCCTATTTTCAGGAATCGCTCACGGCTTTTCAGCGTATCGGCGACCAGTGGGAAGAGGGCATGACCGCGCAATCCAAGGGCATGAGCCATCTTGACCTGGCCGACTTTTCCGGCGCCACAGAGTGTTTTTCAAGATACCGCCAGATCACGGAAAAGATGAAAGATTCCTACGGGACAAGCTCCAGCATGGGATGGCTGGGGTTGGTTTGCATTCAAAAAGGAGAACTTGACCAGGCTGAGGACTGGCTTTTAAAGAGCAGGGAGCTCAGTCTTAAAAAAGAGATCGTTTTTATTTACTGTTTTTCTTCGATTAATTCCGGAATTTTGTATATCGAGAAAGAAGATTGGGCCAAAGCTGTGGAATGGCTTGAAAAAGCCAAAGACCTTGTGGAGAAAAATAATTTTTATAAAGAATGCGTTTATCACGTTTATCCGGCCCTGGCTGAGGCGTATCTTGGGCAATATATTCATGATGAGGCTTCCCAGACCAGGAAAAAACTGCAGAAAATCAAAGAGGCGTGCCGCCATGCCTTGTCGCAGACCAGGTCCTGGCCAACACATTACGGCCCGGCGTTAAGGGCCATGGGCCGTTATTACGCGCTGGCAGGCCATCAGAAAAAAGCCCGAAAATATTTAGTTTTGAGCATCCAATGGAATGAGAAGATCGGCCGCAGGATGGAGGCGGCAAAAGGGTATTACGAATATGGCCTGTGGTTAAAGAACTCCAGCCAAACCCAAGAGGCGCAGGAAAATTTTAAAAAAGCGCAAATAATTTTTAAAGAAATCAACGCCGGGCTTTACCTTCAAAGGCTTAAAGAGTTATTGGCTTATGAGAAGGAATCAAACGTGGGACTTGAAGAAGTTTACAGGGCGCAAGAGCGTTTAAGGACAGAGCGGAAGCTTAAAAGCCTTATCCAGGTGAGCCAGTATTTAAGCGCGATTGTGAACTTAAATGAGCTCCTGGAAAAGATTGTGGAAAGCGCCATTGAGGTTGTGGGCGCTGAGCGCGGGTTTTTGATGCTGCATAAAGGTGTGATTGCGGATTTTGATGTTGAAAAAAAAGATAAAGGGGAGCTCGTTTTAATGGCGTCCCGTAATATTGAAAAAGATTCGTTAAAAAACGAAGAGTTTCAAATTTGCAATAGTGTGATTGATAAGGTTCGGAGCAATAATGAGCCTTTGGTGGTGATGGATGTGGCGAGCGATACGGAATTGAAAAACAACGAAAGTGCCATGCGTTATGGGTTGAAATCGATTTTATGTGTCCCGTTATTGACCAAAAACAACCAGATGCTGGGCCTCATTTACCTGGACAATCGTTTTTTAAAAAATCTTTTTACGAACCAGGATTTGGAGCTGTTAAAGACACTGGCTGTCCAGGCAGGGATTTCGGTTGAAAATACGATTCTTGTGGAAAAAGAAAAAGAGGCGGTGCGAAAAGCGTCTGAGTCGGAAATGCGCGCAAAGTATGCGGACATGCTGACCGGGAAAAACGAGGAAATTGAAAAAGCGTACGAAAAATTGAAGCTGACACAGGGCCAACTTGTGCAGTCGGCCAAGATGGCCTCTGTGGGGCAGCTCGCGGCGGGCGTGGCGCATGAAATCAATAATCCGACGGGGTTTGTGCTGAGCAACCTGGAAATACTTAAGAAGTACCTCGCGAACATTCAAAAAATGCTTATGGGCTATAATTTGGCGGAAGAGCTTTTGCTTAAAATTCCTGATCCTGATGCCGTGCGCCTGGCCGAGGATATTTTTGTCCTGAAGAAAAAAAACCGGTGGGATTATATTATGTCGGACTTGCCGGGAATGGTTGAGGAAAGCAAGGCCGGGGCCCTGCGCATCAAAAGGATCGTAGAAGACTTGAGGATTTTTTCTCACGTGGATGAAGAAAAGCTCCAGCTTTCCAATATTAATGAAATCATAGAGGCGGCTTTGAGCATCGTATGGAATGAGTTGCGATTTAAGGTTGAAACTGTTAAAGAATATGGCGATGTTCCCCCCATCCTTTGCTATCCCCAGGAATTGAACCAGGTTTTTGTCAATTTACTCATCAATGCGGTCCAGTCTATTGCGGACAAGGGTGTGATTACAGTCAGGACTTACCTCAATGATAAAAGTGTTTTTGTGGAAGTGATTGATACGGGGTCAGGCATGCCGCCGGAAATCATTGCGCGCCTGTTTGAGCCGTTTTTCACGACAAAACCCATCGGCCAGGGGACAGGGCTCGGGCTTTCAGTGGCCTACGGCATTATTCAGAGGCATAAGGGAGAAATTTTTGCAAAAAGCCAGCCAGGGGCCGGCAGTACGTTGACGGTTCGGCTTCCTTATGAAATGGCGCAAGGAGAGTTTGAAAAAAATGAATCCTGAAAACGTGCAAAATTATACGGTGCAGGAGCGTTTTAGGACAGAGCAAAAGCTCAAAAGCCTTATCCGGGTAAGCCAGTATCTGAGCGCTATTGTGAATTTAAACGAGCTTTTGGAAAAAATTGTGGATAGCGCGGTCGAAGTGGTTGGCGCCGAGCGCGGGTTTTTGATGCTGTATAAAGGTGTCATTGAAGGCGTTGATATTGACAGCGGGGATAAAGGAGAGCTTGTTCTTACGGTCTCAAAAAATGTTTCCAAAGATGCATTAAGCAGCGAGGCTTTTCAGACGAGCAAGGCCGTGATGGACAAGGTTCTGGCCCATGGCGAGGCGGTTGTGATTACGGATGCGGCGAGTGACGAGGAATTTAAGAGCCGTAACAGTGTTGTGCGCTATGGCCTGCGTTCCATTTTGTGCGTTCCGTTAAAAACAAAAAATAACCAGATGATGGGGCTTTTGTATCTGGATAACAGGCTCGTGAAAGGCCTTTTTGGCGTGCATGAGCTTGATTTGTTAACGACACTGGCGTTGCAGGCCGGGATATCCGTTGAAAACATTGTCCTGGCGGAGAAAGAAAAGGCGGCTGTCCGCAAGGCATCCGAGGCCGAGGTGCGTGGAAAATATGCGGATATGCTGGCGGAGAAAAACAAGGAGCTGGAAAAGGCTTACGACAAGCTCAAACTGACGCAAGGCCAGCTTGTGCAGTCGGCCAAGATGGCCTCTGTGGGCCAGCTGGCCACGGGGGTCGCTCATGAGATCAATAATCCGACGGGATTTATGCTGAGCAATCTTGAAATGCTGGAAAAATATCACGGCACCCTTCAGGACGTGTTTGCCCAGTATGCCAAAATCGATGAGTTTTTTGCCAAAAGGGGGGATGAGGAATCCCGAAGCATGTCACAGAGCCTTGAGGTTCTTAAGAAAAAACTCCGCATGAATTTTATCCTTTCGGATTTGCCGAGCCTGGTTGAGGAGAGTAAGCTTGGGGCGCTGCGCATCAAAAAGATAGTCGAGGATTTAAGAACGTTTTCCCATGTGGATGAGGAAAAGCGCCAGAATTCCAATATCAATGAAGTCGTTGATTTTGCCTTGAATATTGTCTGGAATGAATTGAAATATAAAGTTCAGGTTGTCAAAGAGTATTCTGATCTCCCGCTTTTTTTGTGTTATCCCCATGAGATGAATCAGGTGTTTGTAAATCTTTTGATAAATGCCTGCCAGGCCATTGAAGACAAGGGCACGATTACAATCAGGACTTATTTGAAAGATCCGGATGTTGTTGTTGAAGTAGAGGACACCGGCTGCGGGATGGGGCCTGAAGTCCTGGGGCGGCTTTTTGAACCGTTTTTTACCACCAAGCCCGTTGGAAAAGGGACAGGGCTTGGGCTTTCCGTGGTTTATGGCATTA
This sequence comes from Candidatus Omnitrophota bacterium, assembly GCA_015233145.1. Classification (GTDB taxonomy): domain Bacteria; phylum Omnitrophota; class Gorgyraeia; order Zapsychrales; family Fredricksoniimonadaceae; genus JADFYI01. The sequence continues at coordinate 13,466 of JADFYI010000032.1, forward strand.
TTAAAAGGCATAAAGGCGAAATTTCTGTTAAAAGCCAGCCGGGTGAAGGCTCCACATTTACGATCCGCCTTCCGTTTCAAACAGCCTCGGCATAAAGTACGGTTAAGGGTTTTTTTAGAGAGGCTGCTTGATATCCTTGATATTTTTTCTTACCCACCTATAATAGTCAAAATTCCATAAATTGTTTAATTCTTAAGGATAACGATGGATATTGAGGCTCAGAATAAATCGCGTGATTTTATCCGCGACATTGTGTTGGAAGATGTTAAAAACGGCAAGCTCCCAAGCGGTGTCATAACGCGTTTTCCGCCGGAACCGAACGGCTACCTTCATATCGGCCATGCCAAGTCCATATGCCTGAATTTTGGCATTGCTGTTGAAAATAACGGGCAATGCAACCTTCGCATGGACGATACCAATCCCACCAAAGAAGATGTGGAGTATGTGGATTCCATTACAGGAGATGTGAACTGGCTCATTGACGGCTGGGCAGGTCATTGCCTGGGGCTTAAAGATGGCGCTCCTTTTTTTGCCAGTGATTATTTTGAAGAGCTTTACGCCTATGCCCTTGAGCTTATCAAAAAAGGCAAGGCGTATGTTTGCGATCTTAGCCCCGAAGACACCGACAAGTTTCGCGGGGCGCCTGACAAGCCCGGCATTGACAGCCCTTTTCGAAACCGGTCCATTGAAGAAAGCCTTGATTTGTTTAAGCGCATGCGCGCCGGCGAATTTCCTGACGGCAAGCGCATTCTCCGCGCCAAAATTGACATGAGCGCGCC
>JADFYI010000008.1:0-14345 GCA_015233145.1 Candidatus Omnitrophota bacterium
TTCTGGAGCAGGACTATATTTTAAAGCAGTTTGCCGCCACCATAACGTCACCGGAAACCGCGCTGGGCAAGGATTTTTGGGCCCGCGTTTACGCCAAAGTCCAGGAAAAATTCGGGGTCACGGATATCCCGACGGATGCTTTTAACAAGGTCTGGATTATGCCGGACAAGGCCGTAGTTTATGAAAAAGGGGCAACGGCGTATATTGTTGAAAATCGACTCAAGGTTTTAACGGAACAGGATTATCTGGCGCTTGCCAACAACTCAGCCACGTCATCAGCTGCCCCTGAGGGTGATGCCAAAAATGTTAACAGCATTTATTCCCAGATTGTCCGCGAGGTCTTGATTCCTGAGATTACCAGGGAAGTGAATGAAGGAAAAAATTTTGCGAATCTACGCCAGATTTACCATTCTCTTCTTTTGGCGGCATGGTACAAGGTCAAGGTCAAAAACAGCATCCTTAATTCGGGTTTTGCGGATAAGGGAAAGATTGCGGGCAGTGAACTTGCTGATAAGACGGTCAAAGACCAGATTTACGCGCAGTATGTGGAAGCGTTTAAAAAAGGCGTTTACAACTATATCAAGGAAGATGTTGATGCCGCGACACAAGAAACCATTCCCCGCAAATATTTTTCAGGTGGGGCAGTGGCTGATTATTCCCAGGCCATCGCGCAAAACGACAGCCGCATTGCCTTTGTTTCCGATGAGGCCATGCTTCCGCAAAATGATCAAAAGCTCGCGGTTTTTTCAGCGCGCATGGACCGGGCAGCGGATGCAGCCCAGGGGGCGGCAAACGAGTCGCCCTTTTTATCTAATCTTGTGTCGCAATCCAATAGACATGATGCCCAGTGGGTTCCAGTGGCTTCTTCGGCAAGGGATGTCACCACAGAGTTTGCAAGTCAAATCAATAGCGCAAGACAGGTCGAAGGCGTCGATGGGCTTGTTGACAGAATAAAAATCATGAAAGTTTCAGGGCTGGAAGAAGGGTTTGTTTTTGATCGGAAAGGGAGAATTTTATATTTGTCTGACGATTTTAAAACAACGGATCCCGGGACAGGTTCGTTTGATCGTGTCACAGGGCTGTTGATTTTTCTGGCAATAGCCAAGATTGTCCCGGAGTATCTTTATCCTAACAATCGTGATGCCTGGGAGAAGGCGGATCTCCTTGTCAAAGGGAAGGCTGCGAAGGCTGTTTTTGATTGGGCAAAAAAAACATATCAGTCTCAACCTTTGTTTGTTCAGAAAATTGAAAAGATTGAACAAGTTGTTAATAATTTTAAGAGTGTTTTGTGGGCTACGGGTGACACGCCTATTCAATCTGCAGTCGATGGGATTTTCTCAAACACGCCGGAATTAAGAAATATGACAGTCAATGAAGATGGACTTAAAGTCGCAAAAGCTGCGCAACAGGAAATTTTGAATCGCGTTGAGGTTATGATGTCTCTCATGGCTATTCAGATATTGTTTGAAGGCGCAAATCGTAAGCAGGAATTTCCAGCGTATGAAAACCTTGGCGGTGCCACACGAACTTTTAACACATATACATCCGCAGGCCAGTTGTCATCAAAATTTAATCCTATTACGATTGCGCACTTGGCTGTCACCATTCTCACAGCCTATGTCGAAAGCGGTGTGGATACATTTTATGTCAATGTCTCGGAATTTGATCCCCGCAAGGCAGATATTGAAAGGACATTTGCCCAACGGGTGGGTCTCGCTAATGAAGTTAATAAGCTTTTTGCCGGGTTGGTGACCATCCTTCCTGCCCATAAAGATATTAAGGTTTGGAACGGTGAAGAAGTTTTTGGAAACATTGTCTGGAGCCGATCTCAAAATCGTTCCCCCAAAGGGCCTCGCGTGAAACAGGCTTATACTGCGGGTGGAGACCATTTTTATGTCTTTGCTCCTGACAGGATTGAAGGGACATTGGTCGGTTTTACTGATGTGCGTAATCCTAAAATACGCCAGTATTTTCAATATTACGCAGCTAAGAGCTTCCAATATTATACAGGGGATGACAATGCCCCTCCTGGTGAAATGACCGGCAGAATACGAGGATGGCAGGCCTGGCAGTATCTTTTAAAGCAGCAAAGCCTCTTAACATCTATGGGTGCTCGTCCATTTTTTACCTCACCGGAACATTTTGAGAGTATGCTTGCCGGCAACAGCAAATTTAATAAGGCACAAAGAGAAAAGATTGCTGCGGACATTGTTTATGATCAGGGACGTCGAGTAAAAGTCATCAATGATTTGCTTGCGGCTAAGACCGAGGAGGAATTTAACCAGGTCTTGGCCACAGCAGAGATATTGCCCAATTTGGATACTTTTGGGAAGTTGTATTTGATCCAAAAGTCCTATCCCAAGATGGATATTGTTTTTGCCCATACGAACCGTAAAGAAGATATGGGACGTGATATTTTAAGGGATACTCTTATTCGCAATAAAGAACTTTCTGTTGTAAATGTTTTAGGCCTGGACCAGCCAGTGTCCGCAACCCTGACGCGCTTAGGCCTTATTTCCATGGCGTATAGTATTATGAACGGAGAAAATAAGTTTCCTGCAGGTTATTTATACGGCGCGAGCGGCGAGCAACTGAGCTCGTTGGTGAAGAGTCCTGAAATTATTGAAACCCTGTTGTTTCAGGAGGGCTTGGATATTCCTTATGTTTTTAATGCCATGTGGCATCCCCAAGAGCTGCAAAAAGCGCAAGATGAAGTGCATAAGCAGTTTCAAAAAAGGTACCCTGAGGTGCTTATTTCAGAACAGGTGAGCGGGTATAATATTGTTGATCGTAAGAAATATGAGACAGCAGCCAATACTGTAAGAGTTACCTCCGGCGGACGGATTGCTGAGGTGACATATTATTTGCGGGGAAGATTTAATGGCGCGGGATATAAGGAATATCGTGTTATTTATAAAAAATCTTTCGGGGATGATATGTTGATCCTAAGGGCTCAGCAGTACATTAAGATGTTAAATACCCGTTTATCAGTCGGGATTCCGGTGAAGGATTTTTCTGATCCTGCGCAAAAAGAAGAGGTTCAGCAAGAGGATTTGGCTTCCTCAGATCCTTTGGGCGGTATTGATTTCAATCTGGACAACGTTTTTTTTTTTTTAATATGGACCCTGCCATGCTTCAAAAAGGCGATTTCAGCGGATTGACACCCGTGATCCTGCAGGTGACGCCGCTCAATAATCTTCCTGTGTTTTTAGGCGCAACAGCTCATGAAAGGGAGCTTGCAGGCGCGGCAAGCTGATTTACTGCGTTTATTCGTTCGGCAGCAGTGACTGGGTTTCGTTGTTATTGATTTTTCTAAGGAGTGCCATAAGACCGGGGTTGCCAGGCGACAGTTGCAGGGCAACCCCGATGTATTTTCTGGCAGCGTCGTAGTCTTTTTCAAGAAGCGCCAGCTGGATCAGGGCATTGATGGTAAAGTCTTTGTCGTCGCTCAGGTTAAAGTATTTTTCAAGGAGCACGCGCGCCTTGGTAAACTCTTTTTTGTTAACGTAAAGCTGGGCAAGCGCTCTGTAAGAAAAAATAAAATTTTCCTGCAGAGAAATGGCTTTTTCAAAATACTGGATCGCGAGTTCCTCGTTTTTTCTCCCTGCGTAGATGTTGGCAAGGTTGTGGTAAGCCACCGCGTTTTTAGGGTCGAGCGCGATGGCTTTTTTGTAAGCGATTTCCGCCTTGTCAGCAAGGCCTTTTTCAGCGTATTCCATACCGAGGTTGTTGATGACCTTGTAACTTTTCGGGCAGGTTGGCGCGAGTTTTTCATAAAACCCGATGGCGGTGCGCCAGTCGGTGTTGCGCCACATTGTGCGGACAGAAAATCCGATAAAAACAACCGCAGTCAAAAAAACGAGCCAGGGGCGGAGAGTTTTATTTCCGGCCAGGCGGATTCCCAGCCAGAATACCACAAGCCATAATCCGATCATGGCGGTATAGAGCCAGTGTTCGTAAACCATGCCGTTAATGATGACAAAAATATTGGACGTGGGGGTCAGGGCAATTAAAAACCAGGCAATGCCGAATGTGATGAGCGGCGTTTTTTTCCAATATTTTACGGCCGCGGTTATAAGCCCTGTCAAAAGGGCAATGCCCCACAGTACATCAAGTTCCAGGATGGATTTTGGAAGTTCCAGGGCGCGTTCGACCCGCAGATCATAAGGAATAAAAAGAAATCCGGCATGAAGGGACAGGACCTTAAAAAAGGTAAGGATGCGTGTGCCGGTATGGCTGGTAAAAGCATTGCTTTCATTGTAAAAATTAAAAGAGTTTGAAAAATTCAGCACTGTGGCGCGCAGGATAATATAGCCGATGGCAATCGCCATAAATGGCGAAAGCCTTTTGAAGATTTTCCCGACGGAATTCCAGCGCGGCTCATGGAGCATGAAAAAGTCAAGGATCGCCAGAAACGCGACCAGAAGGATGCCTGTTTCTTTGGAAAGGATGGCCAAAGGATAGCATGCCAGGGCAAGAAAATAGTGCCTGTTAAGCATTTTTCCGGCACTTCGCGTGTAAAAATAAATCCCCAGCAGGATAAAAAATGTTGCCAGCGAATCGCCCATGGCGTTAGGATAAACCACGGCTTCTGTTTGCGCAGGGTGGATAATGAACATGGCCGAGGTTAAAAATGCCAGCCAGTGGTCTTCTTGCCGCAGTTTTTTGATGATGAGAAAAATGAGGACGCCATCGGCCGTGTGAAATAAAATCGAAACCGCGTGCCAGCCGTAAACCCAGTTGCCCCACAAATGCCATTCAATTGCGAAAACAAACTGCAGCATGGGCCGCCAGTAGTTGCTGATCAAATGCGCCCCGGAGATAATGTTGTCCGTAAAGAATTTTGTCCAGTATTGCCAGTCCTGGATATAAATATTGTGAAGGATAAAATCGTTGTCGTCCCAGAACATTTCGTTGGGAAGACAGTTTAAGTAAAGAAGCCCGCCGGCAAGGGATAAAAGCCAGATCACTCCAGTATTAGAGGAAAGGATTTTTTTGATAGCTTCCAGTAATTTCATATTTGTATTATTATAAATGGATTACAAAAATAGAAATGAAATCTTTAAAATCACCGCTAGAAACCGCGCAGGTTTGATTGGGTTATTTTTATGGTCTAACCTGCGCGGTTAGCCGAAGGCGGCAGGTGGACTTGAAGTGGTAAAAATAAAAATCTTATCTTTATTGATGATTCTTTTCCTGGCTACGGGCTGCGACATGCTTTACAGCGTTTTGCATAAACCCGGCGGCGAGGAACGAAAAAACCTCGGAGAAGTTGTTTTTAACCAATACAACCCTAAAGTTGAAGAACTTCAGCAGGTTTTAAAAATATTTGGTTATAATATTGGCCGCGCTGATGGGAAATTCGGCGCAGGCACCCGGGATGCTGTGGCCAGGTTCCAGGCTGAAGAGGATTTAACTGTAACGCGTTTTGTGGATAAAGCCACCTGGGAACGGATTGAATTCTACAGGCAGGGGCCTTTTTTTCATAAAGGGCATCTGGATGGCCGGGCGGTCCAGAAAGCCCTTAAAAAAGCAGGTTATGACCCAGGGAAGATTGACGGACAGCTTGGCGGAAACACGCGTGAGGCCATTAAATCTTTTCAACAGGACCACAGCCTTTCGCCCGATGGTCAAATGGGGTTAAAAACATTAAAGGCATTGAGTGAATCGCGGTAGGAGGCATGGCATGGATGTTGATGTTCTTATTATTGGCGCAGGGCCTGCGGGATTGTCCGCGGCCATACGGCTTAAGCAGAAGTTAAGCGCCCTCAAGATGGATGCTTCGGTTGTGGTTCTTGATAAGGCCGCGCAGCCGGGCTACCACAATTTATCCGGGGCCGCATTTGAAGCCGCCTGCCTTGATGAACTTTTGCCGGGCTGGCGCACAGAGGCCGGATCTTTCTTCTCTGAAATGGTTCCCGTTCAAGAAGACGAGCTTTATTTCTTAGCGCCGGGCGGCAAGGCCCTCCGTTTTCCGGAGATAATTGTTCCCGGCGGCATGAAACACAAAGGTGATTATCTGATTTCGCTTTCCCGTTTGGTGGCGTGGCTGAAAGAAAAAGCGGAAAAGGCTGGTGTTGATGTTTATACGGGGCTCTCTGCCCGTGAGCTTATATGGGATAAAAACGCGGTCAAAGGCGTGCGCCTGGTTGACCAGGGCAGGAACAAAGACGGCGGAAAAGGCGAAAATTTCCAGGCCGGAGAAGAAGTTTTGGCCAAAGTGACGATTTTGGCCGACGGTTCGCGCGGCGTTTTGTCGCGCGAATACAGCGCCAAGATCGGCGGAAACGTCAATCCTCAGGTTTATTCCATTGGCATCAAGCAGGTTTTTAAACTTCCTCCTCAAAACAATTTTGGCGCTAACCGTGTTATTCATACGCTGGGCTTCCCAAGCCGGCCTGATGTGTTTGGCGGCGGATTTTTTTACAGCATGGGCCAGAATCATCTGGCCGCAGGCCTGATTTTGGGGCTTGACTGGAAATATACGGATTTAAACCCTGAGCAGGAATTTGAATATTTAAAAACGCATCCTTTTGTGGCCAAATTACTGGAGGGGGCACAGCTTGTGGCCGCCGGAGCCAAAACCATTCCTGAAGGCGGTTTTTTTGCGCTGCCCAGGCTTTGGACAGACGGCGCTCTCGTTGCAGGGGACGGCGCAGGCTTTGTGAACATGGAAAAAATTAAAGGCATTCATTATGCGGTTCTTTCCGGCATGTCCGCGGCGGATGCGGTTGCAGAGGCCTGGGGCAAGGGAGACTGTTCCGCGGATTCTCTCGCTTCTTATGAGCAAAACCTGGAGGCGCGCGGGGTTTTAAAAGATTTGCGCCATGCTAAAAATTATCGCGCGGTTTTCCAGTGGGGGGTTCTGTTTGGCGCTCCGCTTTCGAGGATTCAGGCGTTCATGCCGCTCCGCATTCCCATGGGCCTCGACCATGAGCACACAACAAGAGGCGCTTCGTTAAAAAGAAATTTTACCCCCGCGGTCAACCGGGAAACATTTGCCTCGCTCTCGGGAACTTTTCACAGGGAAGACGAGCCGTCGCATTTGATCATTCCTGACAATGATATTTGCCAGCGCTGCCAGAAAGAACTGCAAAGCCCCTGCACCGCGTTTTGTCCCGTCGAGGTTTACCGCTGGAAGCCGGAAGGGGTGCACATCAGCGCCTCCAACTGCGTTCATTGCGGCACGTGCGCGGTCAAATGCCCTTTTCAAAATATTGTCTGGACTCCGCCTGAAGGAGGCGAAGGCCCGAAATATAAGATGATGTGAGGCCTTGAAGATGCTTGACACCGGATGCCCGTGTGGTGTACGGTTATCTTTTTAAAAACCCCGTTAACGTTTAGGATTTTTTATGCCCAAAAATAAACTTTCCCTGTCACCTGCCAATGAACTGAAAATTTTGCGCAAGATCGTTGATATCACGACTTCAGACATTGATTTTGACGGCGTTTTAGCCGAGGTTGTCCGCACTGTGACTGAAATCGGCAAGGCGGATTCCGTGTTTGTTTACCTTTTTGATGATATGCACAAAAATCTGGTCCTTCGCGCCTCAAAGACCTCGCATAAAAAAGAGGTGGGGCTTGTGACTCTTAAAGTCGGCGAGGGGCTGACAGGCTGGGTTGCCAAAAACGTGAAGCCCCTGGCGATTAAAGATAATGCTTACAGCGATCCGCGGTTTAAGGCGTTTGATGTTTTGCCTGAAGACAAGTATGAAGCTTTTTTAGCGCTGCCCATTATTTATAAGGGAAAGGCCATCGGGGTTATTAACCTGCAGCATAAAAATCCGCACGAATACCCGCAGGCTGTTGTGGATCTGTTAAGCATGATCGCCCGTCAGGTGGGCGGCGTGATTGAGCATGCGCGGCTTTACGATGCCACACGGGAAAAGGCGCTCCAGTTTGACGCGCTGGTCAAAGTCAGCCATTCGATCACCTCTGAAAAATATCTGGATGAAATCTTGAATCTCATTGTTTTGGTGACAGCCGAGATGCTGAATTCGAAAATCTGCTCGGTCATGCTCCTCGACCCCAAGGGCGTTGAACTTTCCATTAAAGCGACCCAGAGCTTGAGTGATGATTATAAAAAGAAGCCCAATGTGAAAGTGGATTCAAGCCTTATCGGGGAAGCTGTCAAATTCAAGCGCCCCGTTGTTGTGGAAGATGTCAGGAAAGAAAAGCGTTATGCATACCGCGATTTGGCCGCGAAAGAGGGGCTTACCTCCATGCTCGCGATTCCGATGATTGTCAAAGACAAGGCCGTCGGTGTCATTAATATTTATACCCGGGAGCCGCATATTTTCTCCGAGGGGGAAGTGGATATTTTGCAGATGGTGGCCAACCAGGCCGCGGTCGCGGTTGAAAATACCCGCTGGATGGAAGAGGCGTTAAAAGCCAAGGAAGCTTTGGAAACCAGGAAAATCGTTGAGCGCGCCAAAGGGGTTTTGATGAGGATGCACAACCTTTCCGAGGACGCAGCCTACCGGATGATCAATAAAAAAAGCATGGACACCTGCAAGTCCATGAAAGACATTGCAGAGTCCATACTTCTCATGGCTGACCTTGAAAAAGGGATTCATCTTAAAGTTTCAAGTTGACAAAATAAAACAGGAGTCTTATACTTTCGATTGCTTAGGATTCAATGAAGTTCCCAGGTAAGAAATAAGCAGGGCAATGAGGTCCTCTTTTGGAGACGAAGGTGTCTTTGGAAGAGGATAATTTATTTTTTGTAAAATTAACTTTTACATAAAGGAGTGGTAACGTGGCAAAGACAGTCAAATCAAAAAAAATCGTCAGTGCAGTCGAGGCTATGTATGGCGAAAATGTTTTCAGCCTTAAGGTCATGAAGGAGTGCCTTTCCAAAAAAGCTTACGAATCTTTAAGCAAAACAATGAATGAGGGCGGTGTTATTGATCCGGCGATTGCCGGAGAAGTGGCTGCGTCCATGAGAGATTGGGCGGTGTCCAAGGGCGCCACACATTTTTGCCATTGGTTCCAGCCTTTGACAGGGTCTACGGCCGAGAAGCACGATTCTTTTATTGCTCCTGATGGCCAGGGCGGTGTCGCGATGGAATTTTCCGCCAAAGAACTTATTCAGGGCGAGCCGGATGCCTCTTCTTTCCCGTCGGGTGGATTACGCGCAACGTTTGAGGCCCGCGGTTATACAGCCTGGGACCCCACAAGCCCTGCGTTTATTAAAGAAGGCGAAGACGGCACAACTCTTTGTATTCCGACAATTTTCTGCGGTTATCATGGGGAAGCTCTTGATAAAAAGACCCCGCTTTTGCGTTCTTCTGCGGCCTTGTCGAAGCAAATGGATCGCGCCGGAAAACTTTTCAATGTGAAGCCTGTGACCAAAGCCTATGCAACGCTCGGGCCGGAGCAGGAGTATTTCCTCATTGATAAAGGGTATTATGAACAGCGTTTAGATCTCATCCAAACCGGCCGCACACTTTTTGGCCGCAAGCCTGCCCGTCACCAGCAGATGGAAGACCACTATTTTGGCGCTATTCGTCCGCGCATTCTGGCGTTCATGGAGGATTTGGATCAGGCGCTCTGGAAGCTCGCCATGCCGTCAAAAACCCGCCACAACGAGGTTTCTCCGGCGCAGTTTGAGATTGCTCCGATTTACGAAAGGCTCAATGTCGCCGTTGATCATAATTTGATTTGCATGGAAATGATGCGTCAGATTGCTGATAAGCACGGCCTTGTTTGCCTTCTTCACGAAAAACCGTTTGCCGGCGTCAATGGTTCCGGTAAACACAATAACTGGTCTTTGGTGGGGACTGATGGCAAGAATTGGCTTCATCCGGGAGCCAATCCGCATGAAAATGCCAAGTTTTTGTTCACTCTTTGCGCGGTTATCAAGGCCGTTGACGTCCATGCTGACCTTTTACGCGCGGCTGTGGCGTCTCCTGGTAACGATCACCGCTTGGGCGCCAATGAGGCTCCTCCGGCCATCATCTCGATTTTCCTGGGCGACCAGTTGACGGATATTGTCGAGCAGCTGGAAAAGGGCGAACCTAAGAGCGCAAAATCAGGCGGTACGATTACACTTGGCGTTGATGTTATTCCGACACTGCCTCGCGATGCCACAGACCGTAACCGCACGTCTCCTTTCGCGTTTACCGGCAACAAGTTCGAATTCCGCGCGGTGGGTTCCAATATGAGCCCGGCGGCGGCCAACGTGGTTTTAAATACCATTGTTGCAGAAGCGATTGATGAAATGTGCACACAGCTTGAGGCCGACTTGAAGGCCAAGAAAGACTTTAACAAGTCTCTCCAGGCGATTTTACAGGCCATTATCAAGAAACATAAGCGTGTCATTTTTAATGGCGATAACTACACCGAAGAATGGCATCAGGAGGCAGAGCGCCGCGCGCTTCCCAACAAGAAAACAACGCCTGAGGCGCTTAAGGCGTATGAGAGCGAAAAAGCACTGGCTCTTTTTGAGAAGTATGCGGTTCTCTCCAGAAAAGAACTTTTGTCCCGTTATGAAATTTATATGCATAACTACAAGAGCGTTCTTTCTTATGAAGCTGAATGCGCCATGACAATTGCGGCAACTCAGATTCTTCCGGCGGGGCTTGAATATCAGGCCAATCTGGCATCAACCATTAATTCTGTTGAAGCTGCCGGCGGGAAGTCCAAGACAGCAAAGGATTCCTTGATTAAGGTTTCTGCGCTTATTGAAGAATTGTCTCTAGGCATTGCATCGCTTGAGAGCGCTATTGAAGCACACAATACGGACAAGATGAAAGCAGCCATGCTTGAAGTCCGTAAGCCGGCCGATGAGCTCGAAGGCCTTATTCCGGCGGATCTTTGGCCGTTACCGACTTACGCGGAGATGCTGTTTTTATATTAATCCGCGTTGAAGAGAGTGAGCATTGAAGAAGCCCGGGCGATTATTTGCCCGGGCTTCATTATAAAGGGGAAGGACAGGATGATTCTTTTCATCAAGCACATTGATATCGAAGGCCCGGAAACGTTAGGAACGTTTTTTGAGGCTGCGGGTTTTACCCTGGAGACTGTTAGCCTTCATCAGGGGGAGCGGCTCCCTTCAGACTTAACACAGCTGGATGCTGTTATCAGTTTAGGAGGGCCGATGAATGTTTATGAAGAAGAAAAATATCCTTTTTTAAAAGACGAAAACCTTTTTTTAAGGCAGGTTTTGGCTCAAAAAGTGCCGTTCTTGGGAATCTGTTTGGGAAGCCAGCTTTTGTCCAAGGCTGCCGGAGGAAAAGTCGTTTCTTCGCCGGAGAAAGAGATCGGCTGGTTTGATGTTGCCTTGACCCGGCAAGGCAGTAAAGACCCGCTTTTTGCCGGGCTTCCTTTAACAATGGAAGTTTACCAGTGGCATGGAGACATGTGTTCTCCTCCGGCATCCGCTGTCCTTTTGGCTTCGTCAGCGGGTTGCCCTGTTCAGGCATTTCGTTGCGGAGTGAATGCCTATGGGTTACAGTTCCATGCGGAGATTACGGACAAGAGCATTCAGGACTGGTCGATCGCGGAATGTCATCCTGAACGTAAGAACATGCTGGAACATTACAGGCGCGTCAAATCTGATTTTGATACCCGCGCCAGGGTGTTGTGTGAAAATTTTTTAAAAATAATGAAAAATTCGAGTAAACTATCCTCATGACTTTACGCATTGCATTAGCCCAAATTAATGCCACGGTAGGCGACCTGGTTGGCAACAAAACCAAGGTCGTGGAGTTTTGCGCGCGCGCAAAGGCTGCCGGCGCCGACATTGTGGCGTTTCCTGAGCTTTGCGTGACCGGGTACCCGCCGGAAGACCTTCTTTTGAAAGAACATTTCATCACCAGTAATTTAAAAACATTAAAAGAAATTGCCTCCGGCGTCCGCGGGATTGTGGCTGTGGTTGGTTTTGTGGACCGCGGTAAAACAGGTGAGCTTTATAACGCCGCGGCAGTGATCCATTCCGGCAAGGTTCGCCTTGTCTATCACAAGCAGGCCCTTCCCAATTACAGTGTTTTTGACGAGAGGCGGTATTTTACCCCCGGGGATAGGGATGGGATTTTTGTCCTTAATGGGGTTCCCGTGGGGGTCAGTATTTGTGAGGATATTTGGGTCAATGACGGCGCTGTGGCGCGTCAGGCCAAAGCAGGCGTTAAGGCGCTTATTAATATTTCAAGCTCTCCTTATGAAGCAGGGAAAAGGGCGGAACGCTTAAAGCTTGTTTCTTCCTGGGCCCAAAAGGCAGGGGCGTATGTTTGTTATGTCAATCTTGTCGGTGGACAGGATGAAATTGTTTTTGATGGTGCAAGCATGGTGGTAAGCCCGTCGCGCAAACTTTTAACAGCCGGCATGCAGTTTTCCGAAGATTTGGTCATGGCGGATATGAATGCCGCGCCTTCGAAAAAAACTTTCAGGAAAGCGGTCGTGCTCAAATCTTTGGGTGTATCTGAAAAGCCAAAATTTCTTCCCGCATTGCCAGAGCCCCTTTTGCCGATTGACGAAGTTTATGATGCCCTTGTTTTGGGGACTCACGATTACATTACGAAAAATGGTTTTCAAAAGGTTCTGATCGGCCTTTCCGGCGGGATTGATTCCTCTTTGGTGGCGGCCATTGCCTGTGATGCGGTGGGTGCCTCCAATGTTGTCGGGATTTCCATGCCCACAAAATTCAATGCCGAAGGCACGAAAAACGATGCGCGCCAGCTTGCGCAAAATCTTGGCATCCAATTCCATGAAATTCCGATACAGCTCGTCCTTGAAGCAAACCTCAAACTGCTTGAACCGTTTTTTCAAGGCCTTCCTTTCGGCCTTGCCGAGGAAAATCTCCAGTCGCGCATCCGCGGCAATATCCTGATGGCTTTCTCCAACAAATTCGGCTGGCTGGTTTTGACCACAGGCAATAAAAGTGAAATGGCCACGGGTTATTGCACGCTTTACGGGGATATGTCCGGCGGATATGCGGTGATTAAAGATATTTTAAAGATGAAAGTCTATGCATTGTCACAGCTTGTCAATGACCGGGCCGGGTGTGAAGTTATTCCGCGCTCGGTTTTTGACCGCGCGCCTTCAGCGGAACTGCGTGAAAACCAGACCGACCAGGATTCTTTGCCGCCGTATCCTGAACTTGACGCGCTTTTGGTGGCTTACGTTGAAGAACACCATTCATTTAAAGAAATGCTCAAGAAGGGCGCTCAAGAGCCTGCCCTTCGCAAAGTCATAAGCCTGGTGGACAGAAGTGAGTATAAGCGCCGTCAGGCTCCTCCTGGCGTCAAGATTTCCAAACGCGCGTTTGGCAAAGACTGGCGCCTGCCGTTAACTAATCATTATAAAGCGTTCTAGCGTATTGCCGCCGCCTCTGGACGGCCAACCGCGCAGGTTCAGATAAGTCAATAACCTGACTAAACCTACGCGGTTTGCGTGCTTCCTGTTTTATAGATAAATTGGCATTAGTATTAATAATATTTTATACTTTAGCACCGTATGAAAAGGGTGCTTTTTTGCTATTTATGGCGTAAAGTCGTGGCGTTTGTTGTTTTGTCGGCATTGTTAACAACGAGCGTGGCAGGGCCTGCTTATGCCCAGTCCATTCTTGATTTCCCGGCGCCGGGTGAGCGGGTATCGTTAAGCCCTGCGTTTAATCCGCCGATTCTTCAAGGCATCAAGGTTTACCCTGACAACCCGCTTAAGTTTGATTTTATTCTGGATAAGGGCGATGGGGGCGCATCGTTACACCCGGAATCTGAAAAACTGATCCGTTATTTTCTCACCGCCCTCACAGTTCCTGACAAAGACCTTTGGGTCAACCTCTCACCGTATGAAAAAGACCGCATTGTCCCCGAGGCCTTTGGCCAGACGGAAATGGGCCGGGATTTACTGGCCCAGGATTATATCCTCAAACAACTCACAGCCTCGGCACTGTACCCTGACGATGCGTTAGGTAAGGAGTTTTGGAAAAAAGTGTATGCCAGGGCGTATGAGAAGTATGGCACAACCGATATTCCGGTTGATACCTTTAATAAAGTGTGGATAGTCCCGAGTAAAGCCGTGGTATTTGAAAAGGCAACTGTTGCGTATGTTGTTGAAGCGCATCTTAAAGTCATGCTGGAGAGCGATTATCTGGCGCAGGGAAAGAATGGTGGGGCAAAAAATGAAATTGCCAAAGGAGTGCTTCGCGAAGTTATTATTCCTGCACTTCAAAACGAGGTCAATACAGGGAAAAATTTTGCCCAGCTCCGTCAGGTTTATCACTCGCTTATTCTGGCCGCATGGTACAAAAAGAAAATCAAAGAGAGCCTCCTTTCCTCGGCCTATGTCAACCAAAAGAAGGTTCAAGGGGTCAATGTCGACGACCCGGCCATTGCCCAAAAAAT
>JADFYI010000008.1:14355-56251 GCA_015233145.1 Candidatus Omnitrophota bacterium
GCAGTATGTTGAGGCTTTTAAAAAGGGTGCGTTTAACCTGATCAAAGAAGAAAAAGACACCCTGACCCAGGAAATCCTTCCCAGAAAATATTTTTCCGGCGGAATGGATTTCGGGCAGGCGTTGCCCTTGGTTTTGGCCTTTACGCATGATGCGTCCATGCTTTCTCAAGGCAGTTTGGGGCGGATCATGGTTGTCAGGACGGATTTTCAGATCGTCAATCGGCCCGTACAAGCCCTAAGAGGGGGAAAAGAAATTTCATTTCCAGGGACTCTTGATATTGAAAATTTACCGACCAATGAACTCGTGCGAAGGCATTATTCCAATATAGGTACTCTCGAAGAAGACATTGTCAGTTTTTTTGTCAAGCTTACGGGGTGGCTTTCAGGAAGCGCGCAGGAAGAGCTTGTTCGGGAGCTTTTTATTAATCTTTATCACGAGAGCGAGAATGAAAACAGGCGCGAGGCCATAAGAGCAGATGTCTCTCTCATGCAGAGTGCCCGCGGGGTAAAGATCCTTAAATTGGTTCTTTTTCAGCCATTTATCAGCTCCGAGAGATGGGCTAAAATCAGAAAGAATTCAAAATTAACTTCCCGGGAATTAACTAATTTCAGGGTTCGCGGCGAAAAAAATTTATTGGAAGACGGCGGGGTTGGGTTTTTTAGTTATGGCCGTTTGGTTGCGGAAGGACGGCGTGTCGCTCTGAAATACAAGCGGGAAGAAAATGGCGGCATGACCATGACGCTCTGGATGAGGGCCGACAGCGCCATGAAGGCCTATGACGCCGGGCGATTGGCAAAAGACAAAAGAACGCCCTGGGACATCCTGCTCAAAGACCCTGTGTTTCAAAAACGCTACGGAGAGGGCAAGGCGCAATCCTTTATCCCTGAAAGCATCAGAGATTATGTTGTCAGAAGCCGCAAGTATGAAAAAAACATTAATATTTTCTTAAGCGAATTTGTTTTAACAACCCTGATGCATGCTTATAAAGACAGGCACGACCCTGTTTTTAATGAATTCGACTTGGGCAGTTTTGATTATCAGATTTTTATGATGGATTTAATTGCGTTTATGGACCAGGCCAACAAAGATAATGCCAGGGCGCAGGAGGCGCGCGCCTTTTTGTGGAAGCTTGGCGAAACCGCGTTTCGCCATCATATTAAATATTTTGGCAAAAGCGATCGAAGCGTTTTTCGAAAAGTTTTTCCCTTGGCCGATCAGCTTCCCCCAAAATCTGCCTATCCTTTGGCGGACCTCGCGGCGGGTACGCGGGCCGCCCAGTATATGGCAAGGCTCACAACCCCGGTTGTGATGCTTGATAATTCTTATTTTATTGAGGCATACCTTAATGAGGCCAGGCGCTATTTTGGCAAAGAAAACCTGGTTACTGTCCGCCGGGGAGATGTTCGCGAGGCGCAGAATCTTTTGCGCGGGCCTTACCAGCATATTCGTATCAGCCATATTGATGATTATGTCGGAAAATTGCCGGATTCATTTTATCAGGCCCTTTTAAGAAAAGTTGTCTTGGGCGGGAGTGTTGCCGTGGAATATCCGCTTCAGGCCAAGTCGAGGCAGTCATTAGCCGCGCTTTTTCGGATAACAAAAAATGATGACGCCTGGCGCCCGGCTGATAAGGGGCGGTATCAAGGATTAAATGGCAAGCCAACAGACTATGTTGTTTTTGCCAAAGAAAGGGCTCCTTCTGATCATGCTATGGCAACGCCGCCAGAACCCACCATGCAAGGTTATATGGAGGATATTAAAGAAGCAGAAAACCAGGGTTTGATTAAGCATGGGCTGGGAGGAATGGAAAACTTTAAGTTTTCCCATTTTGAAAAAGTTTATGATAAGAACGTGCGGTCTTTTTCAAAAAATGGGAGAGTGTTGCTGGAAAGGCTTTTGAAAGAACAGGGAGAGGAAAAAGCAATCAATATCCTTGAGCTTGGGCCTGGCAGTGGCATGGCCTCCTCGCAGATGAGCCAGATGGCTCCCCATGCGCTTATTGATACGGTAAGCCTTGTTCCTCTGGCGCCGCATTTTCGTTGGAAGAGTGGGTATTATCAGGTTTTGCAATGGGCCACGGAGTTTGCCGCAAAAAAAGAGGGGGCGCGGGTAAAGCAATTGTTGTCCGAACAAAATGGGATTTTGTCTTTGGATATTGCGCTCGCTTTGCAAAGGAACGGTTATCCGGTGTTTGATATTTCAGACAAGCCTTATATTCGCCAGCAATATATCCAAAGTTTTGGTTGGAAAATTGAGATTGAGAACGAGAGAAAGTACAGCCTGATTTATGACGATAACGGAGGGTTTGTCTATTCTGCTATTGAGGGGTATTCTCTGGAAGAGCTTTATGAAAAAACACTGAACATGCTCGATGACAATGGTGTTTTTTATCTCGAGGCTGATGTGGGAAGGCTGGAATCTTTTGCAATGTTGCGATCCACGGCCATGGCAGAGAAGTTCCTTTTTATTACTTTTCCAAGATACGGGATGATGATTGTTCCCAGAAACAGCCGGATTGGCCAACAGTTTCTTCGGGAGATCGGGCCATCTCTTCAGGGTACGGAAGGGTTCTGGTATTCGCTGAAGGATAAAGATGCGCAGGAAGTTTTGGCCATGTTACACAGTGTCACTGACAGCGCAATGGCCAATAAGGGCGGTATTGATTTAAACACAGACAAGATTGATCTTCAAACGAAGAGTGACAGTGAGTTGTCCATAAAATTTAATATGGACCCTGTGATGCTCAAACGCGTGGAGAATGCCCAGGGCTTAACGCCTGTCATTACAAGCATCCTTCCTTTAGATGACCTTTTGCAGTTTTTGGGAGTGTAGCCCGTCGTCTTGTTTTCCCTATAAATATGTTTTATACTTTGTTTTAGTGGATTGCATACATTTCATACTTTTCTTACAAAGGAGCGATGGTATGGAAGCTATATTTCAGGGCAAGGCGTATGGGGCGGTAAGCGTAGGGGCCAGGGGGCAGATTGTGATCCCCTCAGGCCTTAGACGAGAGCTCAATATCAAGGCCGGAGAACAACTTATGATTTTCTCGAAGGCTGATAAAAAGTATATCAGCATGATGCATGTGCGGGACTTTGGCGCACTCATGAAGCGCGCAGGCAGTGTTATTTCAAGGCTGGAGTCCAAGGTTCCTCAAAGGAAAGCGAAAAAAAGGTAGTATGAGATATCAAAAAGCGTTTATCTCAACATTGGTTTTTTTAGCCCTTATGGCCGGGGGGGCGCCGCTTTGGGCCCAAACCCCGAAAGAGGCTTATCTGACATTCAAGGATGCCTTAAAAAGGATATCTGAAAGTTCCAGGGCTGTGAAGATTTCAAGGAAAGGCACGGAAATAAACCATGAGGATGTGAACCGCGCCCGTTCCGCGCTTTTGCCTCAGGTGACGGCAGATGCCGGCAGACAGCATTTTGTTTACCAGCCTTCTGCTGTTTTTGGGGCACAGAAGGTTTTTACAAGCCAGAAAGATTTTAATTTTGCCGAGATTCGTGCCTACCAGACGCTTTACGACTTTGGGCTTAACTCCTCGAATTTAAAGGCGGCTCATGAATTGGAAACAAGCGCCCACAATGATGCGGAACGCGCGAGCAATCAGTCGACGTTAGAGTTTATTGCGCTTTATTTTGACCTTTTGGAGTCTGACAAGCTCATTGTGGTGGCTAAAGAAGAACTCACAAGCCTTGCCTCGCATTTAAAGGACATTTCTGTTCTTTTTCGTGAAGGTGTGGTGACAAAAAACGAATTTTTAACAGTGCGGGTCAAGTTTGGGCAGGCCCGCGAAAAAGTTTTGGCGCTTAAGAATTTGCGCAAGGTCCAGGTCACAAAGCTGTGTTCGCTTTTGTCTTTGGACGATGGCCTTATCCTTTCGGTTGAAGATCCGGCCGTAGCACCGGCAGATACTTTAAAAGTTGAAGACGCTGTTTTTGCTGCTCTCATGAGGCGGCCTGAACTTAAAGGGCTGGATAGCGCCATCGGCGCTTCCCGGTTTCGTGAAGAAGCCAATCGTTCTTCCAATTATCCGGCGCTCTTTACCAACGGAGGTTACAATTACGCCCAAAACCGTTACCAGGGGCGAAACGACAATTGGGATGTGGAGCTTGGGGTAAAATTTAACGTTTTTAACGGCGGGCTTACGCGTGCCGAGGTTGTTAAAGAGAAAAAGCACGGTGAAGCGCTTGCTGAACAGAAAAAGAAACTTGAAGAAGATATCCGTGTTGAGGTTGAACGCGCTTATTGGGAGCTTAAGAATTCAAAAGAGAAAGTTCGCGTGGCCACGACATCTGTTGCCCAGGCTAGGGAAAATTTACGCGTGAACAGGGTGCAATATAGGGAAGGCGCGTCGTCTTCGACACAAGTTTTGGATGCGATTGCCCTTGTGACTGGTGCTGAAACTGACCTTTGGCGCGGAACATACGAGACAAAACGTGCCTGGGCCAGGCTCCTTTACAGCATGGGCAAGGATTTGGACACATCGTTTTTAGAAACCCCTGATCGGAGGGAATTATGATAACCGCAGAAAAAATAATGTCGGTCAAAAAAGGAAAGGTGGCCGTAAAAATTATTGTGGCATGCCTTTTGACGTTTTTGGCTGGCATGGGCGTCATTCATTTCTTGAAAAACATGGCTTATGTAACGACGGATGATGCCTATGTTGAAGGCCGTATCCATCAAATAGCCCCTAAAATTCCGGGAACAGTTTCCAAGGTTTATGTGGTGGACAACCAAAAAGTCAAAAAAGGAGATTTGCTGGTTGATATTGATCCCCAGGATTACGAGGTTAAAGTGAAAGAGGCGGAAGCGGTTTATTCGGCAGAAAGCGCGCGGCTTAAAGAAGCGGATGCGCGCATTAGCGGAGCCGAGGCCGCGCTAGAGGTACAGGAAACAACGCTCAGGCAGGCCAAAATTGACGCCGGGCGTGCCGAACGGCTTTTCGCCGAGGGGGCTTATCCCAAAGAAAAGCTTGAGAAGGCGCAGACAGCGTATGATTTTTCCAAGGCGCAAATTAAGGCCGCGAAAGAAATGATCCTGCAGGCGCGGGCCAATAAGGAGCTTGAAGCCTCGCTTGTGAAACAGCGCCAGGCCGCTCTTGAAAAGGAAAAACTGAATTTGGGGTATACAAAGATTTTTGCTCCGGCCGACGGGTTTGTTACAAGGAAATCTGTGGAAGACGGCAACCAGCTTCAGCCGGGCCAGCCTTTGATGGCGGTTGTGGCGCTTGATGATGTTTGGGTGGCTGCCAATTTCAAAGAGACCCAGCTTAAAGGAATCAAGCCGGGGCAGGAGGCCTTTGTTGAAGTGGATACGTATCCGGGGCATGTTTTTAAAGGCAAAGTGGATAGCGTCATGGCCGGGACCGGCTCTGCGTTTACATTATTTCCGACGGAAAATGCTCTTGGCAATTACGTCAAGGTCGTTCAGCGTATTCCGGTCAAGATTATTCTTGATAACGATAGTGATTCCGGGCATGTGTTTCGGGTTGGCATGTCTGTGATTGCAAAAATTAGGGTCAAGAATGAATAAGTGGATTATCGCGATTGTTATTATTATCCCCACGTTTATCGAGGTTGTGGATACCTCGGTTGTGAACGTTGCCCTGGACCATATCCGCGGCAGCCTTTCGGCAGGAGTGGATGAGGCCACCTGGGCGATTACGTCTTATTTGGTGTCGAACGCCATTATTATTCCGCTCACGGGCTGGCTGGCGCGCGTATTCGGCCGCAAGCGGTATCTTATTTTTTCTGTGACTCTTTTTACTGTCAGTTCTCTTTTTTGCGGCATGGCGTGGAGTTTGTCGAGCCTGATCTTTTTTCGCGTTTTGCAGGGGCTTGGCGGCGGCGCCCTTCAGCCGATTTCCCAGACCATACTTCTTGAAACTTTTCCGCCCAAAGAACACGGCATGGCCACCGCAGTGTTTGGTATCGGCGTTATTTTTGCCCCCATTCTGGGGCCTATTTTAGGCGGATGGATTACCGATAACTGGTCGTGGCACTGGATATTTTTTATCAACATCCCCATAGGGGTTTTATCAGTCATCCTGATTGCGGCGATCATTAAAGACCCGCCGTATTTGAAACGAATACCTTTCAGCCGTATTGATTACTGGGGGCTGATCCTCATCAGCCTGGGGCTGGGGTGCCTTCAGGTGATTCTTGATAAAGGCCAGCAGGACGACTGGTTCAGTTCTTCGTTTATTCTGACCTTGGCAGTCATTTCAGCGCTTGCGCTTCTTCTTTTCATCTTGGTAGAACTTTTTTGGGCCAAAGACCCGGTTGTGCATTTGCGTATTTTTAAAAATAAAAGTTTTGCTTCGGGCAGTGCCGTGATGTTCACAAACTTTTTTGTGCTTTTCGGGACCATTGTCATTATCCCGATTTATCTCCAAAGGCTCATGGGATATAACGCATTTTTATCAGGGCTGGCCCTGGCACCCGGAGGGATGGCCATGGTTTTTATCATGCCTGTTGTGGGGAAACTGGTCACAAAAATCAGCCCCAAGGTTATTCTTTTCACAGGGCTTGTGGTCTCGGCTGTATCGACGATGATTTTGACCAAAGTCAGCCTTGCCACAGATTTCCAATTCATTGTTTTTGCGCGTGTCATAACGGGTATCGGCTTAGGGCTTATGTTTATTCCGCTCACAAACCTGACGCTTTCGAGCGTTCCCAAAGAAGAAATGGGCAACGCAACTTCTCTTTATAACCTGATCAGAAATCTCGGGGGCAGTTTTGGTGTTGCTTTTGTCACAACCGTGCTGGCCCAGCGCGCGCAGTATCATCAGGCGAGGTATGTGGAGGCCGCAAATCCCTATAATCCCAACTTCCAGCAGGCTGTCATGAAAATTTCTTCCATGCCCCAGGTGCATTCTCTTTCCGGCGTTCCTCCGGCAGCTGCTGCCAAGGCAGTTATTTATCAGGAAGCGCTGAGGCAGGCGAATCTTTTTTCCTTCGTGGATACGTTCTTTTTGTGTACAATATTGTTTATCATCATTATGCCGCTTCTTCTTTTCATGCGCAGGCCCAAGTACGCATCAATGCCCGTCTCGGCACACTAAATTTTATCTTATGAAAAAGCGTGAAATCGTATTAACTATTTTTGCAATTTTGGCGTTGGGTGGCGCGGTTTTTATGGCCGCTTTTATCTACACACCCTGGGGGGCCCGCCTTGTCTTAACAAACACTGTCAGATTTTTCTTAAAAACATCTGACGTCCGATGGGAATCCCTGGAAGGAAACCTGGCGCGGGGGGTGGTGGTCCGCCGTCTTGAGATTAAATCCATGCGTCAGCTTTTTCCCGGGAATGCCTTGCGTATTCAGGCTTTATCTTTACGGGCCCGTGATTTCGGGATAAGCGGCCTTTCGGTTACGGTTGACAATGGCCGGCTTTCTCTCCGGGGAGATGAGCCGATTATTTTTGCGGGGCGTTTTGACAATGGAGTTGTGAATGCCAACGTTTATACGCGCAATTTGAATTTTTCCGATGTGAGGGAAGTTTTGGGAAGGTTCTTTGACATTCCGCCCATTAAAGGCACGTTTCGGGGCATTGATCTTTTTGTGCGCGGAAAAGTGAATAATCCGCATGTTCGGGGGCATTTCTTTATCGAACGGATTGCTCAAAATGATTTTACTTTCGAAGAAAGCCCTGTGATCGTGTCTTTGCGGCTTTTTCGGGGCATGTTTCGCTGGGAGGTTTACGGGCGGATGTATTTTAAAAAAGGCAGGCTTAAGACCTCTTTTGCCGAAATGCAAGTGCATAAAAGTTCCCTTAAATTTGTCGGGCCGCCGCCCCAGCCTGAACTTGATATTCGGGCGACTGCCGAAGTTCTTCGGACAAAAATCGATATTCTGGTACGCGGAGAGCGCAGGGCCCCCAAACTTTCTTTGACAAGCGATCCGCCTCTTCCCAAAGAGCAGATCCTTTTGATGCTGGCAACGGGAAAAAAATGGGAGGGGCTCGAAACTATGGATGGGCAGAAAAAGGTTTCCCCGGAATTAACAGCGGATTTTGTCGATTACCTGCTTTTCGGCGGGTCAGCAAGAAAAGTGGTTCAGTATCTGGGCTTAAGCGACATTACGTTAAAAGCTGACGCCAATAAGCAGGGGGTGACGTTCAGTAAAGATGTCTCTCATCTTCTGGGTGTGGGCTATGGCGTTGAAAGGGAGGTCAATATTTCCGAGCCTCACGGCCTTACCCAAAGGCTTGAAGGGGAGCTTTATCTGACAGATAAAATGACAGTGGGCGTTCAAAAAGAGTTTAAACCGCTCTTGCCTAATCAGCCCGAGATAAAAGAGACGCCGCTTTCCAATATGCCCGATGACCGGGTGTATATGAAATACAAAACATCGTTTTAGATTTATACCTTTCTTTCTTGACTGGGAAGCCCTTACTCGCTAATCTACATTTCGTTATGACACCGACACTTCCTCCGCAGATAACAGAACTCATTACCAAACACGGCGACGTGGGAACTTTTATTGCGATGTTTCTTGAGTCGAGCATCGTTCCCATCCCCTCAGAGGTTGTGATTGCCGGCGCCGGGGCTATCGGCGTTCCGTTATGGTCCATTGTGATTTGGGGGGCCCTGGGCTCTACATTGGGCGGCATGGTGGGGTATGCCATTGGCCGTTATGCGGGCCTGCCGGTTATCCTCAAGTTTGGGAAATATATTTTTATCACGCCGCATCATGTCCAAAAGGCTGAAGATTTTGCAAAAAAATACGGGGCATGGAGCGTTCTTATCGGACGGGTATTGCCTGTCATCCCGTTTAAAGTTTTTTCTATTGCCGCGGGCCTCACATGCCTTCCGTTTCCTGCGTTTATTATTTTTACCATGATCGGCGTTGTCCCGCGCCTTATCATCCTTGCGCTTTTTGGCGCAATCGTGATGCAGTATACCAAGCCGTTTTTTATGGTTGCTGCGGGCATAGCTCTTGTGGCCGGTCTTTTCTTTCTCTGGAAAAAGCATCGCCGCTGACATGAATAATACTTATGACCTGATTATTATTGGCGCTGGCGCGACAGGCCTGATGTGTGCGGCCGAGGCCGGACAGTTGAGGCTCAAAACCCTGGTTCTTGAGGGCCAGCCCAAGCCAGGCGCTAAAATTCTTATGAGCGGCGGCGGGCGGTGCAATGCCTCCAATATCCGTGTGACCGAGCAGGATTATGCCACAAATGGCTCAATCCATACCATCCGCCATGTCCTTAAAATAATTTCTTCTGATGATGTTTTTATGTTTTTCGAGCGGTGGGGCGCGCCTCTCGTTTTGGAACAAGACGGAAAATATTTCTCCGCTGACGGCAGGGCCATGACTGTTTTGCAAGCGCTTCTGCGCGCGGCCAAAGAGGGGGACGCCGAGATTTTGTGTTCCAGGCGGGTCTCATCAGTAGCGCTCCAAAATGATACCTTTAATGTGGTTGCAGGCACAGAGGTTTTTGAAGGCCGGGCGGTTGTGGTGGCCACTGGAGGGATATCATATCCTCAAACCGGAAGCAGCGGCTTTGGGTATGCTTTGGCCAAATCTTTCGGCCATCAGATTGTTTCTCCTCAGCCAGCCCTGACCCCTTTTAAAGCGAGCCGCGACATTTTCAGCCATCTTCAGGGCATTGCCCTTCCGGTTCGGCTGACGTTGTGGCTCAAAAACCGTAAAGAACGGGTTTCCGAGGGGCCGCTCCTTTTCACGCATTTGGGCTTTAGCGGGCCGGCAGTGTTTGATATGAGCCGTCATTGGGTTCGCGCCAAAGAAGCTGGGAACACCGTGTTAACAGCTGATTTTTTGCCGTTCAGTAAAAAAGACGGGCTCGGGTTTGAAGATTTGCCGCCCCTGGCATTGAAAAAGACTTTGAAAAATTTTTTGGGTGGTGTTTTTCCGGAACGCCTTTCGCTCACCCTTATTAAGGAAGCAGGGCTTGACCCGGCGAGTTCTTTGGAACTCCTTTCCAAAGACAAAAAGAAAAAATTGGCGTTATGCGTGCGCGCGTTCCCCTTGCCCATCGAGGGCGTATTCGGCTTTGATAAAGCCGAGGTCACCTCTGGCGGCGTGAGCCTTGAGGAGCTGGAGGGCGCAACCCTTGAATCCAGGTTGCAGCCAGGGCTTTATTTTGCCGGGGAAGTGCTGGATGCCGACGGCCGTGTAGGCGGGTTTAACCTGCACTGGGCATGGGCTTCGGGCCAGGCTGTGGCCCGTGCTATCGCCAGAAAAAAAGAAAAAGGGGCATCATGACAACTGTTATCCTTCTTACGATTTCCAATATTTTTATGACCACGGCGTGGTATGGCCATTTGAAATTCAGAGATAAACCGCTGTGGATTGTGATTCTGGTCAGCTGGGGGATTGCGTTTATCGAATATTGTTTTATGGTGCCAGCCAACCGCTGGGGTTACGGCCAGTTTAACGGGGCGCAGTTAAAAACTATCCAGGAAGTGATCACCATCGTAGTTTTTTGCGCGTTTTCCGTGCTTTATTTAAAAGAAGAATTGAAATGGAATTATATCGTGGGTTTTCTCTTCATCATCGCCGCAGTATTTTTTGTGTTCAAGAAATGGTGAGTTTTTACGTATAAGAAGAACCTGGGCTTAAAATGCGCAAATTTAAAGTTGTACTTTAAATTTGCGTAATATTATGTTATGCTTCCGTTATGATAATAAAAAGAGAATTAGAACCAGAGTTGAAATCTTCTGCTAAGCAGTATCCTGTTGTCACGATAACTGGCCCACGCCAGTCTGGGAAGACGACATTGGCTCGCAGGGCATTTCCTCGATACCGCTATGTTAATCTCGAGGAGCCTGACACTCGGGAACTGGCCCATGCTGATCCGCGTGCTTTTTTAAATGTAACCGAAAAGGGGATGATCCTTGATGAGATCCAGCGTGTTCCGGAACTTTTGTCGTATATTCAGAGCATCGTTGACGATAAGAGAAAGAAGGGGCAATTTATTCTCACTGGCAGCCGGAATTTTGAGCTGATGGAGTCGGTAACTCAATCTTTAGCTGGGCGGACGGCGATTTTGAATTTATTGCCTTTGAGCATGAACGAGCTTAAAAAAGCCAAACAGCACAATTCTGTCGATCAGTATCTTTTAAAGGGCTTTTATCCACGGGTTTATGCGGAAAATCTTGAACCATGCAAAGCCTATCGTAATTATTTTCAGACTTATATTGAACGTGATTTGCGTTCCTTGGTCAGTGTTAAAGATCTGAGGGCTTTCCAGAAGTTTGTCAAGCTGTGTGCCGGACGGGTTGGTCAAATTTTTAATGCCAGCACCCTTTCGTCAGAAGTCGGGGTGTCTGTCCCAACGATAAATTCATGGGTTTCGATTCTGGAGGAGTCATACATTGTTTTTTTATTGCCACCTTATTTTACCAATGTTAAGAAGCGCTTGGTTCGTTCACCCAAGATGTATTTTTATGATGTGGGTTTGGCAGCCTACCTTTTGGGAATTGAGAATTTAACACAGATTAGCCGTGATCCCTTGAGGGGGGCGTTATTTGAAAATATGGTCGTGATGGAGCTAATGAAATATCGCTTGAATAGAGGGCTTGACCACGGCCTTTATTTCTTTCGTGATGACAGGCAGCATGAGGTTGATTTAATTATGGCCTCTGGAGCGGGTTTGGTTTGTGTTGAGATTAAATCTTCGTTGACCTTTCATCAGGATTTCCTACAGGGCCTGAGATATATTCGGCATGTTTTTAAGAACAAAACAATCCGGACGATTGTGATTTATGCTGGAGTCGGGGCGCAGTCCGGAGAAGAGTTTTCCCTGTTGAATTATCAAGATACAGCTAGTATTTTTGTGTAACTAAAAGATAACCACACAAAGCCAAAATACTCAGTAGCAGCCATAATGTTTATCATGATCAGAATCTAAAAAACCGCATTTTATCGTCTCGTAACACGCCGCCATTCTCTTCACAAATTCAAGAAATATAAAATAGTCTTGCGGTTTGTTAATATCAATTTTTGATTAAACATCAAATATAGACTTGACAAAGCGCCAATAGTATTGCATACTTATCAATGAAGAAATTGTCTATTAGTCAAATTAACAAGGTTTTAGAATATGCTTCGAGGAATAACGCCAATTGACGGGGCTTTTGAATTGATGGGATTGCATCAATCCCAGGCCTTGATGCAGTATATATTTGTTGAAACATCAACTGGAAAGGCTGTTTTTGCCTTGGGTTTTATCTTAAGCCTTTGGAGCGGGTTAGGGAAGGGAACTTTCAGACCAGCATTGGTTTTTACATTCATGTTTTTTTCTTTGTGGTTCCTTTTAGTTCTACCGACTTCTCAACCCGCTTCCAGTGTTTCTACCATGGAAGCAAGCGCCAGTGAGGGCATGGGCATTTCTACTTCAAGCATATTAGAGAAGAATGGGTATACCAGTTTGGTGGTCAACCCTGTGGTGGATGTGGCCAGTCAGTGGCTGGGGAATTTTGTGAATGCCGGGGTGGCGGCTTTGGATACAGTGTCAAGTAGCCAGAGTTATTTAAGAGCACCCTTTTATTTAACAAAGCTTTCCATTGTGGCCAGCGGTGTTATTGAAAAGGGAATCACAGATTTAAGCCTTGAGGAGCGTTTGGTAATTTTTTACCAAGATTATTATTTGCCAGCCTTGCAGGTTCTAAAAAATCAGGGCAGCCTGGGGAGTTTAAGTGATATTTGGCCTGGAGCTGAGAGCGTCACGGCACTTTATAGCAGCACAGGAAAATCGCTTTGGCAGGCTCTGAGTGCAGATCTTTATCAATTTGCTAATGGTGAAGGACACTTGTTCGATAAAGTGTTTGAAAATTTTTATAACAATACGGTTGATAAGGATGCCATTGTCCGCGCGCTTGTCATGTCGGAAGTGAGACACAACAAGGCGCGTTATGCCATCAAAACTTTTCATGTCAGCCGTGAATTAGCGTTAAAAAATATCTCCGGATCAGAAGAAGCCAAGGGTTTTGGCTATTGGGTTAAACACAATATGCCGCGGATGGTTTTAAGTTGTATCCCGTATGTTCAGGGTGGCGCAATTTTTCTTGTTATCGTGTCTCTTCCGATTGTTCTTCTGGCTGTTTTTTTATGGAGGAAGATGGGGATTTTAGCTGTGTATCTTGTGGCACTTTTTAGCGTCAAGGCATGGACTTTTGTGTGGGCAGTCTTGGATAAAATTTCTTTAATAAATTTCTCGATTGGGAAATCACTCACAGGAGTTTTACTTTGGACAGCTCCTGGGCAAAACATGCTGACAACGGCCGGGATTATGATGACACCGCTCTTGAGTCTATTCGTCTTGGTATGGGTAGCCAGGACGGTTAAACAATAAAAAAGCTTGATAAAAAGGAAAGGGGAAAAATATGTTCATTCAAAGGATCATCAGTATTTGCTTCTTAGCGGTTGGGGTTGCGTCCGAGGCATTGGCGCAAAGTTCCCAGACGACGGAAGCGGCCCAGGCAACAACCAAGACGGAATTTGGTAATCTTTCAGCGTTTATTGTCACCATCATTACAGGCCCGGTGGCAAAAATCATTGCCCTTGTTCTTTTGCTTGTTGGAATCTGGAAAATTATTAATAAAGATTATGGGACGGCGGTGGGGTGCATTTTGGCGCTTCTTGTGCTTATATTTTTACCGCAAATCCTGACAATTTTTGGTTAATTCTATGCGCCCATGTTCTCGCACCATTGACAGGCCTTTGTTGATCCTCGGACTCGAGGGAGAAGATGTCGCTGTTCTCATGCTTTTGTGCGGTATTCCAGCTGTTCTTTTTTCTCCGGCGATCCCTGTGATTGGCTTATTGATTGTCTGGCCGCTTTTGGCAGCGTTCAAACGCGGGAAACCTGAAGGGTATGTATTGCATTTTCTCTATAGCCTGGGAATGTCGCTTCGCGGACTTTTACCGCCTCAAACAAAAATTAGATATTCGCCGTATCCTCGAAATAAGGAAGAAAAAAGGAAAAACTGATGGCTGATATCGTTCAAAATCCGCAAAAGTCTGAAAGTTCTCTCTTTTTCGAGCGCTATGCCTCGGCCGAGCAGGCTGTTGTCACTTTAAAATACGCAGTCGTTTTCTTGGCTGGCGTTGGTGTTGTTTTGTGCGGAGCCCTTGTTTTTACAGTGACACGACCTAAACCAGTTTTTTTTGTGCCTTCAGCATTGAGCGCGGAACTGGTGTATCCAGGGAAAGTTCCGCTGTCGTCTGTCAAAAGTTTTGCCGCGTTCTGGCTGATGAACTGGATGAACTATACTCCTGAAGCTGTAAAGGGTGTTTACGAGCGCGCAGTTCCTTTTATGACGCCTCAGCTTTTATCAAAGCTTCGTTCGCGCATGGATGAAGAGTTTAAAAAAATTACGCGCGACCGGCTGTCCTCAAGTTTTGTTCTTACCTCAGAGCCCATAGCCGAGATAACGACAGGCGGATTTAATGTTTCTTTTGCAGGCGATCGAATTGTGTTCATGGGCAAAGAGGAAATGAAAACAGAAATCGTCCGATTTACGCTGGCTGTCACGCGTTCTTCCCCGACGGAGAGAAATCCTTACGGCCTTGTGGTTGCCGATATCAGGAAAGAAAAGGAAATAACCAATGAGAAATAGAGCTTTTTGTATCACGTTTGCGGTGATTGTTTTTGCAGGCTGTATTTTTTTGTTTCCGAATTTGTCGTTTGCTCAAAGAGTTCTTGAGGGTGGATCAACGTTAAATATTTTTGGAACTGTTGGGCGTGCTACAGAAATATTTTTTGAGGACGGTATTTCCAATCTCGTGCGTTCTGGGGATCCCGCTACACTCAAAGTCGAGCATATTTCCGGACATTTGTTTGTGACGCCATTATCTACAACGCCGGCAGACCTGACCATTATTGATACCCGCGGCCGTTCCTCCCGGTTAAGCATGGTGTTTGATAAATCTTTTGATGACAAAATTGTAGTCTCCGCGGCCGCTGATTCAGGAGATGAAAAACAAGGCGAGAGTGGAGTGTCATCTATTATCAAAGATTTGGTTTTGGGAAGAACGCCAAAGGGCGCTACGGAAAAACATTCCAATAGTGTGGTATTTGACAACGGACAGTTCAGGCTTCATTTGTCCACGATTTACGAAATGCCTCATTTTTTAGGTTACGTGATCATTGCGGAAAATCTTTTAAACCGTTCTGTTCTTGTCCCTGTTGAAGAAATAACATTCCCAGGTCTTGTGGCGGTATCGTCAGAAAAAGACCTTTTAGGCGCCCAGGGCAGCTCTGAAAACGTGTCATTGTCAAAAATATTTATGGTGATCAAGCGATGAAAGATTTCTTAGATAAGTTTAAAGACAACATTTCCAATTTTCGCGAAATGAAAAAAAGCGAACAGCAGGCTTTTTTTGTCAAAGTGATTGGTTTAGGGGCGGTTGCCATTATTGCCGCGTTTTTTTTATTTTCAACGGGAACGCCTCAAAACAAAACAAAAAAAGCCGCAACGGCCTCATCACAAGAAAAAGTTAAAACAGTTTCTGTCAAAGACGATAACGGGCTTTTAGGCGAGGAGATCGACCGCAAGGCATACGTGGAGCGGCTTGAAAGCCAGTATTATGCGGTTTCAGAAAAGAACGAGGAATTGGAAGGGCATTTAAAAGAGTTGACCGGTAAGCTTGGCGAAATGAGTAAGGTGCAGTCCAAACTCGTGGAAAGCCTGGCCACAACAGATGCGCGGCTCCTTGAAACGGCCAAGGCTGCGGCAGACGCTCGCGCTGTTGGGGAGAAAAAGTCAGAGGGGGAAAGCCCGGCCGTTGATCCGGCGCGGTATCGCCTGGAGGTTATCAATTTAAATCCGCTTGATCCTAAAAATCCGAAAACAGTTTATCTTCCGGCGGGAAGTTTTGTGCGCGGCACTCTTTTAACAGGCGTGTATGCGCCTTCGGATCAGGGGAATCCTCTTCCTGTTCTTATTCGGCTAAATGAGGCGTTTTATGGGCCCAATGAAACGCGGATTCCTTTGGAAGGCTCTTTTGTCATCGGGAAGGCGTCAGGAGATCTTACCAGTGAACGGGCGCTTATTCAAATTACAACACTTTCTTCAGTCCTTCCGTCAGGCGAAGCGTTTGAACAGAGGGGGAATATCGGATACATCACAGATACTTATGGCCAATTAGGGCTTAAGGGAATAGTGGTCAGAAATACCGGCAAACAGCTGGCGATGGCGTTTATGAGCGGGTTTGTCGGCGGTGGGTCAGAAGCGCTGGCAGACTCTGAAACAACAACAGTCGAAGGGCAGTATGGAACTTTACGCCGGAATGTGACAGGAGATGTGTCGCGTCATGCAGGTTTCTCAGGCCTTGCTCAAAGCGCAGCGCAGCTTTCCAAATATTATATGGACCAGCTGGAAAAAATTGTTCCTGCCGTCAAGGTTGACGCGGGGGTTGAGGTTTATCTCATTGTTTTAGAAGGGGTCAAAGTCTATGGACTTACGAAAGACGATTCCAATCGCATTCGTGATCTTGATTAACATGTGGCCCAATGTAAGCCACGCTGAAAAAAGAAAAGAGCCGGATGACAGCAAGGTCAAAACGTTTGCAGAGACTTATCGGCGTTCCAAAGAAGCTAAATTGCCGGATATTTCTTCGAATCCAGCAGGGCTTTTTCAGATGGCCCCTCAAATGGGGTATGTGAAGCCTTATTTGCCAGTCATGGTTCCGCCGCGCGTGGTTAAAGTGTGGATTCCGGCACATACCGTGAGCGGGGATAAAGACGTCCTGGTCGCTGGACACTGGACATTTGTCATGGTGGAAGAGCCAGGCTGGTATATCAAAAATGAACTTTCTCTTAAAATGACGGCTGAGGTCATTGTGCCGTCCCTCCCAAGGATAAGCCGATGACAAGAGTTAAGACTGAAGATATGAAGCGTATTTTCGACGAAAAGCTTTCGCTGGTCGATTATCTTCCGTATGGCGAATATGTTGACGGGGTATTTTTAAATGTTGACGGGAGCCTGGGGCGCGTCTGGGAGTTAACGCCATTTGAGTCTGAACTCGCGGGAGAGGCCGGGCTTAAAGAAATGTCCAACGCGGCATCAGGGTTGGTAGGGAGTTTAAGCAAAGAGTTTCAGTGTCAGATGATCCTTTTTTGTGACAGTGAAGTGGCGCCCGCGCTTTTGGATTATCAGAAACGCTCTTCAGGCAGCGATAACCTGATTGTGAATGCTGTTATTGACGGCAAGGTTCGCCATATTCTTGAGGCGAATAATCAAAAGAATCAGGGTGAGAATGTGATGCCCCGCAGGATCCGGGTCTTTTTTACGGTCAAAATGACACCCCATTGGATTTCTCCATCAGCGGGAAGCGGATTTTTAGAGTATTTTTCAAATGGAAAAATTATCAGCGATCGAATCGCAGCGGAATGGCGGCGCCATCGAGAAGATTTTTTAAGGGCTGTTGAATCTGTGGAAAATCGTCTTTCAGCATTTCGAATTCCCCATACCGCTTTAAATAAAGAAGCACTGGCGCGTCTTTTATACAGGTTTTTAAATCCTGTCCGTGCGCGCAGCATCCCCAAGACGCCGGCAGGAGATGATTTTATCCGCGAAGGCGTTCTTTACCATGCCCCTGAAGCCCGTGGGGAAGGGTTTGTTTTAGATGGCTGGCATACGCGTGTTGTAAGTTTGAAAGAACTTCCCAGCCAAACGCTGACAGGCATGTTCAGCACGGAGACTTTGGCAGGCGGAAGCAAGTGCCTCGTGGATATTCTCAGTGATTTTGTTTTTGTCCTTAATTTTGTTGTCCCTGATCAGAGTGAAGCGCTTGAAAGGCTTAAGTTTCAAAAGACATTTGCTTTTATGCAGCGTTCAGGCTCCTCGGGAGATGTAAGCGAGGAGGCGGTCTATAAAAAAGAAGAACTGAGCGCTGTTATTTCCGAAACATTCAAAAGCGGCCAGCCCATAGTTTATACCAGGGCGCATTTTGTTCTTTTAAGCGCCAGTGAGCATGACGTAGAGCGGGCCTGCGATTCCCTTTTAAGCGCGCTTCATGGTTATGGTGCCGAAGGCTTGAAAGAAGAGATCATTGCGCCGTCTTTATTTTTGACATGTCTTCCTTTAAATTTTGACTTTGGCCTGGAAAACTTTATCAAGCGCACCAAAAGGCTTTTGTGCGACAACTTTGCCGACATGCTTCCTTTATACGGTTCGTTTCACGGTACGCCCACACCCGCGGCATTGTATTTAAACCGCCGCGGAGAGCCTGTGTTTGTTGATTTCTTTGATTCTGAAACAAATCCACATGGCGTTATTATCGGCGCCTCGGGTGCCGGAAAATCATTTTTAACCAATGATTTTATTTATCAAAACTACAGGCTGGGATCGCGCTTTTTCGTTCTGGATAAAGGCAATTCCTATCAGAAAACCTGCGAAATATTGAGCGGCCAGTATATTGCCTTTGATATGGCAAAGCCTTTAACGATTAATCCGTTTTTCCGCACCCCTTCCAATGAGAATCTGGCATTTTTGATTGAGGTACTATCACTTATGGCTTCCGGCGGAGATGACCGCGATCGTTTGACGCGGGAAGAAAAAGGCTTTTTACAGCTTGCGGCCATTGAAACCTATGACAGAAAGCCATTGGGGGAAGTTGTTTTAAGTGATCTTGTGGCAGTGTTGAATGACGAAGCTTTCGCTGCGCTCAAGAATGCGCGCGCCGGTATGGGGCCGGGGCTGGCTCTTCGTTTGGCCTCATTTACCAAAAATGGCCAATTTGGCGAGTTTTTTGACGGCCCCAATCAATTTGATGTCGAAGGGCGGTTTACAGTTTTTGAGCTTGGGAATTTAAGTGCGTATCCTGATTTGCAGCTGGTTGTGCTTCTGAACGTCATGTTTTTTATTACTCAATTTGTGGCAGCTCCTGAAGCGCGAGGGGAAAGGAAGTTTCTTTTGATTGATGAGGCCTGGCAGTTACTCAAGATGAGTAACACGGCGGAGTTTATTACCAATGCGTTTAAAACTTTCCGCAAGTACCGCTGTTCTGCCGTGGCGGTAACGCAGGAAGTGGCTGACCTTCTTCAGCAGAAAAGCGGGCTGGCTATTTTAGCAAACAGTGCCAACAAGATTTTTTTAAAGCAGGAGCCGGCGCTGATTGACCGGCTAAAGGCTGAGCTTTCCTTCACTGATCAAATTGCAGCCTCTTTAAAAAGCGTGCGTACGGTCAAGGGCAAGTATTCCGAGGCGCTTGTGTTGACAAGTTCATCATCGGGTGTCGCAAGGCTTGTGCCGGACCCGTTTCTTTATTGGGTTGCGACAAGCGATGCGAAAGATAACGAATATTTAAACGAAGCCAAGCGCGCGAGCAATGGGGACCTTCTCGCGGCGCTGGCGCATTGCGCAAAGGAGCATCCGTATGGAGTTCGATAAGACAGGAAAGTTTATGGCCGTTACCTTCATAATTTCAGGATTTCTTTCAGGCTGTGTTGCCTCTCAGGCCGCGACCGAAAAAATTTCTTCAACGTCGATTTATGAAGAAGGCTACCGCAAGGGCGTTTCGGAAAATCTGGGCGCGATGGTCGAGAAGTTAAATGGCAATGATTTCCCTTATATTGCCGGAACCTGGTCGGCTCCTGTTGTTCAGGAGGTAAGCGTTCCTGCGCACGTTCATGGAGGAATTTTTTACCCCGAACATAATGAGCTTGTGATCATTACTCCCGGCGAGTGGAAGCGCAATGCCGCGTTTCCGATTTCTTCTAATCGAGATAAAAATATTCCGATAGAAAACAAGGCGGTCAGGGTTGAGGCGCCTGTTGTTGATATTACATCGCTTCCTTCACAAAACGGGAAGCCATCCAAAGGAGAATAGCCATGCGCTCAGTTCATGTGTTTTTAATTTTTGGGGTCTTCCTTTTGACCTGGTCTTGTGCGCATGCCGAGGAATCGTCATCGCTCAAAAAAGAAGATATTGTGAAAGAAGAATGGGCCAAAGCAGCTTTTCCCAAGACTTCTTTTTATGCGCCGTCTTCATCATCTATTGAGGAAAAGGTGATGAGCGAGAAGCCTTTGCCTGTCAGTGTTCGCGCTCCGATTGAAGATGAAAAGGCCGGAGCCATGACAACGCCAAAGATTACGGAAAAAGATTTACCAGCGGAATTGGATAAAACAATGACGCTTTCCGGAAGAATGAAGCTTAAAACCGCCTTGAAACTGTGCGCGGTGTCAGCTGGAAAAAGCCTTCTTTTGGGAGCCGGCGTTGAAGACAGGGATGTGTCTGCAGATTTTGTGAACATGGCCATTTGGCGTGCGCTCAACACCCTTCTTTATCCATCAGGGTATGGTTTTAAGATTAATGGCCCTGATCTTGTGATTTTGGCACGCGAAACCCGTGTTTTTCGTTTAAACCTTCCGCCGGTAACGCAAAGTTTTAATAATTCAACAACCAACGAAAGCACAACCGGAGGGACAGGGGAATCCCAAAATTTAAACCATCAGACAAATTCAAGCAATGGCGGACGTGTCAGGGTTGGCGCCAAAATCACGGTAGAAAACAAGTCTGAAAATATCTCTTTTTGGGACGATATCGAAAGGAACGTCAAAATCATCCTTTCTCCCAGAGGCGCATTTACCCTTAATCGCGCGGCAGGAGTTGTTGTGGCTGAGGATGATCCGGGGAGCCTTGAACGGTTAGCTGCATTTTTTACGGAAATGAATTCCCGTGTTTCGGCGCAGATCATGGCCGATGTTAAGGTTTTGGAAGTTGAGCTTAATCATGAACACCGCCTTGGCATTGACTGGGCGGCGCTCATGAATAAAGGCAGTTTGAAAGGAGTTAATTTTACAACGAATTTTGCATCAGAAAACTTTTCGTCAGGAAATGTGATGACCCTGACAGGTTCTGTTGGAAAAACCGGGGCCGGGACAACAGCGGATGGTGTCGGGGCAGTGATAAAGGCCCTGGAAGAAATGGGACGGGTGGAAGTGGTGTCTCAGCCGCGGGTTGTGATGCTTAACAATGCGGTTGCGAATATCCAGGTGGGTGAGACGCGTTCCTATGTTGATAGCGCGTCAACGGAGACTACTACCTCTGGCGGAACAATAACCACAGCGACATTAAGTGAGGTTCACGGCGGGGTAACGTTACAGATTGTGGGCAATATTTCCGGGGATGATATTTTCTTGAGTGTAACGCCTGTGGTGAGCGCCATTGATGATATCCGTTCGATTTCTCTGGGGCAGGGCAACAAGCTGGAAGCTCCTGAAACTTCCATGAAGTCTATGTCAACGCTGGTGAAGGTTAAAAATGGGGAAACCGTGGCCATTGGCGGGCTTATTACGCGCAATCGTACCAAGAATGTTTCCGGCGTTCCGATTTTGTCACACATCCCGATTATCGGAAAAGCCTTTTCTTACGAGACGCGCAAGGATAACAGAACCGAGCTTGTGGTGTTTATTACACCGAGGAAGGGATAAGTATGAGTGTTTATCTTTTTCAGAACGGAAGTATTTATTTTGAGCGTAACGGAAAATTGGAGCGTATCAAAGAAGAAGCCTTTCTTTTTTCGGATAATGCCAAAGATTCTTCGGTTCAGGTGATGGTCGCGGAAACAATTTTTAAGCGCGTTGATATCCTTTTATCGCAAATGAAAAGGCGCGATGAAATTTTTAATGCCCAGTTTTCTGATGAGTTTGCGGTTCAGGATGAAAAACTTAAAAACGGCGTTTTTCAGTTGATGGCGGCCAGCGCCGCAAGGCTGCGCGCGATCGCGCGCGTATTTCCGATAAAAACTATCAAAAGCTGCGTGCCTTATGCCTTGGCTGTCAGGGCTCTTTTGTTATCCCGAGGCATTATCAACGAGGATCGTTTTGTTTTTTACATTGATGATTTGGGAGATAAAACGCTTTTGACTGTTTTTCGCAGCGATGAAGTTGTTGAAACGCGCGCTCTTCTCAAAATTGATCCCGCTCAAATTTTGGAAGAAGTTTTTCGCAGTGAAAAAAAATTATTTGATAAGTCCGTGTCTGACACAGGGACATGCGTGATTGCTTCCAATGCCCCCGGGGTGATTGAAGCCCTGCGTGCGATTGATGATAAGACCCATGAAGGTGTCCTTATTGACGGCAATTGCCCGGTTTTTGATGCGTTTAAGAGCGCAAGGTTCCTTGTTCATTTTATGCTTCCTGAGGATATTTTTGCGGTTAGAAAAGAAAAGGAACAGCGCCAGAAAATAACAGCTTTTTTTATAGCGTTTATGTTTATTTTTATCGGACTAGGGGTCAGGGCAGTGGCTGTGTCAAAGGCGCAGGGCCATGAGCGGGCGTTACAGGCTCTTAAAGCGCAACATGTCATCAGTCTTCGAAAATTAAATATTATGAGCGCTTTGACTTATCAGGATCGGCTGAGGCACAGGGGCAAAGATAATCTTGTAAGACTTTTTCATGCTTTTCTCTGGAATTTACCTGCTGAAGGAAAAGTCGAGAGTTTCCTTTGGGAGCGCGGCAAAGATGAGCGGGCAGGGTTTAGCGCAGTTGTCTCTTCCCGAAATGCGGGCGACTTGTCGTTTGGAATGAAGGGTCTTTTTGCCAGCCGCCGGGTTGTCCCTGTTTTTGAACGTGGCAGGCCTGCGCTGCGTGTTTCTATTGAATCTTCCGGTCAGGACATGAAAGGGGAGGACATGCCATGAGGCAGGTCATTATTTCTTTCGGGATTATCTTGGGCTTATGGTCCGCGCTGTCAGCAGGACATGTTATTAAAAATTCTCAGCGACTGGAGCATGAAATAGCCCGGCTTCAACATGAAATTTTTTTGGAGGAAAACGAAGCCGCGTATTTAAAAAGTTTTTCTCAAATGCCGCCGATCCCGCTTCTTGTTTCATATCGCCAGTCATTAAAAGATTTTGACGCCATATCCAGAGCCTGCCGCGTGAAGGGGCTGGTAAACATTAAAACTTCATTTCAAGGTGAAATTTCTTCGGCTATACGGCCATCTTTTATGAAAGGTTTGCATGAATTACCCATTGAGGTCGTCTTTAGCGGTGTTAATTCAGGTGCTGCCTTAGGGTCTCTTTTAGAAGGCATTTCTGCGATGGAACATGTTGGTCCGTATATTTTACGACGGATTTATCATGCGGGGGATAGTTTGGTCTGCCAACTGGATGTTATTGGGATTTGAAGGAGGAATAAATTATGCGTGTTTTATTGTTGTTTTTTGGGATGGTTTTTATTTTTACGCCTTGCGGCGCCAGAGCGGAAAGCTCGTCTCAGGCACAAGAAGTTCATGGCGAAAAGCCGCTTTTGGAAATGCGAAATTTTATGGAAACAGAACGGCACAAACAAGAGGAACTAACGCTTTTAGAACTGGATTTGGAGAAGCTTAAAGTTGAGGTTGAAAGGAAAAAGGCGTTATCCGCACTTTCTGATTTTTCAATGGGCTCCGGGAACTCTCCCTCAAAAGATGCAGTTTCCCCAAGGCCGGAGCTGGCATTTGTATTTTTAAGCGGGGAAGACAAAGAGGCTGTGTTCAATTGCGATGGTGTTGAGCGTCATTTTAAAGAGGGCGAGAGCGTAGGAAACGAGACTTTGAAAAAAATTACTTCTCAGGGAGTGGTTTTGGTTTCTCGTGATGGGCAAGAAAAAACAGTAGCGGTGAAATAATGAAAACCGAACGACTTGGTTCCATTTTGATAAAAAAAGGTTTTCTCTCGGCCGATGATCTTGATTTTTGCCTTGCGGTTCAATCTTCTTCCCGCGGCAAGGGGGGCGAAGAGCGGCTGGGGCATATTTTGGTTCATTATAATCTGGCGCGTGAAGAGGATGTGGCGCGGGCTTTAAGCGAGCAGGTCGGCTGGCCATTTTATGATGGAGAGTATGTTCTTAATGCCGAGGGCGCAAGGCTTATCGGGAGCGTGATGAAAGAGGGGATGATTTTTCCGGCCACGGTTGAGGATGACCTTGTTTTTGTGGTTGCCGACCCCTATGACACGCGCATAAGCGATCATGTCGCACAGCTTTCTTCGGGTGGGGCAAGTTTTTGCGTAGGCCGGGCAAGCGCCGTATCTGCTGCTGCGGCTTTAATAGCAAATCCAGAGTGGGACAATTGTTGTTTTTCTTCATCGAGTTTTGGCCAGCCGGTTAAGGATGTTCATTCTTTGGCTTTTGGGCTTCTGGAAGCCGCGGCAGGGATGAACGCCACGGATATTCATATCGAGCCTTCGGAAAAGGCTGTGGAAATCCGTTTTCGCATTGATGGGCTTTTAAGGTTTCATTCTTCTTTGGCGCTCGAAGATTTGCCACGGCTTGTAAATATCTTTTTTCATAAAGCGGAAATCAGCCCCGGAGATTTCTTACGTTTTCACGACGCGCGTTTTGAGCACGGTTTGCGCAGTCAGAGCCTGGATATCAGGCTTTCCCATATCCCAACGGTTAACGGTTCTTCTCTGGTTTTAAGGATTTTAGATAAAGCCCGTTCAGCGCTTTCTTTGGAAAATTTGGGTTATGCGCCGGAACACTGGCAAAAAATTCTTCATGCCATCCGTCATCCTCATGGCATGGTGCTTTTAACCGGGCCTACGGGCTGCGGAAAAACCACAAGCCTTTATTCGATGCTGAATTATTTAAAGAGCATTTCCACCAAGATCGTTACGGTCGAAGATCCGGTGGAAATGCGCATTCCGCTTGCGGCCCAGGCCGCGGTGGATTTAAAAAAGGGGCATGATTTTTCCTCTGTAACGCGCGCGTTTTTACGCCACGACCCGGACATTATGCTCATCGGCGAAATTCGCGATGAGATGACTGCGCGTGAGGCTGTAAGAGCCGCTATTACGGGGCATAAAATATTTTCGACCCTTCATACCAATGACACGGCGAGTGCTGTTTTGCGCCTGCACGATTTGGGCGTTCATAACAGCTATATCGCCAACACCCTTTTGTGTGTTGTGGCCCAGAGGCTTGTGCGTAAACTTTGCCCCTTTTGCCGGGAAGCGTATGAGGTGCGTGTGGGAGATGCGGATGAATTTGAACGCGCTTATTTAACGGAACCCTTGCAAAAAGTCTTCCGGCCGCGCGGGTGTGCACATTGTTTTGACGGACATCACAACCGGACGGTTGTCGCTGAAATACTGTTTGTTGATGATGAAATCAGATTTCTGATTGAACAGGGCCTGGTTAATGAA
The DNA here is from genome assembly GCA_015233145.1 of Candidatus Omnitrophota bacterium. Classification (GTDB taxonomy): domain Bacteria; phylum Omnitrophota; class Gorgyraeia; order Zapsychrales; family Fredricksoniimonadaceae; genus JADFYI01. Next base: position 39,465 of record JADFYI010000008.1, read on the forward strand.
ATAACCCTCCGGCTTAAGGCCAGAAAAAATCATATTACTATGCGTAACGATGCGGCGCGCCTTGTGCGGGAAGGCATTATTTCGCTTGAAGAAGCGATAAGGGTGGTGGGCTGATGAATTGGCGGTATAAGGCGTTTAACAGAATGGCGCGTGAAGTGGCGGGAATTGAGGCTGGCGCGAGAAAAGAAGTTCTGGCGCGTTTGAAAAGCCGGGGCCTCGCCGTTATTTCCCTGTATCCTGATTTTTATGGCTGGGCAGTTTCTTTGATGACAAAAAAACAGGTTTCGTCAAAACAGCTTTCTCTTTTTTTTCAGGATTTTGCCAATATGCTTTCTGCCGGGATAAGCCTTAAAAACTCTTTTTTTGCCTTGGAAGAAACCTCCTGTTGCAGTGAGCTTGCTTTGGTGTGCAGAAATGCGGTTGGTGACATTGAGAGCGGAAAGGGATTAGCCGAGGCTTTTTCAAGCAGTTCTGTTTTTCCTAAAATTTCGTTAACTGCCCTAAGCGCAGGGGAACGTTCAGGCAATATCCCGCAGGTGATGGAACTTTTGAGTAAACATTACAAGGTTTTGGCTGATATCAGGAGAAGAATGCTCGGGAGCCTGGGATATCCCGCAGTTGTCTTTTGTGTTTTGACAGGTGCCGTTGTTTATGCCTCGGTTGCGGTCATTCCGCAGCTCGAGCCGCTTCTTCCTCGAGGAGCCATGGAGGGAGGATTGACACGGATTTTAGTGGGATTCAGCCATGTGCTTCAAACAGAATGGCCCCTGGTTTTAGGAGGTTTGGCATTATTAGCAGGCGGCGCTGTTTTTTGGGCTAAAAAAGATCCCACTTTCTTTGCGGGGCTGGCGAGCCATTTTCCGTTCATTGGCCCGGCGCAGAAAGACCTGGAACTCAGCATGATTTTTTTCAATCTTTATGTGCTTCAAAAAAGCGGGATCCCGCTTGAAATGGCTTTGCAGGAAACGCTCGCGGGTGTCGGAGTTGAGGCAGGGGCTCATTTAGAAGAGTGCCGCAGGTTTCTTGCCGGGGGGCTTACTTTGTCTGAGGCCCTGGGCAGGGATGAATATTTTCCGCGCATTGTGGCGGATACTGTCCGTATCGGCGAAGAAACAGGGCGGTATGACGAATATTTCGAGAGGGTTTTTCATCATTTTTACAGGTCGTTTCAAACAAGGATGGATGTTTTATCCTCAGCGCTGCATCCTGCGCTTTTGTGCGTGAGTGCGGTTTTGATTGCCTCGTTTGCTTTGGGGTTCTTGAAGCCCATTTACGCGAATTTAACAAATGTTGGTGTTTTAAGGTAATAAAAAAGAAAGGGGTTTGTTATGAACAACAAAGGTTTTTCATTAATGGAGTTGGCCATTGCTGTCGGTCTTATCGCGGTCATGGTAGGTGTGGTTGCCGCCGGAGGAGGCATGATGAACAAATGCCGTGTCCAGCGTGAGGTGGATGCGGTTGATAATCTCCGGGTGGCAGCACAAAACTATCTTTCAACCAAAAATTTGACCTATAGCGGTATCAGTGTTTCAGCGCTTAAAACAGCCGGGTTATTGCCGAATAATTTTGACCCATCCGGCGCAAATAGTTTTGGGGGGAATTATACGGTGAGCGCCAACAGTTCTGATAACACCAAGCTCGATATTGCCCTGGGAAATATTCCTGAAGCAATGGGGAATGATCTTTCGGCTTCGTTTCAGGCCAAGTCGGATTCAACCAGTTATGACAAAACAAGCAAGTTATGGACAGCGACGTTTTAGAAAATAATTTAAGTTTGCTTTGGCAACGTTTTTCTAATTCCAAAGGCTTTGGGCTTTTGGAGTTGTCTTTGGCGGTTCTTCTTGCGGGCATTTTTTTTAGTGTTATCGCAGCCGCAGGGCAGGGAATCGCTTTTTCGGCCAAGGGACAACGCACGGCACAAGAAATGTCATCCCTACTGGAGATGTCTTATCAGTATCGGCTCCAAAAAGGCGAGTGGCCTAAAACGCTTGCGGACATGAAAGATGTATTTTCTAATGTTCCGTTAAAGAACTTTTGGGGCCAGGCATTTGTTTTAGGCGGAAATGAAATGCGCGCATGGGTGGAGACAGATGTTCCGGTAAAAGCTGTTTCTGCCTTTTCCGGGCAGATGTTTACTGTTGTCAGAAACAGCAACAGCTTTACAACAGTGAGGGGCTCTCAAAATATTTCTTACGGGAAAGTGGCGAGGCTGGCTTATGAGAGGGCGCATGGGGATAAAAAATAAAGGATTCTCTTTGCTTGAGCTGTCGATGGTTTTCATGCTCATGGCCGTGATCGGCGGGGCCGTAATTCCAAACTTTTTAAAGTCAGTCCATATTGAGGCCGCAAAGAAAACCGCGCTTGAGATGTCGCAGCTCGAGGAGGCGGCACGGGTGTATTACATTAAGAAAAATTCCTGGCCCGATACTTTAAAAACCCTTCAGGATGCGGAATTTTTGGATGAGAAATGGGATGGTCAGAATCCTTTTGGCAGCGCGTATGTTTTTTCTATTAACGGCTCTGTCTTTACCGTGAAGACTGAAATGCCGCAGGACATGACAACAGTTACAGCCGCGTTGCTTCCCATGTCAAGCGCGAATGGCAAGGAAGTCTCATCTGATGTTACGATTCCCGGGGCCGATAGCCAGGGAATGCCCGCGGGCGCCATTATGCCCTGGACTTCAGTCACCCCGCCGTCCGGCTGGCTCATTTGTGATGGCCGCTCGGTTTTGCGCACCGATTACCCGGCTCTTTTTGCGGTCATCGATGTAAGGTACGGCAGCGGCGATGGGACAACAACATTTAATGTCCCTGATTTGCGCGGAAAGTTTCTCGCGGGCCTGGATGCGACACAAACAGAATTTAATTCTATCGGCAAAGCCGGTGGCTCGACAACAATTGATATTTCGCACACTCATGCCATAAGCCGCGGGGGGTATATGTCACACAATCGCACCGGAGATTCTGTTGGAGATGGCTATTATTCGGTAGGTTATATTGCCATAACAACACCGAATTGGGATTGGGGTGGGGCTTCAGGGTTTGGGCTGGATAGTGATATTAACACCGCCAATGTTGTGAATCCTTTAAGAACGATTTTGAACCCCTACTCAACAGTCAATTGGATTATTAAAACGTAACTCGGAGACTTATGCGGGTTTTATTTCTTATACTGCTTTTTTCTTTGCTTACTGGGTCCCAAAGCTCTGCCGGGATGATTACAAAAGCAGAGTTGCGAAAAAAGGCAGATAACAAGCAATGCGTAAATTGGCACGCTATTGGCAAGTGCATGTATGCTCCAGAAGTCCCGGGAACATTGTATGAATACTGGTCACCGATGATGGTCATCGAAACTGTCAAGCAATCAGGGGAAAGCGTTATTGAAGGCCAAAAAAACGCGGTGCAACAGTGTATGGGAAAAGGTAATGCTATTAATTTTTTTGAAGATTCAGGCTCGAATAAGCCTTCGGGCGACATTTTCTCGCGCAGCGCGGGCTCGACGTCTCATGATGATGGCACGGTCCTGCAGATGAGCGAGGTCCATGTTTTTCCATTTTCCTCATTCGGTGGAATCCTTTCGGTTCTTAAAGATATTGTTTGTGAAAGCGTGCCTGAAGTTGTTGCGGGGACCATTAATTATTGCAGCGAAAAAGATGCTCTTGAATGGCGCAAAGGGACAAAAGAACTAGGAAGCCCGGTTGTCAAAAATATTTTAAAATTTCCGAATTTATGCAGCGGCTCGGTTCCGTTTCCTTTATTGTGCGCTGGGAAATGGGGGCCGATTTTCCCGCGTATCGGTTTTTCACTCCAGGCCGATGACGCGGTTTATTCTGCCCTTTCCGTTGTGCGGGCGGTGAGCGTCAGTAATATTATCCAGGCCGGTACGGCACAGCATGTTGTTTCTGTGCCGATAGCTATTGTTCCGCTCACAGATTTGGATAAACTTCAGCTTGTTTATCCGAGCACAGTTTTGTTGCCTTCGTGTATTTACATCGGAGCAGACCCCCGGAATCCTGTTGCGTGGCCCGATCATCAGATTTCAAAAGACGGAAATTATGTGTGGGCGTATTGGCGGAGAAAAACATGTTGTCGTCCTCTTTTATAACATTTTTTCTGTCACTGGCCTTGCTCGCTTCTCCGTGTTTTGCGCAAAGCGCGGCTTATGGCTTAAGCGAGATTGATTATTTTTCCATGAAATCTTCGCGATTAACTGTCCAGGCGCCGCAAGAAGACCTTTGGGCAGAGCCCGTACTATCACCTGACGGCAAGGTCAGTATTTATCATCCGCCGGCTGTTGTTGTGGATTTTTTAAATAACCCTAACGAGGAAACCGGTCGTAAATATCTAAATTGGAATGCCAGCCGTTTATCAAAGATTCAAAAAGCCCAGAAGGTTCTTGAGGCGCTTTCTCATCAGGAGAAAGGCCCGGTATCATTATCCGAGAACGGGGGCATTAAATGAAAATCAGAGGATTGGTTATTGTTTTTATTTTTGCCGTAGCGTCTTTTCATAGCGCTTGTGCGGATATTTTTGAGCATGTTAATCCTGAAGATACGGTTTTAAGAAGCGCCTTAAATGCGGACAGGAGCGAATATTATTTTCATAGCGCAGGGATTGATTACGAGGAAGTTGAAAATTCAATTACCTTAACAGACAGCGCTTCCAAGAGGGCTTTGAGCCGGGCGAATGGGTTATATAATTCTGATGAGACATTAAACAAATATCTTAAAAACGATCTTTCCTCGAGCAGTTATATTCCCACTCCTGATTCAAACAATCCGTTATTGCTTTTAACCTATTCGAGCCCTGCGGCGGCTGACGTTGTGAAACATTCGAGAATTGCGGCTTTGGAGCGTGTTAGCCTGGAAGAAGCGCGTTTGCGCGAGGTTGAGGGGGCAAGTGAAGGGATTGTTGATAAATTGGCAAAGCTATCGGAAAAAAACTGCCTTGAGGCCAATGAATCCCAGGGGCTTATGAATGCCATGCGTACCTGCCGCAGTGAAGAGGGGATGTTTACCTGGCTCAAAATAGATATTGGGTCAGGGAATGGCGATCCGATTTTGGGCAGCGGCGTTTTGAATGTTGTTTCTTTTGGGTTAAAGCGATTGGGCTTTAGCGATAATCGCATCGAAAGCATTCGAGGATTTTCAGGAGATGTGACCATTACAAAAAATACGATTAAAAATGTGACTATTTATAAAAAGGGAGTTTGGAGCAGCAATAAAACATTTAAAAATTTTTATGTGTGGTTTAAAGATATTTGCAAAGGCTATAAAGACAAATGGGATGCGGCGTTGACTGCTTATCAGGATTCAGCCAGTGTCAGCGACGATGATCTTAAAGGGCTTTCTTTTCCCGGTGTTCCGGTGACACCGCAGACTTTTTCAGGCCTATCCTTATTGCCGAAACCGGCGAGAGATGTGGCCTTAATACAGCTTTCCTCATCAGCGGCACTAGTAATGGCGGAGAGGCTTTATCGAGAGGTGGCTTCCTACCTTGAGCTTGCGGCCCAGGATCCTGAATTGCCGCTTGAATATCGGGAATTGATATTAGCTCGCAAGCAGTATTGTCTTTCCGAATTTGATAAACTCCGTGCTGATCGTGAAAGCGTCCTTCCTTATAAAGACCTTCTGGCACAACTCAGTCAAGATAGCGATGTTTCCCGCGCCAGGCTATCGATTGAGGGCAATGCATTACCTGCGGGGGATGCAGCGCAGGATTTAAAAGACCTTCTGTTGATGCCAGAAAAATAACTTGTTAATTTTAGTAATATATATACAATAGTATATACATCGCACTGGGGCGAATGTATGGAAAAAGTATTGCGATGGAACGAATTAAAGAATGCGCGTTTAAAGAGGGCACGGGGGGCTTCTTTTCAGGAAGTTTTATCTGGCGACTTTTTACAGACTATCGAGCATCCATCGCGTACTGGCCAGAAGATTATGCTTTTTCGTTATCGGCGAGAGGTCTGGGCAGTGCCTTTTGTGGAAAATGAGGATGAAATATTCTTAAAGACGACATATCCTTGCCGTAAATATAGAAAAATGTTTGGGGGAGAATAAAATTATGCGTAAAATCAGGATGACACGAGATGAAAAAATAGTAATTGATGCCGTTTTGAGTGGAAAGCTTACGCCCGTGGATAAAGAAACAGAGCGGCGGATTGCTCGTGCGGTTGCTGCGTATCAGAAAGACGCGGTCTTGAATATCAGGATTAACTCTAATGACCTTTTTCTTCTTAAAGAAAAAGCCAGAAAGTTCGGCGTTAAGTATCAGACATTTATTTCCGGTATTTTGCACCAGGCCGCGCATGTTTGAAGTGGCCACCGCGCCCAACCGCGCAGGTCCGACCTGCGCGGTTGGGTGGGTTTTGTTGATTTTTTCTCAAGGCTATCCCTGCCAGTTCTCTAAAAAAATAACGCGAAAAGTTTCTCTTGTTACTCCTGCGCAGGGTGGATAGAATAAGAAAAAAGGAGATCATATATGGGCCGTATTGGTTTTTCAGAACTTCTTCTTATTTTGATCGTGGTGCTTCTTCTTTTCGGAGCTAAGCGTTTGCCGGAGATCGGCGCTTCATTAGGCAAGGCCATCCGCGAGTTTCAATTAGCTTTGAAGGGCGAGAAATCCGATGACCAGGGAACTCCCAAGTCCTAAGGCTGACCTTTCTTTTTGGGGACATCTTGAAGAATTGCGCGGGCGGATTTTAAAGATCGCTGTGTTTTATGTGATCGCCTGCTGTCTTTTTTATCCCGAAGCCCAAACAGCTTTGGGATACCTTATTGCTCCCGTCGGAAAACTTATTTTTACTTCACCTGGCGATGCCTTCTGTGCTTTTTGGAATGTGGTTCTGGGGGGTGGGGCTCTTTTGTCAGTGCCGTATATCCTTTATCACATCTGGAGCTTTATTGCCGAAGGATTAACCGAAGAGGAAAAAAAGCTCGTGTTTTTTTACGGGCTTTTATCGTTTGTCCTTTTTTTGTTGGGCGCTGTGTTTGCGTTTTATGTGATTATGCCCATGGCGCTTCAGTTTTTCTTAAGTTATCAAACCCCGCAGATAACGGCGTTTATTTCGGTTGATAAATACATGTCGTTTTTGTTTTCCTGGGTGATAGACGCAGGACTGGCTTTTGAAACCCCGCTTTTTATTTTTGTGCTGGCCCGTTTTGGCATTGTGACGCCGGAATTTTTTGCCCAAAAAAGGCGTTATGCAATTGTGATTATCCTCATTATTGCCGCGATTTTGACCCCGCCGGATGTTGTCTCTCAAATCCTTTTGGCCGCGCCTATGCTGATCCTCTATGAGTTGGGGATTATTTTTGCGAAGATGGGGAGAAAAAAGTAAAACCCCCTGCCTGCGGCAGAGGGTTTCAATGGGAAGAAATAAAAAAAGTTATTTCTTCTTTTTTGCTTTCTTAGCAGGAGCTTTTTTAGAAGCTTTCTTGGTGCATTTTTTCATTGAACAGCAAGGCATGTGATTTTCTCCTTTCCAGGTTAAGATCTTATTCTATCCGAATGCTTTGAGCAACTCCTAAGACCCCGGCAGCCTGTTCGGCTGCCAGGTGGCCTTAGGAGTTATTTTTCAAGAATCCTTGAAAAATAAACAACCCCCCGCGTGAGGCGGAGGGCCATTTACAAGACGATAAAAATCTTATTTCTTCTTCTTTTTGCCTTTTTTCACAGGAGCTTTCTTTTTGGCTTTTTTCGCCATGATGTGATTCTCCTTTCTGAATTTGCGTTTACTATATATGTATAATAGCACTGTGTTAGAATGATTCAAGAGAGTATTTTTTTAAGTTAATTATTTTTCTTATGACTCCTTCACTTTATATCCATATTCCTTTTTGTGAAAAAAAGTGCCCCTTTTGTTCATTTGCGGTCGCGGCATCGCAGATGAACCGCTGTGACGAGTATATCGGCGCGCTGGAAAAAGAGGCTTTGAGCTTTAAAGGCACACCGGTGATGAGCGTTTACGTGGGGGGCGGAACGCCCTCGTGCCTGTCATTGGCTCAGATGGAGCGGCTGTGGGCTGTGATTGCCGGAAATTTTTGTTTCTCTTCGGATTGTGAAAAAACTTTTGAGGCCAACCCGGAAAGCATGGACCCGGAAAAGGCGCGGCTTCTTAAAAGTTTGGGCATTAACCGGGTCAGTTTGGGGTTGCAGTCCATGAACGATGAGCGCTTGAAATATCTTGGCCGCGGGCATAATGTTTTTAAGGCCAAAGAAGCTTTCAAAACTCTGCGTTCCGCCGGATTTAAAAATTTGAATGTGGATTTGATGTACGGCTTTCCCGGCCAAACGCCGGAAGAGCTTGATGCTGATTTTCGAAAGATCACGGCTCTGGGAAGCGAGCATTTATCAATTTATAATCTTACCATCGAGAAAAAAAGCCTTTTTTATGTGCAAAAAAAGAGCGTTGATAACGAGACCCAAGGCAGGCTTTATGAGCTTATTTTGCGCCGGGCGCATCAGGAAAGTTTTTTTCAGTATGAGGTCAGTAATTTTTCCCGCCAGGGATTTGAGTCGCGCCATAACCTGAATTATTGGCAGGGTGGAGAATATATCGGCTTGGGCGTTGCCGCGCATTCGCATCTAGAGGGCCGGCGGCGTTGGAACGTTGACACTCTTCCTTTATATTTAGCGGCTATGCGGGATACCAAGAGTGCTATGGCCGGCAGTGAAGAATTGTTGCCTGGTGATAAATTTATGGAGACTTTTCTTTTTGGATTAAGAATGAATTCCGGCGTTGACCTTTATGCGCTTGAGCGTAGAATGAAAGTGAAGTTCCCCGAAGGCAAAAGCGATGAGCTGGGAAGCCTTATTGAGGCGGGATTCCTTGAAGAGGACGGCCCTGTGGTTCGTGTTACAGACAAGGGGCGTTTGGTTTTGGATGAAATATCTGCAAGACTGATCTGACAGGAGCAAAATTTGCGTCGAGTTATTTTTATAATTGTCGTGTTTCTTACAATTTTTTTTGCTGCCCTGGTTGCGGCGCTCAATAGCCCGTGGCTTTCGGTCAAACTGGCCCGGCGTATTTTAAGGAGCGCTTTAAAAGAGGTCAAACTGACAGAAGTTGTGGTAACGCGCCAGCATTTTACGATGCCCGGGGAAGTTGAGTTTACAGGAGTGCGGCTTCTTTTGATGATCAAAGGAAAGCCGCTGACCATTAACGTCCCGCATTGTCATGTCACAGGCCTGCAGACGTTTTTTTCAAACGAACCAAGGGTTTTTATAACAGTTAAAGATGCGGCAGCACAATTTCCCCCTGGAGAGGCACGTAATGTCGGGGCAGAGCTTTCTTTCTCAATGACTGCGGATAAAAAATTTGTTTTAAGCGGCCCGGTTTCGGCACAAGAGGCCAGCTGGGACCGGTTTAAGGCTGCGCAGGTTTCGTTTTTTCTTGCTGGCGCGCCCGAACGCTGGGAGTTTCGTGCCATCAAGGCTTCGGCTTACGGCGGAGGGCTGGCAGGCAAAGCCCAGGTTGTTTTTTCACAGGTTCCGGCATATGATGTGGAACTGTTTTTATCCGATATGCTGACGACCGAGCTTTCCAAAATCAACCTTCAAATTTCCGAGCAGCTGGGAGGAAAAATCGGCGGCGCTGTCCATGTGACCGGGAACGGCGAGAAGATGTCTTCCCTGGCCACAGACTTGTCCATGCCGGGCGGCGGAAAAATGAGCGCTTCGCTTTTGGGGGTTCTGACGCAATATATCCCGCAGTCCAGGGAAAAGAAGATGCTGGACGATTTGATTAAAGTCGGCGGGCTTTTGGATGTTGAAGTGCTCTCTTTTTCCATGAAAAGCGATTCGCCGAGGCATTTATCCGGAGAAGTGCATATTTTAAGTAAAGCGATTAATGTGGAATTAAACATTACTAATGATATAAATACTGATGGCACGCTGGAGTCGCTTTTATCATATTGGCAGGCTTATTTAAAATAAGGAAGGATGGGGATATGCAACGAAAACGGATTTATGGGGCGACACTGCTTTTAGCGGTGATGCTTGCGGGATGCACGGTCAAGGCCATTGGAGACCCTAACAGGCCGATTACGATTAACGCGCACATCACGCTTGATATCAAAGGCCTTGAGAAAACAGCATCGGGAATTGAAGATTTTGTGAGCAGCGGCGAACAAAAGAAATAGTTAACGGAGGATAATATGAAGAAAATATTTGTTTCCATGGTCTTAATTTTGGCGTTTTGCGGCGTTGCTTTGGCGCAGGGCGCGTACAGTATTAAGGAAAAGACGCCAGCTGTGCAGGCGGCGCTTGAGAATCGCAAAGCGCGTTTCCCGCAATTGAAAGCATTGAAGGCCGAGGGAGTTTTGGGGGAAAACAATCGCGGTTATGTTGAGGCCCTTGGTGGGGGTGCTGATGCCAAGTCGCTCGCGGCGGCTGAAAATACAGACAGAAAATTTATTTATCAGACCATTGTTGAGCAGAATAATTTGGACGCCGGAGCTCTTTCTACAGTTGAGGGTGTTTTTGCGGGAGTTCAGCGCGATAAAGCTTCTTCCGGTGAAAAAATTCAGGATGCCGGCGGAAATTGGGTAACGAAATAGCGCGGGTTAGTAGATTTTGATCTTAATGCCGTTGTTATCAGCCGCATCCTGCGACTGGCCAAAAAGCTTAAACAGCGATTTGTAAATAAGATCGCGGCAGGGCCTCGAAAGGGTGAGATGGGTTGTCAGAATCGTGTTGGCTTTCTCAGCGCGCGTTTTGACAGCCCGCAGCGCATATTCAAGGCTGCCGCAGTTAACGAGGATTTCTTTAACAGCTTCCAGGTCAGAAAGAGTTTTTTGAGGTTTGTTAAAAAGTTTTAAGAATTCTTTTCTTTTTTTGCCCTTGAGCGTCCGATACGCATGGACCATGAGAATAGTTTTTTTGCGTTCTTCCAGGTCGCTCAGAATAGATTTCCCGATATTCAGTTCTGTTTCAAACATCCCGATAATGTCATCCTGGATTTGAAAGGCTTGGCCAATGAGGAGCCCAAATTGCGCCAGCATCTTGATTTCATGTTCAGGTGCTCCGGCGAGAATGGCGCCTGTCACAAGCGGGCAGTCAAAGGTATAGCGCGCGGTTTTAAGCGAGTAATTTAAAAAAACATCTTTTTCTGTCACATGGTCGAGGGAGTCAACGCCATGGACGGTGTCGATAAATTCTCCCATGGCCGTAAAGGCCGCTGTTTTAACGAAATATTTAAGCGCGCGTTCCTTGCGGCGCGGGTCTTCATTGATGGAAAGAAAGGCGTCAATGGCCAGGGTATAAACAATATCGCCGGCAATAATAGCAAGGTCTTTGCCAAGCTGGTCAGGGTTGTCGCAGGGGATTGTTTTATTAAGAATACGGTGAAGGGTTGGCCGGCCGCGCCTGAGGCTTGAGTTGTCAATGATATCGTCATGAATAAGCATGAAATTGTGCAAGAATTCTATGCAGGTTGAGGCATTGTAAAGCGAACGGGTAGGGTCTTTCCTGGAGTAGCCTTTATAGCTGAGAATAAGAAGCAATGGCCTGATGCGCTTGCCTTGTCTTAAGGAAAATTCGCGGATGGAATCATAAAGGATGGGATTGACCAGATGCAGCTGGTAATCCTTTTTGACATGCGTAAGGAAGCTTGCCAGGCTTTTGTTAATTTCTGTGCGATATTTGTCCAACATGGCCGTTATGTTAGCATAAGAAATCTTGACGCGCCACTTCGTTTAGAATTTCATTGAAGTCTAGCGGGTAAGTTATACAATCTTCATAAGGCGATATGCGGACACCGCGAAGGTGCCGAGCGCCTTACTTAGTAACGGGCTCCTGCGCGGTGTGCCGAAGGCAGGGTAATCAAGGGGATGGTTATGAAAAAGTTTGTTTTTCTTTTGGCGTTTTTTTTAATTTCCGGGCAGGCGTGGTCAGCCACCGTATTTTTGAAAAACGGGAGTTCCGTGGCAGGCAAGGTTGTGGAACGCACGAAAGATGCTGTGAAATTAGATGTTAGCGGCGTTTCCATTACGTATTATAACGATGAAATTGATCATGTGGACGGCGCGGATGCTGATCTTTCAGCGGCAGCTCCAGCAACGCCTCCGGTAGCGGCAACGGTACCTGCAACAGCACCGGAAACAGCGGCCGTAGCAACGCCGCCAGCCGTAAATCCGCCGCCTGTTGAGGCCCAGGAGAGTGTTCCGCCGAAAGAAACAGCTGATAATTCAATGCCTGCAGCAGTCGCAGTTGCCCCATCCGTAGTTCCGGCGTATTCGCCAGAGATTGCCAGAATGTCCAAAGACGAGTTGATCCTTAAATTCGTTGAAGTTTTCGGGACCAAGATTTCCATGCAGGTCAATTTTGATCAAATGGCGCAAAGCATGACACCTGAGCAGGCCAATGATTTCAAAAGGTCGTTCAAGGTGGATGATATTATCAGGGAACTTTTGCCGATTTATTCGAAACATTTTTCAGAAGACGATCTGCGCACTTATATTTCCTTTTATTCTTCCCCGGCAGGCCAAAAGCTGGTGACTACAATTCCTCTTATCATGAAAGAAAGCGTGGATGTGAGCATGAAATATTTTGAGGCCCACATGCCGGCATCCATGAGAAACGCCTCCACACAAAAATAATTTTTTTCACCATTTTTTTAAAGAGCCGGCACATTGCCGGCTCTTCTATTTTACTCTTTTTTAAGTTTCCATAAGTCATTCTGCCGCAATATATTACATCTCAATCAATAGATTTTGTTTGATTTTATAAATGTTCTTTGTTATATTAACCAGGCTTTGATAAGCCTTTATGGCGTCAGGGCATCCCCGAAGTTTTTGAACTTTTTTTAAAATAATGGGACAAAAATTTCTTCCAATTCTGGCAAAAATTTTTTGTTCGTTTAAATTCAAAAAGGAGAGCGTTGTATGATTGATCGTTATACCCTTTCGAAAATGGGCCGCATTTGGTCTGAGCAGCATAAGCTTGAGATTATGCTTCAGATCGAGATCCTGGCGTGCGAAGCCATGACTAATCTCGGAAAAATCCCAAAGCCTGCCCTGGAAAAGATTAAAAAGAACGCGAAGTTTGACCTCGATGAAGTCAAGCGCATTGAAGAGCGTACCAAGCATGATATTGTGGCTTTTATCCAGAATGTGGGTGAGAATTTGGGGCCCGAAGCGCAGTATCTGCATATGGGGATGACCTCGTCTGACCTTCTCGATACCGCGCTGTCCGTGCAGTGTGTTGAGGCCTCTGAGCTTTTGATCGCGGATATCAAAAAACTTTCCGCTATTCTCAAGGAGAAGGCCAAGAAATACAAAGATACGGTTTGCATCGCACGGACTCACGGCGTGCATGCCGAACCCATGACTTTTGGCTTGAAGATGGCGCTTTGGTATGATGAAATGCGCCGTAACTTAGGGCGGCTTGAGGCTGCGGCTGAGGATATTCGTGTCGGGAAACTTTCCGGTGCCATCGGCACTTACGCCAGCATTGACCCGATGGTTGAAGAGTATGTTTGCCAGAAACTGAACTTGAAGCCTGCCAACATCGCAACCCAGGTTATCCAGCGCGACCACCATGCGCATTTCCTTAATGTCATTGCCCTTGTCGGCGCTTCGTTAAGCAAGTTTGCCACAGAAATCCGCCTTCTTCAGAAAACCGAGGTTCTTGAAGTTGAAGAGCCTTTCTTTAAGGGACAAATCGGGTCTTCGGCCATGCCTCACAAGCGTAATCCTGTCACATGCGAGCGCATTTGCGGGCTGGCGAGAATCCTTAAGTCTAACGCCCAGGTTGGGATTGAAAACATTGCCCTGTGGCATGAGCGCGATATCAGTCATTCTTCGGCTGAGCGCGTGATTATCCCAGACAGCACCATTGCCCTCGATTATATGCTCAACAAGTTTATTCCTTTAATCGACGGCCTTCTGGTGTACCCGAAGAACATGATCGATTCTTTGCAGAAAACCCGCGGGCTTATTTATTCCCAGCGCTGCCTCCTTGAACTTATGAAAAAGGGGCTGCCTCGTTCTGCCGCGTATGAAATCATCCAGAGCTGTGCCATGCAGGTTTGGCAGGAGACGTCAGACTTCCGCGAAGTCTTGAACCGCGACCGCCGCGTCCGCAAGTATCTTTCTAAAAATGAGATTGATGCCTGTTTTGATATCAAGTATTACATCAAGCACCGTGATTTTATCTTGAAGAGATTAGGGATAAAGTAATTTTGCAGGAGTTTTCTTATGGAAAAGAAAGACAAGATTTACGAAGGCAAAGCGAAAATCCTCTACACAACGAGCGATCCCGACCTTTTGATCCAGTATTTCAAGGATGATGCCACGGCATTTAACGCCAAGAAAAAAGGCACCATTGATGAAAAGGGGATCATGAATAACAGCATTTCCTCGAAGATTTTTGAATATCTTGGGAGTAATGGCATCCCCACGCATCTGGTGAAGGTGCTCTCCGAGAGGGAAATGCTTGTGAAGCGCGTCACGATCGTTCCGGTTGAGGTTATTATTCGTAACCGTGCCGCAGGGTCCTTGTGCCGCAACTATGGCGCCCAGGAAGGCAAAACCCTGGCCCGTCCGATTTTTGAGCTTTGCTACAAGAACGATGCTTTTAACGATCCTCTGATGAACGACGACCATGTGGTGGCGTTAGGGCTTGCCACAGAGAAAGAATTGGCGCGGATTAAAGAGCTGACGCATAAGATCAATGACCTTATGAAGAAGTTCTTTTTAGCCTTGAACATCGAACTGATTGATTTTAAACTTGAGTTCGGCCGTTACAAGGGTGAGATTATCCTTGCCGATGAGATTTCTCCGGATACCTGCCGTTTATGGGAAGTCGGCACCGGTGTCCGCCTTGATAAAGACCGTTTTCGTAACGATCTAGGCAATATTAAGGAAGGGTATCAGGAAGTTTTAAAAAGAGTGACTGGGAAGTAATTTTCACCTGATGGCTGAAAAGTTGGGAAGCTTAAGGGCTTGAAGGTATCTCCCTTTGGCTTTTTAGTTTTTCAGCCATTTGTGTTATTTGTTTAATCATTAACCGGCATTGGCAACCATGATTTGGCGTGTTGAAATCAAAGACAAAGACGGCATTTTCGATGCCATAGGCAGCGGAGTGGCGCGCGATATCCTGGATTTGGGGATACGTTCTATCCACGACGTCCGTGTTGTTCAGGCCTTTATCCTGGAAGGCGAGATTTCAGGAGCAGACACCGAGCGCATTGCCCGCCAGCTTTTGGTTGATCTTGTGGTGCAGGATTTTCGTTATGCCGACAAGCCGTTCCCCAATTTTTTTGTCAAGGCCAACGATGCCCATGTGGTAGAAGTGGCGTATAATCCCGGCGTTATGGATCCTGTCGAGGCCTCGACGCTTAAGGGCATTGGTGATCTTGGCGTGAGCGGGGTCGTTTCGGTGCGCACGTCGCGTCAGTTTGTTCTGGAGGGGAAGCTTTCCGATCAGGAGCTTGAACTGATTAAAGATAAAGCGTTAATGAACAAGCTTATTCAGCACGCGGTCAAAGATCCGGCGAGCACGTTTAAAAGCGTGGCGTTAGGCCATGCGATCAAAGACAAGCCGGATGTCAAAAGTGTCAGGATTCTGGGGCTGGCCGACAAAGCGCTTAAGGAGCTTTCAAAAAAAGGGCAGCTTTATCTTAATCTCGATGAGATGCGAGCCATCCAGAAGCATTTTGTTTCTCAAAAACGGGAACCGACGGATGTTGAGCTTGAAACCATTGCCCAAACGTGGAGCGAGCACTGCAACCACAAAACATTTCGCGGTAACATCCGTTATACTGTCAAGGAAAAGGGCAAGGCCGCCAAAGTTGAGGTCATTAAAAACCTTTTAAAGAGCACCATCGTCAAGGCTACCTACACGCTCGACAAGCCCTGGTGC
This sequence comes from Candidatus Omnitrophota bacterium, assembly GCA_015233145.1. GTDB lineage: Bacteria > Omnitrophota > Gorgyraeia > Zapsychrales > Fredricksoniimonadaceae > JADFYI01. Next base: position 55,335 of record JADFYI010000008.1, read on the forward strand.
GTTTCCGTGTTTCATGATAACGCGGGGGTCATTAAATTCGATAAAGAGTATAACGTCTGTTTTAAGGCTGAAACCCACAATCATCCTTCAGCGCTCGAGCCTTTTGGCGGCGCGAACACAGGCGTGGGCGGGGTTATCCGCGATACGCTCGGAACTGGTTTGGGCGCCAAGCCCATTTGCAATACGGATATTTTCTGTTTTGCCCGCCCGGATTATTCTTTTGATGACCTTCCGGCCGGCGCGCTTCACCCTTTTCGTGTCATGAAAGGTGTTGTGAGCGGTGTGCGCGATTACGGCAACAAGATGGGAATTCCGACAGTGAATGGCGCAATCTGTTTTGACGATCATTACGTTGGAAATCCGCTGGTCTTTTGCGGAAACATCGGGCTTTTGCCCAAGGGCATGGATAAAAAAGCTGTCAAAAAAAATGATCTGGTTGTTGTTTGCGGTGGGCGTACCGGCCGCGACGGCATTCATGGCGCAACGTTTTCTTCAGGCGAGCTGACTCATGAGTCAGAGGTTGTTTCTTCCGGAGCTGTCCAGATCGGCAATCCCATTGAAGAGAAAAAAGTTTGCGATGTGCTTTTAAAGGCGCGTGATGAAGGACTTTATTCCGCGGTCACGGATTGCGGCGCAGGCGGGCTTTCGAGCGCTGTTGGTGAAATGGGAGCTGTTTTGGGTGCGCGTGTGGATTTAGACAAGGTCCCGTTAAAGTATCAGGGCCTTAATTACACGGAAATCTGGATTTCTGAGTCGCAGGAACGAATGGTGCTGGCGGTTCCGCCGTCAAAGATCGGCCGCATGAAAGAAATTTTTGATTCTGAAAATGTGGAGCTCGCGGTGATCGGCACTTTTCCCGGCACGGGCCGGCTGGAGCTTTTCTTTAACGGAGTCCAGGTCTGCAATCTTGACATGCA
>JADFYI010000033.1:0-2816 GCA_015233145.1 Candidatus Omnitrophota bacterium
CGCAGTTCCTGGAATATTTCGGCCTGCGTTCGCTCGAAGACCTGCCGAAGCTGGAGGAGTTCCCGGCGCTCATGGTAAAGGAGAATGAAGTCCGGGCGACCTCTGTCGCGGAGGCTCCGGCCGCCGTGCCTGAAGTTCAGTTGAATGAAGAGCTCGCGAAGGCACGGACAAAACTTGATATCGACCAGCTTGAGCGGGATACCGCGATGATGAGTGAATTTATGGAGCCGACCAATATCGGCGAATCCAGCGGCCAGTCGCGGGTGCTGGGCGCTGAAAATGACGCGGTAAGGCCTGAGGGGGAATCTTCCCCGGATACAGATGCCAAAATTTGAGGATGTCTATGGACATTTCTAAACTTCGAAGCAAGATTGATACGCTTGATGCCCAAATCGTGAAACTTTTAAACGCACGCGCCAAGGTGTCGATTGAAGTGGGCAAAGCCAAGCGTTCCAGTAAAAAAGGCATTTACGCTTCTGACCGTGAACGCCAGGTTATGGAACGGATTAAAGCGCTTAATGAGGGCCCCATGTCTGAAGGCGCCCTGGAGGCGGTTTGGCGTGAGATCATGTCAAGCTCATTGTCCCTGGAAAAGCCTCTTCGCATTGCGCATTTGGGGGAGCCTGGCTCCTATTCCCATTCGGCGGCTGTCCGGAAATTCGGCTCCCAGGTCAGTTATGTTTCTTCAAGCAGCATTCCGGAAGTGTTTCATCGTGTTGAAACAGGCGATTCGGATTATGGTGTTGTGCCCATTGAGAATTCGGTTGAAGGCTCGGTGACGCCTACGGCGGATATGCTGGTGGATTCTGATTTGCAGATTTGCGCGCAGCTCATGGTTAAAATTACGCACAACCTTCTTTCCAAAGCGCCTGTGGACAAGATAAAGAAGGTTTATTCGAATTCGCAGGTTTTGGGGCAGTGCCGCCAGTGGCTCTTGGGTAATCTTCCGCCGGACCGTGTCAAGGAGATTGCCGTGGCATCCACAACCGATGCTGCGCGGATAGCGGCAAAAGAAAAAGGCGCGGCAGCCCTGGCCTCTGTGGAATGTTCGCGGATTTATGGTGTCCCTGTCGTACGGGCCAATGTGCAGGATATCGCGCATAACACAACAAGGTTTTTTGTCGTGGCCAGGCAGGATGTTCCGCTTACCGGACGCGACCGGACGTCCATTGTTTTTTCAATCAAGGATCATGTGGGCGTCCTTTATGCCATGCTGGCCCCTTTTGCCAAAAACGGCATTAATTTGACCAAGATCGAATCCCGGCCAATCAAAAAGAAGGCCTGGGATTATTATTTCTTTGTTGATTTGGAAGGGCATCGCGAGGATAAAAAAGTGGAAAAGGCGCTCAAGCAGCTTGAGGGCATGTGTAAATTCTTGAAAATTCTCGGGTCTTACCCGGAGTGATAATATGCAAAACAAAGCCAATAAAAATATTTTGAAAGTGACGCCTTATGTCGGCGGAAAGCCGATTGAGGAAGTGAAGCGCGAATTTGGGTTAAAGAGCGTTATCAAGCTTGCGTCCAATGAAAACCCTTATCCTCCCTCGCCGAAAGTTTTAAAGGCGATCGCAGTGGCGGCAAAGTCTGTGAACCGTTATCCTGACGGCGGGTGTTTCGAGCTTCGCCGGGAAGTGGCCAGGCGCCTTAAGGTCGAGCCCGCACAGCTGGTGTTTGGATGCGGGTCTGATGAGGTCATTGTGCTTTTGTTGCGTGCGTTTATCGAAGAGGGCGATGAGGTGGTGCTCGCGAAACCTTCTTTTTTAGTGTATTCCATTGCATCTTCGTCGGGGGGTGCCAAACTTGTAGAAGTGCCCTTAAAAGGCCTTCGTTATGATTTGCCGGCCATGAAAAAGGCTGTGACCGGAAGAACCAAGGTTGTTTTTATCGGAAATCCTGATAATCCCTCGGGACAGTATCCGACAAAAGGGGAAGTGGCAGAGTTTTTAAACGGCTTCCCGCAAGATGTTTTAGTGTTTTTCGACGAGGCGTACTTTGAGTTTACCCGGGGCGCTTCAGATTATACGGATACTCTGGCACTTCTTAAATCGCGTAAAAATGTTATTGTGGCGCGGACATTTTCAAAGATTTTCGGCTTGGCGGGCTTGCGTGTGGGCTACGCCGTTGCCAGTCCGGAAGTCGCGGACTTGATGAACCGCGCCAGGGAGCCCTTTAACGTCACATCTCTCGGACAGTCTGCGGCTCTTGCGGCGCTTAAAGACAGCGGATATTACAGAAAGATCCTTAAGGTCCTTAATCGTGAGCGGGAGGTTGTTTGCCAAGGGCTTAAGAAAGCGGGCATTGAATTCAGCAAGGGCAGTACAAACTTTATTCAGGTGCGCGTGCCGCGCAATGCCCGCGAAGTCGCCTTTGAGCTTCTCAAAAAAGGCGTCATTGTGCGTGACATGAGCGCGTGGGGCCTGGACAGTTATATCCGTGTTACCATCGGCACACCCGCCGAGAACAAGCGCTTTTTAAAGGCGCTGAAAGAGGTCTTATGATTGTTGTCTTAAAGCCGTCAGCGACGGAAGAAAATATCCAGCATATTATTGAAAAAGCCGGGAAGATGGGCCTGCGTGTCAATGTTTCCAGGGGCGTTGAGCGGACCGTTATTGGTTTTATCGGCCCGGAAGACAAGCTCCAGATTATTCCGCTTGAAACATTCCCGGGGGTCGATAAGGTCATGCCGGTCCTTTCTCCGTATAAACTTGTTTCGCGTGAGTTTAAGGGGGAGGATTCCTGCATTAAAATTTCTGATCGTGTGGCTATCGGCGGGAAGAAAGTGGTTGTCATGGCCGGCCCCTGCGCGGGTGAAAGTT
>JADFYI010000033.1:2866-13520 GCA_015233145.1 Candidatus Omnitrophota bacterium
TCGGGCGCAATGGTGTTACGCGCCGGAGCCTTTAAGCCCAGGACATCTCCTTACGATTTTCAGGGTCTTGGCGAGGAAGGCTTAAAGATCATGCAGCGCGTTTCGAAAGAAGTCGGGATCGCAACAGTAACCGAGGTCATGGATCCCCGCGATGTTGAACTTGTGGCCGGGCATGTTGACATCCTGCAGGTCGGCGCGCGCAACATGCAGAATTTTTCCCTTCTTAAGGAAATCGGCAAGATTAAAAAACCGGTGCTTCTTAAGCGCGGCATCAGCTCAACGGTCAAAGAGTGGCTTATGTCCGCGGAATACATTTTATCCAATGGGAATTTCGATGTCATCCTTTGCGAGCGCGGTATTCGCACGTTTGAGACCGAAACGCGCAATACCCTTGATATTAACGCTGTGCCGGCCGTAAAACAAAAGACGCATCTTCCGATCATTATTGATCCGAGCCACGGCACAGGCCGCTGGGAACCTGTGGGCAGCGTTTCAAGGGCCGGCATTGCCGCCGGAGCTGGCGGCATCATTGTTGAAGTGCATGACAATCCTGAAGAAGCCTGGTCAGACGGGGCGCAATCGTTGAAACCGGAAAAGTTTACGAAGCTCATGACCGAATTGAGCGGGATCGCGCAGGCCATCGGCCGGGACATTTAAGTTCATTTTAATTTTTTTTAAGAAAGGCTTTATAGAGTGTTTAAAAGACATTTATTCAGGCGGGCAGCGATTTTAGGAACAGGGCTTATAGGCGGGTCGGTAGCGCTTGCCCTTAAAAGTAGAGGGCTTGTGGAGAGGATTGTCGGGACTTCCCGCCAGGAATCTTCTCTCAAGGCGGCCATGGACCGTAAAGTGATCGATGAAGCGTACACGGATGTCAATCGCGCGATTCAGGGGGCGGATTTGGTGATTCTGGCTTCCCCGGTCAAGGTCATTGTGGAAAATATCAAAGACATTTCCAAGCATTTGCGCCGCGGCTGTATTGTCACGGATGTCGGAAGCACCAAGGCTTCGATTGTCGACGCGGCCCAAAAGCATTTCCCGCCGCATGTGCTTTTTGTCGGTTCGCACCCCTTGGCCGGATCGGAGAAGAGCGGTGTTCTTTTTGCCAATGCCGATCTTTTTAAAGGGACCACCTGCATAATGACCCCGACGGAGAAGACCAACAAGCTGGCCAAGGAAAAGGTCAAACATTTATGGACATGCATGGGCGCTGATGTGAAGTTTATGCCTCCTGTGGAGCATGACGAGGTTTTGGCATATGTCAGCCACCTGCCGCATCTTGTGGCCTATAGCCTGATGCATGCTATTCCTGATAATTTTCTGGTACATGCTTCCACGGGATTAAAAGATACCACACGCATTGCCGGCTCATCCGCCAAGATGTGGGGTGATATTTCCCTTGCCAATTACCGCAATGTTTTAAAAGCCATTGATGACAATGTCAAAGCCCTTTCTGAAATCCGCAAGGCCATTGTGGATCGCGATGAAGAAGCTTTGGCCAAATTTTTGAACCAGGCCAGGGCCAAGCGCGAGAGCTTGGAGAAGAAAATATGAGCCGGCAGACGATTATTGTTATCGACGGCCCGGCAGGCGCAGGAAAAAGCACGGTGGCCAAGGGGTTGGCCAAGAAGCTGGGGCTTGCGTTTATGGATACAGGGGCGATGTACCGTGCGCTTACCTTAAAAGCCCTTCGCCAGAAAATCAATCTTGAAGACGAGGCCGCCCTTGTTCTTTTGGCTCAGGGCGCGGAAATAGATTTGGTCAATGAGCCAGGCAGGCCTCTTAAGGTTTTTCTGGATGGCGAGGATGTTTCCGAAGCCATCCGTTCGCTTGAGGTGACCAATAACACATTTTATATCGCCCGTACCCCCGGTGTCCGCCATGTGATGGTGGATTTACAGCGCCGGATGGGAGAGAAGCAGCCGCTTGTCGGTGACGGCCGGGACCTCGGGACTGTTGTTTTTCCCCAGGCTGCTTTTAAGTTTTACCTGGATGCCGACTTTAAGGTGCGCTGCCAGCGCCGTATTGACGAGCTCAAGGCCAAAGGAGAAGGCGTTGATGAAGAGGCCCTGTCCAAGGATTTGGCAGAGCGGGACCGGAAAGATTTTACCCGCAAAGTCGGGCCTTTGAAAAAAGCCGATGATGCGATTGTCATTGACTCAACACGCATGTCTATTGATGAAGTTATTGAAACCCTCGCCCGGCATATCACAGCAAAGAAATAATGGACCAATCCCTTATCCGCAATTTTTCGATCATCGCGCACATTGATCACGGCAAGTCAACGCTGGCTGACCGGCTCATGCTTTTTTGCGGCGCCATTGATGAGCGCAGTTTTAAAAACCAGATCCTGGATGACATGGACCTTGAGCGTGAGCGCGGCATTACGATCAAGGCGTCGGCCGTTCGCCTGACGTACAAGGCCAAAGACGGAAAAGAGTATCTTTTAAATCTTATTGATACGCCCGGTCATGTGGATTTTACTTACGAGGTTGAGAAATCCCTGAAGGCCTGTGAAGGCGCCCTTCTTTTGGTTGATGCTTCCCAGGGAGTTGAGTCACAGACCGTGGCCAATTACTACCTGGCGATTAACAATAACCTTGAAATTCTGCCGGTCATTAACAAGATTGATATCGCCAATATCGACCCTAACGAAGCGGTTCGCCAGTTTAAGGAGGTCCTTAAGTTCAAAGAAGAGGATATCCAAAAAGTTTCGGCGAAAGAAGGCCTTAACATTGACAAGCTTTTTGAAAAGATACTGGAGTTTATCCCGGCACCTTACGGCGATGGGAACAAGCCTTTGAAGGCGCTCATGTTTGACATGAAGTATGACGTTTACAAGGGTGTTGTTATTTTTATCCGTGTTATTGACGGCAGGATTGCAATCGGGACGAAAATCCGCCTGATGCACATGAACAAAGAGTTTACTGTCGAGGGGATGGGCGCGTATTCGCCGTTTGACATTAAACTCAAAGAGCTTGGCGCCGGCGAGGTTGGTTATATCACCTGCAATGTGCGCGACCCCAAGGAAGTGCGTGTGGGCGACACCATTACCGATGCCACCAGCCCCTGTGATGCCCCGCTCGAGGGGTATCGTATTTTAAAGCCGTTGGTTTTTTGCGGGGTTTATCCGGTGACTGCGGATGAATATATGGAACTGCGCGAAGCAATCGACAAGCTGCGTTTAAGCGATCCCAGTTTTACGTATGAGCCGGAAACGTCCCAGTCGTTTGGCCATGGGTTCCGCTGCGGTTTCCTGGGGCTTTTGCATATGGAAGTGGTCCAGGAGCGTTTGGAGCGCGAGTATAACCTGAATCTGGTTCTCACAACACCGAATGTCGGATACCGCTACGAGACCAAGACCGGCGAAATGATGGATATTGAAAATCCGTCGGCATTGCCTGACCAGACCAAGGTGAAATCCGTCGAAGAGCCTTACCTTAAGGTTTCGGTCCTGACGCCGGTCAATTGCATGGACGCGGTGATGGAGCTTACCAAGCGCAAGCGCGGTATTTATATCAAGAGTGAATTTGTCTCGGATCGCATGAGGGTTATTTATGAAATCCCGCTTTCTGAGGTTATTGTAGATTTTAATGATATGATAAAATCAGCGACACGTGGCTACGGGTCCATTGATTATGAATTTTGCGGCTACAGGGCCGCGCCCATTGCCAAACTTGATATTTTGATTAATGACGAGGCCTGCGACGCTTTTTCATGCCTTGTGCACAAAGACCGGGCGTATGAGAAGGGCGCCGCGCTTTGCGAAAAACTCAAGGAGCTTATCCCGCAGCAGCTTTTTGAAATTCGTATCCAGGCGGCTTGCGATGGAAGGATTATCGCGTCATCGCGTATCAAGTCCATGGGCAAGAATGTGACGGCCAAGTGTTACGGCGGGGATATTTCGCGCAAGCGCAAGCTTTGGGAGAAGCAAAAAGAAGGGAAGAAGAAGCTGAAGCAAATCGGGCGTGTTGAGGTGCCGCAGGAAGCGTTTTTGGCAGCGTTAAAAATATGAAGCTGTTGTGAAGGGGAAAAGGTGATGTATGGGGTCAGGCAAGCCGTATCAAGTTTTTGGAAAAATCAGCAAGGAAGCTTTGGAGAACATTACCCCGGATTTTAACGGGCTTTGGAAAGATTTGGTCAAACGCGGTTATATTGATGAGGATGGCGATCTTTTGGGAAAACTTTTCTGGCCCAGGGAGCATGGTATCTCCGGGCAAGGGTTGCCCTTGTCTGATAATAAGCTGCATCTTGAAATAGACCCGCGTTATAAAGATTGCGAAGACGCTTTAAAAAAAATTTTGAATAAAGCCCGATTATGGTCTGTTGCCTGGGAATGGATTGAGTCCATCCTTGTGGCATTTGTCCTGGCCATGATTATCCGCACTTTTCTTTTTCAGCCCTTTAGCATCCCTTCGGGTTCCATGCGCATGACCTTGATTGAAGGCGACCGTCTTTTTGTCAACAAACTTGATTATGGCCCCATGATTCCTTTTACCAAATATCGCATCAAGGGGTTTGGAAAGCCTGAACGCGGGGATGTGGTTGTTTTTAAATACCCGGTGACCAAAGACAAGGATTTTATCAAACGCCTTATTGCTTTTGGCGGTGAAACTGTTGAAATCAAGGATGGCAAAGTTTTGATTAACGGCGAGGTTATTGATAAGGGTTCGATGGGCGCGATCTATTATTATAATGCCGGTGATTTTGGCACGCGGGAAAAGCCCATCATGGTTCCCCAGGGGCATTATTTTGTGATGGGAGATAACAGCGGCTCAAGTCATGACAGCCGTTACTGGGGTTTTGTTCCTGAAGACTATCTGATCGGTAAGGCCGAAGTTATTTTCTGGCCGTTAAACAGGATACGATGGATAAAATAATCTTGGCGATAGCGTTATGTTTTTTTGTCATCGGCTGCGCGAGTACGCCACGAGGTGTTGTTCGGGACAAGTCTGAAACAACCAGCCAGCAGCTTGATGCCGCCCAAAAGGTTGTTGGCGGCATGACAGGAAAACCGGTTTCGCGCGAAGACATGAAGCGCGTGGCCAAGGATATCCGTTCGAATAAAGAGTCGCGTTCTGCTGTCGAAAAAATTATCGGCGCTGAAACCGCGAAGCCCGTTGTCAAATATTCCCCTGTCACGGGCAAGCATTACAGCGGGGACCTTGACGTTGACCCTGAAACAGGCGTCAAACTTGAAATTTTACCGGAATAAAACCATGTCCCTCACTTTGGCCAATAAAATTACGATCGGCCGCATTCTGATCATTCCGGTTTTTATTGCGGCCATGATGTCGTATTCTCCGGAAAAAGAATATTTGCGCTGGATTGCGCTTCTGATTTATCTTTTGGCAGAGGCCACGGACGTTATTGACGGGTATATTGCCAGGAATTTTCGCCAGAAAACCAGGGCCGGCTCGATTTTGGATCCTTTGGCGGACAAGCTTCTTTTTATCAGCGCGCTGTTATGCCTTTATAAAGTGGGCAGCGACCATGGCTGGCTTGTTCGGTTTCCCTTGTGGCTGGTGGTGGCGTTTGTGAGCCGTGATGTGATGCTTTTGCTGGGCAGTTTTTTGATTGAGGTCAAGGTCGGCATTGTCGAAATCAAGCCTAACATCTGGGGCAAGCTCACGGCTTTTCTGCAGGTTGTGTGCGTGATCGCTGTTTTTCTGCAGTTTCCTTTAACCCGGGTTATTTGGTGGACTGCGCTTGGCGCAACAGCGGTCTCAGGCGTGATTTATATCAAGGAAGGGGTCAAGGTGTTAAATGATGGGCATCGTTAATATTCTTTTAACGGTTGTGTTCAGTTATCTGGTGGGGGCATTGCCGACAGCTTATCTTTTTGGCAAGGTTCTTAAAGGGGTTGATATCCGCCAGCACGGTTCCGGAAATATCGGGGCTACAAATGCCTTTCGTGTCCTTGGCAAAGGGCCGGGGGCTGCGGTTCTCATTATTGACATTGTTAAGGGTATTATTGCGGTTGTTTTTATCGGAAATATTTTTCATCAGGATACCAATGGCCGCATCCTTGCCGCTGTGGCCGCGGTGGTAGGGCATAACTGGACATGTTTTTTGAATTTCAAAGGCGGCAAAGGGATTGCCACCACTTTGGGTGTCTTAATCGGGCTTACCATTGCCATCCCTGTCATTCGCATCGCGGTCTTTTTATGCGTTCTTTCCTGGGTGGCTTGTTTCTTGATTACAGCTTATGTGTCTGTTTCTTCCATTCTGGCTGCTGTTTTGCTTCCCATCCTCATGGTTGTGGTTTCCGCGCCCTTTAGTATTGATCTTTTAAGTATTCTTTTTTGTATTTTTATTGTTTTTCGCCATCGGCCCAATATCCAGCGTCTTTTAAAGGGCCAGGAATCAAAAGTCCCGCTGCCATTCCACAGGAAAAACTGACCCCTTCGCTTCTCGTCGCTGTTCCTTAAAAGGAAACACTTTCTCGCGTGGCCTGTAACGACCTTGTTTCCCTCTTTTTAGGGTGTTATTCTTCACTCATCAGCATTTTGGTGAGGAAAAACAATGAAGAATGTTATTTATAAAAAACGGGAGTTGGCCCAAAGAGGTCGGGTTATTTCCATCCGCGAGCGCTTTGAGGATGAGGAATGCGCAACCCAGGTGAGGAAGAACTATATTTATCTTCTCAGCCGGGCCGATGAAGTTCCTCAAAAGCCGGAGGCTCCGCAGATCAGCGTCACCAAGCGGATTGATTCCGCCAAGAAAAATGAAACCTTTGTGTTTAAAATCAAGGGTGTTATTCATATTACCGAAAAACGTTTTATTTATCGCGTGGAGTATTGCCATAGCCTTTTGATTCACATGACTTGGAAAACCCATGTTCTCTCTTCCAAGCCAGCGGCACTTGCCTGATAACTCCTGTGCCTAGCAGGTTGTGCAGTGCGGCTGGTTTGTGAGAGGACTTTGTTGTAAATGAGCGGCTTTGAGGGGCCGCTCATTTTTTTTAAGAAGGAGTGAATGAGCAAGAATCGTTTTTCATTCAAAATTTAAATTTTCTTCTACCGTTTTAGGCCCCTTTTTGCTAAAGTATTTGCTGCTTCACATCGCATAGCGCCATCATAAGTTTGAAATCTTATTTTTTAATTAAAGGAGGACAAAGTGATCACCCGTTCAATGATTGCCATTCTTTTTGTGTTATTTGTTTCCGGTTGCGCAACAACACAGCCGGCGAATCAAAACCAGCCCATCACACAGCTTCAAACCAAGGTGACTGATCTGGAACAGCGCATGGAAGAGCAGGAGAAAGAGATCGTTGACCTTAAGTATGAGGTTAAGCAAGGCTCGAGCAAAAGCGATGTCGAGGCTGCGGCTCCCGCTGAGGCAACAAAGACTGAAGCGCTTCCTCCCAAGGTTGCGGCGACAAAAATCGTGAGCGGTTTTAATATGGATATCTTAAAGGTCAACATTTCCGGCACAGACCTCCAGAAGGCGCTTAAAGGCGCGGGTGTTTATGAGGGGAAAATTGACGGAAAGATCGGCGCTAAAACCAAGGCCGCGGTTATTGAATTCCAGAAAGCCCATAATCTTAAAGGGGACGGCGTTGTCGGCCAGAAGACATGGAATGAGCTTAAGCAGTATTTAACCGAGTGATTTTTAAGGTTATTTGATAAATCCCAAATAGCCACGACATGATGTCGTGGCTATTTTTCCATAGGGGCTTTTTCATATGGTTCTTACCGTTACATTGAATCCTGCCTTAGATAAGATGGTGCGCGTCGGCACGCTTTCCGTCGGGAAAGAGACCCGTGTCCAAAGTGTCAGTGTTTACGCCGGCGGGAAAGGTGTTAATGTCGCGCGCGCCTTGATTCGCCTGGGTGTCAAGGCCACGGCCTCAGGAGTTGCGGGCGGGGCTAACGGATTTACCTTGTGCGAGAAACTGGCGGAAGAAAAAATTCCTTATGCCATTTTGGCGGTTCCCGGCGAGACAAGGGTGAATGTGACCATGGTTGATGCGCGGGAAAACTTTTCGCGCGTGATTGAGCCGGGTGCTGAGATTTCTTCCCTTCATTTGGCAGAATACCGGGACTTTTTTAAGAAAGAAATGAAAAAGGCCTTAAAAGTTGTGATTTCCGGCAGCCTTCCTCCGGGGGGACAGCCCAATTTTTATGCCTCATTGATTGAGCTGGCCAAGTCGGCCGGCAAAGAGGTGGCGCTAGATGCCAGCCGAGAGGCCTTTCTTGAGGGGCTTAAGGCATGCCCGGATATTATTAAGCCCAATTGTGAAGAGGCCGAGGCCGCGTGCGGTTTTCCCCTGAATTCGTTAAAAGCCATTCGTCAGGCGCTGCAATATTTTTCTGACCAGGGCATTAAGAAAACCCTTATTTCCCTGGGCGGGGAAGGCCTGGCCGCGGCCGATGGAAAGGATTTTTTTATGGCCCGGGGACCCAAGCTCAAAGGGCATGCCGTGGGTTCTGGCGATGCCGTTCTCGCTGGATTTATTGCAGCTCAAATGCGCGGCGCCGAGTTTGAGGAGAGCGTTAAATTTGCTACAGCGTGCGGTACGGCCAACGTCCTTAATGAAATGCCGCCGGGAAATATTGATCACAAGGCCGTAAAAAAGTTTTTTACCGAGGTTGTCGTGACCCGTCTAAGAAAGTAACAGTCTGTTAAAAACACAAGAAATATGAGGACAGTGTATGTCGATTATTGACCAGGAAGAACGCATCAGCAAGCTTAAGAAGCTTGATAACCCAACGAGCAAAGAGCTGCGTGAGCGCGTGCAGGAAGGGGCCAAGGAGTTTAAGACCTCCTGGCTTAAGCTGGCGCAGGCGCTGTATGTTATTTCACGTGACAAGCTTTACGAGTATTGGGGCTATGAAAAGTTTGAGCATTATGTGGAGCGCGAAGTCGGGATGAAAAAAGCCATGGCCGTGAAACTGATAAAAACCTACGCCTTTGTGGAACAGCAGGAGCCTGAGTATATCAAAACTGAGTATTGTGAAGACCGCGAGGCCAATGCCGTGCCAGAGCTGGATGCGATCAGCGTTCTGCGCTTGGCTAAAGGGAAGAAAGAAATTACCAAGCAGGATTACCAGGAGCTGAGAAAACAGGTTTTTGATAAAGCCAGGAGCGCGGCCCTGGTCAGGAAGGATTTGACCGCAATTATTAAGGAACGCAAGCATCTGGACCCGGATGAGGAGCGGGAACAGAGGAATGCGGCTGCGTTACGCCGTTTTTTGAATGCGCTTCGTTCCTTTAAGCATGATATGGATGCGCTTAAACTGGTTCGTGCCGATATTGTCAAGAAGGCGGAAGAGCTTTTTAAAGAACTTGAAGCAGAAGTGGAAGAATAGAAAGGCATTCATGAAACTTACCAAGCCCCTCATCATCCTTGATCTTGAGACCACGGGCACCTGGATTGAAAAAGACCGGATCATTGAAATCGGGATGATTAAGGTGTTGCCATCAGGCGATAAGGCCATCTATCATAAACGCGTCAACCCTTTAATGCCGATTCCTCAGGTTGTGGTCAAATTAACCGGGATTTCGAATGAAGATGTTAAGGATGCGCCGCCGTTTAAAGCTATTGCCAAAGAGGTGAGCGACTTTTTGGGGGCTCCGGGTATTGCTGATATTGGCGGGTTTAATGTTGAGAAATTTGACCTGCCGCTTTTAGACAGGGAACTGCGTGACGCAGGGGTTACTTTTACCCTCTCCGGCCGGGTGGTTTACGATGGGCAAAAGGTTTTTCATCTGAATGAAAAGCGTGATTTGACAGCAGCTTATGCCTTTTATTGCGGCAAGCCGCTGATGGGGGCGCATTCAGCCCTTGCAGATACCGAAGCCACGCTTGAAGTGCTGGAGGCGCAAATAGGCAAATATTGCAAGGATAATCCGGTGGTTGAAGGATTGGCGCAGTTTAATTACCGTGAAGCCACAGAGTTTTATGATAGTGAACGCAAATTCCGCTGGTGGAACGGCGAACTTTACATGATGTTTGGCAAATACGCCAAAAAAGAAAGCCTTCGTGATATTGCTAAAAAAGACCCCGGTTATCTGGAATGGATGATGGCTAAGGATTTCAGCGAAGATGTCAAACATCTGGTCGAGTCTGCCCTGAAAGGCCAATTTCCTAAACCTGAAGAGACGCCTTAATATAACAGCAGTGTTCCCAGAGCCTTCTGAGATGTCACAAGCCTAAAAAGTATTTATTTTTATATTTTTTTATTTGCGGAATTTCTCTATTTCCTTTCCCTGCAATTGGTTAGAACATAATTTCTCCCCTAAAGAAAAGGATTTCTCTATTTTCTGATTTTCTATAGTGGGGGGCTTCTTTTTAGATTATACTTAAAATATATTAAGTGCCAAACTTTAAGCACTTGGCCATTATATTTTAAACAATACCAGGGGGCAGTTATGCGTCAAATATTATTCTTTATCTTATTTTCTTGTTTAATAACAATTTCTTTTTCAGCTTTTGCGCAAAACCGGCACTACACGGTTACAAGTTATTACCCATCCCCAACAGGCAACTACAATAACCTTAATGTTGCCAACAATGTTGGTATTGGTAATGTTTTGAACACTAATAATCTGAACGTTGCCGGTGTTCTTGGAGTTAATATCCTAAATATTATTGGAAGCCTTGGAGTAGGGACGCCTACCCCCCAGGCCAGGCTGGATATTCGGGGAA
>JADFYI010000034.1 GCA_015233145.1 Candidatus Omnitrophota bacterium
ATTAGCGCTAATTGTCCTACAAAGCTGATAGCTGAAGGCTGATGGCTGAAAGCTCAAAAGGAACGGTGTTTCGATGAAATCATTTTTTATTAAAGTGTTTATGATGGTCGCTTCAGCTTTGTGCATGCTGGAGGGCCTTGTGCTTGTGGCTGTTGGTTTGGGGCGGCTTCCTTCCGACAGGCTTCTGTCACTGTATAACGGTTTGATGGCAGCCCCGCGGTCTCTGACCACTATTTCTGCGGTAGGCGCATTTTTTGTGACCTTGGGATTTATTCTCCTGGTTCTTTCATCCAGGACCAAGCCGGCACCCCACGTTATTGATGTGGAGAAAGACGGGAAACCCCTCAGCATTCCGGAAAAGGCGGTCAGGAGCTTTATTCTGCAGATTATTGAGCAGAACCCATGCGCGTCGGATGTGAGCGTTGAATTTGAGCATAAGGGCAACAAGGATGTGGAGATCATGATCGCCATTGGCCTGGACGGCGTTTCATCGATCTATGAGGAACTCAATGACATTGAAAGCGTGCTTAAGACAGAGCTCGATCGTGTCTTTGAATGGAAGGGATTTAAGATTACTTTCCACTTAAGAGGGGTCGGCGTTGATAAAAATAAGAAATATTTTTCTTCGGCTGTGGTTGAGCCTTCTGTGCCGCCAGCTGAAGAAAAAGTTGAACCTCTGCTTGAGGCTGAAAAGCCTGCAGCCGGTGATGAGGCCATCAAGGCTGAAATGACTGATGAGCCGTCCTCTTCCGGGACAGTTGATCAGGATGTGGAGCCGCACGCTGAAGAGCCGTTACAGAAACGAAAAGCAAAAGACAGAGAGCAGCATCCCTCTTTGTTCTCAAAGGTGCTTTTTGGAGAACATAATGCCCGTTAATCATACGGAAAACGAAAAAAACCTTGTCTCCGGACTACCCGGCACAGCGAACATGAAGAAAGTCGCTATTGTCGGCCTTCCCAACACCGGAAAATCCCAAATCTTTAACAACCTCACTGGTGAATATAATATTGTTGCCAACTATCCCGGCACGACCATTGAAATGAAGCGGTCGGTGGCGCGGATCAATGACAAACTTTACGAGGTCATCGATACGCCGGGCCTGCATTGCCTTTATGTCCATTCCGAAGAAGAGATTGCGGTCCGCGATTTGATTTTGGCCGAAGCGCCGGAAGTCATTGTCCAGTGCATTGATGTCGGCCAGTATAAGCAATCGTTTCTTCTGACTGCCGAGCTTCTGGAACTGGAAACTCCGATGGTCTTGGTTTTAAATTCCATGGATAATTCGACGCGCAAGGGGATCAAGATCGATTCTCTGAAACTTGAGCAGACCCTTGGTATTCCGGTTGTTGAATCAATGTCAATGCGGGGTTTGGGCAAAGACGAATTAAAGGCCGCCATTGTCAAGGCGCGCCACAGTACCCTGGATGTCAAGTACGGTTTTCGGATTGAAACCGCAATCACTGAACTGGCCGCAGAACTGCCTTTTCAACTGGAGTTCAAACACAAGATCGCAAGCCTTCTTTTGTTGAGTGACCCTTTCGTGGAGAAGTTTTTGGAGAAGAGATTCGGCGCTGAAAGGGGCGCTCTGATACGCCTGGAAGCTAATAAGTGCAGGCGCCAGGTGAGAGGAAATATCCATCAGGTTTTCATGGACAGGCGCAGCCGCTGGGTCGAGCATGTTTCTGCGGCTGCTGTTAAGAAAGAGAACACGGCGAGTGAAGGGTTTTCTTATCATTTGACCCAGGCCAGCCGCGATCCTATTTTGGGGATACCGATCTTTTTATTTCTCATGGCTGTGGTGTATCTGGGCGTTGTGTATGTGTCGGGTGCGTTGGATACATTTATCAATTTTCTTGTCGTACGGCCGGTGACCGGGGCTATAACAGCATTGTCATTGCCGTTATTCTGGAATGACCTTTTGATCGGCAATCACGGCATCCTGACGCTGGGGCTTTTTAACGCGATATGCACAGTGCTTCCCATTCTTTCCGTGTTCTTTTTTATATTCGGCTGTTTTGAAGACAGCGGGTATATCACGAATTTTACGGTCTTTTCAAGAAGGCTTTTTGAAAAGATCGGGATCCCGGGCAATGCCATCACGTCTTTGGTGCTGGGATTCGGCTGTAAGACAATGGCAACGCTCAGCACCCGCAGCCTCACGATTCGTAAGGAAAAGTTTATCGCTGTTTTTCTGATCGCCTTTGCCATTCCCTGTTCCGCGCAGCTCGGCATTTCCATGGCTATCCTGGCCAGGGTAGGGTTGAGCGCTTTTCTGATCGTTTTCGGGGTGCTGGCCCTTTGCGAGATGGGGGCCGGGATGATTTTAAATGCGATCATCAAGCGCAAAGAAGAAAGTTTTTTCATTCAGGCCATCCCGCCCATGCGGTTTCCCAGCATGAGAGCGGTTTTTCAAAAGACCTATCATCGTATCGTTGATTTTCTGAAGGAAGCCTTGCCGATTTTTTTGCTGTCAGCCGTCGGCCTTTTTGCTTTTGATAAAACAGGCCTTCTGGGCCTGACCAAGCAGGCGCTCATGCCATTGGTTGTGGGCTGGATGGGCCTGCCGAAAGATATTATTGATGTTTTTCTCCTCGCGTTTGCGCGGCGTGAGGCCGCGGCAGGGCTTATCCTTAAAATGGTGGATGCCGGGGCATTGACCTATGTTCAATCCATTGTTGCGGTGGTGGTGACCACAATATCATTCCCGTGTGTGGCGAACGTGGTCGCCATCGGCAGGGAAATGGGATGGAAGACCGCGCTTGCCATGACAGCTCTTATTTTTGTATCATCCTTTGTCCTTGTCGGCGCACTTAATGGGGCGCTGGTCTTGATGATGGGAAAATGACGCAGTGACTTTTTAATGTGTAATGTGTAATGTGTAATGTTTAATGTGTAATGCGGGTGTAATGTGAAAAAGTGGAATGCAGAAAATCAGTTGCTTTTTTCTTTTGTCACACGTTATACGTCTAACATTTCTCATGTTTTGGTAGCTGGAGGAGCATTGATTGCAGTCCTTTTTGCGGTTAATTTTCTGACCAATGATTCGCCGGACCGGGCGCGCATCGTGCGTATCCAGGGTAATGTTGCCATAGAGCGCGCGGATATGACGATTTTCCCCGGCGTTGGTGCATTGCTGAACCCGCAGGACAGAGTGAGGACCGGTGAAGGCGCTTTTGTTGAGATTGCTTATGATGATGCCCTTAAGGATGTGATGCGCATCGGCGCCAATTCCAGGGTCGTTTTTGAAAGCGCCAGGATTGAGAAGATGACAATGCTTTTCATGGACAAAGGCGAGATCAAGGTCAAATTGGACAGCCTTGAGAAAGGCTCGACCTTTAAGGTGCGCACGCCGGTCGCGATTGCCGGCGTCAGGGGCACGGCTTTTGGCGTTCATCTTGACCATACGCAGGCGCAGATTACGGATTATGAAAGCCGGATATTTGTCAAAGGCCTGACCGAAGATCATTTAGAGATGCGTGATGAGCTTCTTTTAAACAGCGGCTGGAAAGTCCAGGTTGCGCAGTTTGAGAGGCCGGCCAATGTGCAGATGCTGAGCGTCGGGGAGCTTTCTGAGTGGAAGGCCTGGCTGGCTGAGATTGATTCTTTGTCAAAAGCCCAGGCTGTGACCAGTGCCTCCTCCGGCGGCCTTGCCAGTATCCAGGAAACCCTTCTGCAAAAGCCTTTGGATTTCCTGACAACCGTGCGAATGAAGGTTTCAGCATCACCTGCCATCCTCTCGATGATGCTTTATGCTGTGTTAGCCCTGGGCACAGGGAAAGTTGTGGAGCGTGTATGGCTGTCATAAGGAATGTAGAACAGGACGAACATATCGAGCAGCTCTGGTATATGAAAGAGCAGGGGGAAACTTCGCTTGATTTCTTAAAGAAGGCCATGAAAAGGGACTTTGATGCCAGGATTATTGAAGAACTTTTTTTACGAGGCCTGGTTGAGCGCAGCGCGGGTGTGGCCACAATCAAACTCACGGCCGACGGCGAGGCCAGGGCCCGCCAGCTCATCAGGGCGCATCGCCTTGCAGAACGGCTTATTGTTGATGTGTTAGGCGGAGCTGATGTTGAAGAGATCGCGTGTGAATTTGAGCATACGGTATCTTTGGAGCTGGTGAATGGCATCTGCACGCTTTTGGGCCATCCCAAGGAATGCCCCCACGGCATGCCGATCCCGGAAGGCGAGTGCTGCCGCCAGGCCACGAAAAGCGCTCTCAGTTTTATCATCCCCTTGTCGGATATCAAGCTCGGCGAATCTGCCCGGATTGCTTATATTAATTGCAAGAACGACCAGCAAATCCATAAGCTTGAGGGGCTGTGCATACGCCCGGGAGTCGTGGTTAAGCTTCACCAGAATTATCCCACGTATGTCATTGAATGTGAGGGCGCCAGCATTGCCCTTGACCAGGAGGTTGTTTCGCACATATCTGTTTGGAAGAATTTTAAGGGGGCTGAAGGCACGGATGAGCCAAAGGCGGCAGATCATAAAAATAAGGCTGGCGGCTTAAAAAGGTTTTTCAAGGCCTTTTTTAAAAGCCCTTCAATAAAATAAATCTTGTAATTCTTTTTAGCCAAAGATAACATTTCATTCTGGGCAATTGTTCAAGGCAGGAGAAATTTTATGGATCAGCAGTTGGAAGAGCTTAAAGTCAAGCAGAGGAAACTGGTTTTTTTGTTTGGCGAAGCATTGCGCCCGCTTTACAAGTCCGGGGACGTGAAGTTCCTTTACACATCCCAGGGCCGTGAGAAGAAACAGGATGTGGAAAAGCTTGCCCGGCTCCTGGATTATATGGAAGACAGGATTGCCAAGGTCGAAGAGCCATCTGTTGAAGATGAGGATGAATGGGATGAAGAGGAAGCTGTAGAAGACGTTGAGGCTGCCCCTGAGGAAGAAGTTCCCGCAGTTGAGCCTCCCGTGCAAGAGGGGGCTCCTGTTGAGCCGCCGGTCTCTATTGAATCAGAAGTCCCTGTTGAAGCAGAAGTCTTGGTAGAAGAGCCTCCCCAAGCGAGCGAGCCTGAGGCCGTGGTCCAGGAAGCGCCTGAAATCACAAGCGCTGTTGAATCTGAGGTGAATAAGATTGTCGATGAAGAAACTTCGGCCAGTTCGCCTTTTGCCGAGCAGAAAATTAAGCCTGACGATGCCTTGGCCAGGCTCCTTGATTCGGCCACCTTTACGTCGGATGCTGACAGGCGGCTTTTTGAAAAAAACATTAAACAACTTTCCATGGGCAATGAGCGCGAACGCGAAAGCGCTGTCGGGCAGCTTGCGCATATTGCCAAAAAAGATGTGCTCCGCCAGGTTTACGAATTTGCAATGAAGGATGACGACAGCCTGGTGCGCCTGGCTGTTGTGAAGAATATCGCACGGATGAAGGACGGCGAGAGCGAAGGGTTTTTTGAGTTGGGGCTGAATGACGCTGACGCCAAAGTCAGGACCGCGGCCATCAAGGGCATCGGGAGCCATGTGAGCGACAGGCACCAACGGATCCTTGAGGGTCTTTTAGAGGACAACGATGAGCATGTCCGGGGGCTTGCCGTGACCTATCTCGGGATTTATTACGGCAAGGATGGGGCCAAAAAGGCGGTCACGACATGGGCGGATAAAAGTGCCTATGTGCGCAGAAGTTTACTCGAGATGATTTCGATTGTTCAGCCGGAGGGATCGTTGACTGTTGTCAAGAATCTGCTCTCGGATAAAGAAGAAGAGGTCAAGAAATCGGCGGAGAAGGCACTCGAAAAACTCATGCCGGAAAGAAAAAGGAGTAAGGGCAATGGCGGAAAAAGAAAAAAATAAAAAAGCCGGGGCAAAAGGGCTGTTAAAGACCGTTTCTTTCGGGACAGGGATTCTTTTTAAGAAGGTGGCGGGGATGGGCAAGGCCGCCGGGCAGAAGAAAGCCTGGAAGAGTGTGGTGACAGCGACAAAAGATATCTGCGATACGGTTGGCGAAAAGGCCGAGGTTGTCATGGAAAAGGTGACCGAGACGGTCGAGAAGAGCACCCATGACATTGGCGAGTCTTTTAAGGCCGGGATGGAATCTGTTGCAGAAGGCCGCGTTGACAGCAAGGCCAGAAAATCCGACGCTGAAAAGAAAGCGGTTGAGCCTGAGGTTGCTGTTGTTGTGAAGAAGAAAGCTCCTGCCAAAGCCAAGAGCAAGGTCAAGGGCAAGACCAGGAGCGCGGCCCCAAAGGCCAAGCCTGCAGCCGCGGTGGAACAAGCGGCGCCGGCTGATGTTGATCTTGAAAAAGAAATTGAAAACGTCACGAAAGACGTAGCAGAAATATAGCTTTCAGCCTTCAGCTTTCGGCTATCAGCTTTGTAGGACAATTAGCGCTAATTATCCTATTGCTGATAGCTGAAGGCTGATAGCTGATAGCTATAACAGCTGAAAGCTCACGATGGCTAATAAAAAAAAACAAGATCTTATTAAAGAATCCGAAACACAGCTGGAGTCTCTCTTTTCTTCTTTCGGCAGGCTGCTGTATGAGAATATCCAGGCTGGCGGGATTGCCTACTATTTTGATCCTGAAAATCCTTCATTAACGGCCCAGGCCAAGCGGCTTATCCGGGACGTTGTGGCCCAGAAGATTTCTGACAGGAAAGAAAAACGTGAGCCGGTGAAAACATTACGCCGGGCAGCGCCTGCCAAACCACAGCCCAAGGCTCCCACAAGGCCATCGGTTAAAGTTTTAGAAACGAAAGTTGCGGCCAGGCCGACAGCCATTAAGCCGGCCCGTAAAGCGCCAAAAAATAAAGTCGTGGCCGTCTTAAAGGGTGTTACAAATATTTTGCTGTCCGAATTCAAAGGAGTTGAGGCGCCGTTATCTGCGCCGGTTGCACAAGAACCGGCGGCTCCGGTCTTTGCGGCAGCGGAAGATGTTCAGCCTCAGCAAGAGCGCCCGGTGGCTATTTCTCGGCGAGGTCAGCTCGAGCCTTACACGAAGCTCAATGTCGCCTTGCATGTGGCTGAAAATAAGGTCCTCGATATCCAGAAAGATTTAAACGATTGCCTTTCCGCCGGACTTTTGCATACGACCGGTGAAAAGACAGCGGCTTATCAGGCAGCCGTAGATGAAAAGATCAGGAAGATCACGTTAATGATGGGCAAGAAGCGGGAGGAGATCAGGCGTATTATGGAAACGAAAAAACAATTTTTCGCGGAAAATCCCGAGGCCACAATGTGGAAGGCTGAAACAGCTTTTCTGGAGCAGATTGAGCAGGAAGTCAGCCAGACAACCAGGCGCGTGGATGATCTTATTGACGAGGTTGTTGTTCTTTTCAAGAACATCAACGACGTTTTTGAAAAAGACCTTGAACAGGCCCGTCTGAGCCGGGAGAAAGAATGGCGCTGGAACACCCGGATATCCACAGCCCTTCCGCCGGAAACTTTTGCAAAATTTCATGAGGGCGCATCTTCTGTTGATGAGATTATTTCAGAAGAGCTGCCTTCCGAGGAAATTTCTCAAGAAGAAGAGGAAGAAGCCATCCCCCAGGAGCAGGCGGTGGCCCAGGCCCTGGACGAGGGCGGAGACGGCGAAGCAACCGAGGAGGCCGGCGACTACGGCCTTCTGGAGACAGCGGCGCGCAAGCTGAGCAGTGAAAGCACATCTGACGACGAGAAGCTTGCAGTCCTGCATACCTTGTTCCGCAATGCCCCCAAAAGGGCTGTTCCTTTTCTTTATGAGCTGACCCGGGAAGCAGACATATTTTTCCAAAGGAAGCTCCTTTCCCTTTTAAGCGTGCTGGATTATCCGACGCTGGTCGACCTTTACCGCCGGTTTATTAACGACGAGAATTCGTCTTTGCGGCTGCAGGGGATGATGGGCTTGGTCAAGCTCGATTCTGATGAGGCCAAGAATGTCATTGTGTCGGCGATCAGGGACAATGATGCGCATGTGCGCAGGTTTATTGTCAACCACCTTGACCATATGGCAGGCGATCCTGAGGCTTCGGCCATTGCGCGTCTCTCCGGCGACAGCGATGAAGGGGTCGCGCGCATCGCAATCCGGAAGCTGGGCCTGATGGGCAACCATTTTGCCTTTGTGACGTTGGTCCCCAAGCTTGAGTCTCCGAGCATCAAGGTCTGCAAAGAGGCCATTGATGCCCTTGTGGCCATGACAGGCACAGACCAGGGTTATAATTATGCGGCGCCGTTCCCTGACCGCAAGCGCCAGGCGAAAGTCTGGAAGACGCTGGCCAAAGAAAGTTATACCAAGCCGCGATTGTTGCGTGATTTGCAGAGGGAGAATGCTTCCCAGAAAAAGGGAAGCCCGGTCAAATCAGGGCGTTAATGGAAGGCAGCATGACAAGCGTGGTAAAAGAAAAAAAGACCAAAGAGGTGGAGCGCAAGGCTGCGGTCATCAAGAAGTCTGTGGCCGGTCTTGGCAGGCATGTATCGCGCCGTGCCGAGCGAGTTGCCGATATTATTCTTGATGAGGGTAAAGAACTTAAGGGCCAAAAGACCCAAAAGATCACGGATGAGACGGTCTCGATGTTCAAGGATGTGCGCAATCAGTTCAGGGCTGACCTTAAAGGGGTTAAGGCCCGGGATTTTCTCGCTGTCGGAGCCTACAGCGCTGGCAGGGCGTCGGCTGTGGTGATGCGCGGAATCAATGCCTTATTGGGGTAATAACTATGAATAAACGTTATTTCCAGGTGCTTGGCAGGCAATTTTACCAGTGGTACCAGGACAATAAGATCAGGTTTGAATACGGCGGCCACAGCAAGGACCTGGAGCTTGAGGTTGAGCGCCTGACAGGGCTGATTAATTATGTGGAAAAGAAGAAAAAAGCACTCTCAGTCAAATCTTAGGGCCTTAAAAGATTTGTCATAATTTCTTGCTTTTTATATCATTGACTTTATAATAAAAAAGTAATTTGATATTTAAGATAACATTTATCAGACGGTACCTCTATGCAGACAAAAAGTTCTTCGGCGGGCCAGAACAGTCTCGCACGGTTTTTGGGTGCGACAGTAAGATCTGTGGAAAAGGAGTTTAATTATATTCTTTCTCCAAAGAAACGCGTCCCCGCTCCTCCTGCTGAAAAACTTCCTCAAGCAAAAAAAGAAAATTTTCTCGAGACTATTTCAGCGGCATTAATGCCGTTGCCAAGCGTCATAAAGCCGGCGCCGGTCGTAACGAAAAAAGTATCGGAAGCGCTCTCCCCGCGTCAAGAGCCCCTTCCGCCAGCACCGGAAAAATCAGCGCCAGCGCCTGTTGTGGAGCGGCGAATCGTCAGCCAGTCAGCGGGATTGGCGGGCATTGCGTTTGCGAACAAGACCGAAGAGGTCGAGGCAGAGATTTATTTCCGTGACTTGCAATCATCGAGCAAGGCAACGCGTCTGCAGGCCCTGCGCGAGGTCAAGAAGCTTTCGCAGCCAACAGCCACGGCGCTCTTGGACAGGCTTCTTTCCATAGAACAGGATACCCTGCAAATTATTGAGATTTTAAACGCCCTGGCAGGCCTCTCGCCAGAGGCGGCTGGTGTCAAAAATACATTTAAGGATTTTTCTTTTCATAAGGACGCGGGAATCCGCATGGCAGCGCTCCGGGCGGTTTCCAAATACCATGATGAGGAAAGTTTTAATATTTTAGCCTCTGCCATGAAGGATAAGAACGCCGAGGTTCGTCGGCAGGTGTTAAACTGCCTTTGCTGGACGTTTGGCGAGCAGAGCATTCCTTTTACTGTTAACGGCTTGCATGATTCAGACGCCGGCGTCAGGAAAGCAGCCAGTCAGATTGCAGGAGCGTTAAAAGCAGAGCAGGCCATCTCAGGCCTGATTTCATTGTTAAGCGACCCCCAACAAGATGTCCAGGTTGCGGCCTCAGCCTCGTTAAAGAAAATCACGGGTGAGGATTTTGGGTTCAAGGCATCGGCTTCAAAACAGAGCAAGCAGGATGCGGTTGAGGGCTGGCGGTTCTGGTGGCGCGAAAATCAGATGAAATTTAATCGCACAAAGGTGTAAAACAAAGCTGAAGGCTGAAAGCTGACAGCTGAAAGCTCTAAAAAACAAGGGGGCAGTTATGATTAAAGGATTATTAGCAGCAGTCGCGGTGGTTTTTGCTGGTGTCGTGGGTTACAAGATACTGGAAAAGAAGAATCCAGCGCTGATCAAGAAGGTCAAGGGATCTATTGATGAAGCGGGCGAAAAGATGGGCTCAATCCTCACTGACGCGAAGGAATCTTTCTACGAGGGTTACGCGCAGGGATAAAGGAGCGTTGATTGTCACAGACTAAAAAGACCCCAAAGAAGCGTCCTTCAGGCAAAAAGCCTGTAAAAGTTTCCCAGCCTAAAGCGGTTGAGGTAAAGGTACTGTCTTCGCCTCATATCAAGAAGGCCGTGTCCCGCATTAAGAAGGTTCGTGCTTTGCAACAGGGATTTGCCGAAGTCATGAGCTCCAAGGTCGCAAAGCTGGAAAATAATCCGGTCATCAAACACGTTGCCCCAGTTGCTATAAAACACCCCTCTTTGAAGGCGGGTTTCTCACGTAAGGGATTTATCAATAAAGTATGTTTCGAGGCTGGCGCTTTGTTCGGCGACGCAAGCGCTTTTTTGAAATCAGGAAAGACAGAGTGAGCCCATGAGAAGGATTTGCGTAGCGAATCAAAAAGGCGGCGTTGCCAAGACCACGACCTCGCTCAACCTGGCGGCCGAGCTGGCGCGCGCTGGGAAAAAGGTTGTCCTGATCGATATGGATCCGCAGTATTCTTCCACAGCGGCCATTTTTGGGAACCAGAGATTTGAATTCAATATTTACAATGTCATTGTCGATAAAGTGGATATCCGCTCCGTCATCCAGCATTCCGATGCCTTTGGCATTGATGTTGTGCCCAGCGACATTGAGCTGTCCGGCGCGACATTGCGCATCAATGAGCATATCGGCCGTGAAAAAGTTTTATATCATTACACGCAAAAACTTAATTATGATTACATGATCGTTGACGCTCCGCCTTCGTTGGGGCTTTTGACTGTGAATGCCTTAACCGCCTGCCATGAACTCGTGGTGCCGATTTGTCCTGAATTTTTTTCCCTCAAGGGCATCAAGCTTTTGGAAGAGATCGTCGAGAATGTCCGAAACGGCCTGGGCGCAGATGTCCAGATTACGGGTGTTGTGATTACCCGTTACCGTGAACGTGTTGTGACCAATGAGGCGCGCGATGCGATCAGGAATTATTTCGGCAAGAAGGTTTTTAAGGTTGTGATCCCAGAGAATATCAAGATAGAAGAGGCTCATAACGCCCATCTTCCCATATATAAATACGATAAGAATTCAAAAGGGGCGGAGGCTTACCGTCAATTGGCAAAGGAGATCATGAATGGAAAACCAAAGAAAGATTCACGCAAGTAAGAGCGCGGATACACGAAAGAGCAAGTTGATCGACAATCCGCTTCTTCAGTCGACATTAAAACCTGCGACAACCAGAACGCTTACCCCGGCTGTTGAACAGAAGGCAGCCATTCGTTCTGCTGTCAGGCAGGTCAAGGATGCCGCGAAATATATCATGTCTCCCGAGGAGGAGAAGGTCAGCGTTTTTGAGATCATCTCTGACTTGGAAAAGCAGCTCGACGCTTCTTTCAGCCTCAAAGATGCGCAGGAGAAGGAAATCCAGAACCTTAAGGAACGGGCCGCGAAGGCCGAAGAAAAGGCCGGGATTTCCGAGGCCAAGCTGAAAGAAATGAAGGGCCTTTTGGTGTCCCAGGAAGAGCTGAATTCGGAGCTGGAGTTCCTGGAAAACGAACGGCTTGAATCTGTCGGTAAAATGAAGTCTGTGGAAGAAGAGCTCGAGGGCAGAGACGCGGTCATCAAGGACCAGGGCAACAAGATCGCGGCCCTTGAGAAGGAATGTGAAGCGCGCGACACGAGGATTGAGCAGATTGAGCTTGAGCTTTCAAGCGCCAACAAGACAATTCAGAGCCTGCATCATCAGGTTTCGCTGTTGGAGGATGAGAAAGAAGCCATGGCCGGGAAGCTTGAAACATCTGATTCTGATTTGGGCATTGCCATTACTGAAAGAGACCAGGTCAAAAAGGAGCTGGAGCGCGCCAAGGAGAGTTTGGATGAGATTCGCCTCATGCTTGCCGATACCCGCGCCAGAGCCAGGGAACATTACTACAAGGCAAAACATAAATAGGCATATCATTAGACCCTTGCTCACCTGGACGTGATGTCGCAGGAGCAGGATAAAAAGGAGTTTTTTGTATGGGAAAAGTTAAAGGGCTGGACGTAGGGACAATGAACCTGGTCGGGGCTAGCCAGGGCGAAGACGGAAAGATTAAGCTCAAGCTTATCCGTCATACGTTTCTCGATATTGAAGCCAATGCGTTTACCAAAAACATGCTCAAGAAACAGAAAGTGCAGTACGCCGAGATGGGCAACAAGGTGTATGTGC
>JADFYI010000009.1 GCA_015233145.1 Candidatus Omnitrophota bacterium
GGCCATACCCAAAAGCCCGATGTCTCTTGTTTCACTGAAACTGAGCAAAACCAATTAAATGCCATGAAAGAACAGCGCCGCCAGGGCATGCATCAGGGGGGTCATTATAAAAATTCAGGGTCTGGAGAATAGTCAGCCCATGAAACGCACCGTATTAAGCCTGCCTGTCATTTTCTGATAGGCAGGCTTTGTTTTTATTGGTAATATAAAAAATAGAGAAATTGGATTTTCCGCCTTTTTTATTGAACGAGCCAATAAAATAAGACGACAATGACAAACAATCTATTAATGACGACACTCAATTTTCTTTTTTGCACTTCGATAGCCCTTCTTGTCGCCTATCTGGCGGCCCGGAGTTATACGGTGAGGCGCGTTCCTTTGGAGAAAGCTTTTAACGAGAACGATGGCCGGTTAAAATTTGCGCTTGAGGCAAGCCATACAGGGGCATGGGATCTGGATTTGATTGATCACACGGCCGTGCGATCCCTGGAACATGACCGAATATTCGGCTATACAGAGCTTTTGCCTTCATGGACTTATGAAGTATTCAGGGAACATGTGCTTCCCGAAGACCGCGAGACGGTGGATGCCAAATTTCGTTACGCCATAGAGAATAAATCTGACTGGAACTTTGAGTGCCGCATCCGGCGCGCCGACGGCGTTGTCCGCTGGATCTGGGCGGTTGGGCAGCACCAGCGCGATAGTTCAGGCCAAGTTCGGCGCATGGCAGGGATTGTTCAGGACATTACCGAGCGCAAAGATGTGGAGGAGAAATTATCTGAGCTGAACCAGCGGCTGACTTACCATGTGGATAATTCGCCGTTGGCGGTGATTGAGTGGGGGCCGGATATGCGCCTGATCCGCTGGTCTGGTGCGGCTGAGCGTATTTTCGGATGGAAGGCCGAGGAAGTGCTGGGGAAGAAAATGGAAGACTTCCGCTGGATTTACGAGGAAGACCAAAAACAGGTGAGCAATGTAAGCGACGATTTAACGACAGGTACTAATCCGCGCCGTTTCTCGGCTAATCGCAATTACCGCAAGGATGGCGCTGTTGTTTATTGCGAGTGGTATAACTCTTCGCTGGTGGATAGTTTTGGGAAATTACGTTCTATTTTGTCTTTGGTTCTGGATGTCACTGAGCGCAATCGCGCTGAAAAAGCGCTTAAAGACAGCGAAGAGCGCCTGCGCCGGTTTTATGACGCCGGCCTAGTGGGTGTCATTTATTGGAATATGAAGGGTCAAATCACAGATGCCAATGACAAATTTCTTGAAATGACCGGTTACAGGCGCGAGGAGCTTGTTTCCGGAAAGATTGATTGGCTCAAGATGACACCGAGTGAATATCGCGCGTTGGATGAGGAATCTGCCAGGGAACTTAAAGCCACAGGTGTTAACAAAAAACCGTTTGAAAAGGAATATATCCGCAGAGATGGCACCTACCTGCATGTCCTTGTGGCCGGGGCTATGCTCGACCAGGAGCGTTTTAACGGTGTTGCCTTTGTTTTGGATATCACGGATCGCAAGCAGGCGGAAGAAGTCCTCAAGCGCGATAAAGAGACCTTTGAAAAGATTGTTTATGAAAAGACGCGGGAGCTTATCGAGGCGCAAATGGAATTGGAGAGGTCTCGGCACCTTTCGGATATTGGAATATTGGCGGCCACTGTTGCCCACGAACTGCGAAACCCTTTGGCCGCGATCGGCATGGCGGCCCATAATATTAACCGAAAAGTAAAAAATTCGGATATTGATAAGCACATTGCCACCATTGAAAAGAAAGTGACTGAAAGCGATCAAATTATCAATAATTTGCTTTTTTATTCGCGTCTCAAGCCACCCCATTACGAGAGAGTGAATATTTTTGATGTTCTTGGGGAGTCTATTGAATCAATAAGCGATAAAGACAAGAAAAGCGCAGCGATCGTCAGGGATATCGATCCTTTGAAAGATGTTTTTATTGAAATTGATCCTCTTCAGATTAAAGAGCTTTTTAATAATATATTGAATAATGCGTGTGATGCGGTTGCCCTTCAAAATGCCATGCTTAAAATCACGGCGCACAATGGAGATA
Organism: Candidatus Omnitrophota bacterium; assembly: GCA_015233145.1. GTDB lineage: Bacteria > Omnitrophota > Gorgyraeia > Zapsychrales > Fredricksoniimonadaceae > JADFYI01. Next base: position 2,069 of record JADFYI010000009.1, read on the forward strand.
ATTTTATTAAAGTGGTTGTTGAGGATAATGGCGTCGGAATAGAAAAGCATGCCCTTGATAAAATATTTGATCCCTTCTTTACAACCAAGGCCAAGGGCACGGGGTTGGGGCTTTCTGTTTGCAAGCAGATCATTAATATGCACGGGGGGAAAATAAGTGTGGAGAGTGAAGTGAAGAAAGGAACATCCGTGACTATTGTTTTACCTAAAAAAGAAAGAAAAAAAGAACAAGCGGCGTAGAGAAAATTGAGTGCGCCTGATGGGCCGTCGCGTGGCCTTCAGATGCACTTCAAAAAGAATTCTTTTTGAAGTAGATTTAAGTCAATAGATAGTGGATTTAGATTATTTAAGAGTTATTAAACATTAGTTATATTATTTACAAAAATAGTTTAATAACCTTTTGAGCTGTTTGAAAAGAAAAGAGTTGGTATGAAAAAACTCCTGCACATTGTGGCAACGCCTCGTGGCAAAGATTCGAGAACATTGGAGGTTTCAGGCGAATTTCTTGATGTTTTTAAAGAAAAGCACGGCGACTGGGTCGTTGAAGAGCTCGACCTTTCCAAAGAGACGTTGCCTTCGCTTTCGGTCAAGCGTGTGGACGGAAAGTATGTAGTTCTCAGTGGCAAGGAGCTTTCCGGGGAATTAAAAGAATCCTGGGAGGAGATTGTCGCACATATCGAGAAATTTCTGTCCGCAGATGCCTATCTTATCAGCACACCCATGTGGAATTTCAGCATTCCTTATATGCTCAAACACTATATCGATATTATTATCCAGCCGAAATATCTTTTTCGTTATACCACAACCGGCGTTGAAGGGCTTGTGAAGGGAAAAAAAATGTTGGTGGTGGCCAGCCGCGGCGGAGATTATTCCGCAGAGCCGATGCACAGTGCTGATTTTCAGGAGCCTTATTTACGCGCTATTTTCGGACTTGTCGGTATTAAGGACATTGATTTTATTGTGGCCCAACCCATGGACATGGGGCCGGCATTATCCGGGCCAAACCTACTCAAAGCGCAGGCGTTAGCCCGCCAGGCAGCTGCGCGTTTTTGAGAACTTAAATTTTATAATGTGAGCAATCTAAATACTCCCAGAAGAACAAAGATCCGGTTTTTTCTTTGGCCGGCGTTATTTAAAAATTGCCTATCATTCGGTGCGCGTGTATAATTTTGCTCTGGGAACAGGGGTTTTTAATAGAAAGAACCGGAAATGTCGTTAGAGCAGACAGGTAAAATTGTCAATATTTTTGGCATTCATACGGCGGTATTGTTTGTCCTGTTGAGGACAGGACTTTTATGTCTATCAGAATAAAACTTGTCAGTATTTTCATGGCTCTGGCGCTCATTCCTTTGCTTTTCGTCAGCATCATTACTTTCCGTAATTATAAGAATTCTCTTAAGGAAATCCGTCTTTCCCAATTGAAGGACATCGCGGCTCTTAAGGCGGAAAGATTGGCAGATTACTTTTCAGGATTACAGTCCAATATTGAAATTGTTCAGGGCCTTGTCAATATCAAGAGAAATCTTCCGGCCCTGATTCGCTTCGCCCAAAATCCCTCTAATCCGGAATTTGTAGCGGCCAAAAAGACGCTGGACGGACAGCTTCCCAAGATTCAGGAAATTTTAGGAATTACAGATCTGATGCTGGTCAGCCCCGGGGGTGAGGTTGTTTATACCAGCAATTCGAAATATTATTCGGAGGAGTTTGGTCATCGTCTTCCCGATTATGAATGGGATTCTTTTCTCCAGGGGCAGAAGGGAGTTTATTTGTCCGAGATGTTCCGGAATAAGGCCGAGGATAATAAAATTGAAATTATGGTGTCTGCCCCGGCCTTTGGTTTGGATGGGGAGTCTATCGGGGTTATTGTTTTTGAAGTAGAGATGGGTCCTGTTTATACCCTTATCCAGAACAAAACAGGGCTCGGCCAAACAGGCGAAATCTTGATTGGGAAGAAAAAAGGGCAGGATGTCATATTTTTAAGCGATTTAAAGTATACGCTGGAGGATGATTTCAATAAGCATCTTAAGATTGGATCGTCTTTGGGGATTGCCATCCAAAGGGCGGTGAGCGGCCAGAGCGGTGAGGGCCCGTCTATTGATTATCGTGGAAAAGAGACCATGGCCGCCTGGCAGTATATTCCCTCCCTTAATTGGGGTGTCGTAGCCAAGATTGATGCTGAAGAGGCTTTTGCCAATGCCAATAAATTAAAGCGCCTGGTTGAATTCATTCTTTTTATTGTCACAATTCTGGGCGGTGTTATGGCCTTTTCTTTGGCCAGGTCTATTGCAAAGCCCATCAAGAAACTTGCCGAAGGCGCAAAGTTGATTGGCGCCGGCCACTTGGATCATAAGGTGGCCATTCCCGTAAAAGATGAAGTCGGCGACCTTTCGCGGGCCTTCGACAAAATGACGAGCGACCTTAAGGCGGTTGTGGCCTCAAGGGATGAGCTGAACCAGGAGATTGCCGACCGCAAGTTGATTGAACGTGCCCTCAAATGGCACGAAGCGCGTAATGCGATCCTTTCAGACTCCGGGGCGATCTTGCTCGCCTCCGATGATCCTCAAAAAATTATCGACCAGATTTGTCAACAAACCATGAGGTTCTTAAACTGCCAGGTCTTTTTTAATTTTTTGGCTATGCCTGTGGAAAAAAAACTCAGGCTCAACGCTTATGCCGGCATTCCTCAGGAAACGGCTCAAGGCATCGAATGGATTGATTATGGAGTGGCTGTATGCGGTTTTGTAGCACAGACAGGAAAGCGCATTATTGCCGAAGATATTTTACAGACAAAGGATCCGCGAACCGATTTGGTGCGCGGTTTTGGCGTAAGGAGCTACTGCTGCCATCCGCTTTTGGCCGGAGAAAAAGTTCTGGGAACGATTTCATTTGGATCCACCCAGCGGGATAAGTTTAACGAGGCCGAGATTGCCATGATGAAAGCCACGGCAGACATGGTGGCTGTGGCGCTTGAGCGCAACAGGGCTCTTGAAGCGGAACGCCGCGGCAGGATGGAATGGGAGCGCACCTTTGACAGCGTTCCGGATTTGATCGCTATTTTGGACAGCGAGCATCGTGTTGTTCAGGTGAACCAGGCCCTGGCGGCAAAGCTGGGAAAGAAACGGGAAGAATGTGTCGGATTGGCCTGTTTTAATGTCATTCATGGCACAAACGAGCCGCCTGTTTTTTGCCCGCATTCCCAAACCTTAAAAGACAGATGCGAACATTGTGTCGAGATCAATGAACCAAGCCTTGGCGGAAATTTGCTTGTTACCACAACACCGCTTCTGGATGACAATGGCAAGCTGGTCGGGACTGTGCATGTTGCCCGGGACATTACTGAACAGAAAAAAGCAGAGCAAATTTTGAAACGCGATAAAGAGACCTTTGAACGGCTTGTGACGGAGCGGACCAAAGAGCTTATGTCCGCCAAGGTGCAGCTTGAAATGGCTAAACGTCTCTCAGATATCGGTACTTTGTCAGCGACAGTGGCGCATGAACTGCGCAATCCTTTGGCCGCGATAGGCATGGCTGTTGAGAACATCAGGCGAAAGGCTCAAAATCCAGACCTTGAGAAACATCTGGCCAATATCGGAAAGAAGATTACGGAAAGCGACCAGATCATTAATAATCTTCTGTTTTATTCCCGCTTGAAGCCGCCGCATTATGAGGCTGTGAACATCGTGCATACCATGGATGAATGTGTTGAACTCGCAGAAAAACATACGAAGACTTCTGTCCAGATCACAAAAATGTTTGACTCGCTGGGAGATCCCGTGATTGATGCGGATCCCGTTCAGATGAGAGAGGTTTTCAGCAATATTTTAAATAATGCCTGCGATGCGCTTCCCGGCAACGGGGGAAGCATTGTGCTTAAAGGGGAGTCCCAGGATGGATTCATAACAGTTTTGGTTCAGGACAACGGCCACGGTATGAGTAGAGAGCATGCGGAAAGGGCGTTTGATCCCTTTTTTACGACCAAGGCCAAGGGCACTGGTTTGGGGTTGGCCGTCTGCCGTCAGGTGGTGAGCTTCCACGGGGGGACGATTACGATTGACAGTGAACCCGGCAAAGGGACCGCTGTCATGGTGCGTTTGCCGAGAAAAAATGTCTTTAGGACAGAAGGTTCTGTTTCTCTCTCACAGATGAAATAAAGTCAGTAGAGCTTCGCAGCAATGGCAAAAGAGGAGATGTTATGAACGGGAATGGTTACGATAACAGGGGCTTGGTTTCAGCAAAAATCCTTTTGGTGGATGACGACGATATTTTTCGCTCGGAATTCGCCGAGTTTTTGGAAGAAGGGTATCATGTCGTTGAGGCCTCAAGCGGAGAAGAGGCCTTAAGCCTCCTTCAGAAACCCAACGAGATTGACCTGGTTATTCTCGATGTGCGCATGTCAGGCATGGATGGCATTGAGGTCCTGGAAAGAATCAAGCAGCTCAAGCCCGAAATCCGTGTCGTGATATCAACAGGCTTTGGCTCCAAGGACATGGCGGTTGACGCGTTGCGGAGCCGTGCCGATGATTATATTGAAAAGCCCATTGTTTTTAAGACAGCGCTCGAAATCATTGCCAGGCATGTCGGGCATAAAGAAAAGATAAAGTACGGTGAGGGCATTGATGGCAAGATTGACCGTGTCAAGGATTACATCCGCCGTAATTGCGATAAAAAGATCACGCTCAAGGATGCGGCAGATATTGTGTGTCTTTGCCCTAAATATTTGAGCAGGATTTTTCAGGAGCGTACCAAGACCGGTTTTAATGAATTTGCGCTGTCTTTGAAAATGGAAAAGGCCAGGGTTTACCTGGAAAAAACAACCTTTACAGTGGAGCAGACGGCTGAAAAGCTTGGTTATCTTAATTCTGAATCTTTTATCCGTCTTTTTAAGAAAATCGACGGGGTTACTCCTGCGGAATACCGCCGCAAAAGGGATCGGAAAGGGCTGCGGGCGGTTTTTAAGAAAAGCAGGAAGGGGCGGAATCGATGAGCGCGCGGATGTTGATCGTGGATGACGACAAGACCTTGTGCGAGGAGCTGGCTGATTATTTTCAGGAAGCCGGTTTTAGCGCTGAGTATGTCTCTTTGCCGGAGGAAGGGATTGTTCGCCTCTCCCAAAACTCTTACGATGTGCTTTTGCTGGATTACAAGATGCCCCAGTTCGATGGTGTTGAATTCTTGAAACGGTCAAAAGAAAGCCTTGGGAACATGAAGGTTTTCTTAATCAGCGGAAGTCTGGCTGTTCCTCAAATGCTCAAAGAGCAGGGACTCTCGTCTTTTGTGACTCACGTTTTCCCTAAGCCTTTTAATATCCAAACACTCCATTCTGCGGTCAATGATGCGGTTGAGCAAGTTGAGAAAAGTCAATAAAAGGTGGATTCAGGCCATCGCCGAGATCCTTCCTGAGTGGTATCGTTAACTCTATAGTGGCTTAATATTAACTTGATTTTGACTGCGCCAGGGATGATAAGATGTTTAATAAAAGAGTCATGATTGTCGATGACGATGCGGTGTTCGCCGATGAGTTAAAAGATGTTTTAGCGTTCAACGGTTACGAAACAATCGTTGAAAATGATTCCATGATGGCTGTTAAGAGTGTTGGGCATTTTAATCCCGGCGTTGTGCTTCTTGATATTAACATGCCGATCAAAAACGGCTTTGATATCGCCAATGCGCTCAGGTATGGCGAGAAAAATTCCAAAGTTTTCATCATTGTGATAACAGGTTCTCACAAGCCCGCCTATGACCAGATTTTTAAGATGTACGGGATTGACAGATGCCTCCAAAAACCTTTTTCGCCCGAAGAACTCATTGCCATGATTGAGGGCGCTGATGAGTTAACCCCGGATCTGAAGTGACTCCCCATCTTTAATATTGCGCCTCGCTATTATCAAAGTACAATATCTTTTATTATGAAAGCCCAAGCAAAAACAAAAACGACTGCGTGCCCTTTATTGGAATTCAAGAATATTACAGTTTTTAAGGGCGAGGGCAGAAAAGTTTTGAATTCCCTGTCGCTCAAGATTTATGAAAAAGAGTGTGTTGCCGTATTAGGCCCTAACGGAGCCGGAAAATCGTCATTGATTAAAACCATTACCAGGGAATATTATCCGGTGCCTCAAAAGAATGGAGCATTTCGGATACTGGGGCAGGACCGGTGGAATGTTTTTGATTTAAGGTTTTTATTAGGGATTGTTTCCAATGACTTGCAGTACGCCTGCACAAGGGACATTACAGGCCTTGAAATGGTATTGTCAGGGTTCTTTAGCACCATAGGCCTTTTTAAAGAGCGCCTCACGCCTGCGATGAAACAGAAAGCCAGAAAGGTGATCGATTTTCTGGAAGTCGCGTCTCTTCAAAATAGAAAAATGAATGAGATGTCATCGGGCGAGGCCAGGCGTTTTTTAATCGGCAGGGCCCTTGTGCATGAGCCCAGGGCGCTGATCCTGGATGAGCCAACCAACAGCCTTGATTTGCATGCATTTTATAAATTCACTGATCTTTTGCGTAAAATAGCGAAATCAGGCACGAGCATCATCCTTGTGACTCAAAACATTTCGGACATCATCCCGGAAATCAAACGGGTTATTTTAATGAAGGAAGGGAAGTTTTATAAGGAGGGGCCCAAAGAAGCTATTCTGACGGATCTCAATATGACAAGGTTATTTTCTTCACCCGTGGAAATTAAGAAAAAAGACGGGTATTACTACGCTTTACGAGCTTGAAACGTAGCCCCCTGCCCAAGACTTTCTTCATAACCTGGAACTTTTTTCATAGTGCCTTGTCTAAATAGTGCAGGGGAAAATGATTTAAAAGGGAGGGCTTTATGTGGAATATTAAGAGATTGTTGTGTGTCACTCTTTTGCTTGCTCTGGTTTTTTTCAGCCAGCAGCCGCAAGCCAATGCCGGGGTTTCGGTGGGAATTGGATTCGGCGGATGGCATCATCATGGAAGGGTTGCCATTGGAGGCTATGTTCCTTTGGGAGATTATTATGTTACCCGGGAATATTATGGCCCTTATTATCCAGTTACTTATTATAGTTATATTGTTCAGCCCGCGCCTATTCTTGCACCCAGTGTAATTATTTCCAATGCCGCTTCGACCAATACCCAGGATGAATTTACCGTGAATATTCCCAATGCGCAAGGAGGGTATACAGCGGTAAATATCAGGAGGTCTGGCGCTGGCTTTATTGGCCCGCAGGGGGAATTTTACAACGAATTTCCCAAAGTGACGCAATTACAAGTCATGTACGGGAAATAGGCGGATGGCGTTTGATGTGTGGCTTTTTTTCAAGAGGACGGATATGAAAAGGATGCTTTTGCTTATGATACTTGTCCTGGGGGTGGCCGGGTGCGCGGTCAATACGAGGTATGTCAGTTATACGGCCCAGGAGTTCCCGCCTAAAGCGAAATATTATTTTGTAAGCATATATCCTGAGTCCCCGCAGATTTCATTTAAAGCGCCGTATACCGTGATTGGGCGGGTCGAGGCGTCAGGCCGCGCCAGTGAAGGAGTTACTGCGGATACTTTGGCTGATGAGGCCCGGGGTATTGCCAGAGCCAAAGGCGCGGATGCCATTATTAATTCAAAAACAGAAGCTGCCAATTATGGCGGCATGGATGTCATTCCAGGACGCTGCGGGTATCGCCATTGCCGTCCGCCCACCTACATTCCCTATAATGACACGCTGTTGACCTTCAGGGGAGAATTGATCACGTATATTCCAGCGCAAACGCCTCAGAATAAATAAAGATTCTGACGGGGGCATCATGGATACCTTCTTTAAAAAAACACTGCCTTACGCCGGCATGATGATCGTCGTCATTGTTGTCGGTTATTTTGCCAGGCAAAACCATAATATTTTTGAAAAAGATATTGTTGACCAGTATGAGCGGCAGCTTCTCGAAACAGCTCATTCCGAGGCAAGGCTTCTTAATCAACAGGTTTTGAATCTGACGCAGGAGTTGGAAATACTTTCCACTGACGAGGCTGTTAAAAAAGCCTTTTCTTATAACTACAGAAAGGCAAAAGACGCTGGCTTTTTCTTGCTGGACGATTCCTACAGGGATGTGAAATCCATGGCAGTGTCCTTAAGCCTGATTGATGCCAAGGGCGTTGTTATTTATGAAGTCCCCTCTAAAGGCAATGCAGGGAAGGATTTCTCGTCAGAATTGGATATCCGAAAAGGATTGGTTGACCATCAAATATATGCCAGCGGCATCATTAAGGCGGCGGATGGAGGGCTTGTCTTGACTTTTGAGCAGCCGGTGTTCAATCAGAAAAAATTTGTTGGGCTTCTCAGGGCTGTGATCAGCCTGGAAACCCTGCAGGCGAATGTCATCCGCAATGAAAAAAAAGGATTGTATTCTTTTCTTCTCGACAATGAAAACCGGTTTTTAAGTTATCCGGACAGCCATTACCTGGGGCAAGGCGTATCAACGCTTTTTGAGGATGGCCATTTGGCTTTGGGAAAAAGCCGGTTTAATCCTTTATTGGCAAAGATGGCCAAGGGGATGGAGGGATCAGGGGTGTGTCTGCTGTTTCCGTTAGACAGCCCTCATCAGGCGGAAGACGTGATCGTGGCGTTTTCTCCGGTATTTTTTGGCGGCAAGGCCTGGTCTTATGTGAGCGCGATCGACTATGATGAGATCGCCGGCCCTGTCAACAAAAACGCGAGAGACAATATCCTTTTCGCGGGGGTTGTGTTTTTCCTGTTATTTTTATCTGCTTTTGCTTTTTATCAGGATCAAAAAAGAAAAAATGAGGAATTGCGGCGGCTTTATGAAAACCTGGCCAAAAATCTGGAAGAATTAAAATCAACGCAAGCCATGCTCATCCAGTCTGCCAAGATGGAGAGTGTCGGCCAGCTGGCTGCCGGGGTGGCGCATGAAGTCAAAAACCCGTTGGCTATTATTTTATTAGTGGCGAAATACCTCAAAAATAATGTCAAATTTGAAGATGAGCATATTCCTGCCTTATTGGACGATATTGAAAATTCTGTGAATCGCGCTGACAGGATTGTTAAAGGGCTTTTAGATTTCTCATCGAGTTCTGATCTTAAAATAAAGCGACAGGATTTACACACCCTTATCGACCAATCTCTGGCTTTGGTGAAGCATCTTTTTGCACAGAACAATGTCCATGTGACAAGAAATTTTGCGGATGAAGTTATTGTGTTAAGCGTGGATGGGAACAAGATTGAGCAGGTTTTTGTGAATCTTTTCATGAATGCCATTCAGGCCATGCCTGGGGGCGGCGAGTTTTCTATAGAGACTTTTGAGGAAGACGCGGGTGATGACTATTGGGCTGTTGTCCGTATTGAAGATACCGGAAGCGGCCTGCCTGAGAAGGTTCAGAAAGACTTGTTCGTTCCTTTCACAACCACAAAACGGGGTTCAGGCGGAACAGGCCTTGGCCTTTCAATAGTCAGAAATATCATGGAAATGCATGGAGGCCGGATCACTCTTGAAAACAGGACAGAAAAACAGGGTGTCCGGGTAACGTTACGGTTTAAGATGGGAGGTGGGGCATGAAAAAGAAAAAAATATTGCTTGTTGATGACGAACCGGCTTTTACGCGGGCCGTTAAAGTGAATCTGCAGTCTCGTTACAATATCAGAATCGAAAACCAGGGGAGCCGTGTTTTTGATGCGGTCAGGGATTTTGGCCCGGATTTGATTTTGATGGATATCATGATGCCGGATATGGACGGCTGTGAGGCCGCAAGAAAGTTACGGGACAGTTTTTCTTTCCGTAATACCCCCATCGTCTTTGTCACAGCGCTTGTGACGAGAAACGAAACAGCTGACAAAAAGACAAAGGTCAACGACTATCCTTGCATCGCCAAGCCCGCCACACCCGAAGATCTGATGGCCTGCATTGAGGCGAATTTGCAATAGCTGGCGGAAGATGTCTCCTATATTTTTACAGGAATGGGCAAGGCTGTTTATTTGTTTTCTGGTATGATAAATATCAGGTATTTTTTAAAACTGTCGCACCATTTCGATTGATTATTTTCAGATAACAACATAAATAGAATAATGACTTTATCAGAGACTTCCATAAAACGGCCTGTCTTTGCCTGGATGCTTATGTTCGGGCTCATTGTCTTTGGCGGGATTTCCTTTATGCGCATGGGAATCAGCCAGCTTCCTGATGTAGACTACCCCGTAGTTTCCGTGAATATCAGGCTCGAAGGCGCGGCTCCAGAGGTGATTGAAACCTCTATTGTGGACATCATTGAAGACGCGGTGATGACTATCCAGAGCATCCGCAGTGTCACCTCCCAGTCCGAAGACAGTGAAGGCACGGTAACGATTGAGTTTGAGCTTAACCGTGACATTGATCTCGCGGTCCAGGACGTCCAGGCTAAGGTCTCCTCTGTTTTACAAAAACTTCCCAAAGAAATCACGTCCCCCACTATTCGCAAGTCTAATCCCGAAGACCAGCCCATCATGCTGTTGACCTTGGAAAGCGATAAGTATCCCTTAAAAGATTTAATGTCTTACACCAATGACCGCATCAAAGACCAGTTCTCAACAGTGGCTGGAGTCGGCGACATTACCCTCGGCGGCTACCGTGACCCCAACCTTCGTATTTGGGTGGATGGCAAAACCCTTAATTTTTATGCGCTTTCGGTCAATGATGTCATCAGCACCATCCAAAACGAGCACATGGAAAGTCCTGCGGGTCAGTTGCAGGAGGGAACCCAGCAGTTGAATGTCCGGACCATGGGGGAAGCCAAAACGATTGAGGAATTCGGCAATCTGATTGTCAATCAGCGCGGCGGCCAGCCCAACTATACGCCTCTGCATTTGAACCAGGTCGCGCGGATCGAGGACGGCATGGCTGACGCTTTAAGCTTCAGTCGCGCCATGGGGACTCCCGGGGTTGCCTTAAACATCCTCAAACAGCGCGGGTCTAATGCTGTTGCTGTTGCCAAAGCTGTCAGGGCCAAGGTCGCAGAGGTTCAAAAAGGCTTGCCGGAAGGCATGAAACTCAGCATCAATTTTGACAGCACCCGTTATATCGAACAGGCTGTGCGCGAGTTAAATTTTACATTGCTGTTGTCTGCTCTTTTGACCGGGCTTGTGTGCTGGATGTTTTTAGGATCCTGGTCATCGACTTTGAACGTTTTGTTGGCGATCCCGACGTCAGTTGTCGGCACTTTTATTGTGCTTTATTTTGCAGGGTTTACATTAAATACGTTTACGTTGCTGGGTCTAAGCCTTTCCATCGGGATCGTGGTGGATGACGCTATTATGGTGCTCGAAAATATTATCCGGCATCAGGAAAAGGGGAAAAGCAGGATTTTGGCGGCGCTGGTCGGCTCCCAGGAAATTACATTTGCGGCCATGGCCGCGACGATTTCTGTGGTGGCGATCTTTTTGCCCGTGGCTTTTATGAGCGGGGTGATCGGAAAATTTTTCTTTCAATTCGGGGTAACTATTACCGTGGCCGTATTGTTGTCTCTTCTGGAGGCGCTCACCTTAACCCCTATGCGCTGCTCACAGTTTGTGAATATGGGAAAACGGACGACCCGGTTTGGTAAAGGTGTCGAATGGGTCATGAACAAGACCCGTGACCTTTATGCCGGGTCGTTGAAAATTGCCTTGAAACACCGCATGATGGTGATTGTGGCCGCGTTGATCGTTTTCGCCTTAAGTTTTTCAGCCCTGATGTTTTTGAACAAGGAGTTTATTCCCTCCGAGGATCAGAGCCGGTTTAACATCCGGCTTAAAACTCCGGTCGGCTCCGCGCTTTCTTATTCGGATTCGAAATTCAGCGACGTTGAGAAATTTCTTTCGAAACGGCCGGAAGTCGACCGTTACGTCCTTCGGGTGGGTGGGGGGTCACCCGGCGACTCCAACAGCGGTTCTGTGCTTGTGACGATGAAGGATAAGGGCAAGCGCGGTATTGACCTCACGGCAGGGCATGAACTGAGCCAGATGGAATTTATGGATGTTTGCAGAAAATCTCTTAAGAAGATTCCCGACGTGAGTGTGGTGATCCAGGATCTTTCGACAAGGGCGTTTACAGCCTCGAGGGGCTTTCCAGTCGAGTTTACGGTTCAGGGCCCGGACTGGGACAAGCTGGCTCGCTATTCGAAACAAATCATGGACGGGATGGAAAAGACAGGCCTTATGACAGACCTGGATACGAATTATTCTTTGGGTCAGCCGGAGTTGCATGTTGTGCCTGACCGCAAGAAAGCCACAGAATACGGGGTGAGCATTGCCAGTATTTCCCAGGTGGTGGAGGCCATGATCGGCGGAGTTCAGGTTGGGACTTATGAAAAAGGCGGACATCGTTACGACATCCGCGTAAAATTGGAAGAGACCAAAGAAGACCCCGGCGCCAAGATCAATAATCTTTTTGTCCGCAATAACCGCGGTGAGTTGACACCGCTTTCCAACCTGGTCACCATGGAGAGAAAGAAGTCCATGGTGTCCATCTGGCGCAGCAATCGTGAACGCTCCATCACCATTTACGCCAATGTGAAAGCCGGAGAGTCCCAGCAAAAAGCCCTCCTGGTTGCCCAGGACATTGCCAAGCGCCTCTTACCGCCGGAGTATCACATTGCCATGACCGGCAGTTCCCAGACATTTGCCGAATCGCTTCAGAGCCTTGTCTGGGTGCTTTTGCTTGGAATTATCGTGGCGTATATGGTGCTGGCATCGCAATTTAACAGCTTTATTGACCCGCTTTCGGTTTTGATGGCCTTGCCTTTCAGCATTTCCGGGGCCCTGATGGCGCTCTATATTGCCCACCGGTCGATTAACATTTATAGCGTCATAGGGCTCATTTTACTCATGGGGATCGTCAAGAAAAACTCGATCTTGCTGGTGGATTTTACGAACCAGGTGAGGGCGAGAGAAGAACTGTCTGTTTCAGGGGCGCTCCTTAAGGCGTGTCCCATCCGGTTGCGGCCGATTTTGATGACGTCGGTGGCGACCATTGCGGGTGCTGTTCCTGCGGCTCTGGCCTTTGGGCCAGGGGCTGAAAGCCGTAACCCTATGGCCATTGCCGTAATCGGCGGGGTCATTTTTTCAACGGCGCTTACGCTTTTTGTGGTACCTTGTTTTTATAGTGCCATGTCGCGCTTTGAAGGCAAGGAAAAGCATGAGAAGCTTTTGTCAGATGCCTTGGAAGAAAGAATAAAGCAAGCGAATGGGGAGCGCGAATGCGAATCCTTGTTATAGAAGATGAAAAACATATTGCTGATTTTATAAGGCAGGGCCTTAAAGAAGAGGGGTATGCCGTTGATGTGGCTTACGATGGAGAGAAGGGGTATTTTTTGGCCGGGACTGAGAATTATGACCTTATTATTCTGGATCTTATGATTCCTAAAATGGACGGCATAACGCTTTGCAGGCGCTTGAGGCAGGATACGGTTAACACGCCCATCATCATGCTGACAGCCAAGCACAGCGTGGATGACCGGGTGAATGGTTTGGAATCCGGGGCCAACGATTATTTGACAAAACCGTTTGCGTTTAAGGAATTGCTGGCCAGGGTCCGCGTTTTATTGAGGCAGGGCCCAGGCAAGGCGTTAACAATACTGCGGGCCGGCGATTTGACCATGGATGTCTTGGCACATAAAGTGACCAGGAATGGAGAAGAGATTTTTTTGACAACGAAGGAATTCTTTCTTTTGGAATACCTTTTACAGCATGCCAATGAAGTCGTCACAAGGACCGCAATTTCAGAGCATGTGTGGGACATTCATTTTGACACAACGACCAATGTCATTGACGTCCATATTAATGCCCTTCGCCGGAAGATTGATGCCGGCGCGGCAACGCCGCTCATCGAAACCATCAGGGGCCGCGGGTACACCATAAGAACCTAAAGATGCCGATTAATTCCATATATTTCAGAATGACGTTTTGGTATGTCCTGGCTGTAGGGCTTATTGCCGGGATTTTGAGTGTCTGTCTGTATGCCAATTTCAGCCGCGTCCTTAACAAGGATTTTAATCATTTGCTCGAGACAAGGACCGAGGCCATTGGGCAGGTTATTAATGAGGCCATTATTGACCAGGCCCGCGACAGCCGGGGCGGTATAACACCCGAAGTTCTTAACGCTGATTTTATGAGCACTTTGCGTAACGCCGTTGAATGGAGCCGCAGCGAAGGCTTTTTTATCCAGGTCTTCCGGCAAGACGGAACAGAGCTGATTCATTCCAGCAACAGCCCCGTTCCCTTGCCCTTAAACAGGATATCTTCCGACCGCCTCAAGAACGGCTTTTTCGACAGTCCAGTGGTAGCTTTCTCCAAAGAAGAGGCCTGGCCGCTGCGGACGTTTGTTTTATCTGTTAATAAGAATGGCGCGCTTTATTTTGTTCAGGCCACGGCGTCGTTAAGGCCGCTGGTGGTCAAGCTCGGCCGTATCAAAACAGTGCTGCTGATTTTTCTTCCCCTGGCCATGATTCTGGTGACTGTCATGGGCTTTTTTCTGACAAGAACCACGTTACGCCCGGTCGATAATATGACCAAAGCCATGCGCCAGATTACCTCCAGGAATTTGAAACAGCGCATCGAAGTGCCTGTTGTGAATGATGAAACCAAAAGGCTGGCCGAAACGTTTAATGATATGTTGACCCGCCTGGACAAGGCTTTTTCTTTGCAGCAACAATTGATTCAGGACGTCTCGCATGAGCTGAGGACGCCTCTTACGGCCTTGAAAGGGAAGCAGGAAGTGGCCTTAAACAAACAGCGTTCTCCCGATGAGTATGCGGAAATTTTGTCCATCAATCTGGAAGAAATCAACAAAATGAACAGGCTTGTGGAAAATCTTTTAGACCTGGCCCAACTGGACAGGGATGAGTATAAACTCAATGTCCAGAAAGTGAATTTGACGGAGCTTATGAAAGAGGCTTTAGAAAATTTTCGGCCGCTGTCAGACCATAAAGGAATTCGCCTGGTATTTTTGGCCAGTGATGAAGTATGGGCTGAGGTGGATCAACATCAGATCGAGAGGGTGTTTGTCAATGTTGTTGATAATGCGGTGAAGTATACGCTCCCTCATGGCGAGGTTGCTGTTCGAGTTTCCCGGAAAGGTTCGCGGGGTGAGGTGACTGTGAATGACACCGGTCCTGGCATTGGCGCGGCAGAGTTGCCGCTGGTTTTCGACAGGTTTTACCGCGCGGAGAAATCCAGGAGCAGTCCAGGGTTTGGCCTTGGCTTAAGCATTGCCCAAGCGATCGTGACGGCCCATCAAGGAACAATCAGAGTCGAGAGCCAGCCAGACCAGGGCGCGACGTTTATTATTTCCCTTCCTCTTCATCAGGCATAAAGCCTAATCCGGTTTAAAAGTTATATTAAACAAGATTAAGAAAACTAAAGGTTTTCTTAATCTTGGCTTAATTATTTATTTCTTATTATATTAAAAAAGTTCGCATAACTTTATTTCAGAGGCAAATAATGAGCGTTAAGTTTTCTTTTCAATTGCCTAAAGTTCAGGAACAATCTGGCGCCAATCCCATGAGCCCCGGGATTTCCATGCGCGGAGGCAACGGCGTGGCAGTTATTTTAGTTCATGGATTAACCGGCACACCTAATGAAATGGGTTTTCTGGCGAACCGCCTGAACACGAGCGGCTTTTCCGTATTGTGCCCGCGCCTGGCCAACCATGACCGTCCTTTGCAGGTTTTAAAAAATACGCCATGGCAGGATTTTTATGAAACCGTGCGCCAGGCGTATTTTAAAACCCGTGAATACAGCGACACTATTTTTGTGAGCGGACTATCCATGGGTGCATTGCTCGGGCTTTTACTGGCCGAGGAATTTTCGCAGTCTGTGGCCGGGGTGAGCTGTTTGTCTCCGACGTTGTTTTATGACGGGTGGAATTGTCCGTGGTACCGCTGTTTTCTGCCGGTTGTTTACTGGACCCGGTTGCATCATTTTCTTTATTTTGAGGAGAGCCCCCCTTACGGGATAAAAAACGAGTCTCTTCGCCGAAGGGTTCATGACTATTTTTCCAAAGCGGATGCAAAAAACCATTCTGATATTGATCGTTATGGTTATCCGCTTTTTCCTGTCAGCCAGCTGCGCCAGCTGGAACTTTTGGTCAAGCACCTCAAGCCCAGGCTTCCCAAGGTGACCTCGCCGGTTCAAATTATCCAGGCCAGGGAAGATGATATGACGAGCGTCAGGAACGCTGAATTTATTTACAACCGTGTTTCTTCCAAAGACAAGGAAATGGTTTTATTGAATGATTCTTATCACATTATTACGGCCGATCAGGAGCGGGGCAAGGTTTTGGACAACATGAAGAATTTCTTTATGCGGTTTTCAAAACAAAGGGAGCCGGCGCATGTTTGAAATTCCGTCTTCCCAAAAGATTGATTTCTTGTCAAATGCCGCTTCCATCGGGCTTGATTTGGCGGATATGGCAGGGCGAGGTGTTGCCTTATCACAATGCCGGGTCTTTTTTGATTTTGACAATACGATATCGAAGATTGACGTCCTGGATGATTTGATTGAACGGTTTTCTATTGACCGAAAATGGCGTCTCCTGGAGCAGGAGTGGCAGGCCGGGAAAATAGGCTCGGAGGAATGCCTGCATGGGCAGCTGCGTTCCGTGCGCGTGACGCGTCACGAGCTTGTGGATTACCTTTCGGAAATCGACATTGACCCTTATTTTCACCGCATCCTGGTTCTTTTAAAGAGCGCGGGTGTCCGTCCGATTGTTGTCAGCGACAGTTTTAATTTCCTGATTGAAACAATATTAAAAAGCAATGATGTGCATGGCGTTAAAATTTTGGCCAACCGTTTGCGTATCCATGAGGACCGCTTGACGCCGGTATTCCCTTACCGGAATCAGGCCTGCCTGCGGTGCGGCAATTGCAAAACGTCTCATCTGCGCAATGAGGACAGCTTTGGCAAAGTTTTGGTTTATGTCGGTGACGGGCTTTCGGATTGCTGTGCCTCCTTGCAGGCGCACCTGGTTTTTGCCAAGGACACCTTGGCAGGGCATTTGCGCGACAAGGAGAAAAAGTTTATCTGGTTTAAAAATTTACGGGATGTTTACGACGGATTGAAAGGATTGTCGCATGGGTAAAACAAAAAAGTCTGATAGAAAATTATCTGATCCAGAGTTGCTGGAGCTTGAGGCAAGGCATTGCTCATGGGGCGATACAGTGCATTATGCCAAGGAACTTAATATTTTTACCCGCTGCGAGGGCAGTTATCTTTACGATGACAAGGGGACGCCTTTTCTGGATCTTCAGATGTGGTATTCGGCGGCCACGTTTGGCTATAACCATCCGCGTCTCAAGGCGGCGTTGGTTAAGCAAATCGAGACATTGCCACAACTGGCTTGCCAGTATCTGCACAAGGAAAAAATTTTACTTTCAACCAGGATTGCGCAGGATGCTCAGAAAAAATTTGGCGCCCAGGGGAGAGTGCATTTTAATGTCGGCGGCGCTTCAGCGATTGAAGATGCCATCAAGGTTGTCAGGAATCACACGAAAAAGAATCCGGTTTTTGCTTTTATGGGCAGTTACCACGGCCGGACGTTGGGCGCCACAGCCATAACCTCCAGCTACCGTTATCGTGAAAAGTTTGGCCATTTCGGTGACCGGGCTAATTTTGTGCCCTATCCCTATTGTTTCCGCTGCCCTTTGAAAAAAGACAAAGAAACCTGCAATTTTGAATGCCTGCGCCAGTTTGAACGGCTTTTTGAGTCGGAATATTATTCGCTCGTTAATACCAAGACCCGCCAGTGCGAATTCGGCGCTTTTTTTGTGGAGCCGGTCCAGGCCACCGGAGGGTATATCATTCCGCCCAAAGGATATTTTAAGGAATTAAAAAAGATCCTCGACCGCTACAAGATCCTTCTGGTGGACGACGAGATCCAGATGGGATTTTGCCGGACCGGCAAGCTCTGGGCCATTGAGCATTTTGACGTGACGCCCGACATTATGGTGCTGGGAAAGGCCCTGACCAATGGCCTAAACCCGATTTCCGCGATTTGGGCCAAAGAAGAGTTGATTTCGCCGGAAGTGTTTCCGCCGGGCTCAACGCATGCCACTTTTTCTTCGAATCCCCTGGGCACTGCGGTAGGCCTGGAAGTGATGACCATGATTGAGGAGTCGGATTTTGAAAAGACAGTCCCTCAAAAAGGGCGGTATTTTGTGTCGGCGTTAAAGGCCCTGCAGAAGAAATATCCCCAGGTCGGGGAAGTTGACGGGCTGGGGCTGGCGATTCGTATCGAGATGTGCCAGAAAGACGGGTTTACCCCCAACCGGGAACTGACGGACGCCATTATGAATATCGGTCTGAGCGGGCAATTGACGAGCGGCGGAAAGAAACGTGGGCTTGTCCTTGATGTCGGCGGTTATTATAAAAACGTTTTTACTCTTGCCCCGTCACTCGACATTACCGAAAAAGAGATTGATTTGGGTGTGGCGCTTTTTGAAGAAGCCCTGGCCAAAGGCCTTGTCGCAACCGCGTGAAGGGAGAGGTCTGATGCTTTCAGATAAGATCAGAATCCTGAATTTTGATGATACGGTTGCCACGCAAAAGGCCTTGGTGACGCGCTATCATCCTGTCATTTCTGATTTAAGAGCCCTGGGCCCTGGTGTCAGGCTTTGGAGCAATGCCGCAAACGCCAGAAAAGTCAGTGCCGCCTTTGCGCCGGAATTTAAGAACGCCGTAACATTCTTAGGCTCTGGCGATTTTCATCATATCTCAAGCCTTTTGATGGACCAGTTTGAAGAGCCTGTCACCCTCATTGTTTTCGATCATCATCCGGATTGGGACGTTCTTCCTCCCAGGCTTGGCTGCGGCTCGTGGGTGTCCCGCACGCTCAAGCGTCCCAATGTTAAAAAGGTTGTTCTTTTAGGGGTCAGTTCCAACGACATCTCAAGCTATTCCATCCAGACCGGAAACTTGAAAGCCCTGGCCTCAAGCCGTGTGGAGATTTATCCTTACCAGCACCGGGCCACGTCTACTTTTCTAAAGAAAGTGCCTGCCGATAATGTTTCTGTGAAAGTCCGCAACAAATTCCTTCGAAGCCGGATAGAGTGGCAGGAACTGCAGGGCAGGAACCTGGAGCAGTTTTTTGGGGAACTTCTCAAGCGTTTGCCGACAAAAAAAGTTTATGTGAGCCTTGATAAAGACTGCCTGGGGGCTTACTGGTCGCGGACGAACTGGGAAGAGGGTTTTTTTAAATTCCCCGAGGTTTTGCTTTTATTAAAGCTCATCCGAAAGAATTTGGATATCGCGGGTATGGATATTACGGGAGATTATTCGCCTGCGCGTATGGATGGGGCTGTGAAGACTGTTTTGGCCAGGCTCGACCATCCGCGCGACTATACCGCCCGCGAGCAGACGTTTGCGGAAGTCCAGGCTGTGAACGAAAAGCTCAATATCCAGATTTTGGAATCGCTATCCCTTTAAGACCAGAAAAACGCCCAGCATGACGAAGGCCGAACCGAGTGCCCGCGTCCAGTGGATGCGCTCTTTGAGGATAAAATATGAGACAGCGAAGATCAGGATATACTGCAGGCTGTCGACGAGAATAGCCACATTCAAATCCACGTAAGTTAAGAGGGCAAACCAGAAAACCCAGCCTCCCGCAACAAGCACAAACCCCAGCCAGACTAAGGGTATTTTTAATGTTTGCCATGCGAAGGACAGGATATCGCGCAGGTTGCTCAAATGGTGGTCTTCGAGCCTGTCAGCCGCTTTCTTAAAAGCCACCTGTTCTGCGGTGGAGCAGATTTCGTGCAGGAATAAAAAAATGAAGGCGGCGAGGTTCATGATAAAAGCGGGTCCTTTTTCGATGATTGTGATATTAACGTGACGCCGATGATGATACAGGCCGCCCCCAGCCAGCGCACTATTGAAATTTTTTCATGGAGCGCAATCATGGAGAGAAACGGGATAATGATATAAGTGGCATTGCCGATAGGGAAGGCAATGCTTAAGTCAAGGCGCGACAAAACGGCCATCCAGAAAACAAAATTAGCCAGATAAATCAAAAGGCCCAGCCACAAAAAAGGCATGGTTGAGAGTTTTAAAAGAAATGGAAAAAAGTTTTGAACAACAACATGGTCAACGCCCGTGGCCAGGACCGCCTTTTTGAACAGCAGTTCCCCGGCAGATTCCGTTAAGTCGGCCAAGAGCATCAGGGAAACAATTTTAACTGTCAGGTTATGTGTGATTTTTGTCATGGGACTTTGGTTTTTGAATGTCTTTTAAAATCGGGTCAAAGTTCTCCGGCTTAATGATTTCCGCGAGCAGTCCAAAGAATACGTTCATGATTCGGTTACGGTGTTTCATATAAATAGTATGGGGTACAAAACGAAAGTCCAGCCTTTTTTTAGGGTCATAGTTTAAAGCGCCGCTTTCGTATTTTGTGACGTTATTTTGGATACACCAGTTCACAATATCGCGGAATGTGACATAATAAAGGTGATAATCGTAGGCGAGGGGATAATCCATTCCGATGTATTCGTCGACAAGGGTGTCGCCCTTGACCAGGCAAAGGTCAAAGGCCACAAGCTTGCCGTTGACGCGCCAGAGAAAATAGCGGGTTTCCTGGGGCATGTTCTTTGAGATCACAGAAAAAAATTCTTTGGTGAGGCGCTCAAACTGGACATCACTTTTTTGGAGGGTGTTTAAGTAAAGCGCGTAGGCTTCCTCCAAAAGGCTGCCGATATCGTTGGTGACTTCAAAAGAAACGGGGGGAAGATTTTCGATCTTTTGAAATTTTCTGCGCAGGTCCTTGCGCGTGGCCTTGCTCAGGGTTGCAAAATATTCTTCGAAGGAACGGTAAGGGATATCGAGGGCAACCGCAGGGTAGCTTGGAATCCTGTGCAGGCCCTGGCGGAGCAATGGCGTAAAGACCGGGAGGTAGTCATCGGGGAAATCCTTGAAGGCCACCAAAGAAATTTTTTCTTTCCTGGCCAGGGATTCCATTTCAGATAAAAGCGCCTGGGCGATATCCTTGCGGTTGACATCAGCAATGCCGATACGGCCTTCGGCGGCTGTGCAGCCGCAGATGAGGATGCGCAGGTTGATTTTTTTCCTGAGTTTTGCCTCGAGCCAGTTGAGGGCGGATTTAAGGCCGCCGTCAAGGGTGGTATCCAAAGGATAATCCATGACAAAACACGGGGCAGCACAGGCCAAACGCGGGCCTTCATAAAGGGTGATATAAAAAGTTTTAAACTGCTCCTGGCATGTTTCTTCCAGGGTTTTAAAAAAATGGTAGCTTTCCGCAATAGGCGGGAAAACACTATCCCATTCGGATTGCGGGATATCGGTGACAGTTGTTGTGATGCGGCTTTGGAAAGCGGCATGGTCATTCATAAGGGTGAATTATAACATACGGATGTTAAACGAATAGCGGGAATCAACAGCATGGGTATTGTCAGAGAAATTCCTCCGACAGCAGGGTTTGCTTTATCATTCCAAGAGCTTTTTGCCTCATGGAACAAGTCTGGCTTTCCCGGAACGCTGGAACAGGATTTTTCCACTTACTTAAACGCGTCGTATGCGCGGGTTGTGGCATCCGGCACGGCCGGCATGTATTACATAGCAGCGGCGATCAAAGAGCTGTCTTTTAAGCGGACTATTATTGTGCCTGCCTATATTTGCCCGTCTGTTGTCCTCGCTATTGCGAGGGCAGGCTTGAAGGTTTATGCCTGCGATGTTAACGCGGATAATTTTGATTATGACAAGCATGAACTCGCCAGGGCCTGCGCACAGAACAAGGACATCGCGGCGATTGTGGCCATGCACCTCGGCGGGTTTCCTGCGGATTTGGACAGTGTTCTTGAGATTGCCCGAAAAAATAACATTCTTGTTATTGAAGATTGCGCTCAGTCTTTGGGCGCAGAATACCGCGGGCAAAAGGTCGGCACGATCGGCGATATTTCTTTTTTCAGCATGGCGCGGGGAAAGGGACTCACCATTTATGAGGGCGGGGTTGTGGCAACAAATTTGAGCCGTTACGCTGATCTTCTTGATAAAAAAATTATTGAACTTGAACAAGAAACTTTTTGGGGGGAAGCATTAACGGTTGCCCAACTGGCCGGGTATGCTGTGTTTTATCGGCCTCAGCTTTTGTGGTGGTTTTACCGTTTGCCTGAATTTTTTTGGCATGCCACAGGACAAAGGATGCGGGAGCTTTCCGAGCATTTCACCCTGGATTTTCCTGTCCAGAAAGTGTCAGGTTTTCGTAAAAGTGTCGGCCATGCCGAGTTCGCACGACTAAAGCAAGAGATTGAGCGCCAGCGCCGCATGGCTGAGAAATATCGAAAAGAGCTGGCAAGCACACCAGAAGTGTCGTTTATGACCGAACCGGCTAATAGCCGGGCGACATATCCTTATCTGACATTGATTCTAGATGACAATAAGGCCAAAAAGCTGATGCCTTTGAAGCAGTCGGGATGGGGGATTTCGGACCTCTTTAGCGCGGCCATCCCTGATTATGAATATTTGAAAAACTTTATGACAGCGGGGCCCTGCCCCCATGCGCGTTTTTTAAGCCAGCGGATTCTGACACTTTCAACCAGTTCTTTTCTGACGGATGAAGACTTTTTTAAAGTTTGTCGTTTAATAAAAAATTGATGGAGAAAAATTTTTATGGGAAACGTTTTTGCGATTGCCGCGCTCTGGATTGGCCTGGCTGTTTTTGCCAGTATCGTTGCGTTTCATTTACGGATGTCGATTGCCCTTGTGGAAATTTGTGTAGGCGTTGTGGTTGCTGCCATTGCCAATCATTTTTGCGGGGCTGATGCCCTGGGCAGTAATCTTGAATGGCTGCGTTTTTTAGCGGCAACCGGGGCT
Organism: Candidatus Omnitrophota bacterium; assembly: GCA_015233145.1. Taxonomy (GTDB): domain Bacteria; phylum Omnitrophota; class Gorgyraeia; order Zapsychrales; family Fredricksoniimonadaceae; genus JADFYI01. The sequence goes on from JADFYI010000009.1 coordinate 24,867, forward strand.
GTGCTTCTGACCTTTCTGGCCGGAGCAGAACTCGATCCCCGTGTGATCCGCACCAAATGGAAAGAGGTGTGTATTGTTGGCATTGTCGGATTTTTGGCGCCGTTTTTCGGTTGTACCGCAGTGGCAAGATTTATTCTTCACTGGAACGTTCAGGCCAGCTGGCTGGCCGGGGTGGCATTGTCCACCACATCCATGGCTGTTGTTTACGCTGTCATGCTCGAGACAGGATTTAACAAGACTGAATTCGGCAAAGGGATTTTAGGGGCATGCTTTGTCAATGACTTGGGAACCGTCCTTGCGCTCGGGCTTATATTTTCACCGTTTACTTATAAAACAGTCGTGTTTATTGTTGTGAGTGCGGTTCTTCTTACGGTTTTTCCTTTTGCGACGTCATTTCTGACAAAGATTTACGGCAACAGGACTGCTGAAATCCGGGCCAAGTGGGTTATGTTTGTTTTATTCGCTCTGGGCGCGCTGGCGTATTGGTCGGGAAGCGAGGCCGTGTTGCCAGCCTATATCGCCGGCATCATGCTCGCGGAATTTGCCACCAAAGAAGAGCACTGGGTCAAGCGCCTGCGGACGCTGACCGTAGGATTTTTAACGCCGTTTTATTTCCTGCGCGCAGGAACGCTGGTGTCGGTTTCTGCTTTAATCACCGCGCCGCTTATTTTGCTGGTCTTATTGGCCGGGAAAGTGGCATCAAAAATTTTTGGATTATACCCTGTGATCGGCCAGTTTCGTGTCGAGCGCTCGGAAAGATGGTTTTACACGTTAATGATGTCCACAGGCCTCACGTTCGGCACCATTTCCGCGATTTACGGATTCTCCCACGGCATTGTGACGCAGGAACAGTATTCTTTTCTCGTGGCCGCGGTTATTGCGAGCGCCGTCATTCCCACCATGATTGCCAATATGGTCTTTTTGCCAAGGCATCTTTTGCCCGGAGCTGTCAAAAAGACGAGCGGGCTTTCAGCCGCGGGCATGGATGAAGAATAACCCGCCGGAAAAAAGTTGAGAAAAGAGTTCCTTGCCTGCGAAATTCCATTACAATAAAAATGTAGTTCTATTGTATGAAAAATTTAATTAAAGGAGAAACTATGACGGTTTTATTCCTGCAGTTTTTTATAGCTTTTTTGCTTATTGGACTTAGCTCAACACAAGCTTTTGCCGTAGGTTCCGGCGCTTACCGCATCGAGGTCCCCGATGCCGGTGCGATGGGCATGGGCAGCGCTTTTGTTGGTGACGCGAGCTCTCCGGCAGCCGTTTACTATAATCCGGCGGGTATGACTCAGATTGTCAAAAGCAGTGTTTCTATCGGCGCGTCTTTGATTCAGCCCAAGATGGACCATACCTCAACCACTGGCGCAAAAACCAAAGAAGACCGTGATAGTTTTGTTATTCCTAATTTATTTTACGTAACGCATTTAGGCATGGAAAAGGTCGTGTTTGGCGTTGGCGCCACCTCGTCATGGGGGCTGGGCACAGAATGGGCCGGGGACAGTTTTGCCCGGTATAGTTCCACCAAAACATTGTTGCAGGATAAGGATTATTTAATTACAGCGGCGTATAAAATGAGCGAACAGGTGTCGCTGGCTTTGGGTGTGGTGATTGATGATTCTTCGATCGAAAAACAGAGAAAGCTGGACCAGGCTTTGTTCGGCGGGTCGGGTGATGCCAATGCCAAGCTTAAGGGCACAGATACTGCGCCTGGTTTTCTTATTTCCGGGATGTATAAATTGAACGATCAGCACCAGTTCGGCTTAACCTACAGAAGCGCGATACACCATAAATATACCGGAAAACTTCATTTGGATAATCTGGATACGGCTGCAGCGAACTTTGCCTTTGGAAGCGATTTTGCCAGTTCTTCTTATGAGACAAATATTAGTTCAAAATCAACCATTCCGCAGGCGCTTGCACTTGGCTATAGCTATAAACCGACGGAGAAGTTGAAGATTAACGCTGATATTGAGTGGACAGATTGGTCGTCAACAAAGCATGAAGCTGTGAATTACACTTCGGAAACAAATACCGGAAAGTTGACCTTTTTGAATCTGGGGAATCCTGCGAACCGCGATTGGCATAGCGCCTGGGCGCTTTCGCTTGGCGGTGAGTATAAGGTGGATGACCGTCTGCGTTTAAGGAGCGGATATTTTTACCACCAGAGCCCGATTCCTGAGGCCACCTGGGATACGTGCCTGCCTGACGCGAACTCGCATTCCATTGCAGCGGGTTTTGGCTACGACATTACTAAGGCGTTAACGTTTGACTTGGCGTATTCGGCAATGTTTTTTGACGCCCATTCGATTAAAAATAATTCTGACGCGAATCATCCCGGTTCTTTGGACGGCAAGTACGAGCAGTGGGTGAACCTCGTTCTGGCGACAGCAACGTATTCATTCTAATTTCTCAAAGATTTTTTTCTTGCGCTTTTTTGTGGCGCGCGGTAATATCGCATACCCTTTAAATCCTTTCCAAAACCCTTCGGAGACGTGAAGAGCGCGTCCGGGAGGGTTTTATTTTTTCTCTTACTCAACAAGAACGCCAGGTGCTTAAATTTGTGCTCATCACAACCGCGGCCGGGGCCTGCCTTGCGGGGTGTTTTAAGGCTTTTCCTTCCTTGCCGCGCGCTTTGGGCATCATGGACAATTCTTCTTATCGCCGGAAAATCGATATCAATAAAGCGTCTTACACAGAACTTGTGGGCGTCTCAGGAATCGGTCCGTCAAGCGCGGGGCGGATCATTGCGTACCGGGAAAAAACCGGAGGCATTAAAGATATAGAGGAACTTTCTCACATCAAACATCTCAACCCGGCCCTGGTGGGAAAAATAAAAGAATATTTCTATGTGCCGTAGAGGTTTTTGCGCAGGGACTCAATTTATCGTGGGGGCGCTATTTATTGTAGGGGTTTTTAATATGTTCGTAGGGGCGCCATTTATGGCGCCCAGGAAGTAGCGACGCCATTTATCGTAGGAATGCCATTTATTCGTAGGGGCGCCATTTATGGCGCCCAAAAAAGAAATAATATGAATATTGTGAATAAATCCCCATCCAGAAAATCAACGCGTTTAAAGCAGTACGATTATTCTACCGCAGGGGAGTATTTTATTACGATTTGCGTTCAAGATGGGCGATGCTGTCTGGGGGGTGTTTCTGATGACATTTTTGTTCCGAGTAAAGTGGGACTCATTGTGGGGTTGATTTGGGATGAAACGTTCAATGTTTTCCGTGATGTCACGCAAACAGGTCCGATTGTTATTATGCCAAATCATATTCATGCTTGTGTTGAACTGCTGGCAGATGGCGGTATATCCCTTGGAAAAATTGTGCGTTATTTTAAAGCGTTGAGCGTACGACAGGTGAGGATACAGGCGGATTCGGTTTTTGCGTGGCAACGAAATTACTATGATCATGTGATTAGAAACGAGAAGGATCGTCATCGAGTATACGAATATATCGAAAACAATCCTTTGCAGTGGGCATTAGATGCCGAGAATCCTGAAGTTGTGGCATGCCGGGCGCCATAAATGGCGCCCCTACACAAGGCGTTAATTCGTAGGAATCCCTATGCGTAGGGGGTTCTTAATTTGTGCGTAGGCGCACCATTTATCGTAGGGATGCCATTTATTGTAGGGGTTTTTAATATGTTCGTAGGGGCGCCATTTATGGCGCCCAGGAAGTAGCGGCGCAATTTGCGCTAATCTCCGAAAGGCATTTCGTCTAGGAAATGTATTTATGAAAACTTATCGTCCGTTATTTTGGGTAACGCTTGTGTTTGCGGCCGGGATTGTGGCGGCATCCGTATTCCATTGTTCACCCTGGATTCCTTTGGCCGCATGTTTTTTCTTTGTGTTTGGCGCTTTTTTCTTTCGACGGAAATTGTGGCTTAGGAATGCGTTTTGGCTGTGCGCAGCGTTTTTCCTCGGCGCGTTTTGTTACGCGCACAAGCTTGAATTGCCTTCTAACCATATTGTTCGTTTTGTCCAGCAGAAAAGAGGTGAGGAGCTTTTGGTCAAAGGCGTTATTGTGTCTGATGTTTCCGTTAATGAGGGCGAGCGGGGCGTGCGCACGACACTGACCATGAATACTTTTGAGGCCTGCGCGGCTTCACAGTGCCAGCCGGTTCAGGGGGCAGTGCTGGTTTCCTTATTTGGCGCAACAGAATTCAGGTTTGGCGACGCCATTGAGGTTAAGGGCAAATTGCATCGGCCATTTAATACGGAAACGAGAAAACATTTGTCATACCGTGATTACCTGGAGCGCCGTGGCGTTTTTCTGGCGGTGACGGTCAAGAAGTCTTCTCCGGTTCTTCTTCTTGAGCATGGCCGCGGCAATGCTGTTTTCGGGCTTGCCCTGGCCTCTCAAAAAGCGTGTATTGACGTTTATAACCGATACCTGTCTTCAGGGGAGTCAGGCTTGATGAATGCGCTCATGCTGGGCGACCGCAGCCGTATTCCTGATTATGTGCGTGACCTGTTTGTCCGCACGGGCACCGCCCATATTATTGCGATCAGCGGCATGAATATCACCATGATTGCCTTTGGGTTCTTTTTGATCTTAAAAATGCTTCCTGTGGGGCGGCGGGCACAGATGGCATTAACCATCAGCGGGGTTATTTTTTACACGCTCATGGCAGGCGGCGGATCGCCGGTTGTACGCGCCGCGGTCATGAGCACAATTTTTTTGCTCAGCTTTATGATTGAGCGCGAGCAGGATGCGTTAAATACGCTTGCAGCCTCTGCATTGTTGATCCTTGTTTTCGACCCGGCCCAGGTGTTTGATATCGGGTTTCAGCTCACGTATGCCTGTGTGCTGGCGCTTATTGTCTGGGCGCCGGTTTTGTTAAGGCCGCTTAAGGTCCAGGGCTTTTGTCGCAATCCCATGGCCTGGTTTTTGGTGGAAAGCCTGACCATTTCGCTTGCGGCAACACTGGCCTCGAGCGGCATTATTGCCTATTATTTTGAACTGCTGACACCGGCCGCGCTTATGACCAATCTTCCTGCTGTGCCTTTGGTGGCTGTGGTCACGGCCTTTGGCGCAGGACTTTTGGTTGCGGCATGGGCTGTTCCTTTTTTGGCATGGCCTTTTGCCCTGTGCCTTAAAGTGTCCTTAAACCTTATGGTGTGGACGCTTTGGCTCGGCGCCAAAATCCCGGGAGGATGCCTGTCCACCGGCGAAGTGGCATTAGGGGGTGTTTTAGGCTATTACGCGGCTTTGCTCATAGGGTTTTGGGCGGCTGGAAAATACGCGCAGGCCATAGTCGCAGAGGCTCAACAAGCCTCTTCATCTGATTGACAACCGCCTCTTTTCTGTGCTACAGTGTCGGCATCAATTTTTCAAACACTTTAATTATAAAAGGCTATGAATATTAAAACAATTCTCCGAGTTTTTGTTCTGGCGTTGGTTGTTGGTGCGTTGAACATGGGGCCGGCGCATGCTTTCTGGATCTGGACACCCGAAAGCGGCAAATGGGTCAACCCCAAGTATTCTGTCAAGGAAAGCCCGGCGGAACAGCTGCAGTATGCCGATGGTTTTTTTGATGCCAAGCAGTATGCCGAGGCTATGCGGGAATACAAAAAGCTTCTCAAGCAATACCCCAAGGCGCGTGAAGCCGCGGAAGCCCAGTTTAATATCGGCCGTTCCTGGGAAGAGCTGAAGAAATATAACCAGGCTGTTCAGGCTTATCAGATGGTTGTGGACAAGTATCCTTTTAGTGATCTTGGGCCAAAAGTTATTGAAAGAGAATATGTTATCGCGAATCTCCTGATGGAAGGGAAGGTCAAAGACAGCCAGTTAGCCGAGTCGCTTTTAGGGACTGAGCATAAAGTGGTTGAGATTTTCCGTAAAGTCATTAAAAATGATCCTTACGGCACTTACGCGCCGTCGTCGCAGTATAAAATCGGGCTGTATTACCAGGCCAGGGGAGAGTATCAGGAAGCCCGCGACGAATTTGAAAAAACTTTAAACGATTATCCGGATTCCAAATGGGCAGAATCAGCGCGGTATCAGATCGCCCTTTCCGATGCCAAGCGTTCGGTGAAAGCCCAGTACGACCAGAAAGTCACAGGCACCGCGGTCCAGGGGTTTGAAGACTTTGTGAAAACCCATCCGGAATCTGAACTGTCCAAGGATGCGCAGGACCAGGTTAAAAAGCTTCGCGATAAAGAGGCGGAAAACAATTACCTTGTTGCGGAATATTATTGGAAAAACAGAAAATATTCTTCTGCAAAGACGTATTATACGCTGGTGGTGGAGAAGTATGACGGGACGATTTGGGCGTTAAGGTCCTCGGCAAAATTAAAGACAATTCCTGTAGGTACCAAATGAAAAAATTAATCCTTCTTTCGTGCCTTTTTTTAACCGGGCTTATGATCGCGGGCTGTGGATATACGACAGGTTCGGTGATTTCAAGCCGGTTCAAGACGATTTATGTTGAGCCGTTTGAGAACAAGATTGATTACATGAACGCGGTTCAGCGCAATGTTTATATCCCCCAGATGGAAACAAAAGTTCACAGCACGGTTGTTGACCGTTTTATGTTTGACGGGAATTTGAAAGTTGTTGAGAAGGGCAATTCGGATTTGGTTTTAAAAGGGCAGCTGGTCGGCTATGACCGCGATGAACTGCGGCTGACCTCGAATGAAGATGTCAAGGAGTACCGCATTACGATCAGGATGGCGCTCAAGCTTTGGGACCCGGTCAGCGAGAAGGTTGTTTGGGAAGAGCCCTCGTTTGCGGGCGATACCACGTTTTTTACAACCGGCCCCCTGGCCAAGTCAGAAGATGCCGCGATCCAGGATGCTTTGACTGACCTCGCGCGCAGGATTGTGGCCCGTACTATTGAAGATTGGTGATTTGACAAGGATTCTTGTCAAATCATCCTTAAGACCACCAGAGGCCAACAGGCCTCGGGGTCTTAAGGATTGAAAAGAAGCATAAGGACAGTTTGACGTCTTTGAAAATCATGCTTAAGACCACCAGAGGCCAACAGGCCTCGGGGTCTTAAGGGTTGAAAAATTACCCCCGGGATTTCCTCCGATGTCCATGCATTATTTGTTCCTTAACCTTGAATTCGAGGTGCGGGACAGAAAACTGAAAGCATTAAAAGCCAATATTTTTACCAGCGCCGATGCCGTCAAGCTTGACTGCGAAGATTTGGACGGCCATAAACTTTCCAACGAAACTTTAAAAGTGGCCTTGACGTCTGTTCCGGCCATGTCGGTCCGCAAACTTGTTATTGTCCGCCGTGCTGAAAAGCTTACGGAAGATAATCTCACCCTGATTGAAAATTTCCTGAAAGACGCGACTGAAAATCCTGTGCTTGTGCTGGAAGCCGCCAGGTGGGATTCCAAGACCGAGCTTAAAAAGAATATCCGCGCGCGTGTCAATGTTATGGCCGGCGCTGAAAAAGAGGCACCCGCCAGCGCTTTTCATATGATGGACGCGTTATCTAAGGGAGAGACAGTCGAGGCGCTTAAAACCTTGAAAGACCTGGTAACCGCCGGGGACGCTGAGGAAATGATTTTAGGCGCCATGATCTGGAAATGGTCAAACCATGTCAAGGGCCGGGTCACGGCCGCGAAGTATAAAAAAGGCCTCCTGATTTTACAGGAGGCCGATAAAAATGTGAAACGCAGCCGTTTTCCCCAAAGGGAACAGGCGATTGAAATAGCTTTGGTTAAGCTTTCGTTGCTTTTAAAAGCTTAGTAAAACGCGACTTGCGGCGGGCCGCGGTCTTTTTGCTGAAAATATTACGTTTGGCAGCCTTATCCAGCTTTTTGTAGAGCGTCGGCAGAAGCGAGGCCGCTTTCTTAACATCGGTTTTAACCGTTGCGACAAATTCTTTGGCGAACTTTTTTAAGTCCGACTTGATGTCAAGATTATGCATCTGGTGTTTTTGGCTTTGCTTGAGCGCTTTAACAGCACATTTACGTTGAGGCACTTCGTCTACTCCTTGTTAATCGTTAATGTCATCTTCGAGGCGAAAGTATAACAAAGCGGCTTTTATATGTCAATTGATAAAAATCATCCTGTAAAAATCATGCGTTCAACCTCGGTCATGTCGTTGGGAACCCTGGCAAGCCGGATTTTGGGTTTTATCCGCGATATTATTTTTGCCCGGTTTTTCGGAACTGCGGCTGGCGCAGACGCGTTTGTGGTGGCGTTTCGCCTGCCGAACCTTTTTCGCGACATGATCGGTGAAGGCGCGGCCAATTCTTCATTTGTGCCGGTCATGACAGAATACAAGGAAACGCGGCCCCAGGAACTCGCGGAATTCTTAAATGTTATTTTGGCCTGGGCGTTTATCATCCTTTGCGCGATTACGTTTTTGGGGGTTGTTTTGGCGCCGGTGGTGGTGAGGCTCATTGCGCCAGGCTTTGCCGCAGACCCCGGCAAGATCAATATGACTGTGATGCTCACGCGGATGATGTTTCCCTACCTTGTGTTTATCGGGCTTACCGCGCTTTTTTCCGCGATTCAGTTTACTTACGGCTCTTTTACCATGCCTGCGTTTGGGCCCTGCTGGCTGAACGTGGCCCTCATTGCCTCAACCCTGGCTTCTGTATGGTGGATGAAACAGCCGGTTTACGGCCTGGCTTACGGGGTTTTGGCAGGCGGGGCCATACAACTTTATTTCCAGTGGCGGCCGTTAAGAAAACACGGTGTTAAGTTTTCATGGGCCTTGACCTTAAACCATCCCGGGGCGCGGCAGATCGGAAAATTGCTTTTACCCCGGCTTGTGGGTTCGGCCGTGTATCAGCTCAATATTTTTGTGGACACCATTTGCGCGTCGTTAACCATGATTGTGGGCGCGGGCGGGATTGCCGCGATTTATTATGCCAACCGCATTGTGCAGTTTCCCATGGGGATTTTTGGCGTGGCCCTGGCGTCCGCAGCTCTTCCGGCATTTTCCAGTTTTGCCGTGAGCGGGAAAACCGAGGATTTTAAAAGGACAGTGCTTTTTACCCTCGAAAACATCCTTCTTTTGATGCTGCCCATGACTATTTTTTTAAGCCTTTTTTCAACGCCGATTGTGCATGCGGTTTTCCAGCGCGGGGAGTTTAACGCGTATTCAACGACCGTGACTTCATCCGCCCTGTTCTTTTTCAGCCTCGGCCTTTTGGGATATGGCGCGGTTAAAATTCTGGTATCAGCGTTTCATGCCATGCAGGACACCCAAACGCCGGTCAAGGTGGCGCTTGTATCGCTCGCGGTTAACGCGGGGCTGAATGTGGCGTTGATGTTTCCAATGAAAATAAGCGGGATTGCTTTGGCGAGCGCCATCTCATCGGTTGTGAATGTTGTTCTTCTTTTGACCGCGCTTAAAAAACGCGTGGGGAATTTTAGCAGCCAATTTGTGCCGTTTTTAGGAAAAATTATTGTCGCCGGGGCCGCTCAGGCCGCGGCGAGTTTTCTTGTGTGGCAGAACCTTTCAGGCTTGCATGAAACCTGGCGGCTTGGCATTGTTTTTGTGGCCGGGCTTTTGGTCTACGGTGCCATTTCCTGGATTTTGGGAATTGAGCAGGTTGTGGGCCTGAGGAAAATATTTTCCTTGCGAGTATAGAATCATTTATGGCGTTTCAAGCGTAACTATTGAGTATGCAAGTGCGTGATATTGGAAATATGGACGCAGGGCTTAAAGAAAAGATTTCTTCGCTCCCGTTGACGAGCGGCGTATATCTCATGAAAGACGCCGGCGGCAACGTGATTTATGTGGGAAAGGCTGTTTCCCTGCGCCGCCGCGTGCAATCGTATTTCCGCGGAAAAACCCATAACGTCAAAACCGACCTTCTTGTCTCGAACATCACGGATGTTGATTATATCTCCACTCACAGCGAGGCCGAGGCGCTTATCCTTGAGGCCGCGCTCGTTAAGCAGTATCAGCCCCGGTATAATATCGAGCTTAAGGATGGCAAGTCGTATCCTTTTATTGAGATTACCGGTGAAGAGTTTCCGCGCATTTCGGTTGTGCGCATTGCCTCGCCTGAACAAAGAAAGTCCGGATGCTTTTATTTCGGGCCTTATGTGGATGCCGCTCTCATTCGTGAGGCCCTGACCATCATCCGTAAAATTTTCCCCTACAGGACCTGCGACCCTTTTCCGAGGAAATCGTGCTTGTATTATTCGCTGGGGCTGTGCGACGCCCCGTGCATTGGCGAGATTTCGCCGCAGGATTATCATCGCAACATCAAAAGCATTGTCATGATCCTCGAGGGGCATAAAGACGAGCTTTACAAGACCCTTAAAGAAGAAATGGAATACCTGGCCAGTATCAAGGAATTTGAGGCAGCAGCTAACTTGCGCGACCAGCTGCGCGCCATAGGCGCCCTTTATTCATCCACGGGGGAGCTCAACTATTTTAAAGAAGCAGAGCAGTTGGAGCGCATTTTGACCCTCAAAAGGATGCCGGACAGAATTGAGTGCATTGATATTTCCACCATCATGGGAGAACTTTCAGTCGGGTCTCTGGTGTCGTTTTTTAACGGCAAGCCTGACAAGGCGAATTACCGGCGTTTTCGCATTAAAGAAGTCAAGGGCATTGATGATGTCAGGATGGTGGCCGAGGTGGTGCGCCGGCGTTACGGCCGGTTAAAGCGCGAGGCTAAGGCCTTTCCTGATCTTATTGTGATTGATGGCGGCTTGGGACAGCTTGGCGCGGCTGCTGCTGAATTAAAGGCTTTGGGGTGCGATATCCCGGTTATTTCTCTGGCCAAGCGCGAAGAAGAGGTTTTTGTCCCTGGCAAGCGCGCCTCTATTCTTTTATCCAAAGACTCTCTGGCCCTTAAATTACTCCAGCGCGTGCGCGATGAAGCGCATCGCTTTGCCATCTCCTACCACCGCAAGCTCAGAGACAAAAAGGTTTTTGAGTAGGCTTTATTCCAGAATATTCTTCCGGCTCTGCCCTTTATGCGAATTTTTGTTATTTCGGAAAACGTTTTCACCCTTATTCTCGCCCCCCCTTGTATTTAATATATATATAGTAAATACTTACCTTGATGACAGACAAACCGCCCACAGGCGGTGGAGAGTGGATTCTACTCAAAGGAAAGATATGCGTAACGGGTTTTTCACAAAATGGGTTTCTTTTGTGACGCTTTTAACATTTATTGTTTCAAGCATGGCGCCTGTTTATGCCCAGGGGCTTTCCCTGGGCACCGGGGCAGGGGTTTTACCCGAGCCTGGAACCATGGTGTCCTTAAGCCAGAGCTTTAACCCGCCGATATTAAAAGGCGTCAAGGTTTACGCCAACAATCCGCTTAAATTTGATTTTATCCTGGATAAAGGGGATAACCCCACAGCTCTCAGCGCTGAATCTGAAAAACTCATCCGTTATTTCCTTGCTTCGCTCACAGTCCCTGAAAAAGACCTGTGGGTCAACCTTTCTCCTTATGAAAAAGACCGTATCATCCCCGACGCCTTTGGCCAGACTGAAATGGGCCGTGACCTGTTGGCTGAAGATTATATCCTTAAACAAATTACGGCTTCAGCACTTTACCCCCAGGACGCGCTGGGCCAGGGCTTCTGGAAAAAGGTTTACGCGAGGGCCTATGAGAAATACGGCACGACCGATATTCCTGTGGATACGTTTAACAAGGTGTGGATAGTCCCTGCGAAAGCTGTTGTATATGAGCGGTCAGGAGGCTCTTCTGGCGCTGATAAATCGGCAGTCGCTTATGTTGTGGAAAGCAAATTAAAGGTCATGCTCGAGAGCGATTATCTTGCGCAAGAAAAAAACGTAGGGGCTCAATTCATTGAGCCCGGTATGCATGGATCCATCGAACCCGGTATCCCGGGTGCGATGAATCGCACCCCTACGCAAGAATTCATCAAAGAAATTCTCCGCGAAATCGTGATCCCTGCGCTTGAAACAGAAGTGAATACGGGTAAGAATTTTGCTCCATTGCGCCAGGTTTACAATTCCCTGATCCTGGCCGCCTGGTATAAAAAGAAAATCAAGGAAAGCCTTTTGACCTCTGTGTATGTTGACCAAAAAAAATTGCAGGGCGTCAATGTCGAAGACCCTGCCATTACGCAAAAAATCTGGGCGCAATACGTTGAGGCCTTTAAAAAGGGGGCCTTTAATTTTATCAAGGAAGAGCAGGATGAGCTCACGAATGAAATGATCCCCAGAAAGTATTTTTCAGGCGGGATGGATTTTGCCCAGGGCCTGGCCGCGGCCGTTCAATTTAAGACCGACGCGGCAACACTTCCGTTGGCTGCTTCTGACAGGGACATGATTGTTGAGGCTGATATTTCAACGCCGGATATGGCGCAAAGCGCAATACTGGATGCTCCGAACAAGGCTCCCAAAGCCTTGCGAAGAGCCCGGGCAGTCAACATCATGGATGAGGCGGATTTTGATAATTTCTGGAAAAGTATTTTGGATAAAGAGATTGATCAAGCTCCCAAGTCCTTGGCCGCGGAACTGAAGAAACTTCGTTTTGAGAAGGGAGATGGCACGCCCGCAGAGCCGGTGTTTAACGACACCCAGGCCGAGGCCATGTCGCTCAAGACGGATGAAATTTATGAAAGGCTTTTGTTTTTAAGAGAAATGCTGGAGTTTCGCCATGCCGATGGCTGGGGCTTGGCCGCTTCTAAGGCCGTGGATCTTTCATTAAGTTATCCATGGGGCGGGGAGTCTGCTGTCCGCAGGGAAATGAAAGCGTTGAGCAGTCCGGAGGCACTGGATACCTATTTAACGACACTGGCCAGCCCCACGGAAGAGGCGGGTGCGGCGTCTGAACAGCCGTCTGCCGTGGTATGGAAAGAGCCTGGTTTTTCAGCTGAGGAAGAACGCACGTTTAATGATGTCTTATCTAAAATAAAAGACATTGAGGGGAACCTGACAGCATTGGCCGGGCAGTTGGAACGCATCACTGTTAACGGCCAGGCCATTTCAGATAAGAAGGCCGAGAGACTGGCCAAGAGGGTTTTAGGAAACGGCAAAGTGGCTTACTCTAAGATGATGTTTTTCAGGGATGTTTTAGGATGGAAAAAGGCAAATTCAGGAAAAAGATTTTTTACATTGATCCAGGCTTTGAATATTGCTATGTGGCCGGGAGAGGCCAGGCTGGAAGAAGTCAGAAAAGAGCTCGATGTGCTTCTTTCGTCATCTCTATTCGGCCCAGGGCAAATAACCTCGATGATTATCGTCAAGGATTTTACAGCCCAGTATATGGAAGAACTTCTCAAAACAGCTCAGAAAATGGGCATTAATGACGGGGCCAAGATTTACCAGTTGGTTCTTAATACTGAAAAAGCCAGAGAAGTGCCTCAGCTGGCCGCAGTGCTTGATGAGATGGATTTAAGGGGAACGGCAGCGCGTCCACAGGACATTACCCTGCAAGCTGAAGGTAGCTCTGTGGATATTTCTGATCCAAAGAGTTTTGATGATTTCTTTGCAACCGTATGGGATGAGAACCTGGAGCTGGTGGCTTCTTCGTTTGACGGGAATGGGCCGCAGCAGGCTTCCAGCGTCATGAGATTTATTGATCTTGTTCGCCGTGATTATGGGATTGAGGTCAAAGAGAGTCAAGACCCGTTTGTAACGCTGGATAACATTTTAACGAGCGCGACTCTTTATGATCAATGGAGGAGAGACCCTGACAGCGTAGCAACAACAGAAATTCTTTTGTTGGCTGACCTGACCAGGGAAGCCCGCTCATTGCCTTATGCCCAGCTGAAAGCCGTTGAAAAGGAAAATATCAGGAAACTGAACCATCTGGTTTTGGAAAAAGCTTACCCTAATCGAATTTTACGCAGCCCGTCAATCAGGGGTGAGAAAATGCTTGCCTATTTGATGCGTCTGCAATTTAAAGGTAAAAATGTTTTTACGGCAACCGCGGCCAAAAGGATGGCAAGCATCAAAGACGTGTTTGGCAGCCTTGTATTCCTTAAGCGGGCCATCGAGGTGAAAGACTTGAGCGGCCATGATTTATTTTCAACATTGTCTCCTTTAATGCACATTGTCCAAAGCAATCTCGCGGGAAAACAAGACGAGATGATTAATGAAATAGAACAGCTTACGCGCATCACAGAAGATACGCCGGAAGGGAAACGGCAGTTTTTTGACCCGAATCACATCATGTTGATAGTCGCCAAAAGAAAAATGCCGTTGAACGAGAAGCTTCAAGGGATTGATGAGTTAAGAAAAATGAAGATATTCACCCCCTCCCAGATCAGTTTAATACTCTTCAGCTCTACGCCGGATGCGGTAGCTTTTGCCCGGGAATTGAACCGTGAGGAGGCTGGCGGAAGGAAAATTTTAAACGGAACCCAGATTGTGGACATTATCCACCGGAATGTTTTTCGTGATCCCCAAAAGCGCCGGGAGTATATCGAGCATTTGAGGTCAAAAATTTCTGTTATCCCTGAGGTTTTGGAGGCGCGCAGCCTTGATATTGTTGAGGATGAGCTCCCTGATTATTGGCCCAAGTTGTCGCAGGTGGATCCCGGGGCCTTTGCCTCACAGCTTTTAAGGCTCAAATATGGTAATGAAACTATTTTTACCGAAGAGACTGCTGGAAAAATAGTGGGTCGTGAGAGTGCTTATCAACGAGTGGCGTTCTTGCGAAAACTTTTGGCCTATCAGACGTCAGACCAGGAGTCGGTTTTTTCTCTCCAGCAGGCCAGTATCATGGCCGCAGATTATCCCGTAAGGGACGAGGATGTTATTTTGGAAAGATTGGAATGGCTGGTGGGACAGGAAAGGGCTGATGGCAAACCAGCATTGACGGCAACGGATGTTCGCTATGTTTTGAATAATCCGGGACTTTTTTCATTGGAAAAGTTCAAAATGATTTGGGCCCGCCTCGCTTCGACGGATGTCCAGGCCAGAAAAATTCTTAATTATATGCTGAGGCCCGAGAAGTACCGTGATTTTATAAAAACCTGGATAACTGGCCCCATGGGCGAATGGCCGTATCTTGCGGCAAGGGCAAAGTATGTGCTTGTGGCCAGAAGTAAAATAAGCACAGAACAGGTGAAGTTTATGATGCAGGTTCTTTTTCCTGATCTTTCCGAAGACTTTAACCGCTATGCCGACCGCTCTGTTGCCGAAGACCGGGAACTTGTCAAGACTTTGGATGAGAATACGCCTGCGCCGGATCAGGTGATTAAACAGCTTTTGACAAGTTTTGATAACAACGTGAAGGAGACAACGCTTAAATTTTTGTTGCAATGGCTCAAGGACAAATACCTGTATATGGCAACTTCGATCGGAGAAAAAGAGGGCGAACTTGTCTTAAACCCTGACGGGGCCGATGCTTTTAACGCTCGTATTCTTCAATATGATTGGGCCAGGCCTGAGGCAGGATTGGAAAATTTGAAATCTAATCTTAGGGATATTTATTTTGAGCGTTCTGAGTATGTGCATATCCAAAGTTTGACGCCGCGTCTAGCCCGTTTGTATAGAAGGGCTGGTGTTCTTCAGAGAATATATCTGAAAAATCATCCGGACAGGGTTCCTAAAGCGGGAAGATTTTCTAAGCCGGTGATTAGAAGGCTTTTAGATTCAGGTTATTCTAACGCTGAAATTTCCGCGGCATTATTTTTCCGCATGCCTTCCATGGATGCGCCGACTTCCGGCGCAGGAGAAAGAAAAACAACAAATCTGTACAGTGTGAAAGCCGCTCCTGAAAAAAAGGCCTACGAGATTTCTGACGGCACTTCTTTTGAGGATGATAACGGTGTTACGCAGGTAAAAATTATTCTTCCCGGGAACAAGGTGTTCTGGGTTTATGCCAATTCCTTACAGGAGGCCATGGCGTTATACCTTAGAGACTACCCTGAAAGCCGGGAAGTATGGCAGGCCATTGGCCGGGGTGATGGGCGTTATACAGTGACTTTTAAGAATAAAAAAGAGGAATTTGTGGTCTCTGATTTGAGAGATATTTTAACCATGGACCTGGACTATAACACCATGTTGATTGTCGCGGACAGCTCCATGGCCCCGGAAGAGAAGAAAGGTGGTATTGACTTTAATTCCGATCGCATGAACCTGGAAATGCGGGGAGACGGAAACGCTGTGATGAAGTTTAATATGGACCCGGGACTCATGGAAAAGTTTAAATCTGCGCCGGGGTTTGTGCCGGTCATTATTAATATTTACCCCTTAAATAATTTGCAGAAGTTTTTGGGGGTTAATGAGGATTTAAAGAAGGGCTCTGTGGCGTGGAGTGCTGTAAAAGGAGTATCGAAAGCGGCATAGTTCAAGGAGCGGCAGGGATGCGAAATTGGCTTTTCACAAAATGGGTTTCTTTTGTGACGCTTTTGACATTTATTGTTTCAGGCGCAGCACCCGCCTATGCCCAGGGGCTTTCTTTGGGCACCGGGGCAGGGGTTTTGCCTGAGCCAGGCACCATGGTGTCCTTAAGCCAGCCGTTTAACCCACCGATACTTAAAGGCATCAAGGTTTACGCCAATAACCCGCTTAAATTTGATTTTATTCTGGATAAGGGGGGTGAGGCGTCATCCTTGAAAACCGAGTCGGAAAAGCTTATCCGGTATTTTCTCGCCTCGCTCACTGTCCCTGAAAAAGACCTGTGGGTCAACCTTTCTCCCTATGAAAAAGACCGCATCATCCCCGACGCCTTTGGCCAGACAGAAATGGGCCGCGACCTGTTGGCTGAGGATTATATCCTTAAACAAATCACGGCCTCAGCACTTTACCCCCAGGACGCGCTGGGCCAGAGCTTCTGGAAAAAAGTTTATGCCAGGGCTTATGAGAAATACGGGACGACGGACATACCAGTTGATACCTTTAATAAAGTGTGGATAGTGCCTGCGAAAGCTGTCGTTTTTGAACGACAGCTTGAGCAGCCCCGCGAAGCCGACGCGAGTTTTTCCCAACTTGACAGGAAAAACGAAAGCGTCCTGGCGGAGCGGGGCCAGAAAGCTGTTGCTTATGTTGTGGAAAGCAAATTAAAGGTCATGTTGGAAAGCGATTATCTTGCGCAAGAAAAAAACGTAAATCGTGCCCCTACGCAAGAAATCGCCAAAGATATTCTCCGCGAAGTTGTTATTCCTGCCCTTGAAACCGAAGTGAATACCGGCAAAAATTTCTCCCAGCTGCGCCAGGTCTATAACTCCATTATTCTCGCGGCATGGTACAAACGGAAAATCAAAGAGAGCCTTTTGTCCTCGGTATATGTTGATCAAAAAAAGGTGCAGGGCATCAACATCGAGGATTCGGAAATAACACAAAAGATCTGGCAGCAATACGTCGATGCCTTTAAAAAGGGAGCCTTTAATTTTATCAAAGAAGAACAGGATGAATTGAGCAGTGAAATGATCCCCAGGAAATATTTTTCGGGTGGAGCTGATTTTGCCCAGACGCTTCCTGCGGTCATTTCATTTACTGATAATTTTTCCAGCCTTCCGGAACTGTCTTCAGACCAGGCCATGATGACCGTCAGTGTCAATTTGGTTTCATCATTAAAATTAGAATCCGAAGAAGGAATCGAAAGCGCCCGGGAAGTTGTTTCGGCCAATGATAATTTTGATGTGCTGGCCGGGCAAGTGGCTGGAATCCCGTTTAATGAAACGAACAGGGAAAAATTGGAAAATATTTTAATGGATATCGAGATGCGCGGACAGCCTGTTTTCACGGATGAGGCTGCTGCGAAAATGGTGGATAAGGCCAGGAGTAAATTGTATCCCAAGCTTGTTTTCCTGAAGGAGCTTTTAGAGTTTCAGGATGACAAGGGCCGTCCGCTCTTTTCTTTTCCCGATGCTATCCGGATTGCCCGCGACAAGGTTGCGGACATGAAAGACGATCTTATGTTTGACATCTACACCTTGCTCAAAGTCGGCATTGAGGAGGGGGCGCAATTCTTTAACGGAAACCAGATCCTGTATATTATTTTTGGCGCGGATGAGTTTGGGGCACAGCTTCAATTGATTGATGAATTGCGGCAGGACAAGAATTTTACTTCGGATGACATTACACGTATTATTCGCGCCAGCGGAAGCTCTGACAAAAAAAGAAGCCTTGTTGCCCGTTGGAAAAAGCTTATGGCCGATAGTGGAGTGACTCCGTTACTTGGCGGGGCAGATATCGCCAAGTTTATTGACAAGCACCTGGATTTGCCTGAAAAAGAGAGCGATCTTAAGAAGGCTGTTACGAAAATACAGGAAAAAATCAAAGAAGCGGCCGCATTATCAGCGGCCCAGGAGCCGTTAGGGACCCTTGATTTGGATATCAAGCGCGTGGCCACTGCCGACATGGCAAAGTTTGCCCAGCGATTGAACGATCTTGATGGGGATGAAGTGATCTCGCAATTATCGAGGTTGAAGCTGGCGGAAAAAGCTGTTTTTACGGATGAGCAGGCCGCGGCCCTGGCCCAGACAAGGGTACACCTTGGCAAGGGGATCGCTGAGCGGGTTTTATTCCTTCATTATGCCGTTCAAGAGTCTTTACGCGCCGGGAGGGACATTGAGAATATTTCAGAGCTGGTCGATTTGTCCATAAGTTATTCTTTAAAAAGAGAAGAGCAGGTTCGTGAAGAAATTTCCTGGCTTTTAAATTTTAAAGCGCCTCAAGAAGAAGGCCTTTTCTTTGAAATGTATGACATCGCGTTTATTATCCGGACAGCGGTGCCAACAGAGGAAAAGAAAACCCAGGCTGCTTATCTTTTATCTGTGCCGGCCAGAGACGGGGTGGGGCGTTTCTTTACGCATGTCCAGGTTGCGCTTATGCTGGCGAATCAGGAAAGTCTGGTTGATAAAAAGAAGCTGGTTAGTTATGCGTTTAGCTTGTCAGCTTATAATGGCCAGCCGTTATTCAATAATAATGAGGTCACAAAGATTGTCAGAAGTCCGATACCGGGGGCAGAGAAGATGTCTTTGATTGCTGATTTGCATGACAAAAAGGCCTCTTTTGGGGGAGAGGATGTCCCTTTCTTGAGCGGGGCTGTTATTGCCGAGTTGCTGCTGCATCGATTTGACCGCGTGCCCCCCCAGGCGCAGGAAAGCCTGATCGACGAGCACAGGCAGGAATTCTTGAATACCAAGGCTCCGATGGGGACGCTAAAAGCCAGGGCTGTGCGGGCGGCTGTGGCTGCGTTTGGGAGAGTGGATATCATGAATGAAGATAAGTTCCTTCAGTTTCAGTCAGGTCTTAAAGGACTTTCGAAAGTTGAAGTTGCTGTGCAATTGCGGAGGTTAAGGTTTAACAGCCGTTATCTTTTTACCGAGGAACAGGCTGTTGCCATGTCTACAAGAAACGCAGCAGGCCGTGCGGGGTTTTTACGGGAACTTCTTAAGTGGCATGGAGAGCTTAAGCGCCCTGTGACAAACGAGGTCTTATCGACGATAATGAGGGTGGCCAATTACTATTCTCCGTTGAGAGGCTCTGATTTCATTGAAGAAATGCATTGGTTTTTAGAGCAGGGGTTTACCGTTGCGCAGCTGGTTTACATTATTAATAAAACGACAAGTTTTGCAGAAAAAAAGAAGCTGTATGAGTTTTTGCGTGAATTTAAAAAACCGGATGGGAAAGGAGATTTTTTTAGCCGCACAGAAATGGCCATTATTTTGGATGCCGGCACACCGAAAGAAGGAAAAATTTACTGGGTTGGAAGATTGAAAGAAGAAAAAACGGCCGGCGCCAACGCAAGGCCTTTGCTCAGCGGTGAGGAAATCTCGGTTTTGATGACGAGGCGCTTTGACCTTAAAACGCCTGAGGAACAGCGTGAAATTATAGATAATTTTGTCAAGGCCGACACCCTGGCGCGGGGATCGCCCGATGATATTGCTGCCAGGGGGCTTGAGCTGACGCCTGTGGATATGATGGACGCTCAAAGTTTTAACAAATTCCTGGAAGCAATGGATGCCATAAAAAACTATTCTTCAGCAACTGCAGCGCAGCTCAGGCGCTTGAAATTTCAAGGCCAGGATGCTTTTAGTGAGAGTGAAATCAAAGCAATGACTGAACGGGGAGAAAAAAGAAACAAGGTGATGCGGGGCCTCACGCAAAGGGTTCGTGCGTTTCAATACATTGTTCAGGAGTACCTTGGTTCCGGCCGGGAAATATCCGACATCGTGCAGCTGGCGGATTTTGCCCGGGAATACCCCCTGGCAGAAGACACTGATATCGATGTTCGGCAGGAAACAAGAGAACTTTTCACGTTTAAAATATCGGGGCAGGAGGCGTTGTTTTTCAGCCTTCCCCAGATTCGCAGCCTTATCAGGAAGCTTGTGCCTCTCGATGAGATGCAGGGTCAAATTCGTTATTTATTGTCCTTTCCTGCGCAAGGCCGTAAGGGTTATTTCTTCAGCCCGGCAGATATTTCTGACCTGATTGATAAAAAGGACATATTTATCAGCCAGAAAGACATGCTTGAATATTTGGTCCAGCAGCGTGACGACGAAGGCCGTTCCGTGTTTACGGGCCATCAGGTCAAGACCATTTTAAAAGGCGATATGCCTCGCGACACAAAAACAAAAATGCTGGGGGAATTATTGAGCTTGAAGACAAAAGATAACAATCACCTTTTGGCCGGCGTAGACATCGCTCTTTTTATCCTCAAGTATCGTCACATCAGCCTGGAGTTGTTTCAAGGGATATGGAGGAATTTTGAAGACACGAATGTCACCGCGGGGCAAGTTATCGATGATATCGTAGCCCCCGAAGAAACAAGGCAGCTGTTGAATACATGGTTAACGGGAGAGACAAGAAATTTCACAGAACCGGTCTGGCGGGCAAGGCACGCTTTGGTTTTCGGACGGGGTAATAACGGCTCTGTAACGTCCGTCACGACACAGAGTATTAAGTTTTTGGCAGGGGCCCTTTTCCCTGATGAGAAGGCGTACTTTGAAAAAGCCATTGATGAGGCTGTGCGAAAAGACCAGCAGTTAATCAAAGGATTAAGCCCTGACATGCCGCCGGATGATGTGGTCATAAAACAATTGCACAGCAGTCTTGATCCTGATGTCCGCAAGCAGCTTTCTTCGCTTCTTCTGTCCTGGCTTAAAGACACTCTTTCGGCTGCGCATGAACGTTTATCGAAAGACTCGCGCACCGACCTTTCGAAATCGTGGGATGCCCTGGACAAGTATATTGAGAAATATGAGTGGTCCCGGGATAACGGAGGCCTTGAAAATTTAAAACGTAATATATACATCATGATCAGTAATCTAAGGTATACCACGTGGTTGTCTGAATTATCACCGCGCAGCAGGCAAATTATTTCGGCAACTTATTATTTAAAAAAAGATCCTTCAAGAACAAATGAAGAGGTTAACCGCATATTGCGTAAGAAATTCAGCATCCAGGAAATTGAAACAGCCCGGGAAGGCAGTCCTGTTTCTTTGGATAAGACATTTTCAGATGAGGAGCATAACCTTTATGATGTTTTGGGCCAGGAGTCACACAACGACATGGGCTGGGTCGAAGATGATGGCAATGAGGCTGTTTCAGAAAGCCGCGCCCCCACACAAGTCACAATCATTCTTATGGGCAAAACATATACTGTCCCGGCAGAAACAATTTCCGAAGCGTTTATCAAATTGGCACAAACAGGAGATGCTGACGCTAAAGAAAACCTGCGGCGGGTTTTTGAGCCGGATGGCCTGTTCACCGCCCATCTGAATGGGGGCGAGCCTTTTGACCTGACAGATTTTAATGTTTTGGAAACCCCTTTATCTGAAGACAATAATACTTTGGTTATTCGAGGCCCGGATGATGCCATGGCCGCGGATAAGGGTGGTATTGATTTTAACTCCAGCCGGATGACCCTCGAAACGCAGGGAAGCGCTGGTGCCATGGCATTTAACATTGATCCTGCCATCATGGAAGAGCTAAGGTCGGCGCCAGGCTTTGTACCGGTTGTGATCGGCATCCAGCCTTTAAACAGCCTTTCCGAATTCTTGTCTGTCAACCCCGCTGCCCGGTAATCCTTATAATTTTTATACAGATATTAAAAAAAGAAGACCGTCCGGGCAGTGTCTGTTACAATACGAACCTTTAGGTTATAATAATTGTTAAATACAGGGATATAGTGCCATGATTTCAGTCAATGGAGTTTCACTTCAGTACGGGCAGCGCAAGCTTTTCTCAGGGGTTAACATTGTTTTCTCGCCGGGAAACTGCTACGGGCTTATTGGCGCCAACGGTTCCGGGAAATCCACGTTTTTAAAGATTCTTTCCGGGGAAATTGATTCCACGGAAGGAGAGGTTGCTATCCCGCCTGGCAAGCGTGTTTCGGTCTTAAAGCAGGACCAGTTTGCCTTTGATGAATATACGGTTCTTATGGCCGTGGTCATGGGCCATAAAAAGCTTTATGACGTGATGGTGGAGAAAGACGCCATTTACGCAAAACCTGATTTTTCTGATGCTGACGGCCTGCGCGCCTCAGAACTGGAAGGGGAGTTTGCGGAGATGAACGGCTGGAATGCCGAGTCGGATGCGGCCAAGCTTTTGACCGATGTCGGGATTCCCACAGAACTGCACGGGCTTAATATGAAACAGCTTGAGTCCAGCCAAAAAGTACGGGTTCTTCTGGCCCAGGCGTTGTTTGGGAACCCTGATATTCTCCTTTTGGACGAGCCCACCAACCATCTGGATGTGGAAACGTGCCTGTGGCTCGAAGATTTTTTGAGCGGGTTTGAAAACACGGCCGTGGTTGTTTCCCACGACAGGCATTTTCTGGATAATGTGTGCACGCATATCGCAGACATTGATTTTGGAAAGATTCAGATTTATTCCGGCAACTACACGTTCTGGTCAGAATCGAGCCAGCTGGCGCTGCGCCAGCGCAGTGAGGCGAACAAGAAAATCGAAGACCGCCGCAAAGAACTGCAGGAGTTTATTGCGCGGTTCAGCTCCAACCTTTCCAAGTCCCGGCAGGCCACAAGTCGTAAAAAGGTTTTGGAAAAGTTGACTGTTGATGAAATCCAGCCGTCATCGAGAAAATACCCTTTTATCCATTTTGACCAGGAGCGCGAGGCAGGAAACGATATTTTAAGGATTGAGAACCTGTCAAAGTCCTTAGACGGGCAGGTGTTGTTTGAGAAGCTGTCTTTGACGATCGAGAAAAACGACAAGGTTGCCTTTGTGGGCCCCAACGGCCTTTTAAAAACCATGCTTTTTCAGATTTTAATGGGTGAGGAAAAGGCTGACAGCGGAAGTTTTAAATGGGGGGTCTCGACCAGCCGGGCCTATTTCCCCAAGGATAATACGAAATATTTTGATTCGACTTTGAGCATTGTGGACTGGCTCAGGCAATATTCCGAGGAGAAAAGCGAGATTTTTATCCGCGGCTTTCTGGGAAAGATGCTTTTTACAGGTGAGGAATCTTTAAAGGTAGTTAATGTCCTTTCGGGTGGAGAGAAGGTGCGCTGTATGCTGGCGCGGATGATGCTCGCCAAGCCCAACGTGGTTATCCTCGATGAGCCGACCAACCATCTGGACCTGGAATCGATCACTTCCCTTAACAAGGGCATGGAGCGTTTTAAAGGGAGCATGCTTTTTTCCTCACACGACCACACCCTGGTTCAGACTGTCGCAAACCGGATTATTGAACTGACGCCGAAGGGTGTCATTGACCGCATCGGCATGACGTTTGACGATTATTTGAACGATGAACGCATTAAGGCCCAGCGCAAAGAGCTTTATTCTTGAAGCGGCTCACTGCGGAACTCGCTTGGTGACATGCCCCCGACGGCTCTTTTAGCGGATTATTACGGCATATGATACAAGACCAACTTATTAATTTATTAGAAACAGCGATCGCAAAGCGACAGGCTTTGCGTGGCCAGACCAATGCCCTGCGCCTTGTGAATGGCTGGGGCGATGGCCTGGAAGGGCTTTTTCTTGAGCAATATGACAGGCATTTTGCAGCCCAGATTTTTGATAAGTCGTGGCTCTCTCACGGGGATGCCCTTGCATCCTTCCTTAAAGAGCGGCTTAATGCAGAGTATTTTATTGTCAAAGACCGTTCAAAGTCAGCCTCACCTGAGGCCATAACGCCGTATGTTTGGATTGATGCAGCGCCGTCTAAGACCGTTATCCATGAAAACAGCCTTAAATTCAGCGTGGACTTAAATGACGGGTTAAATAGCGGCCTTTTTCTGGATATGCGTTGTAACCGCAGGCTTGTGTCTGAATTGAGCAGGGATAAAAAAGTTTTGAATTGTTTTTCCTATACCTGTTCTTTCGGGGTGTATTGCCGCCGGGAAGGCGCGGGGGAGGTCGTTAATGTCGATATCAGCCGCAAGAGTCTTGAGCGGGGCCGGGCGAATTATGAATTAAACGGCCTTGCCTTTGCCAGGAACGAATTTATCAAGGCTGATGCGCGCGAGTATCTGGAGCGCGCGGCCCAGAAAGATAACCGGTTTGACCTGATTATTTTAGACCCTCCGTCTTTTGCGCGCCATGAGGGAAAAACGTTTAGCGTGAAGAATGATTTTGCGGATTTGGTCAGTAAGAGCATTAAGGTTTTGAATCCTGGCGGAGTGATTTTTTTGGCAACCAATTATAGCGCGATGTCCGAAGATAATTTGAATGGCCTGGTGCATGACGCGTTGGCAGGCCGGACAATCAGAAAGATGCGCGCCCTTGGCCAGGATGCGGATTTCCCTGGCACAAACACCATGCAGGAAAGTTATCTTGCTGCGGTATTGGTGGAGCTATGAGTGAACGGTTGGGAAAAGTCCCTTTGGAGCGCGCGCTGTCCAAGCTTGGCCTGGCGTCAAGGACACAGACAAGGGAATGGATCCTGGCCGGCCGTCTTTCCGTCAACGGCCGCGTCATCAAGGACTTGATGTTCCCTGTCACCCCCGAGACTGATCAATTTGTTTTGGATGGCAAAGTTTTAGAAAGAGGCTCGTGGCAGACGATTATGTTTTACAAGCCCCGCTCGGTTGTGACGACACGCAGTGACGAGCAGGGCCGAAAAACAATTTACGATATTTTGCCGCCGGAGTTTCATCAGCTTCATTCCGTGGGCCGGCTGGACATGGCCAGCACCGGGCTTTTGCTTTTGACCAATGACACCCGGCTTTCCGATTATTTGACAGATCCCAGAAATGCCATCCCGAGAACGTATATCGTGACGGTTGAGGGAGCGTTTACGAATGAAGAAATGGCGATCGCGCTTGCCGGTGTTGAGGATGAGGGCGAAATTCTAAAACCTTCCAAGATGACCATTTCCAAGGCCAGTCAAAAAGAGTCGCATATTGTTGTTGAATTGACGGAAGGAAAAAACCGCGAGCTCCGCCGCTTGTTTAATATTTTTAACCACAGGGTCCGCAAGCTTAAGCGGATTGCGTTTGGGCCTTTGACGATTGGGAACCTTGAGCCGGGAAAATACCGGGCCGTGACAAAAGAAGAGCTGGGGTGGGACGGTCAGCGCATTTCAACCGTATGACGGCGTTTCTTGAATTTATTGTAGTAAATGGTTTCAAGGACTTTGGCTGCAAAATCTTTTCCAGCCCTGGCAATAAAATTATTGGATTGGAAGCGCCACATCCGGCGCATGGCTTTACCGTCGCGGGTCATGTTCATGGTATGCATGGGAGCCTCGTTTCTTTTCCGGCAAGCCGCTCGCCATACATCGCATTGATATCATTGACAACATCTT
>JADFYI010000035.1 GCA_015233145.1 Candidatus Omnitrophota bacterium
CATGGGTTCATGGCCGCGAGCAATGTGAATCTGGCAGGAAATTTAAGGGTTTTTGAAGCCCTGGCGATCGTGACATGATGGTCTTCGAGGGGCTGGCGAAGGCATTCGATTGTGGCGCGGGTGAATTCAGGAAGCTCATCTAAAAACAAAATCCCATTGTGCGCGAGCGTAACTTCGCCGGGTTTGGGGTCGGTTCCTCCTCCGACAAGAGAAATGTTGGAAGCGGTATGGTGCGGTGAGCGGAACGGCCGTTGGTCCATAAGCCCATTTTTTGATGACACCATTCCCATGACAGAATGAATTTTTGTGACCTCCAGCGATTCTTCCTGGGTCATGGGAGGCAGGATGCTCGAAAACCTGTGTGCCAGCATGGTTTTTCCGCTTCCCGGCGGCCCGATAAGGATCGCGTTGTGCCCTCCGGCAGAGGCGATTTCAAGTCCGCGTTTGACATGAGACTGCCCTTTGACATCTTCAAAATCAAGCCCTGAATTTGTTTCATCAGGCGCTTTATTTCTTTTATTAGCAGGACGAAAGGGTTTAATGCTGTCGCTGGCCTGCAAGAAAAGCACGGCCTCGTTAAGGCTGACGAGAGGAAATACTTTAACGCCTTTGGCCAGGGCTGCTTCGGATGCGTTCGGCTTGGGAACCAGGATTCCTTCAGGCTTGTTATCTGAAAAAAGCAGGGCAAGCGCTGCGGAAAGGCTTCCAGTTACGGATTTAATTCCTCCGCTCAAAGAAAGCTCTCCCAGGATGGCATAACGTTCCAGGCTGGCGGCAGGCACTTGTTCGCTGGCGCTTAAGATGGCGAGAGCCAGCGCCAGGTCAAATGACGGGCCTTCTTTTTTGGTATCTGCGGGTGCCAGGTTGACTGTGATGCGGCCCTGGGGAAAATTGAATCCGGAATTTTTGATGGCAGAGCGTACCCGTTCTTTGCTCTCGCGGATAGCGCTGTCCGGAAGCCCGACAATGGTGAATGAGGGAAGACCTTTTGTGACGTCGACTTCGATGGTGACGGGATAGGCCTCAAGGCCGTGCATCCCGAAGCTTAAAGCTTTGGCAAGCATAAAAAACCCCTGTTATAGGTTAAACAGGGGTGTGTTCGGTAATGGGAAAAATAAATTATCACGCAGAGGGCTATTTGTCAATGCGCTTGCATTTTGGCTTGGGGCGCTTATAATAAGGACAAATTTTACTAATATTAATGAATAGAGATATCAATGCACGGATTTGATGTCAGCGGCGCCATTTTGCAAATGTCCCGTAACAGGGTTTTATTGATAACACTGGCTGTCTGGGTTTTGGGTCAGGGTATCAAAATAGTCATTAACCTTTTGCGTGGAAAAAGATTTAATTTCAGGTGGTTTTTAGGAACCGGGGGCATGCCCTCAAGCCATGCCGCCGGAGTTTCTGCCTTGGCCACGGCCTGCGGCATGGAATACGGTTTTCAGTCCGGGCTTTTTGCGTTGGCCGCGGTTTTTGCGATGGTAACCATGTTTGACGCACAGGGCGTTCGCAGGTCAACCGGTGAACAGGCCGAGATATTGAATCGCGTTATTGACGATATGTACTGGCATAAGCGTGTGGAAATGGGCCGGATCAGGGAATTTGTCGGGCACACGCCTGTCCAGGTTTTGGTGGGAACGCTTTTAGGGGTTGGTTTGACGATATTGTTTTATTGAGGAGGGTGTTGTGAAAGCAGTCTATTGGGTGATTTGGGGTCTGGTATTAAGCGCTGCCGTGGTTTTGACCGGGTGCGGCAAGGCGAATGACAAGGTCAAAGCGCCTCCAGTCGCTTCACCGGCAGATGATATGGTCAAACAGGCTGAAACCCTGGATGGTGAAGGCAAAAAACTTGAGGCCAAGGCGGTTTATCAGCAGATTGTGGCTGAACACGCGGATTACAAGAACATTGAAACCGTGCAGCAGTCCCTTTATAAAATCAATATGGAAGTTCTTTTTTCAAACACCCCTACTCCGCAAACCGTGATCCACGAAGTTAAAGTAGGGGATTCTTTGGGCAAGATTTCCAAGCAATATAATGTTACGATGGAACTTATCAAGACTTGTAACGGCATGAAAGATAATACCGTGCGCGTAGGGCAGAAGCTGCGCATCTGGACCGGCAAGTTTTCTATTTATGTGAGCAAATCCCAGAATTATCTCATGCTCAAAAGCGATGAGGATGTGTTAAAGGTTTATGTTGTGTCCACCGGCGCCAAAGGGTCAACACCGGCAGGGACATTTAAGATTGTCAACAAGATTGAAAACCCCGTATGGTTTAAGGCCGGCGCGATTATTCCTCCGGAAAGCCCTGACAATGTCCTGGGTTCCCGTTGGATGGGGTTTGATATCCAGGGCTACGGCATTCACGGCACGGTCGAACCGGATAAACTGGGCCAGCAGGTGACAGCCGGATGCATCAGGATGCGTAACGATGAGGTCGAAGAGCTTTACAAGATCATCCCTCGCGGCACAGAAGTTACAATAGTAGATTGAAGAAACGTTTGACTTGTGCTATATTTCCCCGACATTTTAAAAGGGAGTTATTGATTCATGAGTAACCTTGAGTTTGAAAAACCGGTTGTTGAGATCCAGAAAAAGATTTCCGAGCTGCGCAATGTGAGCGGCAAGCATATTGATTTTGCCCCTGAGATCAAGAAGCTTGAAGAAAAGCTTGAGTCTGTCCGCGGCCAGGTTTATGGCAATTTGTCGTCCTGGCAGCGCATTCAGATCGCGCGCCATCCCAAACGCCCTTATACCCTTGATTATATTGCCATGATGATGACCGAGTTTGTGGAACTGCACGGCGACAGGCTTTTTTCCGATGACCTGGCCCTGATTGCGGGTTTTGCCAGGATCGGCGATGAAAAAGTGATTGTGATGGGGCACCAAAAAGGTCGCGACACCTCTGAAAATGTGAAGCGTAATTTCGGCTGTGCGCATCCTGAAGGGTATCGCAAGGCCATGAGAGTGATGCGCCTCGCGGAAAAGTTTCATTTGCCGGTTGTGGTTTTTATTGACACGCCTGGCGCGTATCCCGGGATCGGCGCTGAAGAGCGCGGCCAGGCCCAGGCGATTGCTGAAAACTTAAGAGATATGTCCAATTTAAAAACGCCGATCATTGCCACTGTCATTGGAGAAGGCGGCAGTGGCGGGGCTCTGGGTGTCGGTGTTGCGGATTATGTTCTGATTTTGCAAAATGCTTATTATTCTGTCATTTCACCGGAAGGCTGTGCCTCCATCCTTTGGAGGAGTGCCACCAAAGCCCCTGAAGCGGCCGAGGCGTTAAAATTGACCGGAGAACATCTCATCAAATTTGGCATTGTGGATGAAATTATTCCTGAACCTTTGGGTGGAGCGCATCATAACGCCCAGGTTGTTTCCGATAAACTCAAAGCGTCCATTCTTACGCAAATCAAACGTTTGAAAAATATTTCTACTGATAACCTTCTTGAAGAACGCTACCAGAAATTTCGTAAAATAGGGCAGTTTACGTTTCAAAAAGCCTGACAATCATGTCCTCAACAACTGATATCCTGAGCCTTTCCAAAGACACGCTGATCGCGCGCCTCGCGGTCTTGGGTGAGAAGTCTTACCGCGCAACGCAAATCCTGGACTCGATTTTCAAGAAATACGCCACCTCTTATAATGACATCACAACGCTTTCCAAAGAATTACGCGAGCAGCTTTCAAGCACAGTCCCTTTCCCGATCCTGAAAGAGACTGACCGGCGGACGTCTAAGGATGGTACCATCAAATTCCTTTTTACCCTTTCTGATGGGGAAATGATTGAGACTGTTTTTATTCCCACAGAAAAACGTGCCACCCTTTGTATTTCTTCGCAGGCAGGCTGCAAGTTTGGGTGCGCATTTTGCGCGAGCGGCCTGCTGGGCTGGAAGCGTAACCTGACCGTGGGTGAAATTTTAGGCCAGGTGCTTTACGCCCAGCACGAAACAAAAGGCGCGGTGTCGCACATTGTTTTTATGGGTACGGGTGAGCCTTTTGACAATTACGATAATGTCCTGGCGGCAGCGAAAATGCTCAATGCTCCGGAAGGCTTTCATATTGCGGCAAGGCATATTACGATTTCAACGTGCGGTGTTGTGCCTGGGATTGAGCGGTTTGCCGGGGAAGGGATGCAGATTGAATTGTCAGTGTCCCTCCATGCGTCCAATGACACGATTCGCAGCCAGCTTATGCCGGTGAATAAGAAGTATCCTTTAAAAGTTCTGATCAGTGCTTGCCGGGCGTATGCCCAGAAAACCAACCGCCAGGTTACACTCGAATATATTTTGATTCGCGACCTGACCTGTACGCCCATGGCGGCCAAGGAGTTGGCCAGGCTTATGAAAGGCTGGCTGTCAAAAGTCAACCTGATTCCGTATAACGTGGTTAAAGAACTTCCGTATTTAACGCCGAGCAGGGAAGATATCGCAGGCTTTAAAATGATGCTGGAGCGTTCTGGGGTTATTTGCACGCTCCGCGCGCCGCGTGGAACAGACATTGCCGCGGCCTGCGGGCAATTAAGGCATTCTTTAAGAAAATGAGATTAAAGTTAGACCTTCATAGTATTTACTCCAGTTCCCGCGCGATTGACGAATCGCTCCATGCCATTATGGATGAGGCGATTGAAAAACATGCCGAGTCTGTGGAGATCATTCCCGGGAAGGGCAGTGGCCAGCTTAAGAAATCAGTCTTCCGTTTCCTCGAAAAAACCTACAAAGGCCGTTACTCCCGCATTGAGAAAGACGACAAGAACTTTGGCCGGATTTTTGTCCATTTCAATTGGCACAAATTGTCATAAACGTTGTGCCGCTTCGCGCACCGCGTAGGTCGGACCTGCGCGGTTGGGTGGGTTTTGTTGATGATTTCACAAAGAAACATCCGGTAGGCATTTTGGGGTAGCGGTTTCTTATAATTTCCCCGTATTCTTGATTTCCCTTTATATATAGGGCATACTTGTTGTTGGTGGATAACAAGTTTTCTTATTTATTTAGATATTGATTTCTTTCAAGGAGGCCTTTTATGCGCAGGCTTATATCATGGTTGGTACTTACAGCGTTTGTATTGAGCTGTATCATGCCTTCGGCTGGATTGACGCAAACTCTGACGGGTGCAAGCCTTATGAGCGAGCCTGGAATGCGTGTCAGCCTGACGCAGCCATTTACTCCCGCGCATCTGTGGGGCATGACCATTTCTCCCAACGACCCTTTCAAATTTGATTTTATCATTCACAGGGGCGACATGCCGCTCACGCAGGACCAAAAGTCTGAAGAATATAAACAGCTTATTAAATATTTCCTGGCCGCGCTCACAGTGCCTGACAGCGACCAGTGGGTCAACCTTTCTCCTTATGAAAACAACCGCATTGTTGAAGAAAATTTTGGCATGACGGAAATGGGCCGCGACCTTTTGAGCCAGGATTACATGCTCAAACAGCTCACGGCATCACTTATGTATCCTGAAGATGCGCTCGGCAAGAAATTCTGGGCCCGCATTTATGAGAAGGCTTATGCCCAGTTCGGCACGACCGACATTCCGGTCAACACGTTTAATAAAGTGTGGATTGTCCCGGATGAAGCGCTGGTGTATGAAAAGGGAAACTCGGTCATGGTTTTAAAGATGCACCTTAAGGTCATGATTGAACAGGATTATTTGTCCTTAAAAAATAACGCTTTGAGTTCACGCCTTGGCACTGACCAGCTTTCCGTGGGCGAGGTTACGGAAGTGAGCAAGGTTTCGGCATCGGTTGTTAAAGAGATCATTATCCCTGAGATTGAAAAAGAAGTGAATGAGGGCAAAAGCTTTGCGAATCTGCGCCAGATTTGCAGTTCCATGGTTTTGGCAACCTGGTATAAAAAATCGCTGAAAGAATCGATTCTTGGAAAAATTTATGCGGACCAGGGCAAGCTTAAAGGCGTGGACCAGGATCCGTCGAATAACCAGAAAATTTATGAGCAGTATGTTGCGGCCTTCAAGAAGGGCGCTTTTAATCTTATTAAGGAAGATTACGACCGCTATTCCCAGGAAACCATTCCGCGCAAGTATTTCTCCGGCGGGTTTCAGCAGAACTTTGCCCAGGCCATAAAGCCGCAGCCTTTGGATTCGGCGCAGGCCAAAAGCGTGGCTGCCGAGGCGCAGTCCTCTGCGGATAAGGCAGAAGTGTCGCTTCGCTCAGTGGCTACTGACAGCGCGCAGAACTCCAGGGCATTGAACGCTGTTATTTCTTTGATTGATAAAAGAGCAAGAGACGGACAGTCTGCATTTTCAATTGAGGGCATTGACAACCTCCGGGTACGATTGGTGGCTGACAGGGCTTTGACAGGAGAGCTTATAAAAGACCTTGGGACGTATCCTGTTTTCAGGGAGTTTCATCCTTTCCAAGGAAATTTGGATTATAAAACGCTTACTCTAAAAGAAAAACAAATTTATGACCGCGTGGCTGGGGTCATCGGCAGCGATCCGAAAAAAGTCGGAGAGCTTATTTTTACTGTGCTGCAGGTTCTCGGCATGGCGCCTGGCGCTAATTTTGATCAAGCGCAGGCCGTTGTTTCTGTCGAAGGGCGTTCAGGAAAACCGACGCAAGATTTTGTTAATCGTGTTATCCGGGTTTTGGAAGAAAAAGCAAGAGTTTATCAATCCAATTTCGGCTTGTATGAGTTGGAAACGTTACGTTATAAGCTGGCTAACCAGCCGGCATTGGTGCAAACTATTTTGACAAGTTCGGTTTTCAGGACTTCTTCCGGGAATTTTTCTTTGAGGTACGACTTCGCGACGGGAAGGCATGTTTATGCCCGTTTGACCCAGATGCTCGGAGAAGATAATAAAGATAAAATTGACGAATTGGTTCGCGCGCTTGTTGATGCGCAAAGGAATAAAGTTGCTGCGCAAGAAAAAGCGAACGAGCCTTTGGTTGTTCGCGCTCCTGTTGACGTGAGAAATGCCTTGCGTGGCGGAAAGTCTTTGACCGTTGTTGAACAGTTGCTGAAAGACCAGGGGCTTCGCCTGGTTCATGAGCCTACGGTGGCGGAAAGGGTTTCCAAGGCAAAAGAAGTAATTCAGACCACGAATGGGGCCAGACTTATTCCTGGCGCCGGCGATTGGCAGCGGGCATGGATAGGCAGCGGCGGAAAAGGAGTTTATTACAGGATTGATGTCAGTGGCCCCAGGGTAAAACTTGACCCTCAGGCACAGTCTATGGTGGGCATGCTTTTATTTGACCCTAACTATGAGCAAACAGCGCACAATGCCATTGCTGAAAAATTGAAAGAAGGGCCCCAGGCGTTTTCCCGGTTCCTTGAGGAGAAAGGCTTGAGGTTAAGTGAGGACTTCACCAGCTACAGCAATAAGAACGTATTTTTTTCCTCCCGGGGGGATCGTTTGTCTTACGACCCCCAGGTGAGAAACAATCCGACCAGAAAACAGGTGATTGCAACAGCCGGCACTGCACCGCTGGATTTTGTGTCCAAGCCGCTTTTGGGCGTATTTATTGTCGGCAGAATGGATAGCGCGATGGCCCAAGAAGTTCAAACTTCTTCTTTAGCCTTGCGGCCTTCGGATCATGCCATGATTGAGTCTGTTGAATTGATTACAGCTGTTGTGGTGGTTGTGGGTAGTTATGTTGCTGCCAATCTTCTTTGGGATGGGTATTCCACTCAGGGCAACAAGGAAGCCGCGCTGAGAGGCGATCCGCGTTCTATCGTGAGGCTGTTTAATCATCATAAATCAGAGGGTGTCAAAGAATTTCTTGTTAAGAATTTGAATAAAGACTGGCTTTCGAATCCAGCGGTCTTGGCTGCTTTTATGAGGGTGGCTAAAGAAGACTATCGGAAGAATGATAACCGTTTGCGCTCGGCGTTATTGGCCGTGCATTTAGACTTACGCACCAAGAATTCTTATGTCCGTGAACTCCGTGAATTAGGGGCTTTGGATAATTTCAGTGACATGCTCGCCGCTTATGAAGCGGATTTAGACCGGGAAATCAGTATTAAAGTCATTCAGGCAGACTCGAGTGAAGAGGATAAGCTTAGTTATGAGGGGGATTTGGATAGCAGTTATAAAATTAAACTTCAGGCCGCCAGGCTGATCGACCAGATTGAATCTGATTTAGTAAAAGACACAGACCTTCCTAAATTAAAGGAAGCACGCAATCATGCGCAAAGAGCGGTTGAAGAGATAATGCAAAAGATTTTAGCGCTTCATCAATCACTTAAGTCAACAGACTTTGCAATGGCCACAGACTTGACCAAAGGTGGTATTGACCTCAATGCCGCGAATTTAAATTTGCAGGTGAAGCGCGACGGCGCCGGCGTTCCTTTGCCGGTGAGCGCGCAGAATTTGGAAAATTTCAAGATTGACGGGCTTATTCCTGAAATCCTTTCGATTCAGCCCGTGACAACGCTGCCGTTTTTGGAGTAAAAATTCTTTTTTGCGGCAGCATTATCCGCTATAATCAGCCTCATGACATTTCTACAGACTGTCTTTATCCTCATTTTCTTATTGGCCGTATCTTCCTGCGCCAAGCTTGAACATTTAGACGAAGCGTTGATGCTCAAAGATTATGCCAGTTCGCAGGATGCCACGCTGGCTTCAGTCAAGGAGAAAGACCGCAAGTTTGAAGAGCTTCTGGCCACGGCGCAGAAGGGGCCGGAAACTCTCAAGCGTTACAGCGAAAAAAAGAGTTTTCTGGAACGGTTCGGGGAGCCAATTCTCAAAACCCCGGTTGAGCGCGATGACCGCACCCTGGAAAGCTGGCTTTACCGCTATCAGGTCAAATACTTTGGGCCAAAAGTTTATGTCTTTTTCGACGACAAAGGACGCTTCGTTGACTGCGAGTATGTCCCTGCTGCCCCCACCCGTTAACTTCCGCAAGAAATACATCATCCGTGCCATGTATCTCCGGCTTTTTGAGGCTTACGGCCCCCAGCGCTGGTGGCCGGCACAAACGCCTTTTGAAGTGATTGTCGGTGCTATTTTGGTGCAAAATACCAATTGGCAGAATGTGGAAAAAGCGATCAAGAATCTTTCCGATAAAAAGTTGCTCGTGTTTTCTTCTTTGAACGCCCTGACAGCTGTTCAAATTTCTTCTTATATCCGTCCGGCAGGGTATTACAATATCAAGGCCAAAAGGTTAAAAAATTTTCTCACCTTTTTGGCTCAACATTACGATGGCAACGTCGCTTGCATGGCGGCCCGGCCGCTGAAAGATTTAAGAAATGAGCTTCTTTCCGTGAACGGCATTGGCCCGGAAACAGCAGATTCCATTCTTTTATATGCTTTAAACAAGCCTGTTTTTGTGGTGGATGCGTATACCCGCAGGTTGCTTGTGCGTCACGGGTTTGAGAAAGATACCGGCAGTTACCAGGCCATGCAGGAGCTTTTTATGTCAAGCCTGGAACCGGACACGGCAATGTTTAACGAATATCATGCCTTGATTGTCCGGCTGGGCAAGGATTTCAGGAAAGAAAAGGCCGCAGGTCCGGATTATCCACTCAAAGATAAAAAATACTTTCTTTAGGTTCAGCTTTAAAAGTCAATGGTATAATCTGGATACTTAAGGGGTCAGCGATGGGGGTTGTGGAGTCTGAGGATTTCAAAAAAATCTGTGCCATTGACGCCATGGCGCTTCGCCTGCATGGCGATACCGGCTCTGCTGACGCGTATATTTTTAAGTCCCTGTTAGACCATGTTGAAGAAGTTCGCGTCTTGAAAGCCGGCGCTAACGACCACTGGAAAGCGGAATCAGTGGACATCATTATCCACAATCTTGTTTTGCTGTCCCGTCATGGCGTGAGTGAAAAAGATTTTAAAGCCATCCTTGACCGGAGGCTGCTTCGTTTCGAGGAAAAAATCAGCGGCGCGCTAAAACAGAAAACAACATAAAAGGTTCTTCGGGGGAGAAGAGAGTTTTTATGGCCAAAAAAATCCTGGTTGTTGATGATGACGCCACGGGCAGGGTTCTCATGAATTCCCGCCTTGCCAAGGAAGGTTTTGAGGTGATGGTGGCCGGCAACGGTTACGAAGGCTTGGAACAGGTCAAAAGGAACAAGCCTGATTTTATTATCCTTGATATTGAAATGCCTGAGATGAACGGTTATACGTTTGTTTTGGAACTAAAGAAAATCGACGGATGCCAGGATATCCCCATGGCGGTATTGACTTCTCACAAGGAAAACAAGGCGATCTTTGCCCGTCGGGGAGTCCAGCATTATTTTGTGAAGCCTGTTAATTTTGATGAGCTTATCCCTCAAATCGTAGACCTGGTTGGGAAGTAGTCATGCCAGTCATTGCCCTTTCTGTTCTCTGTGTTGTTTTTGCGGTCGTCTTCCTTGTTATTATTTCACGCCAGAATTCCCGTATCGAGGAGCTTTTGCGTTCCGCGCGCGACCAGTTTCTCTCCGACCGCACCAAAGACGCGGTCGACCAGGAATCGCGCCGCCAGGCCCTTGAAGGGGCTGTGCGTTCGCTCGAGGTCCGCTTAAAAGATTATGAAAGCCTGCTGCGCCAGTGGGAGGCTGACCGTGAGCGTAAATTCGGCCAGCTTGAACAGGAATTGACTTCTGCGGCGCAGGCCACTGTCAGGCTCCAGGAAACAACCGGAAAGCTTTCCAATGTTCTGGGGAATGTAAAGCTTCGGGGCCAGTGGGGAGAGCGGATGGCTGAAGACATCATCAGCTTTTCAGGGCTCCTTGAAAATGTCAGTTACATCAAACAAACCGCGCAGGCATCATCCGCCACAAGGCCTGACTTTATTTTTCTTCTGCCTAACGGCGAGCGTGTGAATATGGATGTCAAATTCCCGCTGGATAACTATCTTAAGATGAGTAATGCCTCGACGGATATTGAACGCGAGGCCGCGAAAAAAGAATTCTTAAAGAACGTCCGCGCCCGCATCAGCGAAATCAAGGGCCGCGAATATATCAACCCCCATGAAAATACGCTGGATTTTGTGCTGCTTTTTATTCCCAATGAGCAGGTTTTTGCGCTTATCCACGAACTTGAGCCCGGCATCATGGATGAGGCCCTGAAAGAAAAAGTGGTTTTGTGCTCGCCGTTTACCCTGTACGCCATGCTCGCTGTTATTCGCCAGGCCCATGAGAATTTTCGTTTTGAAAAGGACGTGAAAAAGATCCTTTCTCACATTGACCTTTTTGTGAAACACTTTGAAACTTTTAAGGTCCGTTTTGAAGATGTGGGAGCGCTCATTGCAAAACTCGACCAGAAATACGCTGAACTGCGTGATGTGAGTTTTAAAAATATTGATACCAAAGTCCGGCATATTGAAGAATATAAAAAAGGGAGCTTGCCGGAGAACGAAGATTCGTCTTTGTTGCCTTAAAAGAGGGTGGCCATGCCAGGCGATCTGGATTACTCTTTATTTTTAGGTTCCGGGGTTAGGGCTTTTACCACCAGCCGGGAAGTGGATTTCCACAAGGGTGTTTTGACAGCGCCGGGTTTTGTATTGACACCAGGCCAGCAGGCTTACCTTTGGGCTCTGGAGGTTGATTCCCCCCAGGGCCTTCTTCTTCCAAAACAGGTTCACGGTGATGTGATCTGGAAGGTGACAGCCCGTGATTTTCCATCGGCAGGGGTGTTTGAAGCCGATGCCATTGTTACGGATGCTGTGGGGCTTCCTATTGCTGTTCGCACGGCAGATTGCTGCCCCAT
>JADFYI010000057.1:0-1140 GCA_015233145.1 Candidatus Omnitrophota bacterium
ATGGTGGTCTGGCCGTTTTGGAGTATCTTTAAGTATATTCGCAGGTCTCGTATTCATGACTCGCCGTTAACAACCGCTGCCGTACTGGCAGGCACGCAAAAGACAGACCGTGAAACCACCTCTGATATGAAGGCCGCTATTGACGCATCCCATGCCAACATTGCCAAAACGCCTACCGTGAGAAAACAATTTTTGGCTTTGGTTCAATCTGCAGGCCAGACTGCTAAAGGAATTCTGGAATTCCTTAAGCCTGTGACTATTTTGGGCGCCATGGGTTATGGCAAGCCCTGGAATTTTTCCACCAAGGGCAGCCGCGGGGATGGGGCCTGGTGGGTCATGCAGGCTGAGCATCCTGAATTTGTTTTGCCAGACATGGTTCAGCGTGACGAACATATCCGGATCATGGTTGAGGCTGTGGATGATTTACTGGCTGGCCGCATGGATGTTTTTGTGGCAGGGCCTCATAAAATTTTGACAGGAAAAACCGATCCTCGCGCTTCGCCGGGAGTGATGTATCCTCTTGTCGACGGCAAGCAGTTAACCATGCCCAAGTTGCGTGAGCTCGCCGGCCGGTTTGGCCAGAATAACAGTTTGTCCGATGAGAAACGCCTTTTGTTGCTTTTAGGGGCAGTGCTTCATGATTATGGCCGCCTTCTTGAGGGTAAAAACCTCTCGTTAACCCGCAGGGGGAAAGTGGTTTCATCCGAAGGATTTTTGATGCACCGCGACAGCGGCGCGCTTTTGGCCCGCGATCTTTTAACAGCCTTGAAACATGGCGACAGGACTGCCCGGGATATTGTGGAATTTCTTGTCCGCAGGCATGATGCGGCCTGGAGCCTGTACGCGCGGGAGACGTATGGACAAAAGTGGGGTGGCGGGTATGAATCGACAGAGGCTCTTGTTGATGAAGTTGCATCGTTTGTTAACAAGCATGAAGGCCGCATCAGCCTGAACGAACTTCTGAAGATGATGGCGGCAATCGGAGTGGCCGATGTCCATGCTTCCGGCGACCGTTATTTATCCGATGATTTTGTTGATTTTGCCATGAACCTTATGGATTTGAAGGCTTCTCAGCCCACTCCTGGAAAGACCATTGGGCGTAAAGTGATGGAAGGGCTTAAGAGGTTTGTCCTTCCTGTG
>JADFYI010000057.1:1264-2190 GCA_015233145.1 Candidatus Omnitrophota bacterium
GCTAATTTCTGGCTGGGGATTCCGCGAGAAGAGAAGAAGGAACGTGCTCCTGTGATTACAGAGCTTGACCGCATTGACCTTCCTGATTGGAAGACCATTAAGGAGACGATAACGTCCAGGGCAACCTGGAAGCATGTGGCCGTGCTTTCAGGGATTGTGGCTGCGCTCGCAGTCGGCCTTTTGGCCGTATTTTTCCCGATACTGATTATCCTGTCTGCGGCCAATGAGGCATGGGGTTTGGAAGGGTTGCTCGAGACCGCGTTTACGATGATGGGAGTTTTAATACTTGTGTCTATGGCGCCGCATTTCTGGTTCAGGACTTGGGACAAGTTCCGGGCCTCATTCCCGTCCATAAAGAAAAAAGCCGGGACCATTGCCAAGGCCGTGCTTAAGAAACTGCCGCGCATATTCCTGGGTGTAGCCCTGGCCGCAGCGCTTTATCACATTTTCTTTGCGTCGAACCCGTTGGCTGGTGCCGCGCTTGCCGGAGTGTTCCCGTTTATTGTCCCTGAAAAATTAATTCAGAGCCTCTGGTCTTTGCCGCAGGCTGTGCGCCGCGACAAAAAGGGGCGCATTTACGCGTTTTGGGCCATGGTTTTTGGCGCTGCGGACTGGGTTTTGTCGCGTGAGCGCGGCGCGCGCAGGCTCGGGCAGAAATTTTCTTTTATCCTCGACCGGGTGACCATTGATGAGATCCGTAATTATCTGGAAGAGAGTTACGGGCTCATGAACGTGGAACGTGAAGACACCGGCATCCGCGTCAAAGAGATCATGACATACCTTGAGGAAATGAACCTTCTTCGCCGTGAAGGAAGTCATTTTGTAATGGCCCAGAGGCCGGAGGCCATGGCCACATGGGCCCGCCGCAATGGTTATATGGAAGAAGAGCTGACCGACTTTTTTACACCGCAAGGCGCGATTAAAAG
>JADFYI010000010.1 GCA_015233145.1 Candidatus Omnitrophota bacterium
CTGACCTCATGCATGCCATGCACGCGCTCTCCCAAACTGAGCTACAGCCCCAAAAGCAAAAATCTTTAAAGAACAGGACAAGAATATATCATTCGCTTTTAGCTTTGTCAACCGCGTCGGTTTAGTTTGGTTATTTTTATGGTCTAACCGACGCGGTTGGTTGCCGCAGGCAACGGAAGACGGGATCCGTCAACCTATAATTCAAGATGGGTTGACAATTGCCTTTTTTCACAATAAAATCAGGTCTCTTATGCAGAGTCATATTATCCAATACTTAAAATTCGCCCCTGGGTTTGTTTCCGGTGAAGATATCAGCCGCGAGCTTCATATGAGCCGCACCGCGGTATGGAAACATATTGAGGAACTGCGCGCTTCGGGTTATGAAATCGAGGCCGTGCCTCATCATGGCTACCGCCTGGTGGGAATCCCTGACCGCCTTTCTTCGCTGGAAGTCCAATACCGCCTGGGTACGAAGAAATTCGGCGGCTATCTGTATCATTTTAATACCATTGATTCAACCATGAATGAAGCGTTTCGCCTTGGCACAGAAGGCGCAGCCGAAGGCACGGTTGTTGTTGCGGAAACGCAGACCAAAGGCCGCGGTCGTATGGGAAGGACGTGGTCTTCCCCAAAGGCCAGGGGCATTTATTTTTCGATTATTCTTCGCCCCAGTTGCGCGCCGTCCGCTGTTTCCGGTCTCACTCTTTTAGCCGCCGTGGCCGTAAGTGAAGCCATGGAAAAAGTTTCCGGGCTGAAAGCCCTTATCAAGTGGCCGAACGACCTTTTACTGGAAGGTAAAAAGGTTTGCGGAATCCTCACGGAATTAAGGGCAGAAACCGACCGGGTGTCTTTTGTGTGCTTGGGTGTTGGCATCAACGTTAATAATACTTTTTCACAGCTGTTGCCTGAGGCCACGTCTTTGAGGATTGAAAAAAAGGAGATGGTTTCAAGAGTAGAGCTTCTTCAGGAGATTTTAAGGTCGCTTGAGCGTCGGTATCGCGCAGCGTTAAAGTCAGGGTTTTCTTCGGTTTTAAATGACTGGAAAGCCCGTTCCGCCACCCTGAACCGCAAGGTTCGTTTTACCGAACGCGGGGTGAGCTTTGAAGGGACGGCTTTTGACGTGGATAGTGATGGGGCGCTTTTGGTCCGCCTTGAGGGCGGTAAAGTGATGAAACGCGTTTCTGGAGATATTTTGTTATGATGCGAAAAATATTGCGCGATGAACTGGATGCCGTGAAAGCCGAAGGCCTTTTTCGTTCCATGAAAGTTGTCTCTTCTGCCGTTGGCAGCGATATTGTTATTGACGGCGACCGTCAGATTAATTTTTGCTCGAATGATTACCTGGGCCTGGCCGGAGATTCGCGCCTGGCCCTGGCTGCCGAAGACGCGGCAGAACGTAACGGCTTTGGAAGCCGGGCGTCGCGGTTGTTATGCGGAAATTTTGAAGAGCATGTGTTTCTTGAAAAAGAAATCGCCAGGCTCAAAGGCGCTGAGGCGGCTCTTGTTTTTTCTTCCGGCTACATGGCGAATGTGGGCGTTATTTCCGCATTGGTTGGACGTGAGGATGTTGTTTTTTCCGATAAACTCAACCATGCCTCGATTGTGGACGGCATTATTTTGAGCCGCGCGGAAATGAAACGTTACGCCCACAATGATGTCCGTATGCTCGAGAAGCTTTTAAAGAAATCCGGGGATTTTCGAAGAAAACTTATTGTGACAGACACGGTTTTCAGCATGGATGGCGATGTGGCCCCTTTAAAAGAGATGGTCGTTTTGGCCAAAAAATACGGCGCCTGGCTCATGGTGGATGAAGCGCATGCCTTTGGTGTTTTAGGCCCCAGCGGCGCCGGACTTGCCGAGGAACTTGGGGTTTCGGGGGATATTGATATCCAGATGGGAACGCTGTCAAAGGCTGTCGGCTCTCTGGGGGCTTATGTGTCCGGATCGAATGAATTAATAGAATATTTGGTGAACAGTGCCCGCAGTTTTATTTTTACAACAGCCATGCCCATGCCGATTGCGGCGGCATCACGGGAGGCTATTCGCATCATGCAGGATGAGCCTGAGCGTCGCTTGAAAGTGATGCAGAGTGCGGCGCATTTACGCACAGGGCTGGGGCGGCTTGGGTTTGACACACTGCATAGCGTGACCCCGATTATTCCTGTGGTGATGGGTGATGCCAGGCGTGCGTTAAAATATTCAAGCGAGTTATCCAGGCGCGGGATTCTTATTTCTGCGATCCGTCCGCCCACGGTTCCCAAAGGAACCGCGCGGCTGCGTGTTACGGTCACGGCGTCCCATACGGATGACGACATTTCCCGTTGCCTCAAAGCGTTTCGTGAAGTCAAGGCCCTTAATTTATGATTGTTTTTTTGCATGGATTTGGCGGCGGCGCTTTTCTCTGGCGCTGGCAGATGGCGGGCGATTTTTTAGGTCGCCCCAAGAAGGCCCTGGATTTGCCTGGGCATGGCGGAACACCGTGGCACCACGAGAGCCTTTCCGCCATGGCTGAGGGCGTTTGCGCGGCGTTGGAACGTGACCACATTACAAAAGCGGTTTTTGTGGCGAATTCTTTTGGCGGGCTGGTAGCGCTTAAAATTTGGCAGTTGCGTCCTTGTATGGTTGAGAAGATTGTTTTTGTCTCATCGCTGCCCCGGTTTACACAAGACGCGGGTTATCCCGCCGGGCTTAATGTTGAAAAGATCAAAAAGCTTTCGCATCAACTTGAAGGGAATAGTGCGCCTGTTTTGGACATGTTTTTTCGTTCGCTTTTTACCCGCGGTGAACGGGAAAGCGGGCAGTATGCGCGGATTAAGAGTTTACGCCAGGGAGTGCTTCCCCCCGACAAGGAAGCGCTTCAGGCGTTTTTAAATATTCTGGAAACAACAGACTTGCGGGATGTGTTTTCTTCGTTAGATGTGCCGGTGCAGGTTATTTTGGGTGACAGCGATAACCTTTGTCCGCTCAAAGTTGTCGAGCCCTTGAAGCAGCTTTTGCCGACCGCCAGGATTGATGTGATGAAAGGCGCGGGGCATTTTCCGTTTTTGTCCATGCCGAAAGAGTTTAACGATTTAGTGAGAGGCTTTGTCAGCTGATGCTTGCCAAAGAGTTTCATAAAAAAGTTTTATCAAAGTTTTCAACAGCAGGGCAGCGCTACAGCGAGCTTTCTTCTATCCAGGCGGAAGTGGCGCGGGATTTGTCAGCGCGTATTCCTCTCAAGCCCGGAGACATGGTTCTTGATATCGGCTGCGGGGCTGGTGATCTGGCTGCGGATATTTCCCGAAGGGCTCCGGGAGTTCAGGTTATTGGCCTGGACGGGGCAGAGGGCATGCTGGCCTCGGCAAAATCACAGTATCCGCTTGTGCCCTGGATTAAAGGAGACGCTCTCCATCTGCCGTGCCGTGCCTGGAGCTTTGATATGGTTGTTTCCTCATCGTCGTATCAGTGGGTGCCTGATTTAAAGAATGCTTTTTGTGAATCTTGCCGCGTGTTGCGCCGGGACGGGCGGTTTTATGCCGCGTTTTTTGGCCGACGCACGCTTTGCGAATTTTTTGAAAGCCTGGAATATGCGGCATTGGCTTTTCAGCGCAAGGATGTGTTCCTTTTAAAAAGGCTCCCTTCCGAGGCTGATGTCCGCGCGGCATTAAAGCAAACGAATTTTCGTCATCGGGGGGTTGCTTTGGAAACACGTGAAGTGGTGTTCAGGGATTTTTTAGGGCTTTTCCGCTGGCTCAAAGGCATTGGCGCCAACAGCCTGGGATCGTTTTATTTTGGAAAGAATCTTTTTGAAGAGGCCGGGCGGTATTACAAAGAACATTACGGAACTGAGAACGGCATCAAGGCAACGTTTGAAGTGATATGGGTCGATGCGGTGAAGTAGGCAGGATGCCAAGAACATATTCCCTGGAGTGTCGCGGAATAAGGCTAAATTATGTCAAAAGTATTTTTTATTACCGGAACTGATACAGGCGTGGGAAAGACTTATGCCACCCTGGCCCTGGCTTCACTTTTGAAAAAAAGGGGATTGAGTGTCGGTGTCTTTAAGCCGGTGCAGTCGGGTGTTGGGGATGCGGAGTTCCTGAAAAAACGCCTGGGGCTTACAGATACCCTTCGCGAGATCAATCCCTATTTTGCCAGGGAGCCTTTGTCGCCGCATCTCGCATTGGCGCGCGCAGGTCAAAAGGCTGATTCGCTAAAGATTATCTCGGCCTTGCGTGTTCTGGAAAGCCGATACGATTATGTGCTTGTGGAAGGCGCGGGTGGGCTTCTGGTGCCGGTAGCCCCCAATTATTTTATGTCTGACCTTGCGCGCGATTTGAACGCTGAAGTTGTGGTTGTGGCGCGTTTGGGCCTGGGCACGATCAACCATACGCTTTTGACAGTGCGTGAGGCGAAGCGCCAGGGCCTTTCTGTGGCTGGAGTTGTTTTTTCTGATTCGTCGGGAAAGAAAGGAATCTCTGAGAGCAGTAATCCCAAAATTCTGCGCAGGCTTTTGGATGTCCCTGTTTTAGGAATTGTGCCTTTTTTGAAAAAGACGGATGAAAAGAGTGTTGTGAGAGCTTGTCAAAAGGGCCTTAAAGTTCACGCCCTTTTAAAGAAAGATTTTTTTAAAACAG
Organism: Candidatus Omnitrophota bacterium; assembly: GCA_015233145.1. Taxonomy (GTDB): domain Bacteria; phylum Omnitrophota; class Gorgyraeia; order Zapsychrales; family Fredricksoniimonadaceae; genus JADFYI01. The sequence continues at coordinate 4,617 of JADFYI010000010.1, forward strand.
GCAAGCTTCTTTCGCTTGATAAAAAACATGTCTGGCATCCGTTTACGCAGATGAAAGACTGGGTCAACGATGTTCCCGGAGTTCCTGTGGTGATTGACCGCGCGCAAGGGTCTTATTTAATAGATACCGATGGCCGTCGTTATATTGACGGTGTGTCCAGCCTTTGGGTCACGGTGCATGGCCATAACCGCCCGGAAATCACAGAAGCCGTCAGCCGGCAAGCCGCGACGCTGGACCATTCCACGATGTTGGGCCTGGCCAATGCCCCGGCGGTTCGCCTTTCCGAAAAACTGGTTGAGATTGCGCCCCGAGGGCTTTCCAAGGTTTTTTATTCGGACAACGGCTCCACTTCTGTTGAGATTGCGGTCAAGATGAGTTATCAGTATTGGCAGAATACCGGCAAAACAAAAAAGACAGCTGTGTGCCATTTGGCTCATTCGTATCACGGCGATACGCTGGGCAGTGTCTCTATCGGCGGGATTGACCTTTTCCATAAAGTTTACCGCAACCTTATTTTTAAGGCTGTTCGAGTGGACTTTCCGGATTGTTACCGCGCGCCTGAGGGAAAAAAATATCCTGATTTTGCTTTTGAGGCTGTGGATCGTTTTGAACAGTTCCTTAAGAAAAATCATGACCATGTGGCTTCGCTTGTGGTTGAGCCTTTGGTGCAGGGAGCGGCGGGCATGATCATGTGGCCTCCGGGGATTTTAAAACGCTTTGAAGAGCTTTGCCGCAAGCATGATGTTTTTCTAATTGCCGATGAGGTCGCAACCGGTTTTGGTCGGACGGGGACCATGTTTGCCTGCAACGAGGAAGATGTCCATCCGGACTTTATGTGCGTGGCCAAGGGATTGACAGGCGGAGCTTTACCCCTGGCCGCAACCCTGACCACAGGGCGTGTTTATGACGGTTTTCTGCATCCTTACCGCGACATGAAAACATTTTTTCACGGCCACACTTATACGGGCAACCCCATTGCGTGTGCCGCGGCGATTGCCAATCTTGAAATTTTTAAAAAAGATCAGACGCTTTTAAAACTTCGCCCTAAAATCAGGTATCTTGCCGAGAGGCTGAGTGAATTTGTAGAGATCCCGCACGTGGGCGACATCCGCCAGCATGGCTTTATGGCGGGGATTGAGCTGGTGCGGAATAAAGATACTAAAGAGGCTTTTACGCCGGAAGAGCGCGTGGGTGCGCGCGTGTGTGAGCGGGCGCGGAGTTACGGCGTTATTTTACGGCCTTTAGGGGATGTGATTGTCCTTATGCCGCCGTTATCCATCAGTAAAAAAGAATTGAGCGACCTGCTTTTCGCTGCGGAACGCGCGATTCGGGATGTTGTGTCTCTGGAAGCCCAAAGGTGTTCGTCATGTTAACTTCAAACGATAAAATCATGGTGGCAATGTCAGGGGGAGTGGATTCTTCGGTGACAGCGGCTCTTCTTGTGGAACAGGGCTTGTCAGTGTCCGGAGTCACCATGTGTTTTGAACTCCCGCCGCATTCCGGCGAGAGCCGCCCGAGCTGCTGCGGCCTTGAGTCCATTGAAGATGCCCGCCGGGTTTGTAAAAGACTGGGGATCCCTCACCATGTCCTTAATTACGGTGATGCCCTGGAATTGCTGGTGATCCGAAATTTTATTGGGGAGTATGCCCAGGGCCGGACCCCTAATCCTTGTGTCCGCTGTAATCAGTTTTTAAAATTTGACCGTCTTTTTAAAGATGCCAAGGCTTTGGGGGCAACGCATCTGGCCACCGGGCATTACGCGCAAATTGTGAGGAATGAGGCCGCGTCCTCCTGGGAGATGCGCAAGGCCAAAGACACGCGTAAAGACCAGTCGTATTTTCTTTACGGCATCCCGTCAGAAATATTACCTTTTATTGTGCTGCCTTTAGGGGGATTAAAAAAAGATGAGGTGCGCGCGCAGGCCCGGCGCTTTAACCTTCCCGTGGCCGAGAAAAAAGACAGTCAGGATATTTGTTTTGTCCCTGACGGGAAATATCAGGATTTTTTGGCTGCTCGCGGTGGCGGTGTTGACAAGCCGGGCCCCGTCCTTGACTCTGCCGGAAAAGTGGTCGGGGCGCATAAAGGCCTGTCGCATTATACCGTGGGGCAAAGAGAAGGGCTTGGCATTGCCTTGGGCGCGCCGGCTTACATTTATAAGATTGACCGGGCAACAAATACCATTTTTATAGGCCCTGAGGAAAAGCTTTTGAGCGCTGGACTTTTGGCTTCAGGCCTCAATTGGCTGGGGGGAAAATTTTTACAAGAAAGCTTCGAAGCCGGAATCAAGATAAGGTATAATCAAACCGATATTAAAGGCAGTGTGGCTATTTTAGAAAAGGGACAGGTGCGTGTGCGCTTTTTGATGCCTCAAAAAGCCGTGACACCTGGCCAGTCGGTTGTTTTTTATAACGGCGACATTCTCCTCGGTGGCGCTGTGATTGAATCTTCCATGGAAAATTTTTAAGGAGGGATCTATATGAAAAAAGGGCTGCTATTAATTGTGGTGTTGTTTCTTCTTGCTGGCGCGGCGTACGCCAAAAAAAACGCGCCGGTCACTGACGGGGTTTTTCGAATATATTATCCTGCGGGCGCGCTCATGAAGGAAGAAAATTACAAGAATGAAATGCTTGATGGCATTGTGACCGAATATTTCGATACCGGCACACTTAAGGCGGTGACCCATTATGTCAAGGATTTGCGCGAAGGCGAGGCCAAGACTTATTGGGAGTCTGGCATCGCGAGAGCGGAAGGGGCGTATCTCAATAATGAACAGCAGGGGCCTTTTAAGTTTTATACCAAAGAAGGCCGGCTCGACAGGGAAGAGTCGTATGCCAAGGGTGTTTTGAATGGGGTCGCCAGGACCTATTATCCCGCAGGTTTGCTGAAGAGGCAGATGTCTTATGTCAATGCCGTTCTCGACGGGACAGCCATTGAGTATTATGAGAACGGGCAGTTAAAAAGTGAAGAGACTTATAAAAACGGAGAGCTGGTTGATAAAAAGTCTTATGAACAGACAGATAATTTGATAGCAAAGCCTCCGGTCAAAGAGCTTGATAAAAAGGCCAAGCAGGCCAAAGACGATAAGGCCTTTGCCATGGATGTTTCCGCGCTCAAGCAGCAAAAAGATGACAAGGCCAAAGACACCAAAAAAGATAATGTGACTGCAACCTTTGCAGAGGAGCAGAAGTAATGGCGATTACGCTTAACACCGGGTATTTGAAGAATTTTGTCAGTAATGATGAGATGAATGCTTTTGCGGCGCCCGTTCAAAAGGCCCAGCAGGACCTTCACAATAAAACAGGCGCAGGCCATGATTTTTTAGGCTGGGTTAACCTCCCTTCCAACACTCCTGATGCGCTTGTGGCTGAACTTTCAGCCCTGGGCCGTGAGGTGCGTGAAAACTCTGAAGCCATTATTTCCGTCGGTATTGGCGGCTCGTATCTTGGCATTCGCTCAACGCTTGAGTTTTTGGGTGGTGATTCTGGCGTTCCTGTTTATTACGCCGGGCATAACATGGCAACGTCAGATATGGCGAGGATCCTTAAAGTCATTGAAAAAAAGAATGTGACTGTGGTTGTGATTTCAAAGTCCGGCACCACAACCGAGCCTGCGGTGGCATTTCGTATTATTGATCTTGCCATGCGCAGGAAATACAGCAGCGCGGAACTTAAAAAGCGCATCATTTGCGTGACTGATGAAAAAAAAGGCGCCCTGCGCCAGATTGCGGATAAAGAGGGCTACCGTTCCTATATTATCCCCGACGATGTCGGCGGTCGTTTTTCGGTTCTGACGCCTGTGGGCCTTGTGCCATTGGCCTTGGCTGGTGTGGATATCAAGGCGTTTGTGGAAGGGTTTCGTGCAGGAGAAAAAGAATATGCCAACCCTGATCTTTTAAAGAACGCCTGCTATCAATATGCGGTTATCCGCAATGTCCTTTATCGGAAGGGCAAATGTATCGAGATGATGGCGTCTTTTTATCCGAATGTCCAGTATGTTTGCGAGTGGTGGAAACAGCTTTATGGCGAGAGCGAGGGAAAAGGCGGCAAAGGGATTTTTCCGGCGTCAACCATTCTTTCCACAGACCTCCATTCCATGGGCCAGCTCATGCAGGACGGGATGCGCAATATTTTTGAAACGTTTTTAATGATTGACAACGTTTTGGACAGGGTTTCCATCCCGTCCCAGGCCGAGGATACCGACAAGTTTAATTGCGTTGCCGGCAAGGACCTGGACTGGGTCAACAAGCAGGCCTACAAGGCTACGTCGGATGCGCATTATGAAGGCGGAGTCCCTAATTTGACAATAACGCTTGATAAAGCCGACGCGTTTCATATCGGCCAGCTTTATTATTTCTTCGAGAAGGGTGTTGGTATTTCCGGGTATCTTTTGGGAGTCAACCCCTTTGACCAGCCCGGAGTCGAGGCGTATAAGAAGAAAATGTTTGTTCTTCTCGGCAAGAAATAGCATATGTTTAGAGGAGAAAGGCCATGCGAATAGTTTTGATTCTTATTTGCATGGCTTTTTTTTCATCCTGCGCCAGCCTGAACACCGATGTTATTCATAATATCAAAAGGCATGCTTTTACTTATAGGAAGGCTGTTATCCTCGGTGATGGCGTGGCTTCCGAAGTGGCTGAAAAGTCTGGGAAAAGCCCGGATGTTTTGGTGTTATACCGTGTCGAGAGAGTGTCCGTTGCCTCTTCCCATCGCTTCAAGCAAACTCCTTTTATGAAAGACGTTGCCGCCAGCTTACGCGCCATGGCATCTTCCGGCGATTTTTGGGAGATTGTGGTGGCGGAACGCGCGCGTCCGCTTTTTACAGCTGTTTTAGGGGGCATGAGAGACCAGGAATTGTCCGCATTAACGGGCCGGTTTGTTTTTGCCGCAAGGGCAGAAAAAGACCAGTTGCTTCAATCCCAGATCACCCGCGTTTTTTCTTCTAAAATGAAAATGGAATATGTTCGGTAAGGCCGTTTAAAGGAGCGACTGGTAAAGCGTGTGGGTTTTTTGCGCGATGGACGACCAGCTAAATGCATTCACGGCGCGTTTTCGTCCGGCCTGGCCCATCTTGGCGCGCAGGTCAGGATTTTTCATTAAAAAGTTAATTTTTTCCGCAAAAGCGCGTTCGAATTTCTCCGGGGATTTCGGCTCGAAAGTCCCGGGCTGGCCCTGTTCTACGGGCACCAGAATTCCGGTGTCATTGTCTGTCACAACTTCTTTAATCCCACCCACGGCGCTCGCCACAATTGGAACTTCACAGGCCATGGCTTCCAGGTTAATGATCCCAAAAGGCTCATAAATGGAGGGGCAGGCAAAAAGGGCGGCATGGGAATAAAGCGCCACCTTGGTCGGTGTGTCGAGCATTTCCGGAATCCAGATAACGCCGTTGCGTGTTTTTTGGATGGCGGATACGTGCGTTTTCATTTCTACCGCAATTTCCGGCGTGTCAGGCGCGCCGGCGCATAAGACCACCTGAAAATCCCTGTCCATATGGTTGATGGCATTGACCAGGTGAATAATGCCTTTCTGGCGCGTGATGCGCCCGACGAAAAGGACGTAGGGCTTGTCAGGATCAATGCCGAGAGGCGCCAGCCGTTCACTCTGGGAAACGCGGTGGTATTCGTTTAAGTCAATGCCGTTATGGATAATATGGATTTTTTGAGACTCAACGTTATAAAGCTTAAGGATATCGTTCTTTGTTTCCTGGGAAACCGCAATCACGGCATCTGCCATTTCAATGGCTGTTTTTTCAACCCAGCAGCTGAAGTCATACCCGCCGGCGAGTTGTTCCCGCTTCCAGGGGCGCAAAGGCTCCAGCGAGTGGGTTGTGACCACAAGGGGGATGGAATAATTTTGTTTGGCCATAATTCCGGCCAAATGCGTGTACCAGGTGTGGGCGTGGACAATGTCAGCGTCAATGGCCGTGGTGTTAAAATCAAGGCAGCGCTGGATCGCGCCGAACACAGGCCTTAAAGGAACAGGGGCAGAGTAGCCGTTATTGTTTAAAGGAAATCCTGTGACACAAAGGTTGGTGCTTTGAAAGCGTTGATTGCCAAAACAACGGACATCCACCTTACAGAGCTTGGCCAGTTCCCGGCTGAGATAATCCACATGGATACCAGCCCCGCCGTAGACAGCGGGTGGATACTCGTTGGTGAGGAGTAAAATTTTCATTATGAATATAATATTACTGAAACACGAAGAATAAGCAAGGTTATTAAAAGAAAAACAGGGTGTTTTTGTTTTCCAACTTGTTATTCAAAAATAAACGCAGTGGTGTTAAAATGCCTGATATTAATTTTATCCCCTTTGGAAAGGACTGTTATGGCTAAGAAGGCATCAGCTGTTAAGCAAACCCCTCGGGCTCTGAGAGTTATGATTGAAAAAGTGACTCCGGAAATCGACGGGGGCGCTTTTCCTGTCAAGCGCATCACAGGAGAGCGCGTTGTTGTGCGCGCCAATGTTTTTGCTGACGGCCATGATGAAGTGAAAGCTGAGATTTTGTACCGCAGTGAAGAGACGAAAGCCTGGCAGAAAATCCCGATGCGTTCTTTAGGCAACGACGGCTGGGTGGCTTCGTTTCTGATTGAGAAAGAGACGGCCTATTTTTATACCGTGCGCGGGTATGTTTGCGAGTTTTCTTCCTGGTGCCACGACCTTAAAAAAAGGGTGGATGCGGGGCGGGATGTTACAGTCGACCTTCAGATCGGAAGTGCCTTTTTGAAAGAGGCGGCAAGCCGCGCCACAGGTGAGGCCGCTCAAAAGCTTTTGCAATGGGCTGAGGAATTTGCAGCGCCCAAGAATGTTTCCTCCGCGATAAAACTCGCGTTGGGCGAAGAGCTTTATAAACTTATGGATGAGCATCTGGATTTAAATAAAAGCGTGCTTTATCCCAAGGAATTAAAGGTTAATGTTGAGCGCGGCAAGGCTGCGTTCAGCAGTTGGTATGAACTTTTCCCAAGATCCTGGGGGGAGAAACCCGGCGAGCACGGGACATTTAAGAGCTGTGAACGGATTTTGCCTGAAATCGCGCGCATGGGGTTTGACATCATTTATCTTCCGCCGATTCATCCCATTGGCACAGCTTTTCGCAAAGGAAAAAACAACTCCACCAAAGCCGCTCCCTCAGACCCTGGCTCGCCTTGGGCGATTGGTTCAAGCGAGGGCGGGCATAAAGCCGTAAATCCGCTTTTGGGCACCCTCGAAGATTTTCGCTCCTTTGTCAAAAAGGCCCAGGAGCATAACCTTGAGGTGGCGCTGGATATTGCCTACCAGTGCTCGCCGGACCATCCTTATCTTAAGGAACATCCGGCATGGTTTAAATGGCGCCCGGATGGCACGGTTCAGTATGCGGAAAATCCGCCGAAAAAATATGAAGACATTGTGCCTTTTAATTTTGAGACTGACGACCGGCTGGGGCTTTGGGAAGAGTTAAAAAGCATTATTGTTTTTTGGGTTGAGCAGGGGGTCAAGGTTTTTCGGATTGATAACCCGCACACCAAGCCTTTTCTTTTTTGGGATTGGATGATTTCTGAAGTCAGGAAAGATCATCCTGACGTCATGTTTCTTGCCGAGGCCTTTACGCGGCCGAATATCATGTACCGCCTGGCCAAGGGCGGGTTTACCCAGTCGTATACGTATTTTACCTGGCGCAATACCAAAAAAGAATTTACCGACTACCTGACAGAGCTGACCCACGGCGAGGTTGCTGAATTTTTCCGCCCGAATTTCTGGCCGAATACGCCTGATATTTTAGCTGATCATTTGCAATACGGCGGCAGGCCTGTGTTTGTGCTGCGCGCAGTTTTAGCCGCAACGCTTTCCTCCAACTTTGGCGTTTACGGCCCGGCATTCGAGCTTTGCGTGAACGAGCCCCTGGCAGGCAAAGAAGAATATACGGATTCGGAAAAGTATGAAATAAAAAACTGGGACTGGAACCGCGCCGGGAATATCAAGGATGTCCTCACAAAACTGAACAAAATTCGCCGTGAAAACCCGGCACTGCATATGACCCGCAATATCCGTTTTTGCAATATTAACAATGACCAGCTCCTGGCGTTTTATAAAGCCACAGGCGACTATTCGAATATTGTGATTGTGATTGTCAATCTTGATTCCCGCCATCCTCAAAGCGGAACCCTGGAGCTTCCGATTCATGAATTCGGCATTTCTAAAGACCGGCCTTATGCTGCCCACGACCTTCTGACAGATGAAAAGTTTATTTGGCAGGGGGAAAAGAATTTTGTGGAACTAAAGGCTGTGAAATCTATGGCGCACATCATCCGGGTGACCAAAGAACTCCACCGCGAGCAAGATTTCGATTATTTCCTGTGAGCCCGGTTCCCAACCGCGCAGGTCCGACCTGCGCGGTTGGGTGGGTTTTGTTGATTTTTTATCAAAGTTTTAAAAGGTTCTGGTTGGTTACAGTAAGTCGCTCGCGAGTTCTGCCAGGTGAGAGCGTTCGCCTTTTTCCAAAAAGATATGGGTATAGATTTTTTGCCCCTGCATTTTGTCGATCAGGTAACTTAAGCCGTTGGAGTAAATGTCCAGGTATGGATGATCGATTTGAAAGATGTCGCCGGTAAAAACCATTTTTGTATTTTCTCCGGCGCGGGTAATAATGGTTTTGATTTCATGGGGCGTCAGGTTTTGCGCTTCATCCACAATAAAATAGGTGTCCACCAGGCTCCGGCCTCGGATATAGGCGAGAGGGGCGATCACAAGCTTTTCTTCATCGAGAAGTTTCTGGAATTTTTTGCCCTTGCGTTCAATGTTTTCAATCAGCTTGTCCTGGATAACGCCAAGGTTGTCGTAAAGGGGCTGCATGTAGGGGTTGATCTTTTCATCCACACTGCCCGGCAAATATCCCAAATCCTTGTTGGATAACGCCACAATAGGCCGCGCCAGAAACACCTGTTTGTAGTTATCACGTTGTTCCAGCGCCGCGGCAAGCGCCAGAAGCGTTTTTCCTGTGCCAGCCTTGCCCGATACAGTCACAAGCCGGATGTCTTCATTTAAGAGCGCGTGCAAGGCGAACATCTGCTCGACGTTGCGGGGTTTGATTCCCGAAGCATTGACCTTGGTAATGTGCTTGATCACCATATCAGAGGGGTCCACATACCCGAGCGCGGAGAATTCTTTGTTCCTGACAACCACAAACTCGTTGGGATGAAACTGCGACCGCGACTTAAGGCTTTTAAGCGGGATTTTTTTCTCGTCATGGCAAAGTTTGTGGATCAGTTCCCGCGACACGTTTTCCTCGAAGCGGTAGCCTTTATAGATCGTGGAGATATCTTTCACATGGTCGGTCTGGTAATCTTCGGCAATCAAGTGCACAGCCTTGGCCTTCATGCGCAGGTTCACGTCTTTGGTAACGAGCGTCACTTCGCGCTGGGGCGTTTCTTTGGCCAGGCAGTAGGCGCAGTTTAAGATTTTATGGTCAGGCTTGGCATCTTCAAAGTGGGGCTTTAAATCAGGGTGAAATTTTCTGTCGAGCTTGATAATCAAAAGCCCTTTGTTTTTTCCGATCGGCAGCCCGCCGTTAAATACGCCATCACCGGATATTTCATCAAGTTCCTTTAAAAAATGACGGGCATGAAAATTAAGGGTTTCGTTGCCTTTCTTGAACCTGTCAAGTTCTTCAAGCACCGTGATGGGGAGAACCACGTCGTGTTCTTTAAACTGGTGGAGGCAGGCGCTGTCGTGGAGGATGACGTTGGTATCAAGAACAAATAATTTTGTATTTTTTGAGGCCATAAACACCTTCCGGTTGGTAAAATAGGCTCGCAACAAAATTTCTAACTAATTATAAGTTCGCTTTTTATGATAACAAAACCTTTCTCCACAATTTTTTTTCTCGCTCTCATAAGTATGGCATTCATTTTTGGCTGCGCGCCCATGGCCTCAAATGTCATTGATTCCTCTCAGACAGTCAGCCATGACAAGGCTCTTTCCGAGGAGAAAATGCTCCTTTCCGCCAAAGACACCGCCCCGTTTCCCGTGGGGGAGCGGCTGGTTTTTAGCGTTCGCTGGCTTATGATCCATGCCGGAGAGATTGTGAGCGAGGTCAAAGGTGTTGAAGACGTGCATGGCCGCAAGGCGTATCGCATTGAGGTCACGGCGCGCACAGTGGGCTTTTGTTCCAAGCTTTACCGCATTGAAGACCGCTACATTTCCTATATGGATGTTGAAGAACTTCACACGCTTCGCTATGAAGAGCACCGCAGGGAAGGCAGTTATGTCCGGGACGCGGTTACGGATTTTGACCAGGAGAATCACAAAGCCCGTTTCAAGAATTTTACGGACAAAAGTGAAAAAGTTTATGATATCCCCGAGCATGTGCAGGATACGGTTACAGCCGCTTATTATGCCAGGCTTTTGCCGCTGAAAGTGGGCCGTTCTTTCGGGATCATGGCCGCGAACAGCGAAAGGGTGTTTGACCTTTTTGTCGCGATCCCCAGGATTGAGCGCGTGGCCGGGCTTTCAGGAAAAGAGGAAGATGCGTTTTTTCTTCAGCCTTTTGCCCACTGCAACGGCCAAAAGGTGCGTGAAGGCAAATTGCATGGCTTTGTGAGCACAGGCAAAGGAAGGGAGCCGTTGTTGATTGTCATCCAAGCCCCTGTTTTTACCCAAGTGACGGCTGCTCTTGTCAGTGTTAATCAGTAAGGAAATCGAGGCTGTTAAAAGACTGCGATTTTTTTATTGCACCTTTTTTTATTTGGTCTAGGATTAAAGCATGAATGTTGCCAACCCCGAAAGGGGTTTTTCTTTTAAAAAATTCTCCTGGATTGTTTTTGGACTGATCGCGGTGGGGATTGCTTTTCGTTTTTATCAAATCACCCGCAACGATTTTTATTTCTATGACGAGGGCATGTTCCTCAGTTATGGCCGCACACTTTTTCATAACTACACTATAAAACCTTCCCACAGTTTTTCTGAAATCCTGCAGGCCATTTTTTACTGGCCGGTTTATGGCTTTTGCACCGACCGCCCGTTATGGCAAATGATGGTGGATGCCAGGTTTTTCTGGGGTGGGCTTGAGACGTTTTGGTACGTCCGCTTTCTTTCCGCCGTCATCGGCACCCTGACCTTGGGGATGGTCTATTTATTTGCGAAGAGGTTTTTTAATTCTAAGGTTACAGCCCTTTTAAGCGTCCTTTTTCTGGCCTTGTTGCCAAGCCATGTTTTTTATTCGAGGCTGGGGCTTCCAGAGGCCGCCACAACCTTGCTTTTTCTCGCGGGTTTTTATTTTTATTTATTTCCAAGAACGTTGGGGTGGCGAACATTTCTTTCCGGAATTCTTTTTGTCTGCGCTTTTTTTACAAACTATCGTTTCTTAATCTTTCCCGGCCTTGTGTTTTTTGCAGAGTTTTTTATCAGTTCTGCACAGAAGCGGCCGTTTGACAGGAAGAAATGGCTTTGGAACACCCTTGTCTTTTTCTTTTTTGTTTTTCTGGCATGCCTGTTGAATAACGGGGCGTATTTCAAAGTCACGTCGGCCTGGTCGCTCCGTCAGATTGACCTGGCGCAGGAACATTTTGCCTGGGCCAATTTATTTTCTTATCCTTATATGCTGTTCCGTTTGGAGGGCTGGCCTTTTGGCCTCCTTCTTTTGGGCAATATCTATTTTGTTGCGCGTAAAGAGTGGGGAAAATTGCTTCCTTGGGCCATGGTTTGCCTGCAGATGGCCTTGTTTTCTTTTTCATCAGACAAGGCTGCCCGGTATGTTGCGGCTGTAACGCCTTTTATGGCCATGTCTGCTGCTGTTCTCATTGTTTCCTTGTTTCAGGATACTAAGGGCAAGTTTTTTAAAGGCCTGGCAGTGATTTTTTGTATCCTGACCATCGGCATGTGTGTGATGAAGTCAGTCTCGATTGTCAAGAGTCATTCGTCGGCAGAAGACGCTGTAAAGTATTTAAAAACCATGGATCCTCATCCTAAAATTGTTACAACCCAGCCGTTAATATTAGGGCTTTTCCTGGATTATGGTGATGAGGCTTTATCATGCCCGGATGTTAAAGACCCGGCTTTCTTCAAGCTTTCCGACATGGGCTATCGTTATCTTGTGTTCGGCATGCAGGCGCATGTGTCCTGGACAAGGACAGGCGTCAGTTTTGAGGATGATTTGGGCGGGCCATTGGAGTTTTTTGATAAAAGAGTTCAACCGATCAAAACATTTCCTGCCATGAGTTCGGGAATGCTTGAGAGGTTTGTTTTTGAGCATAACCAGAACTTAATGGACAGCATTTCTTTCTTGAACGAGATCCTGGCCAATCCTGTGGGCCGCCGTGTTTATGATTTGCCTCAGGGGGTCTCTGCAATGAAATCCTCTTTGGCGCAGTGGTCGAATGCCAACCAGCAGAATTAAACTTCCTTTCTATTGGATAACATCAAAAAAACGCTGCCTTTCTTTACGCCTTGCCATGGTTTATACTTGATTGTGGTGGAGAAGGAGGCTAGGCATGCGAAAAACCATGATGGCATGGGGATGGTTTTTTTATGTATTCCTTATTTCTTCTACAGGGCTTGCCCAGCCTGTGGATAGCGCTTCCTTTCGTTCCAATATTCAATCCTCTCTAGGCGCAGGCACTTTGACCGGCACTGGCCTTTCCGAGCAATCCACATCCCTCAAAGAGGACACAAGAAATTTTCTTGTCACGCCTATCCCTTTTCAATCAAGGGTTGAAACCAATTCAGCCTTCGAGAGTTATGACGTCAGCCGCAAGATTACAGATGCCATTCTTGCGGTAAGCGACTCGCATACCAGGATTGCGCCTAGCCATATCGGGCACCCCGGGTATGAAGATGCCGCGTTCCTTTATGATAAGGCCGTGGATGCCTTGGTGTTTAAGGCCGCAGGCCAAAAGGACGAGGCGCGCGCGGTTTTGGATTATTTTGCCGAGCGTCTTCGTATCCCGGCCAGTGAAGTCCGTAAGAACTCTGATGCCAACGGCATTTATGGCATCTTAAAACTGTTCCCGTCAGTGGATAACCCCAAAGCCATTGGATTTGTTAATGCCTTTAATTCGCGTTCCATTGAGCGTGAAGGCGAGGGCAAGCTTGAATACTGGACAACACCAGGGCCGCTCGCCTTTTTGATTTTGGCATTTTTGAATGTTGCCCCGGAGAAATATTTGCCAGAGGCGCAAAAAATCGGCGACATGCTTCTTGTCATGCAGCGTGAGGATGGCGCAGTCATTGATGGCGACCGCAATGCCGCGAATGTGCATACTGAGCCGCATATGGACAGCTATTCCGCGTTTTTAATGCTTTACGATGTCACGAGGGATCAAAAATGGAAAGCGGCGGCGGATAAAGCCTGGGCCTGGTTTGTGAAAAATGTGTACCGCCCTGAGCAGGATATTATTTTTCAGGGTATCCGGGGAGAGCGTCCGAGCGAGATATTTGCCACAGACACGTATTCCTGGACCATGGCCGGCCGCGGAGGAGAGCAAATCCCTTTGAAAATCCTTGAGGGGTTGACGGAACGGATGCTTAAGGAAAGTTTATCCAGAGTGACCGTAGAACTGCCTGACGGCAAAGTCCGCACCCTGACTCTTGTGGATTTTGCGGATGTGCGCGATACCCGCATTATGGCTGACCGGGGCGGGTTTCATCCCATGGGGTCTGTGGAATGGATTGGCGGGGTTATTTTGTGCCTGCAAAAAAATGCCGTGCGTTTTTGGGAAGAAGGTGATTCTGAGGATCGGAAAAAGGCGGGTTATTTCAAAGCTCTCGCAGAATATTTCTTGACCCAGGCGCTTAATTCTTATTATCACGTGGATGGCATTAAAGGGCTTTTGTCGTTTTACGCGACAGGGCAATGGATGGCGACCGGCCATGGCTGGCACACCCCGTATTATTATGTGAAAGACGCCAAGGGCAACCCTGTCATCAAAGGCGGCAGCACGATCGGCGCGTGGCCGGTATTGCCGTTGAAGCATCAGAATCCTTTTAAACTCAATGATGATTATGGAAAAATTTATGAGCAGATTCCTGTGAGTGATGAGGCCTCTCAAAAAGCCCAGGAGCATGTTTCCGCCATTGTGCTTGAGCGTGCCTTTACAGAAACAGTGCCGCGTGAAATTGCCGAAGGCGCTGATGAAATTCCGGAATTGTGGCGGTATAACCAGAACATGTTTCGTTCAATCAATACGGGTGATTATTATGCCGCGATATTGTGGGCGCAAAAAGTTCTGGGGAATTCCGACTGGATGATTATGGCCAAGGAACAACAGAAGCGCAAGGCCGCGGAAGTGGGCGGGCTTGTAGATTATCCCTGGGGAACGCCCATGGCAAAAGCCAGGGACGCTAAACACGCCATTTTCCGTTATCCTCTCTTGAATGAAATGGGCGCGGCCATGTGGGGCATGGCCGTGGCACAGTTTAAAACCAACAACCGTGAGGCTGCCAAGGCCTGGATTCAAACCATGATGGAGACGATTGCTTATCATCAGATTTATGCGCCTGATGGCCCAGGGTTTTGGAATGCGCTGGTGTCCTGGGAAACCAATCCCGGTGGCACAGCCCTGGATGCGGAAATGGGGAGCCTTTACCGCGAAGTCCTGGCCCAAAAGGGGCTGAATTCTGCGTTACCCAAAGTTTTTCCTGTTGTTACCCCTTAAATATGTATAAAATACAGGAACTTTTTTTATTTAGCCTTGTCTAAACAAGCAGACACCGCGGAGGTGCTGAAAGCGGGAATATGCTAAGAAAGGAGTTTTTTTATGATGCACAGTCTTGTTTTTTCTTTCGCACATGCAGTCATTGTTTTAACCGTCAGTTTTTTTGTTTTGCTGGCCATCCACAAGCTTGAAGCCTCGTGGTTGAGGACGTTCGGGTATGTTATTGCGGCTTTATTGTGGGTGTCTGCGGCACTGGTTTTGGGAAAAGGCCTTCATGAGCGGCATCATTTTGGCGGGCATGAACGCATGATGATGTGCCCCATGATGAAAAGAGAAATGCCGCCCATGGGCAAGCAATGCCCTTTCCCTGCAGCAGGCCCAGCGGCTGTTAATAAATAGTATTCATTAACACAGGTATTTTTTTAATCCTATAAACCAGACCCCCAGGGGTCTGGTTTATAGGATTATTGTTTTTAATAAGTTTATTCCCTCGGGTTTCTTTTAATTTGTCTATTGTTAGGAATAACGGTATAATCGCAAAAAAGGCAGTCAAGCACTTGCCTTAGAGTTCCTTTAGAAAATCCGAAATCCACATCAAAATAGCGAACATGCCTGATTTTCAAGAAAAATACCTTCCCTCACCTGACCAATTTGAGAAATTTTTTAAACTTTCCCTGGATATTATGTGCATCGCCTCAACGGATGGGCGTTTAAAAAGGGTGAACCCTGCTTTTGAAGAAATGTTTGGCTACACTCTTGAGGAATTGCTTGAGCGGCCTTTTATTGAATTTTCCTATCCGGATGACCTTGCGCCCACCTTAAAAGAACTCGAAAAGCTGAACCAGGGCCAAACGGTTATTGACTTTATAAACCGTTATCGCTGTAAGGATGGGGCTTACAAAAGTATTGAATGGCGCGCCACGCCTACGGACAAGAAAAATATTTTTTATGCCATAGGCCGGGATATTACAGAGCGTAAAAAGCTGGATGATGCTTTGAAGTTGAGTGAAATGCGTTATCGGCATTTGTTTGGGTCGGGGACTGATACTGTTTTTCTGGTGGATGCTCAAACCGGCATGTTTATTGATGCCAATCCTGCGGCGTCAAGGCTGTACGGTTATAGCCGGGATGAATTTTTGGGAATGAAAAAAGAGGATGTTTCTGCGGAACCAAAGAAAACGCATGAAGCGGTATCTACCGGGGTCAAGGTTGTGCCTCTGCGCTGGCACCGAAAAAAAGACGGAACAGTGTTTCCGGTTGAAATTTCAGGCAGTTATTTTGATTTTTTCGGGAAAAAGATTCATGTTGCCACGATTCGGGACATCAGCGAACGCAAGCAGTCGCAAGAGGCGCTTAAGAGAAGCGAGGAGCGTTTTGAGGCCATGTTTCGTTCAAGCCCCATTGCGAGCAGCCTCACCAATTTGTTTGATGGAAAATTTGAAAATGTTAACGCTGAGTTTCTGAAAATGTTTGGCTATTCTCAGGACACTGTCATCGGCAGCAGCCCGCTGGCGTTAAAGATGTGGGTTTACCCGGAACATCGAAAGCAGATGATCAGGTTCCTTCGTTCACAGGGAAAAATAAAGAATTTGGAGACAAAGTTTCGGACAAAAGACGGGCAGTTCAAAGATGTTGTTGTGGTCGCTGAAATTATTGAACTCAGGGGCCAGCAGTATATCCTGGGCCTTAGTCAGGATGTCACGGAACTCAAAAAGGCGGAGAAGGCTTTAAGGGCCAGTGAACAAAAGTTTTCATCATTATTTTCGGCGAGCAATGAGGGCGTTTGCCTTCATGAGATTGTTGCTGATAAAAGAGGCAAGCCGATTGACTATCGAATTCTTGATGTCAATCCTGCTTTTGAAAAGATAACCGGGATACAAAAAAGCAAAGCTGTGGGCAAACTTGCCTCTGTGCTTTATGGCACAAATAAACCGCCTTATTTAGAAGCATATGCAAAGGTTGCAAAGACGAGAAAGGCGGTTTCATTTGAAACATATTTTTCTCCCATGGATAAGCATTTTATGATATCGGTTTTTTCACCGGATCGAGGGCGGTTTGCAACGGTCTTTCTTGACATTACTAGTCGTAAGAAGGTAGAAGAAGCGCTGCTAGAAAGCGAAGCACGCTTTCAGGCGATTGCGACCAATACTCCGGATCATTTTTTTATCCAGGACAAGGGGCTGCGATATGTATGGGTGGCTAATCCGCAGTTAGGGTTAACAGCCAAAGATATGGTGGGTCACACAGACTACGACATCCTTGCCCCAGAGGATGCTTTGAAGCTCACAAAGATAAAGAAAGGCGTGCTCAAGTCAGGAAGATCTGTGCATTTATTTTCGTCGCTGCTTTCTCACAAGGGGGGCGTTGAATATTTTGATGGGACCTATGTTCCTCGATTTGACAAAAATAGGACAGTGACTGGTCTTATTGGATATTTTAAGAATGTGACAGAAAAAGTGAACGCCGATGAAAAGCTCAAAAACAAGCAAGCCGAGTTAAAGGCGATTTATGATTATTCGCCTGTCATGATGTGTGTGCTCGATCGTGAGCATAGGATTCAATATGTTAATCGGGCGATGATAAAATTTTCAGCTAAGGCCAATGATCAATGGCCTAATGAAAAAATAGGCGGGTTTTGGAATTGCATTAATGCTTTGGGTCATCCTCGCGGTTGCGGCTTGGGCCCTAAGTGTAAAATTTGTCCTCTTCGCCAAGCGATTTTGGAAACTGGGGAAACAGGCGTTGCCTGTTCAGGGGTTGAGTATGAGGGAACCCTGTTGAGGGGAAAGAAAAAACGCCATGTAACGTTGCGGGCATCGGTAGTCAGTATTGAGACCAAAGGTGAAGGCTTACTTTTATTGGCCCTTGAAGACATCACAGACCATAAGAGGGCGGAAAAGGCGTTGCGTGACGCAGCGCTTATGTCAAAACGGTTTTCCCGGAAGATACTTGCTGTCCGTGAAGAGGAAAAGAAAAAATTGTCCATGAACATCCATGACGAGATCGGCGCAATGGCGGTTGCGCTCAATGCCGGGCTGAGCGTTGTGGAATCCGACCTTCAAAAAAAGAATTTAAAGAATGCCCGTCAAGATATCCTTCAAACCAGGAATATCCTGAAAAAAGAGGTCGCGTTATTCAGGAAAATTGTTGAGGACTTGCGGCCTCCGAATTTGGGGATTGTTGGCCTCGATGGGATCTTAAGGGAGTATTTCCTTCAGACAGGGAATGACAATAATTTAGAAATCTTTTTTAAGGTGCGAAAATGGAGCGGCAAGCTCAATGACAAGGTTGCCACAGCTGTTTATCGATTAAGCCAGGAGGCTTTGACAAATATTATCAAGCATTCCAAAGCCAGGAAAGTATTTGTCAGCTTGCGCTTTGTGCGGAATCAATTAGAGTATAGTATTCGTGATAATGGCCAGGGATTTAATCTTAAAAGCCCTTTGAAAAATGCCAAAGCGCTTAAGCTTGGCATTCAGGGGATGAAAGAGCGTATTGAGGCCCTTGGCGGGACTTTTGTGATAGAGTCTGTGCCCCAAAAAGGGACAACGATCAAAGTAGCCCTGCCGCTCTCAGGTGAGGACACGGAAAATAAGGACTGACAAATGAGCATCACAGTGATCATTGCCGACGATCATGCTCTCGTGCGAGAAGGGATCAAGGCTGTTTTAAAAAGAACGACGTCCGACATTGATGTCATTGCCGAAGCCTCTGATGGCAAAGGCCTGCTGGATATTGCCAAGAAAACATTTGCGAATGTTTATCTTTTGGACATCAGCATGCCGCTTTTAAACGGCCTGGAAGTCACGGCCCGTTTAATGAAGATGAACTCCAAAAACAAGGTTATTATTTTAAGCATGCATGACGACCGGGTGTCTGTGGAGAATGCATTAAAAAGCGGGGCCAAAGGGTATTTGGTTAAAGAAACAGCGCCGGAGGAAGTTGCTCATGCCATACGGGAAGTCGTAGACGGGCGGTTTTTTTTGAGCCCGAAAATTGCCGGGTATATTGTTAAGGATTTCCTGGGAAGCCGGCACAATTATGGGCAAAGAAAACAATTTTCACGCCTTACTCCCAGGGAAAAAGAAATTCTTCAGCTGGTCGGGGAAGGCTTTACGAGCAAGGATATCGCCGGTCAGTTAAAGGCAGCCTTGTCGACTGTTCAGGTGCACCGCAAGAATATTATGCGTAAACTGGACATCCATAAACAAACTGATCTTGTGCGTTTCGCGCTTAAAGAAGGCATTTCCAAGCTTTAGCCGCTATCCCGTTTTCAAACCATTATAAAATACTATAAGATATTTTTTTTTATACCTTTTTTAGGGTATTTCCACACATTACTGGGCATTTATACTATCTATTGATGTAAATATTTGTATTTATATTGTAATCAACGGCACTTATGGTTTAGGCCAGGAGGTTGCTGGTGTTTTCTTTTGTGTTTCCTTCCCAAAATTTTGATCCATCACACCTATCGTATAGCTTTATTTCGGAGGCCAGGGCATGATTGCAGACTTCTGGAAACTTCAGATGGATTATGTGTTTTTTGTTTATGGTTTGGCATTTCTATCGTTGTGCATAGTCGTGCTTGTCAGGCCGCGGCTTTCCACGGAACGATTGCCATGGGGCTTTTTGGCAGGATTTGGATTTTTGCACGGTGCCAATGAATGGCTTGATATGCTGGCAGTGAGCCTGGGAGACTCTCCCGAGTTTAAGGCGCTGCGGTTGGTTATGATGGCGGTATCGTTTTTGCTCTTGATTGAATTCGGCCGCCAGGGATTAAAAAATCAGGGTGCGCGTTGGCCCGGGTACTGGATTTATATTCCTCTTATTGCGGCGGTTGGTTGCAGTTATTTTGAGGGGTTTGATGGGCTCAATGCCGCTTGCCGCTATACATTGGGATTTTCCGGGAGCGTTTTGACGGGGCTGGCGTTTTGGGGAGAAGCCTCGAGATTATCATCTGCCGAGCGTTGGCCGTTACGTTGGGCAGGCGTTTCGTTTCTTTTTTACAGTGTATTTTCAGGATTGATTGTCCCTAAGGCCGGTTTCTTTCCGGCGAGTTTTTATAACCACGATTCGTTTTTACTTTTTTTTAAATTTCCTGTTCAGATCATGCGTGCCTTATGCGCTTGTGCCGGCGCTCTGGGGATATGGTTTTCCTTTAAGCAGCAATCAAGACAAGGCCAGGAAACGACTAAGTTACAGTCCTGGATTGTTCCCATCATGGTGGCCGTGATTTTAGCTGTGGGTTTTGGAATTGTTAATTGGCGTGGTCAGGTGGCTGATAAGGACCAAAGAAATCGTCTGATTTCTCAGGGTGTTGCCGTGGCCCGGACCATCAATACGGAACGTGTCAAGGCCCTGTCTTTTTCATCGCTGGATCGATCCAACCCCAACTTTTTACGTTTGCGCGAACAGATGATTGCTTATGGCAATGCCATGGGGCTTAAAAGTATCTATAGCATGGCTATTCGCGACGGGCATATTGTGTTCGGCCCGGAAAATATTCCGGAAAATTCGTCATTGGCTTCACCGCCGGGAACAGTTTATCAAGAGCCGCGCAGGGAAGACTGGGAGGCTTTTAAAACAGGCAGGCCCTATACCGTCGGCCCTGTCACGGATGAATATGGCACTTTTGTTTCTGCCGGGGCTCCTGTGATTGATTCGCACACAGGCCAGGGCCTTCTTATTATTGGCATGGATATC
This sequence comes from Candidatus Omnitrophota bacterium, assembly GCA_015233145.1. Classification (GTDB taxonomy): domain Bacteria; phylum Omnitrophota; class Gorgyraeia; order Zapsychrales; family Fredricksoniimonadaceae; genus JADFYI01. The sequence goes on from JADFYI010000010.1 coordinate 24,946, forward strand.
AACGCCGATCTTTTTCAGGCTTTTGTGACGCGGGCACGGCTGGAAGCCCTTTATTCTGTTTTTCTTATTGTTATCTTTTTTCTGGGAGGGATAAGGTTACTAGCCTGGCGGGAAGAGGATTCGGCAAGAAAACTGGGGCCGTTGCGTTATGCGGAAGCCTGGGTAACAGCAGGTGTAGGCCTCATTTTTACCATAGCCATTGTTTCTTTGGTTCATGATGAAGAACTCCGTTCGCATCGGCAGGCCTTTTGGCATTTGGCTGAGGCGCAGACCGGCGAGGTTATTGAGGCTTTCTCCAGCGTTCGGGACCATGAACTCGGGGGGCTTGCTTATTTCTTCAGGGGAAGCCAGTCCGTTGAACCCGAGGAGTATAAAATTTTTGCCGGCCCTCAGGCCATGAAAAGTTCGGCATTTGCCTGGGAATGGGTTGCGGCGGTTCCGGCAGACTCCAGAGAGCGGTTTGAAGCAGAAGCCCGTCAGCAGGGGGCCGGTGATTTTACTATTTATGAAAAAAACGCGGAAGGCCTTCGCGTGCCTGCGGCCGGCCGGCCTGTCTACTATCCGGTGAGATATGTGGAGCCTCTGGCTGGCAAGGAAAAAGTCCTGGGGTTTGACCTCGGATCAGAGCCGGGCCTGCGCGCGGGATTGGAAATGGCGCTCCGTACCCGCCTTGTTTCGGCGACAGATGTTATTGCCTTCCCTCAAGAAGGGGGGACGCCGGGAAAATATAAATCCATTTTTGTCTTTGACCCTGTTTTCAAGAATGAGGATCTAAAGGGATTTGCTGTTGTGATTCTTCGCCCCCTAGACCTGCTCAGGCAGGCGTCTTATTTTTTTGCTGCCAATGCAGGCCTCGGTAAGACAGCGGATGTGGATTTATACCAGCTCGAGACAGGAAAAACTCCCTTATGGCTGGGGTCTTCATTAAGTAAAGAAACCGCAGCCCCTGACACTCTCAAACCTCAAATATTTGACCTCAAAGATGAGAGAAATTATGTGTGCCCGCTTTTTATGTTCGGGAAGTCCTATGCCCTGGTTGTCCATTCTCAGTCGGAAGCCATGGGGTTATTGGGGATATTCAGCGTGTCATTTGCGTTGATCGGGCTTGTATTAACGCTTATTCTTGCGCTATTTATCAGGCTTCTCATTAACCGCAAGTTTGATCTCGAGAGAGATGTCCTGGTGCGGACAACCCAGTTGAGGAATAAGACCTTTGAATTGGAACATGAGCGGCATAACCTTCAGATTATTTTTGATTCGGCAGATGTCGGGTTCCTGCTTCTTGACGAAACAGGGCTTATCAAGCGGGCGAATAACGCAATCGCGGCTTTGATCGGCAGGGATACCCTGGGAATGCTTTTGACTCACCCCGGAGAGGCGCTCTGTTGCATTCATTCGCTTAAAGACAAACAACGCTGCGGCACCATGACTTATTGCCAGGAATGCCCTGTCCATAATCTTTTCTTGAGAGTCCTTCGGGAAGGCGGCGTGGTTTCGGATATTGAGGCTCAGAAGGAACTTTTGCTGAACGAAAAGCCCCGGTCTTTGTGGCTTAAGATGAGCGGAAGTTTGCTGGAGATGAACGGCGCCAGGCATGTCCTGATGTCGTTTTTTGATATCACAGAACGCAAGTTACTGGAGAATGACATCCTGGAGTCGCGTGCCCGCCTTCAGCTTGCCTTGAGATCGGCCAGGATGGGGACATGGTCTTACGATAGCCTGACAAAAAAGCGTTATTTTGATCCGCAAACCTGCAAATTGCTGGGGATTGATTTTGCTGCTTTTTCAGGAGAAGCGCACGAGTTTTTTAATGTTCTCCATCCCGATGACAAAGAAAGGGTGAAATCCACCATAACGGGAGCCATGGAGAAAAAAGAAACGTATCAAACAGAATACCGTGTGGTTTGGCCGGACAAAAGCGTTCATTATATTGCCAGCCGCGGCCGGCCCACGTTTTCAGAGGACGGCCTGGGGATCAGGATGGACGGTGTTATCTGGGATGAGACCGAAAGCAAAGAAGCGGCTCAGGAAATTGTGAAAAGTGAAGAGCGCTTGCGCATGCTTTTTAAAGTTGCGCCTGATGCGGTTTTTATGCACAGGCAAGATACCATTACCTATGTCAATACTGCGGCCCTTGAATTGTTCGGTGCCGCCTCTCCAGAAGATCTTGTTGGCCACAGCATCTGGGACAGGTTCCATCCTGATTGCCACCAGAATATCAAGGAGCGTATCCGAAAAATGAAAGAAGAGGGGGGTGCTGCGCCCATCAAGGACCAAAAATACCTCAGGATCGACGGGAGTGTTGTTGACGTTGAGGTGGCTGCGGTTTCAATTTTTTCCGGGGAACATAAGGAAGAATTGGTGTTCGTGCGCAACATTACCCAGCGTAAGCAGGCGGAAGCCGCGATACTCAAGGCCAAGGAAGAAGCAGAAGCGGCAAGCCGCGCCAAGAGCGAATTTCTTTCCAACATGAGCCATGAGATCCGCACGCCTATGAACTCGATTTTAGGGTTCGGGCATCTTTTGCGCCATACCTCTCTCAATGAAAAACAGAAAAATTTTATCAATGCCATCATGTCCAGCGGCTCACTTTTGTTGAACATTATCAACGATATCCTTGACCTTTCCAAAGTTTCTGCCGGCAAGATGGTCCTGGAAGAGTCGCCCTTCAATCTCCACCAGAGCCTGATGGATGCCCTTCGAATCACGGAGCCGCAGGTAAAAGCTTCCGTCAGCATGGTGACTGAGATTGATGAAGCGGCCAGCGGGATTTTCCTGGGTGATTCCGTCAGGCTTCGCCAGGTTTTGATCAATCTTTTGGGAAATGCGGCCAAGTTTACATCCCGGGGGAGCATTGTGCTTTCTGTCCGGTGCGAAGGGACTGATGGGAAGCGGGCGCGGTTTCTGTTCTCAGTGCGGGATACCGGGGTGGGAATTCCTGAAAGCAAGTTAAAGAAAATTTTTGAGCCGTTTGTCCAGGCGGATATGTCCATCACAAGGCAATATGGCGGCACAGGGCTTGGGCTTTCGATCGCAAAGTCTGTTGTGGAAATTATGGGCGGAGAGTTTTTGGTGCGTTCAAAGCCCGGGGAGGGCAGCGAGTTTTCATTCTCGATCTGGCTCAAAAAGCCTGATCACCCTAAGTCCGTAGAAGTTGTCCGGGATGCGCAGGGTGTTCAAAACAAGTGTTCCGGCACCTGTATTCTTGTGGCTGAAGATAATGCCGCGAATCAGGAATTGATAAAGGAATTCGTTTCAGTCCTGGGATGTGAAGCGGATTACGTTGTCAACGGCCAGGAAGCGGTTGATTCTTTAAGAAAGAATCCCGGAAAATATGACATGTGTTTTATGGATATTCAAATGCCGGTGATGGGCGGCATTGAAGCCACCAAGATCATCCGGGATGGTGTTGATAAAGATTTCCCGATTATTGCCCTGACCGCGGCCGCCATGGTCGGCGAGAAAGAACGGCTTATGGGGTTGGGGATGACCGATTACCTTGCAAAGCCTGTGTTGATTGAGGCCTTGAGGGACAAGATTACGCAATACAAAAGGATCCCGGAGAACTGATGAATCAGGTTTCCAGGGATTAAAAGGGAGGCTCGGTATGCTTTGGAAAAAAAGAAAGACCTGGAAAATTCTTATCGTCGATGACAATCTTGCAGACCTCGAACTTTTTAAGGAGGTGCTCAAGGACATGGGGGAAATATACCTGGCGATCAACGGCAGAGAAGCGTGGGACGGGTATATTTCGGCGTTCAAGCAGGAACAGCCCTTTGATATCATTCTCCTTGACCTGGTGATGCCGGAGATGGACGGGGCCGAGGTTCTTTCCAAGGTGCGTGAGTTTGAAAAGAAATCCGGGGTTGTTAAAGGCCAGGAGGTTCCGATCGTTATGGTGACGGCTTTTGAAAAGCCGTTTATGAAAGATTTCAACCGCACGTGCGATGATTACATGCTTAAACCCATTGATGTGCTTGGGATTTTGGGCAAGGTAAGGTCGAAAATCGAGGCCAAGGAAAAGGTGTAAGGAGAAGGCGTGCCTATTTCAAAAGAAAAGTTTAAAAATTTTGTCCGCAGGGATCTCGACGATGTTGTTCAAGAGCTGTGTCTTAAGGAAGGCTCTTATGAGCGTATTTTGAAAATTGCAGTTTCAACGGCTGATGAAAGAATAACCAGATTGGCTGCGGCGCTGGGAGCTGCGGATTGGCCGACAGCCCAAAAGATTTTTCATGACTTAAAAGGCATGTTTGCGAATTTTCGCATAGCGCCGTTATCGCAGATGGCGCTGACCATGGAACGCGAAGCCGCCGGCAAAAATGAGGATGGACTTGTTTGGCAAAATTTTGAGGTTTTTTCGAAACAGTTTCAGGAGTTCAAAGACGTTTTTGAAAATGTTGAGGCATGACGGGTATCCAATGCCGGCAATAAACGGCATTTTAAATAATATTAATAAATATTTTTTGTAATCCTATAAGTTAACCCTTTTATCTGTTCCTTTAAGGGGTTGGTTTATAGGATTCTTTTTTGATTTTCCTTTGCACTTGCAAAGAGCAAAGGAAAATCATCGCTGCGAAGCCAAGCTCGAAAGAGTTTGGCGTAGCAGGATGCCCTTGGGGAGGCAGTGCGCGGCATTGGAACAAATTTGTCGACAGGAAGCGGTGCGCGAAGTAATATATACGGGATTTTGTTATAATTTTATTAATATAATAAGGAATCTTATGGAAATTGGCATTGTCGGGCTGCCGAATGTCGGCAAGTCCACACTTTTTAACGCCTTGACAGGCGCGGCCGCTGCCGCTTCAAACTTTCCTTTTACCACCATTGACCCTAACGTTGGTGTTGTGCCTTTGCCGGATGAGCGCCTTTCCCGGCTTTCCAAAGAATGGAACTCCGCGAAGATTACGCCGGCAGGAATCCGCTTTGTGGATATTGCAGGCCTGGTCAAAGGGGCGAGCCAGGGCGAAGGGCTGGGGAATAAGTTTTTATCGAATATACGTTCAGTGGATGCTATTGCCCATGTTGTGCGCTGTTTTAAAGACGACAATGTGGTTAATGTCATGAATACCCTGGACCCCCGGGATGCCGCTGAAACCATTGAAACCGAGCTTATGCTCGCCGACCTTCAGCAGGCGCAAAAGGCGTATGACAAATGGATCCGTCCCGCCAAATGCGGCGATAAAGACGCGCAGATCAAGTGCAATGCCCTGGAAACGGTCATGAAGGGGCTGAATGAAGGCGTTTCGGTCCGTGCCATAAAAGTTGAAAAAGAGCAAATCGAAGAGTTTCAGTTTTTAACCGGAAAGCCGCTTTTGTATGTGGCTAATACGGATGAAAATAACGTGGATGAAAAGCTTTTGGTTCCTTTGCGTGAACGCGCGGCAAAAGAGGGCGCCACCCTTATTCCGTTATGCACCAAGTTTGAGGCTGAAATCGTCCAGCTTCCGCCTGAAGAGCGCAAGGAATATTACGATGCCGCAGGCATCGGCACTCCGGGGCTCGCGCGTTTGGCACAGGCCGGCCGTGAACTTTTGGGGCTCATTTGTTTCTTTACCGCCGGAGAACAGGAAACCCGCGCGTGGCTGATCCCCCAGGGAACAGCAGCTGTGAAAGCCGCAGGCAAGATCCATTCTGACATTGAACGCGGATTTATCCGCGCGGAAATTTACCGTTATAAAGACTTAGTCGAGCTGGGCTCTTATAAAGCCATCCAGGAAGCCAAGAAAATCACCCTCGAAGGCAAAGATTACCAAATTCAAGAGGGCGACGTGGTGTATTTTCGTTTTAGTGTTTAAAGGAAAAAATGAACGAGTTATTAAACCGCAAGATTGAATCCTTGTCCCAGAAACTTTCCGACCTCAGGGGGTTTCTTTGACCTTCCCAAACAGTCGGCCCGAATCCGTGAAATAGAAGATGCCATGGCAGGCGCTGGTTTTTGGGACCGTCAGGAAGAAGCCAACAGGCTCATTAAGGAATTAAAAGGCCTTAAAAATATCATGGATCCGATGAAGGATGCTGAAAAGCGCCTCCATGATGCCAAAGAGCTTTTGCAGCTTTCCGAGGGTGATGAAGACATGGAGCGCCAGATTGAGCATGAGGCCGAAGTATTGGCAGGCGTTATTGCAGCGTTGGAGATTCAGGTGCTTCTTTCCGGCCCTTATGATAATAACAATGCTATTTTGAGCCTTAACTCCGGTGCCGGCGGCACAGAGTCGTGCGATTGGACAAGCATGCTTTTTCGCATGTACACCCGCTGGGCGGAATCCAAGGGCTATAAGGTTACGGTGTTCGATGTCCTTGCGGGTGAAGAGGCGGGCATTAAAAATGTTTCCCTGCGCATTGAGGGCGATAAAGTGTACGGGTATCTCAAGGCTGAAAAAGGCGTTCACCGGCTGGTACGCATATCGCCGTTTGATGCCAACAAGCGCCGGCACACATCGTTTGCTTCGGTAGATGTGATCCCGGAAATTGATGACGATATCCAGGTGGATATTAACCCTGATGATTTAAAGGTGGATGTTTTTCGTTCTTCCGGTCCCGGCGGCCAGAGCGTCAATACCGCAGACTCGGCCGTGCGCATCACGCACATGCCGACCGGCATTGTGGTCCAGAGCCAGGTGGAACGTTCCCAGCTCCAGAATAAGGTTCAGTGCATGAAAGTCCTTAAGGCGAAATTGTTTGAACTTAAACAGGAGGCGCTGGATAATGAACTTGCCGCTGAAGCAGGCAAAAAGCAGAAGATCGAATGGGGCAGCCAGATCCGTTCCTACGTCCTTCAACCGTATCAGATGATTAAAGATCACCGTACCGAGGCTGAAACCGGAAGCGTCCAGAAAGTCCTTGATGGTGATATTGACATGTTTATAGAAGCGTTTTTAAAAATGCGCCCCGGTGAAAAGGCATAGTTATAATTTGGAGACGATATGATATTAGATTCTTTTATTAAAAAACCTGTTATTAAAAGTGCGCGTGCTCACATTGCGCGTTTGAGCCCCAAGGTCAACATTCATCTTCACGATGAGTCGCCGTTGCCTTCTATCCATGAGGTCAAGCGATTGAGCGGCCGGGTTTCTCAAATTAATGCTTTTGAGGAAGGGATTGCCCGCCTGACGAATGATGAGCTCAAGGCCAAGACTGCGGAGTTCAGGGCGCGGCTTGAAAAAGCCGTCAGTATCGAGAAAGCCGACCTTGCGCGTGTCCGCGCGCAGTATCTTGAGGCCACAAATATTGACGAGCGCCAGGCCTTCAAGGACGAAATGAAACGCCGTGAAAAAGAGCTTTATCAGGGAAAACAACATGCCCTGGATGAGATTCTCCCTGAAGCGTTTGCGGTTGTGCGTGAAACCGGCAAAAGATTGATGAACATGCGGCATTTTGATGTCCAGCTTATCGGCGGCATGGTGCTTCATTACGGCAATATCGCGGAAATGACAACCGGTGAAGGTAAAACACTTGTGGCGACCCTTCCTGCCTATTTGAACGCCCTGACCGGAGACGGGGTGCATGTCGTGACAGTGAACGATTATCTCGCCCGTCGCGACCGTGAATGGATGGGGCCGATTTATGAATTCCTGGGGTTGACGATCGGCGTTATCCAGCATGATATGGGGCCTGAGCAGCGCCAGAAAGCCTACGGCTGTGATATTACCTACGGCACCAATAATGAATTTGGGTTTGATTACCTGCGCGATAACATGGTGACGTATAAAGAAGAAATGGTGCAACGGCCGCATCATTTTGCCATTGTTGACGAGGTGGACAGCATTCTCGTGGATGAGGCGCGCACACCGCTCATTATTTCCGGCCCCGCGGAAGAGTCTACCGACAAATATTATACGGCGTATAACATTTCCCTGCAGTTAAACGGCCGGCGCGTGACCGAGTCCGAGGAGATTGATGCCAAGCACAAGGGGCTCGATTTGAGCAAAGGCTATGATTACCTTGCCGAAGAAAAGGGCAAGTCGATTTCCCTGACCGAAGCCGGCGAAGAAAAAGCCGCTAAAATGTTTAATGTCCCGAACCTCCATGACATGGAAACCATTGAGTACCGCCACCATATCCTTCAGGCATTGCGTGCCAAAGAGTTTTTCCATCTGGATACGGATTATGTTGTCCAGGAGGGCAAGGTTGTGATTGTGGATGAATTTACCGGCCGCATGATGCCGGGCCGCCGCTGGTCGGACGGGCTCCATCAGGCTGTGGAAGCGCAGGAAGGCATCAAGATCGAGCGTGAAAACCAGACGCTCGCCACAATTACTTTCCAGAATTATTTCCGCATGTACGCCAAATTGTCAGGCATGACCGGAACCGCGTATACCGAGGCCAATGAGTTTAAGCAGATTTACAATCTGGATGTTGTGGTGATCCCAACGAACAGGCCTTTGCAGCGCGTCAATTATCCGGATTGCATTTACCGCACGGCGCGGGAGAAGTTTGCGGCCGTTGTGAAAGAAATCGAAACCTGCCATGACAAAGGCCAGCCGGTCCTCGTGGGTACTATTACGATTGAAAAGTCTGAATTGCTGTCTCAAATGCTTAAAAGCCGCGGCATCAAGCACCAGGTTTTAAATGCCAAGTATCACGAGCTTGAAGCGTCTATTATTTCACAGGCCGGTCGTCATAAAGGGGTTACGATCGCCACCAACATGGCAGGCCGCGGTACCGACATCATGCTCGGCGGAAATGCCGAGTTTATGGCCAAGGCCCTGGCTGTGCAAAAAATTGAAGAGGCCAAAAAGAATGACGAACAGCCTCCTGAGCATGAACAGCTGGTCAACCAGTTTTTAAAACAGTTCCGCGATCAGGTCAAAAAAGAGCGGGAACTGGTGACCGCAGCCGGCGGGCTCCATATTATCGGCACAGAACGCCATGAATCGCGGCGTATTGATAACCAGCTGCGCGGCCGTTCCGGCCGTCAGGGCGATCCGGGCGCGTCGCGTTTTTATGTCGCGCTTGAAGACGACCTGATGCGTCTTTTTGCCGGCGACAGCCTCAAGGCCATGATGGAGAGGCTAGGGTTTGAAGAGGGGCAGGTGATTGAGTCGCCCATGGTCTCAGGCGCCATTGAAATTGCGCAGAAGCGCGTTGAAACATTCAACTTTGAAATCAGAAAACAGCTTTTGGAATACGACGGCACCATGAACAAACAGCGCGAGGTTATTTACAGCCTTCGCCGTTCCATTATCGAGGGAGAGGACACCCGCGAGCTTATTCTGGAATCAGTCCAGGCCACGGTCGAGGAATCGGTCAGGTTTTATCTTTCCACAGAAACCCGGCATGAACCTGATAGGGAAGGCCTTTTTGCCTATGTGCTGTCAAAGTTTGGTTTTGACTTAGCGCCCTTTGCCCGAGACCTTGATGGGCTTCCGGCGGAAAATATCACGGCGTTCATCTGCCAGAAGCTGGCTGAGCATTACAGCCAAAAAGAAGCCTCGATGGGCAAAGATCAGATCAGGCACCTGGAAAGAATGTTTCTGTTGCACACCATTGATACCAAATGGAAAGACCATCTTTACGCCATGGACCGGATGAAAGAGGGCATGGGGCTTCGCGCGCTCGGGCAAAGAGACCCGCTCGTGGAATACAAGCGCGAAGGCTTTAGGATGTTCCAGGCCATGTTTGATACAATTCACATCAATGTGGCGGAAATGATTTTTAAGCTCCGTCCTGTGGAAGAAGAGCCGCAGATGAAAAGTGTTTTTGGCACGCGCCAGGAAGCCGTGCACCAGGAATTTTCCGGCCTGACCGGCAGGATTGACCCGGGCGCTCCTTCTCAGCCTGGATTTGCTCCGCAGGGCGAGGCTTTAAGCGGTATGCTTAAAGGCCCTCAAGCGTCCAAGGCGAGCCAGCCATCGGGCCAGCCCAAGGTCGGCCGTAACGATGACTGCCCGTGCGGCAGCGGCAAGAAGTATAAGAAGTGTTGCGGGAAATAGTTTATTGGGCAGATTTATATATTATGTTGAAAGCGTTATTTCTTTCTATTTTTTCCGCAGGGTTGCTTGTTTTGTCTTTTCCTCACGCGAGCCTGACATTTTTGGTCTGGGTTGGGCTTATTCCTTTCTTTTTCGCGCTTGACGGCGCGTCACGCCGTCGGGCTTTTGGCCTGGGGTATCTCACCGGTTTTCTTTTCTTTCTGGGGACGCTCTGGTGGATCGGGCATGTCACGGTTTTGGGCATGCTGCTTCTTGTGAGCTACCTGGCCCTTTATTTCGGATGTTTTGGTTTCTTCTGCTCGTGGTCCTCCAGATTTAATCCTCTTATAAAAGTTTTTTTGATTCCTGCCGGGTATGTGGCCCTGGAATTTATCCGTGAACGCATTTTTACTGGTTTTGGCTGGTCGTCTCTGGGGCATTCCCAAGGCATGAATACCCTGATCATCCAGATTGCGGATTTGACAGGGGTGGCTGGCGTGTCTTTTTTGCTTGTGATGGTGAATGTGATTTTGAAAGAGTTTTGGGCGCGTATTTCAGAAAAATTTGCGCCGGATAAGTATTTTAAAGTAGCCTTGTTAACAACAGTGGGGATTTTTTTCTTGGCTGTGATGTATGGCGTGGCGTGTCTTGGCATTCCTCAAGAGGAAAAAACGCTGCGGGTCGCTGTGCTTCAGCCTGATATTCCGCTTGCCGCTGTCTGGGAGGAGGGTACAAAACCGGCTATTGTGGAAAAGCATTTGGAGTTAAGCCGTGAGGCGTTACGCGCCAGGCCTGATATTATTTTCTGGCCTGAAACTTCGTTTCCGCAGTTTAGCTGGGAACATCCTGAACTTTTCAAGGAAGTTAAAGATTTCTCCCGTGAGGCAAAAACCCCTCTTTTGATCGGTTCGGTCACAAAAGAGGGTGCGGCCTATTTTAATTCTGCGGTCATGCTTAATCCTGATGGCTCCGAAGGTCCGATTTACAGCAAAACCCATCTGGTTCTTTTTGGCGAGTATATACCGTTTCGTGCCCAACTGCCTTTTGTGGTTGAGATGGCAGGAATTGACGACTTTACGCCCGGGGCCGAACACCCGCTTTTTCCTGTTAAAGAGAAAGGAGTTTTTGCGGTTCTCATTTGTTTTGAAGATACTATCCCCTGGCTGGCCAGGGAAGAAGCCCGTCAGGGCGCCCAATTTCTGGTCAATATTACCAATGATGCCTGGTTTAAGGGCTCTCCGGGTGCGGTGATGCATTTTGAGAATGCCATATTTCGAACCGTAGAAAATCGACGGTCGCTTGTCCGTTCCACAAATACAGGGGTGAGTGCCCTGATCAGCCCTTATGGCATTCCTTTAAGAGTTATTCAGGATTCTTTGGGCCAGCGGGTCATGGTTTCTGGAATAGCTGTTGGCGCCATTCCTTTAAGTCAAAAACAGCCCTTTTACACAAAATTTGGAGATGTTTTTACATATTTCTGTTTTCTAGGTATACTAATGATGCTGATTTTCGGTCTTCTTAAGAAAAATATCACGACCTTTACGAAAGGGTAAGAATATTATGAAGAATGCCAAAAGAATCCTGATTGTTGATGATGAAAAAATGCTTCATACCATGCTCAAAACCGTTCTGGAGGTTCATGGTTTTGAGGTGATTGACGCAATGTCGGGTGAGGAAGGCCTTTTAAAGGCTTTTTCTGAGAAGCCGGACCTCATTATTCTTGATGAGCTGATGCCCGGGATCAAGGGCCGCGATGTCTGTAAAAAGCTTAAGACAATCAACGAAACCAAGAATATTCCGGTCATTTTTCTGACATCCAAAGACTCCAGCGATGATTTAGAGGCAGAAATTTCCGCAGGCGCTGTTGCTCATATTGGAAAACCTGTTTATGCCGCAACATTGATCCGCCATGTCAGGAAAGTATTGGGTCAATAAGAGTGAAAATTAAGGGTTTCATGCGACACGCTTTTCAAAAAATTGCCCGTGTTTCATTTTCTTTTTTGTTAATTTTATTAAGGATTATTCCCTATCCGGCTTTTCGCGGGCTTGCCAGGATTGTTTTTGGCGTGATGTATGCTTTAAGCCCTAAAATGCGGCGCATTGCGCGAGAAAGCCTGGATATTGCCTTTGGCTCCGCGATGTCGCCTGAAGAAAAATCCAGGATTGCGAAATCAGCGTATTTCAACCTTTCTTTAGGCTTGGCCGACGTTGCGCGCGCGGCGTCGTGTCCCGGGTTTGCAGACAGGCGGTTTCACTTTGAAGGCCGGGAAAATCTGGATGTTGCGCTTAAGAAGGGGAAGGGTGCTGTTCTTTGTATCGCCCATTTCGGCCCGTTTGCAGCTATGGTTTATAAGTTTATTGAGGCCGGATATCCTGTCGGTATTGTGATGCGTCCGCTGCGCAACCAGTATTTCAAAGACAGGATTATGGAAGAGGGCACGCGCCAGGGGCTTAATCCGGTTTACAGCGTTCCGGTCCGTGGATGTGTGCTTGAATCTCTGCGCGCGCTGGAAGCCGGGCGGGTTCTTTTTATGCCCGTGGACCAGAATTACGGCAGTGCGGGCCGGATTTTTGTTGATTTTTTTGGCCGCAAGGTAGGTACAGCTCCAGGGCCGGTGGCTTATGCCCTTAAAACAGGCGCTCCGGTGTTGTTTGCGTATGCGCTACCTTTAAAAACAGGCGGTTTTCGGATTCTGATTGAACCTGAAATCCCCCTTATGAAGAAAGCAACCGACCGCGAGACGCTTGTTTATAACATGGCGGTTGTTACGTCCCGCGTGGAAGCGCTTGTCCGTCAATATCCTGACCAGTGGTCGTGGATGCACCGCCGATGGAAGGCCGTCCCCAAAGATGGAGAAATATGATGCCTGTCAAAAAGACTGTTTTATTTGTTATCGGGTTTACGCTGGTGATCGCCGGGATTACATTGGCGATTAAGGACTGGATTTTTATCCAGATGATGTTTCGCGCGGTTGTGGGCCCCATGCTTGCTGTTTTGGGATTGGTATTGCTGGCCATTGCCAGAGATTAGTTTTGGACAGAAGCCTGATCTTTGGGTATATTAGTTGAAAATTACGGGAGGTGTTTTTATGTTATTAGATAGATTTTTTCCTAAAGAATTTAATTTTTTTGATGCGTTTGAAAGGCAGTCCGACTGCCTTTTGGAAGCTGTCGACGCTTTTAAAAAAGCTGTGGAAAAAGGGCCTATTGACCAGTTTTATATCCGTAAAATTCATGAAATCGAAGCCAAGGCTGATGAAGCCTCAGGCACAATCATTGCGCAGATCAACAAATCTTTTATTACGCCTTTTGACCGCGAAGACATCCACTCCTTAACCAAGGCGCTGGATGACATTGTGGATATGCTGAACACTATTGCCAATCGTATCAATACCTACAAGATCACGGAAGCCAGGAAAAGCCTTATTGAATTTTCTTTGGTCATTGAAGAAGCCTCCCGCGCCATAGCCTCGGCTGTGAAGGGGGTGCGCGACATGAAAAATTATCAGCTCATCATGAATTCCTGCGTTGAAGTGAGCCGCCTGGAAAACATTTCAGATTCCATGCGCGATACCGCCCTGGCCGCGCTTTTTGAGACGGAAAAAGACCCGATTGTCCTTATCAAATGGAAAGAAATTTACGAAGATGCGGAGACGGTTGTTGATATTTGTGAAGACGCGGCGCACGTTGTTGAATCCATTGTTTTAAAGCAGGCCTGAGCCATGACACCGGAAATTATTTTTTTAATATTTCTCGCGCTGACGTTTGACTTTTTAAACGGTTTTCACGATTCAGCGAATGCCATTGCCACGGTTGTTTCTACACGGGTGCTGAGCCCCCGTCAGGCCGTGGTTTGGGCAGCATTCTTTGAATTTGTTGCGGTTTTTGTGTTTGGTTCGATCGGGTTTCATGTGGCTCAAACCATTGGCAAGGGGATTATTGATATCCACATCGTTGATAACGCGGTTATTTTTGGCACACTCACAGGGGCTTGCGGCTGGAACCTTATTACATGGTACCTGGGGCTTCCCACAAGCTCTTCCCATGCGCTCATCGGAGGCATGATTGGCGCGGCATTAATTAAGTCCGGGCCGGCAGCGCTCATTTGGCAGGGCATCAGCAGGGTTGTGCTTTTTATTTTTCTGGCGCCCTGCATTGGGCTGGTGTTGGGTTTGTTCTTTGGAATTATTGTCCATTGGTTCTTTCGCAAGTCATCGCCGTCGAAAGTCGATCACTTTTTCCGGAAGGGGCAGTTATTATCAACCGCACTTTACAGCATGGGGCATGGCGGCAATGATGCGCAAAAGACCATGGGCATTATTACCTGCCTTCTTTTAAGCGCAAACATGCTCCCGGGCGCTTTTCACGTTCCGGTCTGGGTGGTTTTAAGCTGTTTTGCCGCGATTTCCTGCGGGATTATGCTGGGCGGATGGCGTATTGTCAAAACCATGGGGCAGAAAATCACAAAGCTCCGCCCTGTGGATGGTTTTTGCGCAGAGACAGGCGCGGCAGTCACTCTTTTTACGGCAACGTCGTTTGGTATTCCGGTCAGCACAACACATACGATTACCGGTGCCATTATGGGTGTTGGTTCTCTGAGGCGTTTGAGCGCGGTCAAGTGGGGGGTGGCAGGCCGGATTGTTTGGGCGTGGATTATTACTATCCCTTGCGCGGCCACTATTTCCGCTTCGGCTTATTTTCTTGTCAAAACTTTTCATCATTAAGAGAGTCACCATGTTTTCCCGTCTCAAGAAATATTTTTTCACCGGCCTTGCTGTTTTCCTGCCGCTCGTCTTGACGGTTTATATTTTTATCTGGGTGCTGAATTTTGCCGAAGGCCTTTTGGGGCACACCTTAAAACCGCTTTTCCTCGAATATTATGATTTTTATTTCTGGGGCCTGGGGATTCTGATCCTTTTGGCGGTCATCCTTTTTTGCGGGTTTTTAGCGACAAATTATTTTGGCAGGGCCGCGCACTCTTTTGCCGAAAAGATTGTTTTGCGTGTGCCGCTCATGGCCAGTATTTATCCTGCGTTTAAAGAAATTGCCAATTTCATGTTTCGTGAAAAGGCAACGTTTCAGCAGGTTGTGCTGGCCGAGTGGCCAAGCAAAGACACCTATGTGGTCGGGTTTCTGACCAACACAACAGCGGCCCGTATTTCCGAAAAGGCAGGAAGAAAGCTTTTGAATGTCATGGTTCCCCATGTCCCCAATCCGTTAACCGGTTTTCTTGTCGTGCTTCCGGAAGACAGGGTTCAGTATCTGGACATTACAGTTGAAGAAGCGTTGAGAATTATTGTTTCAGGCGGTGTTGTTAACGCTGATCCCATAACAAAATCAGATGACCCTAAAGCCTCCTCATGAGCACGCTTGAACCTTCCCGCAAAGTCAGCCTTGTTGTTTTCGACCTTGACGGCACTTTGGTGGATGCCTTTCACGCCATTGCGGACAGCATTAATTTTATGCTGGCAGAAATGGGTTTGCCTCCGCAAGGTTTCTTAAAGATCAAGCGTTCCGTGGGCTGGGGTGTCAATTCTCTGGTCAATTCTTTTGTAGACGCCAGGCAGGTGCCGCGCGCTTTGCGTATTTTTCGCGCGCATCATGACCAGAGGCTTCGCCAGAAAATCAAACTTTTGCCGGGTGTCAAGTCGCTGTTGCCTTTTTTGAAGGAAAAAGGCTGTGTTTTGGCTGTGGCGAGCAACCGTCCTTCGGTGTTTTGCCATATTATTATGAAGCAAGCCGGCATTGACCATTATTTTGACCATGTGATCTGCGGGGATCTGGTCAAGCGGCCCAAGCCTTATCCTGACATGATTCAAGAAATCCTTAAAGCCTCGAAGAAAAAGCCTTCGCAAACGCTTTATGTGGGGGATATGACCGTGGATGTTGAGTGCGGCAGGCGAGCCCGCGTATTGACTTTGGCTATCCCCACGGGTTCGTGCACAAAAAAAGAATTAAAAAAGGCCAAACCGCATCGGCTGATCAGGCGTATTTCCGAAGTGCGCAGGTTCGTTTAAGTGGGCATCATTTTTTTTAGTAAGATATCGACACGTTTTATTTAGCGTGATAATATGCCGATATTAGGGTCATCAAATAACATTTTAAAGGCAACAATGGCTAAGTCAATTCACACGCGCATCCTCGCATTTGGTTTATTCGCGGCATTATCTGTCATGTCATCAGGCTGTGTTCCCCTTGCTCTCGTTTCAGTGGGCGCTGTGGGCGGGTATGTGGTCAGCCCCGATACTGTCGAAGGCACCACAGCGCGTTCTTTGGGTGAAGCCATGGATGCGGCCAAACAAATTGCCGGCATTATGGGTTCTGTGATCCAGGCCAACGAGTCTGCCGGTGAAACCATGGCCATGATCGGCGGCGCCAAGGTCACGGTGACCTGTATTTCTGTCAATGCCACCACAACCAAGATTTCTGTCAAGGCCAGAAAATCGTTTATGCCCAAGATTGACCTTGCCCAGGACGTTTACTCCAAGATCATTAATAGCATGGAAAAATAACTTCTTTTGATGTTGCGTGCCCTCAAGAACTACGCTTTTCCTCTCATTCTTCTTGCCGGGATTTTAACCGGCTCACTCTTCGGAATTATTTTCAAAAGCCATACCGCTGTGATCAAGCCTCTAGGTGATATATTTTTGAATCTGCTTTTTACTGCTGTGGTCCCTTTGGTTTTCTTTTCGATTTCTTCAGCCATTGCCGGCATGGAAGATATGCGGCGCCTGGCGCGCATTATGGGCTGGATGATGTTCTTTTTTATCCTGACCGGAGCGATTTCCTCAATCCTCATGATTTTCTGCGTCCAGATTTTTCCGCCGTTTGCGGGAAATACCGTGGCATTTCCCGGGGGTGTTGAGAAAAGCGCTTTAAGCGTTGGCGACCAGATTGTCAAGGCTGTGACAACATCGGACTTTACCGATATCTTATCGAAAAAAAACATGCTGGCCCTGATTATTTTCGCTGTGCTTGTGGGCGTTGGGACCGCGCGTGCCGGGGAGAAAGCGCGCCCGTTTGCCAGGTTTCTTGTGGCGGGTAATGAGGTGATGGCCAATGTCATCGGCATGATCATGTGGTATGCGCCTGTGGGGTTGGGGGCTTACTTTGCCTATTTGGTTGGTGTTTTTGGCCCGGGGCTGGTGGGCTCGTATGGGCGCGTGGTCGCGCTTTATTACCCGGTATCCCTGGGGTATTTTGCCATTGCGTTTTCTTTGTATGTTTTTTGGGCAGGGGGTTTAAGGGGGCTTAAGGCATTCTGGCAGAATATCCCACCCACAGCGCTCACAGCCCTGGCCACAGGGAGCAGTGTGGCCACGATTCCTGTGAATTTGAAATCCGCTGAAAATATTGGCACTCCCGAAGATATCCGCGAGGTCGTGATACCTGTTGGCGCCACCATCCATATGGAAGGCTCGTGCCTTGCGGCCATTGTTAAAATCGCTTTTCTTTTTGCGGTATTCCACATGCCATTTTTCGGGCTTGGCGTTTGGCTTTCCGCCACAGGTGTGGCGATTCTGGCAGGCACGGTTATTAGCGGCATTCCTGCCGGCGGCATGCTGGGGGAGCTTCTCATTATTACGATGTACGGCTTTCCTATTGAGGCCATGCCTCTTATTACCATGATCGGCACAATCGTAGACCCGCCAGCCACAATGCTCAATGCCGTGGGCGATAATGTCACGGCCATGATGGTGACGCGCCAGATGAAAAGCGTTAAGGCCAAGGCATGAGAGTGTTTTTCTTGTTTTTTGCCGCAATTGTTTTTTCTTCCTGCAGCTCCCTTTCCCAATATGTTGTGCCGCCGCCCTCAGACATGGCACCTCAGGCCCGTCAGGCTGTGGTCGTGAATCCTCAAGGCAAGGATTTTCATGCGGTTGTCACAGGCTGGAAAAGAATGTCTTCAGGCTGGCAGCGTGTCCTGGGGCCGTGGCCCTGCGTTGTGGGGCGAAAGGGTTTTGCGCCCGAAGGCGAGAAGCGTGAAGGCGATGGGCAGACACCTTCAGGGGTGTTTGCGTTAAAACGCGCTTTTGGCAGGGATATTAAAATAAAGACCGCGCTTGATTACCGCGAGGCCGGTGCGGATGACTTTTGGGTGGATGATGTTTCTTCCAAACAGTATAATTTATGGGTTCACGGCGCGCCACTAGCCTCGTCATTTGAAAAAATGAAGCGGGATGACGGGCTTTATGATATCGGCGCTGTGATTGAGTATAATACCGACCCTGTTGTGGCTGGCCAGGGCAGCGCGATTTTTATTCACGTTTGGCGTGGGCAAGGGGCCAGGCCAACTGCCGGATGCGTGGCCATGGAGCATCGCCGGGTCGGAAAGCTTTTATCATGGCTCGATAAAAATGAGAATCCTGTTATTAAAATAGGGCGTTAAAGCTCGCGAAGCGGACGGGGGCACTAGAGGCCTTTTTTAATTGACAAGCAGAGGGCTTTATATAAAATAGGGTTCTCTTTAAAGTGATTTTGTCCTGCTCGCCAGGATTAATCGGCTCGCGGGACTTCGTGTCGCTTTTTTGACATGGATTTAAGAAATACCGCCCTGCTTCACCAGAGTGTTTGTCCAGCAAAGCTGGACATTTTCGACTTCGTCGAAAACCACCTCGGTTCAGCAGGGCAAAATGTTGTTTTTGTCGGAAAAAATTTTGGTAACAACATTTTGCCGAGATAGCTCAGTCGGTAGAGCGAAGGACTGAAAATCCTTGCGTCCCCGGTTCAATTCCGGGTCTCGGCACTTTTTTCTTATAGGGGGTCTGGCAAAAGCCAGACCCCTTTTTTGTGGAAAAGTGTCCTGGTGGCTGCGTGAGACCTAACAAGGTCTCCGGGCCACCAGGACACACTCCTTGAAGAAAAACAAAAACCCCTGGGGTAATCCCAGGGGTTTTTTCTTTTCACGCCCTGGTTGACGAAGAAGGGATGATGGCTTATTCTAGTAGGGGCGCAATTTATTGCGCCCGAGTAGGGATGCAATTTATTGCGCCCGCGAATTTTGAGAAATATGGAGGCGTTATGAAAAAATGTCCCTTTTGCGCAGAGGAAATTCAGGACGAGGCCCTGAAATGCAGGTATTGCAATGAGTTTCTGGATGGACGGGCAAAGGCCGAGGCCCAGCAGGCACGTCCATGGTATTTTCGTAACTCAACCGTTATTACCGCGATTTGCTGTATCCTGGCACTGGCCCTTCCTTTGGTGTGGTTTAATCCGTATTACAACTGGAAAACAAAAATCACGGTCAGTGTTGTTGTTATTGCCGCCACCTATGGCCTCATTGTCTGGATGAACAATTTAACAGTCCAGATGAATGATATGTTAAAAGGCGTGATGTGAGGTGTTTGTGCTCCTCGAAGTTGCTCTTTACATTCCCTGGAAATTTTGATATAAAAAGCGTCGTTTTTGTTACGTCCCGCTCGCCAGGATTAATCGGCTCGCGGGACTTCGTGTTGCTTTTCTTGGAAAGAAATTTTGTAGCAACACTGCGCCGATGTAGCTCAGCTGGTAGAGCAGCGCATTCGTAATGCGCAGGTCGGTGGTTCGATCCCACTCGTCGGCTTTAATTTTTTCCATCAAATAAAAGAGCTCTAATGTTTTTACCCGTATGGGAGAAACATTAGAGCTTTTTATTTGCTTTCTTTCAGGGAAAAAATTAAAGCCCTGAAAAAGATTTTTTTCAGGGCAAAGTTACCCGTATGGGCGGACATTAAGGTTTTTCTATTTTTCCTCATGCAATCCGCGCGGCCATCATCTATAATCAATAACATGTCAGCATTCAATTTCTTCGACCAGCTTTTAAAAACCAACCTGAGGGTTTTTTGTCTTATTGGTCTTTTTGTGTTCACCGCGTATTCGTTTATGCTCGAAAGCCCGTTTAAGACCATGGACGACGATTTTTCCATTGTTAACAATGCGGAAATCCGTTCCTTGGGCTACATCCCGTCTTATTTTCGTTCCACTTATTTTAAGAAGTCAGACAAAGATTATTACCGCCCCATGGTGTATGTCACCTATGCGCT
The DNA here is from genome assembly GCA_015233145.1 of Candidatus Omnitrophota bacterium. GTDB lineage: Bacteria > Omnitrophota > Gorgyraeia > Zapsychrales > Fredricksoniimonadaceae > JADFYI01. The sequence continues at coordinate 44,879 of JADFYI010000010.1, forward strand.
GGAGTATCATTTCTTTAATTTAAACCATTTCTTTTACAACCTCGACAATATTTTTCTGCATATTTTTAATGCCTGCCTCGTGTTTTTACTGGCGCTTTTGTTGTTAAAAGACCGGTTCCAGTCGTTTGCTGCGGCGTTTCTCTTTGCGGTCCATCCTGTGCAGTGGGAGGCTGTGGGAAATATTTCCGGCCGCGCCATTCTTTTAAGCGCGTTTTTTGTGTTGAGCGGTTTTTATTGTTTTATCAAATTTGTGAGGGAGCGGCGCATTGGGTTTTTACTGGCGGCCGCGTTGTGTTATGTCCTTGGGCTTTGTTCCAAGGAATCGTCGGGTGTTTTGATTCTGACAATCGCGGCTTTTGGGCTGTGCCTGGAGGACCGTGCCAAAGAAAAAATCCCCCAGGCCATTATTTTGGGACTCGCGGTATTTGCGGCTATTGCCGCAGCCTACCTGGGGCTTCGCCACATTATGGGCATTGCCCAGATTTATCCCTGGCCGAATAAAACATTAATGCTTTTAGGCGTGACCACGTTCTTAAAAGGTGTCTTTATTTACGTCAGGCTTTTCTTTTTGCCGCTCGGTCTACACTTTGACCGCGGGCTTGTGATGTTTAAGTCGGTGGGGGAATGGCAGTTTTGGCTTACGCTTTTGGCCTGGGGGCTTCTGGCTGGGGGCCTCTGGAAAAACAGAAAAGAGTTTTCTGATCTGACGATTTTCTGCTTGTTATGGTTTGCGATTGAACTTTTTCCGGTCTCCCAGGTCATGACCTCGATCGGCGTTTCTCCGGGGAAGATTTCTCTGGCGGAACATTTTTTATATGTGGCAAGCGTTCCTGCCCTAATTGTGATGGTTAGGCTCGGGGTGTGGGTTTACACCCGTGTTTTGGAAAGAAAAACAGCATCACCTCTTATCATGCGCCTTGGCCTGGGGGGATTTTTTGTTTTTTTGTATTTGACGCTGATCAGCCAGAATATTTATGCCAGTAACGATTATTTTATGATGCGCGATTCTCTTAATGCCGACCCCCAGAATGCCAGGATCCAGTATTCCATGGGCCTGATTTATGTTAAGGCGCGCAATTACCCCGAGGCGGTTCGGCATTTTAAGCAGGCGTCGGATATTTTTCCTGAAAAAGACAGTTACCGCATCGCCTATGCCAAAGCCCTGACCGATGGCGGAGAGCTTTTAAAAGCCGCGCAGGTGTACGAAACCATTGCCGGGCGCGATGATTTAAACGACCTTTTAAAGGACAATAAAACCGCGCTGTACCGCCTTTTGGTTGCGGATTATACTAAAAAAATTAAGACAGCCCCGCAGGACCCTGGCCTTAAGTTTGCTCTCGGTGTTTTTTATTCCAAGTTATTGCGGCATAAAGAGGCGGCGCAGGCGTATCAGGCCGCGCTGGCGCTCAAGCCCGATTATGATGACGCTCTTTTTAACCTGGCCGTGACGTTTGATGCCCTGTCCGATATCTCTTCTGCCAAAGAGGCGTATGCCCGGCTTGCCATCAGTCCCACAGCCAGGGAGGCGTTTCGCCGCAAAGCCATTGAGCGGCTGAGAGTCCTTAATAAGAAGGGGTAAAAAAACACGTTTCCTTGCCTCGCAGTTCAAAACAGCAGTGATATAATAAAATCCTTATGAGTTTCTTAAAGAACATTGAAAACAGAAGTTTTATTGCCTTTTGGCTGGCCCAGGTGGTGTCCCAGTTCGGCGACAGGATCAACCAGATGGCGCTTGTCGGCCTTGTGGCTGGCCGCCAGTTCGGTTCTGCCTCAACCATGGAACTGGCCAAGCTGTTGGCATTTACCATTATTCCGGTTTTTATTATCGGGCCTATTGCCGGGGTGTATGTTGACCGTTGGGACCGCAAAAATACACTTTTTGTCTGCGACCTTATTCGCGGGTTTCTAATCCTCACCATTCCTTTTATTTTTATTGCGAAACATTCCATGATCCCGATTTATATCGTTGTTTTCCTGGCCTTTTGCCTGAGCCGTTTTTATGTGCCGGCCAAAATGTCCATCATCCCCGAGATTGTGGGCAAAGACCGTCTTCATTCCGCCAATTCGCTTGCGACTGTCACGGGTATGATTGCCTTTGTGCTGGGCGCGCTTCTGGGGGGACTGATTGTGGAGTATGTGGGGCCGCGCGGCGGGTTTATTTGTGACGCGGTCACGTTTTTTATTTCTGCTCTCCTTGTATCTCTCATCAGCCGGCCGCAGCTGCGCGTCAAGCCGGATAAAATTGTGGCCGTGAGTAAGGAAATGGCTTCGGCTTATAAAAACGTGCTGCATGAAATCATGGACGGCATCCACTATATCGTTTCACAGCGCGATATCCGCTATATCATTAACCTGATGTTTTTGCTTTTTATGGCCGCGGGCGCTATTTATGTTGTGATGATTGTTTTTATCCAGCAGTCTTTTCATAGCGTCACAAAGCATCTGGGATTTTTATCCGTAGGGCTCGGCGCCGGACTTTTTCTAGGGAGCATGGCCTACGGCAAGTGGGGTGATAAAAAGAAACATATTGAGACCATTTTTATCTGCCTTATTTTGGGCGGGCCCATGATTTCGCTTTTTGCCTTGGCTGTCAAAAGTTTAGGGAACATCTGGATCGCCCAGGGATTGACCATTCTTTTAGGCATCGTGGTGGGGCCCATTGTGATTGCGGCCAATACCGTGGTGCATCTTGTGTCGTCTGAAGAAATGCAGGGCAAGGTGTTTAGCGCCATGGAGTTTGTAATCCACCTGGGGTTTCTTCTTACCATGCTCATCAGTTCAAAGCTTTCGGAATTCGTCGGGAGTTCGGTGATCCTGATCAGTGTTGGAATTATTTTCTGCCTCTCGGGCGTGTGGGGGATGATAAGGTATAAGCAAAGGAGAATAGGATGAATTTTGCAGTCCTGGCATCAGGCAACGGCAGTAACCTTGCGGCCATCATTAAGGCGCTTAAGAAAAAGAAAATAAAGGCCAGCCTTAACGCTGTCATTTCCGATAAGGAGAGCGCTTATGCGCTCACGCGTGCGCGTAAGGCCAATATCAAAACTGTGGCCTTTATTAATCCTAAAGATTTTTCCAGCCGCGAGGCGTTTGATGCCCGGCTTTTGGAAATCCTCAGGCGTGAGAAA
>JADFYI010000058.1 GCA_015233145.1 Candidatus Omnitrophota bacterium
ACGCCGCACAATAACGCGATATGGCGGACAAGGCCCTGGTTTTTGTTGGTCAAAAAGAGCCTTAATGTTTCTCTCTCTTCGAAATCAAGATTTTTGGCATAAAGTGCCTGGAAAAGAATACGTTCCTCTTCGCGCGTCAAAGGCTTGCCGCTTAAGGCCATCACGCGCCCCATCTCCTCTTTGTCCACAGCATATTTTTTCACAGGGATTCTTAAAGAAAGCCTCTTGAAAAGCCACTGTTCTGTTTTTGATCTTACGGGAACACCCGTAAATTCCGGGGGCATGGCCTCGGCCTGCGCGGCAAAAGCTGACTCCTCATCCAGGAAACTTTCATGGATCTTAACCTGCGCCACAAAGAAATCCACCTGAGCCTCGGACAATCCGAATTTGTCCTTAAGGATGGCCTGCACCTTTTCATCAGTGAGCCCATAGTTCCAAACCGAGGGCTTGCCTGGCCTGTTATCCGCTACAAACGCCTCGCCCAACGGCAGGCCCGGGCAACGGTTCTCGCGTAAAAACTCAACGAGTTCCTTAAGCCACAAGCGCAGGAACATAAAGCCTTCGGAAGCCCGAGGGTATTTGCGCGCAGCCTCATCCATGGCCGCCGGCGAAATATTGTGCGGCATCTCGGAAGGCTCAGAGCCTTCCTCAAGGCGGACATCGCGGTTGACCAAAAAGTGTTCCAGGGTCAGATGCATTTCCTGGATAATTTCGTGAAGATATTTATAAACTCTGACTTCGCACTGACGGATGCGTTCGCGTGTTATGCCGAACCTGTTTCCAACCTCGAGAAGCGTATCAGAGTCTGGGGAAAGGCGCAGGATCGGTAAAATACGCCTTTCAAAAATGCCGATGAAACGAGGCTGAAGCTCAACGCTTTCTCTCTGGCGAATCATCTCAACCATGCGCTGGGACACTTTGGCCAGAAATTCTTCCATTTCCGCAATCTCGAAGCTCACATCTTCCCGGCCTAAAACATTATGGAAACTGCCCTCGCCGCTGCCCGTTCCCTGGCCGGAGGGAGCATCCAAAGACACAGTAACATCGGGGATTTCGCGCACAGCGTTAACCTTATCGGCCTCCTGGCCGATCCGCTCTGCAATCTCCTCCACAGTCATGTGTTCATTATCAAGGCTGATGCCGGCCGAAGCGCACAATGCCTTAAAATCATGCCTGAGCTTTTCCATATGCGCCGGAATGCGGATGGTCTTATCGTCAATCATGGCCCTTAAAATGCTCTGGCGTATCCACCAGGTGGCATACGTCGAAAATTTAAAACCGCGTTCAGGTTCGAATTTGTTGACGGAAATAAGAAGGCCCCTGTTCCCGTCGCCAATAGCATCAAGAATAGGGGCGCCGTACCTGCGGGCATATTTCCTGGCCATGCTCACCACAAGCCGTAAATTGGAGCCAGCCAAAACCTTTCCAGCCTCAACAACACCCAGCCTCTTTAAAGCGCCGAACTTGACTTCTCCGGTAATAGACAACAGCGGCCACTCCCCCATCTCGGATAAAAACTGACGGAGAATATCGTCCGAGGCCAAAAGGCCTGTAACGCGAGGCGCGCCCGCAGAGTCGTAACATTCCTCCTCTGCTATGGACAAAAAGAACGCGCGCGCCGCGGTATGGTAAACATCCCTGTGAGGGCCCCTGTAATCCGCTATCACAACAAAAGAACGCAACTTTCCTAAACTTAAGGCACCGGCGCCATTGGGCAGGCGCGCCAGCAATTCCAGGGCCGCGGAATTGCACAGCACCTGGGCGGGTTGTGCTGACTTCAATTTTATTTCTTGGACCAACTTTTTGCGGGCCTTATCCACTGGCCATCCCTCAGCCATGACAGAGTCTTGCCATAAACGCATGAGACTGATCTGTTCTGCCAGCTTATAATCACCCTTGACATCCGCCACAGTCGCCAGGAACTCTTCGATGTCTTCAAAAGCCACGCCCTCTCTCATCAACCTGCGGCGCAGGGTTTTCCTTTGCTCGATCGCCTTTTTGATATCGTTAAAAAGATTTTTGCGGATAGATGCACGGCCCTGGGCAAACATCCCCATCTGCGCCATGCGCGGCAAACCTGCTGCCAGATATTCCCTGGCAGTCTTAAGGACGCCGGGGCTCGCCACA
>JADFYI010000036.1 GCA_015233145.1 Candidatus Omnitrophota bacterium
TTAATCTCTGTGTTCTTATTTGATTTACTTTTGGTTGGGTTTTATTAAAATAATTTTGAATTTCTGGGGGCGCCTACGGGGGGGGCCCCGCTAGTTGCATGGTCATAAACCTTTCTCTTTCGAATGCCGGGCACCGGGCGTTATCGGGGTGCGGGAGGTGGAAGTACCAGGTATTAAGGAGTAATTTAAGAAAATAGAATAATGCACATTAGGAATGAAACGACTGGCTTTCATCGGGGAATTGCCCTTGCCTGACCTCGCGGGCATAAGCCTGGACCGCTGTTGTCATAAGAGTAGACACCTCAGCGTATTTTTTGACAAATTTGGGAACCTTGCCGCTTGTCAGGCCCAGCATATCGTATAACACCAGAACCTGGCCATCACAATGCTTCCCTGCCCCGATACCGATCGTGGGGACTTTAAGCTCTTGAGTTATTTTCCGGCCCAGGTCTTCAGGGACGCATTCAATAACAACGGAAAAACACCCGGCATCAGCAAGGGCTTTGGCCTGCTCAATGATCTTTTGCGCCTCATCCGGGGCCTTACCCTGCACCTTAACCCCGCCCAGCTTTTCTGCGGTCTGCGGGGTTAATCCCACATGCCCCATCACAGGAACTCCGGCGGCTAAAAGAGAACGGACAACGTCAGGACACTTATCAAACCACTCCACCTTGACCGCGTCGCAACCCGCTTCCTCAGTAAAGCGTTTGGCATGAAAAAGGGCACGGGAGGAATCCGGCTGAACACTGACAAAAGGCATATCCACAACCACAAGCGCATTTTTGACTGCGGCGCGCACGGCCCTGGCATGAGAAAACATGGCGTCCATCCCGACTTCTTTGGTTGTGGCAAGCCCCAGGACAACATTGGCCAGGGAGTCTCCGACAAGGATAATATCAACGCCCGAACGATCGAGGATCGCGGCCATGGCGTAATCGTAAGCCGTGAGCATGACGATTTTTTCAGCCTTGGATTTCTTTAAAACAATATTCTGGATAAGAGGAGACATAGGCATGTCAGGAATTTAAAAATTTCTCAATTTCCGCGACCGCGCGTTTGGCAGAAACCATGGCTTCAAGCAGTGTCGCCCCCGGTGACACCAGATGCCCGCAGGCAAAAACGCCACTAAGGTTCGTTTCCCATGTGCCGGGCTTCATACCAAGGCTCTTGTCAGCACCCACGGAAAGTCCGGGGAGATTGTGCAAAAAAAGCGTATTAGGTTCGCTGCCCGCTGACGTTATAACAGTATCGGCTTCCAGGGTGAATTCGACCTCGGGATCAACAATCATGTTTAACCGGCCCTGGGCATCAATCCTGTAATCCAGATGGTCGCAAACAAGGCCTTTCACGCATCCGGCGTGGTCAGCTAAAATTTTCTTAGGCCTGGCAAAGGTGCGGAACTTGACAGTTTCTTCAGCAGTTTCACGGATCGTTGCCGCATCTACACCCATATGGCTTTCAGAGCCCTGGACCACAATCACAAGCTCTTTGCCGAGCCGCACAAGGATTCTTGCGCAGTCAAAGGCCTTGTCATCAGCGCCGACAATAAGCACCTTTTGGCCAACATTAAGAGGCGTTGTGTAAGCGTCTTCACCCGCCTTCATCCAATGACGGGTTTTCAAAAAATCTTCTGCAGTGATAACACCGGCAGATTCTTCACCAGGAATGCCCAGCACTTTCGACACCCCGGCGCCGCAGGCCAGAAGCACAGCCGCAAACCCCTGGTCGAAAAGTTCCTGAAGAAGGACCTCCCGGCCTAACAATATATTGGGAACAAATTCAACGCCGCGGTCACGCAGTGCCGCAACAGAAATGGAAACAACCTTTGCCGGAAGGCGGAATTCAGGATACGCATAACTCAGCGTGCCGCCGATAACATGGGAAGATTCAAGCACTGTCACCCGGTACCCTGCCCCAGAAAGAAGCGACGCGGCCGTAAGCCCTGCCGGGCCAGACCCTATCACAGCCACTTTTTGTTTGGGCTTGGCCGGAGCCAGAGGTTTTCTGACCCTGGCATTATCTCCCAGAAAAGCTTCTATGGCGCGCAGGCTGATCTGCTCGCCTTTTTTATTAAACACCTGTGTCTCAAGGTATGGCTCACCGGCAATACGGCCCGTAACACCGGGAAGCGGATTCGACTGAAAAAGGGTTTCCAGGGCACTGGAAAAATCATTTTTGGCGATCGCGCGCAAAACCGCAAAAATATCCGTGCCCAAAGGACAGGCTTCCCCCTTGACCGAACGTTCCCGTTCAAGATAAATCCTCGCATTGGAAACTGCCTCAGACCGGCTTAACCCCAAACGAATTTCTTGAAACGTCCGAATGCGTTTGGCTGGCTCAATAAGGCGTTTTCTTTCTTCCGGCATTCTGCATACTCCTTGGCACTGTCGACGGCTCTTACAACTTCCTTTAAATCAACCTTATCCGCCTTGATCATAATTCCATCCACAGCAGGATAATATTTTTGTCCGTTCATAAAAACATGGCTGGTTTCAAAAAAGACCTGGCCGTCGGAAATTAACGGCATTAAATTGACGAACAACTCAACGCCTTTTTCCCTGGCTATGGCATCAACATCCAGCAGAGAATGAATCGAAGTGTCGGCGTAAACGCGAACCACATTTTCTTCAGCCATAACCTTTTTTAAAGGCTCAAGGATATCCCCTTTTCGCTCATGCATCCCGTCTTTATACATCACATAAAATTTGTTGCAGTAAAGGCGCATCTGGTTTTCCAGGATTGAGGTCTTGCGTGTTTCAAACCCGGCCACACCCACAACCTTAACACCCACCTGCTTGAATGACCGGCAAAAAGGCACCAGAGAACTCAAGCCCAGGCCCTCACCCACGCACACCACAGCGCCCTGAGGAATCTTTTCAATAGGGCTGGGAAGCCCGTAAGGCCCGCTCACGGCAAAAACATCTTCACCCAGTTTCATGGCGCCGAGCTTGACGGTTTCAGCGTCTTTTTCTTCAAACACGATGGAAAGGCATTTGCGGGGCCAGTCGACTTCAAAAACATTAAAAGGAATGCGCCGCGAAAAACGGTCAGGCATCACAGTCACAAACTGACCCGGCTTAAGCTTGACCGCCAGGTTTTCAGCCTTGATATCAATGCGCTTAAAATTCGTGCTGATGGTGTGTTTGGCAATAACTTTGAACATATCGCTTTATTATCTAGTTTTTTTTAGGAAATGCAATCAATAAGCAAATCATCCCTTCACGCGCCTGGTGCAGACATCAACACTAAAAGGCCGCGTCCTTCCCGGCACAGGCAGCATCGAAACTGTCTTGCAGGCATACTCCCGGGCCAAAACACCCTCCATGAGCCCTTCTCTCCCGGGCCAGAGAAAACCTTTAAAACAGGCGATCTTCAAAGGACGATCTCCGTTAAGAAAAAGGGAGGCATCTAATGCTTTTTTGGAGCTTTGGGTCACAATAAAATCCGGCTGCTCGTAAAGGACATAGGCGTCATCAGGGATCATCGGCAAAGCCATTGTTAATAAAAGAGGGTCTCCCAAGTGGCCGTTCGCCTCAAACCCTCCCGTCTCATCGCGAGTCATGTTATTGACAAATAAAATTTCTTCGCTTTCATGGCCGGCCCTTTTAAAAAAGAATTTTTCTAGCATCCCCTGGCTGGAAATCTCGTAAAAAATAATCATTAAAAACAACATCACGCCCCATACCCGCCCATATTTTACCTTTCCCAAAAAAGATCCGATAGCATCGGATCCCAACAAAATCAACGCGGGTAAAAAAAGAAGGAAATGGCGTTCCTGGGTCGGCCAATGCTTCAAGGGGAAAAAATACCCGCTGACAAGAACAAAACCGCCCAAAAACCAGGCCCATAACCCCAACAAAATCTTATTCTTAAAGGAAAATCTGAACACAGCGGCAAGAAGGGCCATGGCTAAAGGAAGCTGGCCCAAAAGATAACGGCCGTTCGGAAATAAATGGTTAAGAAAATGATGCGGCCCCCAGAAAAAACTCTGGGCATGCAAGGACTCTTGCTGCACCATTAAAAAACTTCTGAACAATAACGGCAGGGAAAGGCAGATCATCGCAAAAATGGAATCGCTTTTTACAACCTCTTGCCAATCTTTTCGTCGAGAAATAACCATCAAAAACAATATTGTGCCGATAAGCGCCAAAACACCATATTCCGGCTTGACGTAAGCGCTGTAACAAACTAAAAAAACCGCGGTCAACAAAAACAGGCGCTCCCTGCGGCGAAACCATTCAAGAAAAAATTGACAAGCCAGAAGAAAAAAGAAAAAAGCGGTCATATCAGCTCCCGCGCACGCGGAAAAGGCAACACAAGGAGACAAAATCATAACAAAAATGCCTGACCACAAGGCAGTCACGCGGTTTTCAAACACAAGCCAGGCAATTCGAAATATCACCAGAATCAATATTGTCCCTAGAAAAACATTCAAAAACAGAACGTCCCTGTTGAGATTCCTGCCGAGAATATACGCCAGGGCAGCGACAAGGGCATACCCAACTGGACGGTTGCTTTCTGCCATCACTTCGGAATAGAAGCTGTCGCCCTTTAAGGTCACGCCGGCAACGCCTTGATGCGCGATATTCTGAGCAACAGAAAGGTAGGTAAATTCGTCGTAGTAAATATGTTTCCTGTGAGGCTCACCCCACAGGCGGATGGAAAAACCAAGAATGCAAATAAAAAGTAAAACCCCAAGGATTTTGATATCTGAAAGAAAAGTCTCTTGGCAGACAATACGCCTGGCAGACAACGCAACGCAACAGACACACGTTGTTAAAAGCACGGCCAAAAAAATCAGGCTTAAAACACTCATGGAACTTACCCCTGGATACCAAAAAATGCCCTGGCATTTTGATTGACTGTGAATAGGGCTTGTTCTTCCCCGATTCCCTTAAGCGCGCACAAGGCGCGCAATGTCCGCCAGACGTGTTTGGGTGTTGAGGGAATACGCTCCCCTCCGGCAACAGAAATCCTGACAGGCGTATCGGTTTCTATAAGGATTTTATCCAAAGGCGAGAATTCCGCGGCCTGGCGAGATTCCGGGCTGTACTCGAGCGCCGGTGAAAAAGACACCACAAAGCCGGCATCCAAAATATCCCCAAGCACATCCACAGGGCCGCTGTACCAGTGAAAATTGGCTTTAATGACTCCTGCATTCACTGTCATATCAAGGCACTCACGCCAGGCGCCCCGGCTGTGAATAACAACTGGCAGATTAAACTCCCTGGCAAGCTCAAGGTGGCGGGCAAAGACTTTGCGTTGCTCGTTTTTTTTCTCATCAGAATTTTTGACGTTCTTGTACCAGAAATCAAGGCCGGTTTCCCCCATGGCCACGAGACGAGGAAAAGCCCCAGGGTCTTTAAGCGCGTTTTGAAAAAAAGGAAAACATTTCTCGATTTCTTCAGGCGTAATATTCCCCGGATGAAGGCCAAGGGCCAGATGAATAAAAGGATGGGCTGAATCTGCGGCGAGGGCCAAATGCTTTTGGTTTGAAATGAGATCAACACCCAAGGCCACAACGTCTGTGACGCCGGCCTCCCTGGCTTCACGAAGCGCCAATGGCACGTCAGGAATATCATAAAGATGTGTGTGGGTGTCGATAATAGTTGCCATATTATTTGGTCTGCAGAATGAAGGTCACGGGCCCGTCGTTCACCAAAGCCACGTCCATCATGGCGCGAAACTTGCCTGTGGCCACACGGCAGGGCGTTTTTCTTAAAAGCTCAACAAAAAGATTATAGAGTTTTTCAGCTTCCTCAGGCGGCGCGGCATTATCAAACGACGGGCGGTTGCCATTGTTGCAATCCGCGGCCAGGGTAAACTGGGACACAACCAGAAACTCCCCCAAAACTTCAAAATTGGCAAAGTCCATCCTTCCGCCGTCAGGGCTGGGGAACAAACGAAACTGGCTGATCTTTTTGACCAAAGCCTCGGCCTGGCTCGGAGAATCCCCTTTTTCAACCGCCACAAAAACCAAAACCCCTTTGCCGATTTTACCAACAACCTCTCCGGCAACTGTTACCTGGGCTTCCTTAACACGCTGAATCACAGCTTTCATAAAATAATCCTTCTCAAAATATTAAACCCTCAACTTCCCGAGCTAACAAGCTAACGAACTAACGAGCTATAAGCTAACGAACTAACGAGCCAACGAGCTAATTTTGACAAAACATCAACAAAAACCACCCAACCGCGCAGGTCGGACCTGCGCGGTCCGTGAAACGGCCATTACGATTGCGGTTTCGACCTTTAAAATTCTTTCCCCTAAACTCACCACCTGGCATCCTGCCTCTTTAAATTTCTCAAGTTCATAAGGAATAAAACCACCCTCAGGGCCGATGACCAATACCAACGGATCAGCAGCCGCCCGATCCATGTTCAAAATTTCACCCGACGGGTCAGCAACAAGGCCCCTCCTGTCCTTTAAAAGAACCGGCAAAACATCTTCGACAAAGGGTTTAAATTTTTTATAAAAAAACACCTCAGGGATAACCGTGTCTTTGGCCTGCTCCAGCCCCAAAACAACCTGCTCTTGAATTGAGTCATCTTCCAAAGACGTGCTTTGCCAAAAACTCTTTTCAACTTTTTTAGAATGGAAAAAAATGATCCGCTCAACCCCCATTGACACGGCCGTCTGCAAAACGCGTTTAAAAACAATCGGACGCATCAAGGCCACGCACAACACAACTGGAAGTTTTGGCGGAGGCGTTTCTGTCAACGAGAGTTCAAGCTCCAGGCTTTTTCCGTCAAGATGGACAACGCGGGCAACCCCTCTGTGGCCGCCGGCAAGGCCGACAACCAAAGTGTCGTTTAATTTGGGCTTAATAATGTCAAAAACATGATGAAGCCTCCGGCCGGTTAACTGCACCCGTCCGGAGGCTTTAAAGTCAGAAGGAAAAAGAAGGATAAGGTTCATAAAGAAATTCTGCTTCGCAGAAATTATTCTTCAGTCGTAAGCGCCTTGCGGAGCTTGGCCGGCATCATCTTCTCTTTGGTATGGGCCTTGACATGTTTTTTCTGGCGGTCAACAATCTGTTCCACCTGGCGGCGAGCAGCGATAAACGCCTCACGCACGACAGTCGGGAGATTATCATGGACATTACGGCCGGAATCGCGCTTGACCACAATTTCGTGGTGCGGCGGCATGCGCACGTCAATACGGACATGATAAGAATGCTTGGCATTCTGATGGGTTGGGTTCTGCTCGACAAAAACACGGCAGCTCGTGATATGGTTGCAAACCTGTTCAAGCTTTTCAATCTTCTCCATAATGACAGCTTCCACGTCTTCCTTAAACTCGACATTTTTTAAAATTACTTCCAAAGGAACATCCATTAAAACCTCCTGATTTAATTTACCTTAGAAAAACATTTTTCTTACCCGAATGGGTAAAAATAAGAAACATTTAACTTACCGACACACCATTCTCCTTATAAACCCGAATTTTTCAATAAAAAAATATCACATCATTGACGTTCGCTCTCTTGCCACCTACAATAGACAAACATATGGCAACCTATCTCGTTACCGGCGCGGCCGGATTTATCGGTTCAAAGACGTGCGAACTCCTCCTTAAAAAGGGACATCGCGTCATCGGCATAGACAACCTTAACGACTACTATGACACCCGCCTTAAAACATACCGTTTAAAAGAGCTTAAGGCTTTTTCAAACTTTTCTTTCCACAAAATTGACATTGAAAATGCCCCGGGCCTTAAAAAAATCCTTAACAACCGCAAAATCGACGCCATCATCAACCTTGCGGCACGGGCCGGCGTCCGTTACAGCATGGAACACCCGGCTGTTTATTTGTCGACCAATATCACAGGAACCTTAAACCTTCTTAACCTGGCCAAAGACAAGGGAATCAAAAAATTCATTTTGGCATCCACCTCATCGCTCTATGCCGGGCAAAAAATGCCATTTAAAGAAACCCTGGCTGTCAACACCCCCATCTCCCCTTACGCGGCAAGTAAAAAAGGGGCGGAAGCACTCTGTTACAGCTACCACTACCTTTACGGGATTGACATTTCCATTGTGCGTTATTTCACTGTTTACGGCCCTGCGGGAAGGCCGGACATGTCGGTGTTTATCTTTATGAAAAATATTGATGAAAAAACGCCTTTGAATGTTTTTGGCGACGGCACACAATCCCGGGACTTTACCTTTGTGGATGACATTGCCCGGGGCACCATCAAAGCACTCAAAAAAACCGGATTTGAAATCTTTAATCTCGGCGGGAACCATCCCTATACTCTTAAAGCTATGATAGGGCTCATCGAAAAAAATCTCGGGAAAAAAGCCAGATTCATCCACAAGCCTTTCCACAAAGCTGACATCAAGGCCACCTGGGCAGACATTGCCAAGGCAAAAAAGGTTTTAGGATGGTCGCCCAAGGTTGACCTTAAAGACGGCATTCAAAAAACAGCCCAATGGTATTTGAAAAATAAGAAGTGGTTGAAAGACATAAAATTAACGTAAGGAACTTGCCCTAAATAGGGTTCAATAAATTGAACCCCTACGTTTTTTATAGACAACATCATGCAATTCAAAGAAACCCTCGAAAAATACAATTTCCCTCCGACATTCTCTGACTCACTTCTTGCGACCGGTATCAAAACGCTCCACCCTCCGCAAGCTGAGGCCATCAAGGCCGGGGTTCTCGATGGAAAATCTTTGGTTTTGGCAGTGCCGACAGCCTCAGGAAAAACGCTTATCGCAGAGCTCGCCATCCTTAAGGCCATTGCGGAAAAAAAGGGCCGCTGTATTTACATCGCACCCTTAAAAGCCCTGGCCAGCGAAAAATACCGGGATTTTATTAAAAAATATTCCGCCCTGGGCCTAAAGGTGGGCATTGCCGTGGGAGACCTGGATTCCCCGAGTGCGTATCTTAAAAACTATGACGTTGTAATTGCGACAGCAGAAAAAGTTGATTCACTTTTACGCGCAAGCTCAACGTGGCTGGTCAACAGCCTCGCGGTTATTGTGTTTGACGAAATCCATGCCCTGGGCGACCGTTCACGAGGGCCGACTTTGGAAATTCTTGCCACCCGTTTAAGGCTCCTTAACCCCGAGGCCCAGGTTTTAGCCTTGTCGGCCACAATCCCCAACGCCAAAGAAATGTCTGGCTGGCTTAATGCCGAGCTTGTGGTCTCAACCTGGCGGCCCATCCCTTTACATGAAGGCGTTTATTACAATGAACGCGTGACCTATAAAAATGGCAATGTCCGTGTTATCAAGGAAGACGCGCCCGATGAAGTCCAAAAACTTGTGATGGATACCCTGCGCGGCAAAGGCCAGGCGCTCGTTTTTGTGAATTCCCGCAGGTCAACCCAGGCTGTGGCGCGCGAGCTTTGCCCGTGGGTAGGAAAACTTCTTTCCAAAGAAGAACGCCAGGAACTTTTGCGAATTTCCGAGGAGATTGCGCCTCCCCTTGATTCCACCAAAATCTGCCAGAAACTTGCTGATGTTGTTAAGCATGGTGTGGCGTTCCACCATGCTGGGTTAAAACCCCATCAGCGCGAACTTGTGGAAGAAAGTTTTAAGAAAAACCTTATCAAGGTGATTTGCTCGACACCCACCCTGGCCCAGGGCGTGAACCTTCCGGCACGGCGCGCGATTATCCGCGATGTGAAACGCTACGCCTCAGGTGCGGGACAGGTTTTTATTCCAGCCTCAGAATACAAACAGTGCGCGGGCCGCGCGGGCCGGCCGCAGTATGATGACTATGGCGAGGCGATTCTGGTGGCCAAGTCGCTTTCAGACCAGGACGCGCTTTTTGAACGCTTTATCATGGCGCCGCCTGAGCCTGTAGACTCCCAGCTTGCGGATGAAGCAGAGCTGCGCAAGCACATCCTTGCTTCTCTCGCCGGAGGGTATGTGCATGATGTCAACGGCATGTTTGAATTCCTAGAGCACACCTTTCTCTCCTACCAGAAAAAGGGTGTTAATTTAATCGATATTATTGCCAACACCTTTGACTTTTTACGCGCTGAAGGCTTTATTGAAAAATCAGGGTTTCGCTTTTTCACAACCCCTTTTGGCGCGCGCGTGAGCCGGCTTTATATTGATCCGGCCACAGGCCTTATCATCAAAAAGGGGCTTGCAAAAATCGCGATGGGAAAATCATTTTCCGGAATCGGGATTTTGCATCTTATCTGTTCCTCCCCGGACAGTGAAATTTTTTCTGTCGGCAAAAACGATTATGAAGAACTGGAAGATTTTGGCAACAAAGTAGCGGACGAACTTATCCTCACGCGTGACGACATTGAATCCATGGGTGATTATTATATGTCGCTGGGGGTCTTAAAAACCGTGTGGATGCTCACCCGCTGGATGGATGAAGAAAAAGAAGACGCGATTTGCGACAGGTTTAATATCGGGCCCGGAGATGTTTTTCGTCATACCGAATCAGCCCAGTGGCTTTTATATGCGGCCCAGTCCATTGCCGA
Source organism: Candidatus Omnitrophota bacterium (assembly GCA_015233145.1). Classification (GTDB taxonomy): domain Bacteria; phylum Omnitrophota; class Gorgyraeia; order Zapsychrales; family Fredricksoniimonadaceae; genus JADFYI01. The sequence continues at coordinate 10,454 of JADFYI010000036.1, forward strand.
AGTTTTTCAGTTTAAAAAACTCACGTTTTTTCTGGAAGGCTTAAAAAACCGGGTACGCTATGGAATTAAAGAGGAACTGCTGGAACTGGCTTCTCTCAAAGGCATCGGGCGCGTGAGAGCGCGCATCCTCTTTGGGCACGGATTCCAAAAACTCAACGATTTCAAATTCACAACAGCCGATGACCTGGGACGCATCCGCGGCATCGGCCCTGCCCTGGCCAGAGACGTTTTAAAGCAGGTCAATAAATCTTAAGTTTGACAAAAAATCAACAAAACCCACTCGACCGCGCAGGTCCGACCTACGCGGTTGGGCGAAGCCGGCGAATCACCTTCCCTATTCAAGAAATAATTTCTTAAATTTTGAAACTTTACGTTGTGCATCTTTATAATCTTCTACAAATTTTTCATATTCACAAGAAGTCATATCAACACAGCTTGTGTCAACCATCAAATCCAGCCCATCATGTGAACGCCCCATATAACGCCAATAAGATGAATATTCCCAATCAGCCGGATGCTCAACAAGATACGCTGTCACAGGATTTAAATGCACATAACGTGTCACATTGAGAAACTCCTCACCTTTTCCAACCGCAAACCATTTGCTTCGTCCTTGCCAAAGCGGCCCTTTGCGGCCATACCGACGATTAAAATATCGAGTATAAGCATTTAAACAAATATTCAAATACTCAGGCCGGTCCTTGTGGACGATGATAATTGCAATC
>JADFYI010000037.1 GCA_015233145.1 Candidatus Omnitrophota bacterium
TCTCGATCTCGGAGGAATAAATAAGCGCCTCAACGTCCTCCTGGAGCTTGACGAACACGCCGAAGTTCGAATTCATGATCACCGTTGCATCGACAACCGTATCGATCGGGAACTTCTGGGCGATCTCGGCCCAGGGGTTCGCCTGCAGCTGCTTGAGCCCCAGGGTGATCTTGCGGTTCTTGCCGTCAACGGCAAGGACAATGACCTCGACCTGCTGCGCTTTCTGCAGGACTTCCTGGGGATGATTGACTTTCTTGGTCCAGGACATATCGGAAACATGGATCATGCCTTCAAGCCCGTGGTCGAGCTCAACAAAGGCGCCATAATCCGCAAACCCGCGGACAGTGCCTTTCACGCGGGCATTGATCGGGAACTTCTCCTCGGCCTTAAGCCAGGGATTATCCTCAAGCTGTTTCATGGACAAAGAAATTCTCTTGGAATCCTTGTCCACATTAATGATCTGCACTTCCACAACCTGACCGACGGAAAACATTTCCTGAGGGTTCACCATCTTTTTCTGCCAGGTAATTTCAGAAGCGTGTAAAAGGCCTTCAATGCCTTTGTTGATTTCTACAAAAACGCCGTAAGGCATAATGTTAACAATCTTGCCCTTGACAATGGTGCCGGCCGGATACTTGTCGTAAACCGCTTCCCAGGGATTAACCGTAATCTGCTTTAACCCTAAAGAAACTTTGGAATTCGCCTTGTCAAAGTCCAGGATCATGACTTCAAGCTTCTGGCCCAAAGACACGATTTCCGAAGGATGGCTGATTCTCGACCAGCTCATATCCGTTATATGGAGAAGGCCGTCAACTCCGCCTAAGTCAATAAACGCGCCAAAATCCGTGATGCCTTTAACGGTCCCCATACGGCGCTGGCCTTTTTCAAGCTTGGCCCAAAGGACTTCGCGGTTTTCTTCACGTTCTTTCTGAACAACTTCGCGGCGGGACAAAATAAGATTGCGGCGCTGTTTGTTCATCTTGGCAACGACAAACTTGTAATTACGCGCCATGATATCATCATTGGAAACACCCTTGAAGGAAGACAGCGACATGGGCAAAAAGGCCTCAACGCCCTGGATGTCGACGATATAACCGCCCTTGACAATACGGACAACGCGGCCATCGACCACATCGCCTTCATTAATGACATCGGAAATCTTCTGCCAGCCCTTTAATTTCTCCGCCTTCGCGTAAGAAAGGACAAGCTTGCCTTCTTCATCTTCAATGGTTTCGATCAAAACATCAAGCGTCTGGCCGATTTCGATAAGCGTTGGGTTACGGAACTCTTCCAAGGGCACAAACCCCTCAGATTTAAAGCCAATATCAACAATGACCTCATTGTTGTTTTTAGCGACGACCGTGCCCGGAACAATTTGCCCCTCGGCAAATGTTTTTAGAGTGCTGCCGTACAGCTCCTCCATAATGGATTTTTTTGTTTCAGTCATGTTTTCTTAAATAAAATTTTAGAAAGGGTTAACACTCCCTCACCTCTGACAGCCGCTCTGGCAGAAATAGGGTCACCAATTATCTTCAAACAGCCCTCTTTTGTCAATGGAAATTTCTTTGGGGAGAAAAAGTGGAAAATTCGGATGCGTTTGTCAGAAAAACGCTCAGGCAGATTTTTCTTTCAAGGCAAAAACAGCAGCCATAATTTTTTGCGCAACTTCCTGCGGTGGCTGCTTAGAAGAAAATGTTACAGGTTTTCCAAAAACAACCTTCACAGGATGGCGTTTGGGAAAATAGACTTTTTTAGGGAGAACCCTGGCAGTGCCTTCTATATATACTGGCACCACAGGCTTTCCGCTCTTGACAGCCAAAAACCCGACCCCGGGCTGAACCTTAGCCCCGCCCCGCGTACCCTGCGGGAACATGAGCACCGGAAAGCCTTCCTCAAGCTCATGCAAGACTGCGGCCAAAGCACCTTTATCCGCAGACGCACGTTTGACCGGAATGCCGCCGCCTGTGCGGATAATAAAACCCCAAAAAGGATTTTTGAAAAGCGAATCTTTGGCCAGAAACCTCAAGCGGCGCGGAGTCACGACCGGCAAAAGCATGGGATCAATATTACTCTCGTGATTGGAAGCCAGGATAAAACCACCCTGACGCGGGATGTTTTCGCGGCCAGAAGTACGGCAGGGATAAAAAATAAAGCTCAAAATCGCCACCAGGCCGGTGCAAAACCAATAATAAATAAGTTTTAGGAATTCTGTCATAAAAATAAATCAAGCAGGTTTTATTGTCTTTCAAAACGAAATTTTTTGCCGTCCGCTACAGTTTATAAAAATATCTAAAGCGCGCTCCGTTCGACTAGCACAATACGCTAGTCGCCGGAGTCGCGAAGATATTTTTATAAAACTTTGCGGACATTTGCCAAAAAATTTCTAATTGTTTTGAAAAACAAAAAACCTGCTTCTTTATAATGTCTTTGCCAATTCCAGCGCGTAATTCAAGAGCTCTTTGGTGCGCTTAGGCGTCTTGGATTCTGCGTAGGCGCGTAAAATCGGCTCGGTGCCGGATGCGCGGACCATGATCCAGGAATCGTCTTCCAAATCCAGCTTGACGCCATCGTAATCCTTGACGCCAACCACTTTTTTTCCCAGCACTTCTTTAAGCTGCTTCACCGAATCCAGGCTCTTGACCATCCCCTGAAGAGTGATTGAGGTTTTATCGTAATAATAGCGGCCATATTTTTTCTCAACATCAGCCAAAATCTTTCCGATGTTCTTTTTTTCATAAACCATCATTTCCAAAAGCAAAAGGCCGGCCAAAATGCCGTCGCGCTCAGGGATATAATTCGGGAGTCCCATGCCGCCCGCCTCCTCACCGCCGGCAATAATGTCCCTGGTGAGCATAAGGTCGGAAATGTATTTAAAGCCCACGGGCGTTTCATAAAGCGGAATATTATTGGCCTTGGCCAAATTGTCGATCATTTTTGTGCCGCAGATGGTCTTCACAATGCCGCCTTTGACGCCGCGGTTCTTCCACAAATGAAGCGCTAAAAGCGCCAGGATCTTTTGAGGAGACAAAAATTCTCCGCCGGGAAGGACTGCCGCGATGCGGTCGGCATCACCGTCAAGAACAAGCCCCAGGTCAATCTTTTCTTTTTTCATCTTGGCAATCAACCCGCCCAAATACTGCGGCAAAGGCTCGGGGCGGGAATTGTCAAAGCTGGGGTTCACATCTGAGCGCAAAAGCTCAACCCTGACCTGGGTTCCCTTTAACGCCTCGGCCAGCAATGTTCCGCCGGAGCCGTGCATGACATCCTGCACCACGCGGAATTTGGCAGTTTTAATCTTTTTCAAATTCATGTAAGCTTTAATAAACTTCAAATAATCTTTCTTTAAATCCACAACCTTCACAAGGCCGTCACTCACAGCCTTTTTAAAATCAAGCTTAACAACGGCGTCTGCGCCGAGATAGCCCTCGACCACATCTGTAATATTTTTACCCGCACCGCCGCCTTCCGCAGTCTTGATTTTAAAACCGTTATATTCCGGAGGATTGTGGCTCGCTGTAATCACGACACCCGCAACGCACTTTCTGTCACGCGTGGCAAGGCTCAAGGCTGGTGTGGGAAGAGATGCGTCGGATAACAAAACCTCAATATCATTGGCCGCCAAAACTGAAGCCACGGTCTCGGAAAAATTCCTGGAAAGAAAGCGGTTGTCATACCCCACGGCAACGCGGACCACTTCCCCCGGGATTTTCCTGGAATCTCTCTTCACCCACAACGCAAACGCCTGGGCAAGAATTTCTACGTTTTCAAACGTAAAGGTATCCGCAATGACTGCGCGCCAACCATCGGTTCCGAATCTAATTACTTTCTTAAGATCCTCAGACATACCCTCTCCCTTTTTAAATTATATCTTATACAAATGATGTTCCCTAATATAGCTTAAAACCCTGTCGGGAACAAGATACTGGATGGATTTCCCGCTCAGGATACGCTTGCGGATTTCAGTCGACGACATATCAATGCCGCTCATGGTGATGGCCCGATACCTGAGCTTGGCTGCCCCGCGCGGATAACCCGGCCGATTCACGGAAACAAATGCGCAAATCTTTTTTATTTCCGCGCTGTCCTGCCAGGTATTAATCTGATTGATGGCGTCTCCACCCACAACAAAAAAAAGTTTTACCGATGAGGGGAAAAGCCCGCGGAAATACCTTGCCGTATCCACGGTATAAGACCGTCCGCCTTTTTTGATTTCAAAATCCGAGACTTCAAACTCCGGCATGCCTGCGGTCGCCAATTCAACCATTTTCAAACGGTCTTCGGCAGAAAACAATGGCGCCGACTTTTTATGAGGAGGAACGCAGGAAGGAATAAAAATCACTTTATCAAACTTCATGGTCTCCATGGCGGTACGCGCCATCAGAAGATGGCCAATGTGAACCGGATCAAATGTTCCGCCGAAAAGGGCTACTTTTTTCATAATCCTCAGGCCGTTGCTACGCAACAAACCGCGTAGGTTCAGATTACTAAACAACCGCTCTAAACCTCCGCGGTTTTACGCTCTTACTTGGCCGGAGCCATAGACTTCATATTTATACGAGGTGAGGCCGTCCAAGCCCATGGGGCCGCGGACATGGAGCTTATCTGTGGAAATGCCGACTTCAGCGCCAAGGCCGAATTCATAACCGTCGGTAAAACGTGTGGAGGCATTCACATACACGCACGCGGAATCAACGCCCTTTAAAAACGTTTCGGCTTCCTTCTTATTACCCGTCACAATGGCATCTGAATGGCGGGAGCCATAGGTATTGATATGATTCACGGCTTCCGTCACGTTCTTGACAACCTTGACCGTCAGAATCAAATCCAGGTATTCTTCATACCAATCTGCTTTGGTGGCACGCCTGGCATCAGAAATAATGCGGCGAGTGGCCTCATCGCCCCTGATCTCAACCCCGGCGGCGCGCAAACGCTCAACAACCAAAGGCAGGAATTTTTTGGCAACGCGCTCATGCACCAGCATCTTTTCCATGGCATTGCAGACCCCGGGACGCTGGACTTTGGCATTCAAACAAATATTTTCAGCCATTTTTAAATTTGCTTTATCACTCACATAGGTGTGACACACACCCTTGTAATGCTTAACCACAGGGATCAGGGAATTTTCCGCGACAAAACGAATAAGCCCCTCCCCGCCGCGAGGAACAATTAAATCTATATACTGGTCCATTTTTAAAAGCTCGAGCACAACCGCGCGATCCGTGGATTCAATCAACTGAAGAGCCTCCTGAGGAATTTTTGTCCTGGCCAGGGCCGTTTTTAAAACTTTATAAATCGCCTTATTGGAATGAATCGCTTCCTTGCCGCCCCGAAGAATCGCGGCATTCCCCGATTTTAAACACAACGCCGCGCAATCGCTTGTGACATTGGGACGGGATTCGTAAATCACCCCCACAACACCGATAGGAACGCTCACCTTATTAATTTTAAGGCCATTGGGACGTTTGTAAGTGGCAAGAATTTTTCCAACAGGGTCTTTAAGTTTCACAATATCAAGCATGCCATCAGCCATGGCCTTGATACGTTTTTCATTCAGGGTAAGACGATCAATCATCGCTGAAGAAAGACCTGCCTTTTGTCCGGCAGAAATGTCTTTTGCATTTTCGCGAATAATCAAAAGATGGGCATCTAGCAATGCCTTGGCCATGGCTCTGAGCGCATTGTCTTTATCTTTTGTGGAAACAAGAGCTAATTGAAGTGCTGCTTGTTTGGCTCTTTTAGCTTGTTCTAATACTTGCATATCCGCTCTCCACCTTCGGCTAACCGCGCAGGTTCAGATTATTAGCCGCTCTCCGCCTTTGGCCAACCGCGCAGGTTCAGATTACTAAATAACCGCTCCAAACCTTCGCGGTTGTCCCGCGGTTTCTACTTCTACTTGTTAGTTAAAACCAAATCATCAATATGGATCAGCTCGCGCTTGGCTTTTTTGTCGGTCTGTTTCAATAAATCTGACACAGAATAATTCGTGATGCCCCGGGCAATTTCAACGCCGTTTTCATCAGTCACAGCCACAACATCCCCGGCTTTAAAAACCCCTTCATGGCGAAGAACACCAGGAAGAAGCAGGCTGACATTTTCTTTTAAAAGCGCTTTTTTTGCACCCTCATCCACAACCACTTTTCCCTTGGACTTGGCCACAAAAATAATCCAGTGCTTGCGGAAAAGGAGTTTTTCTTCCTTCTCAAAAAAATAAGTCCCCAAAGGCTCCTTATCAAGAACAATGCGGCGGATCACATTTTCGGTCTGGCCGTTAGCGATAATAGAAGGGACATCCGCGCTCGAGGCGATTTTAACGGCATTGATTTTGGCAGCCATGCCGCCCTTGGACACATTTTTATCTTTGGCACCGCCGGCAACGCCCTCGATCTCATCCGTAATATTACGGATCTCGCGAAAAAGTTCTGTTAACTGTCCGCCTTCTTTTTTATACAGCCCGTCCACGTCGGAAAGCATGATGAGAAGATCGGCATGAACAAGGCTTGCCACAAGCGCAGAAAGTTTGTCATTATCGCCAAATTTAATTTCATCGGTCGAGATCGTGTCGTTTTCATTAATAATCGGCACAACACCGCGTTTGAGAAGCACTTCAAGCGTATTGCGCGCATTATTAAAACGAGCGCGGTCCGCAAAATCGTCCCAGGTTAAAAGGATCTGGGCACAGGTGCGCTTTCTGGCTTTAAAGCAGTCGCAATAAAGCCGCATGAGCATGGCCTGGCCAATCGCGGCGGCGGCCTGCAGCGAAGGCGTATCTGAAGGCCGAACCTTCTCCCCCATTTCACCTACCCCTAAGGCAATCGCGCCGGAGCTGACCAAAACAACCTCAATGCCCTGATCGCGCAAATCACACGCCTGGTCCACCAAAGAACAAAGCGATGCCTCACGGGGCTTCATCATGTGTGTCGCCAGAAGGCTGGAGCCAAGCTTGACAACAACACGTTTTAATTTGCGGTTGAATTTTCTTTCCATAATCATGAAATGGTATGTGCTGATAATTTTAAGATACGAATCATTTCCTCAACCAATTCTTCAAGCCCTTTATGCTCAAGGGCGGAAATCTCAATAATAGGAACATTATATTCCTTACGGAAACGTTTGATATTCTTTTTTGCAGAGGCCAAATCCATTTTATTAGCCACCAAAATCTTGTGCTTGTGCGCCAAAGCATCACTATACTGCTCAAGCTCAAGATTAATGGTTTCATAATCGTCGAGCGGGTCGCGGTCTTCGGAACCAGCCATGTCAATCACCTGCACCAGAATTTTTGTGCGCTCGGCGTGTTTTAAAAACTGGTGCCCTAAACCCCGGCCCAAATGGGCGCCTTCAATAAGCCCTGGCAAGTCAGCCACAACAAAAGGAGCGTCATCGGTTTCAACGATCCCTAAAATCGGCTGTTTGGTTGTAAAAGGGTAGTTGGCAATCTTGGATTTGACTTTGGAAATGCCTGTAATGAGCGTGGATTTTCCGGCATTGGGAAAGCCGACAAGCCCGACATCTGCAATGATTTTAAGCTCAAGGCGGATAACTTTTTCTTCGCCTTTGGTCGGTGGCAGCGGGGTCCGCCTGCGCATATTGCCCACGCCGCCGTTGCCGCCCTTGGCCACAACAACAGACTCACCCGGGGTCACCATGTCGCGGATAAGTAAGCCTGTCTCATCGTCCCACAGCACAGTGCCGACAGGAACGCGCAAGATGCAGTCATCTCCGCTGGCGCCTGTAGAGCCCTTGCTGGAGCCATGGCCGCCGCGTTCACCTCTATAGTGTTGTTTAAAACGGTAATCCAGGAGGGTTTGCATGTGCGGGTCAGCAACAAAAATAATGCTCGCGCCGTTACCGCCATCGCCGCCGTCGGCTCGGGGGTAACGCATCCAAAGGTCGCGGTAATGGCTTTCACACCCCTTGCCGCCATCGCCGGCCTTAACTTTGATCCTAGCGGAGTCAACAAAGGCCATAGAATCTTTAAGATTATGCTGAAATCTTGGTTACTTTAAGCGCTGTCAGTTCCTGGCGGTGGCCGCTCTTTTTGCGGGAATCCTTGCGCTTGCGATATGTAAAATGCACATCTTTTGTGTCACGGAAATGACGGACAACTTCAAGCGTAACCTTGGCACCTTTGACTGTCGGAGTTCCGACCTTGACATCTTCGCCGTTGGCAATAAGAAGAACCTTTTCGGCATCAAACGTCTGGCCGACTTCCTTCTCCAGCAAAGGCGCGTCAATCAAGTCGTTTTCCGCGACTTTGAACTGAAAAGAACCTAAATCAATAACTGCGTACATACGATACTCCTGTGTAATGGTATTTCTTTAATTCACCCAAAGAGGCACTATTATATGTAAAAGTTAACTTTTTACCAGAGATATTTATAAGGCTACGATTGCCAAATCCCGAAGCCCCCGAGCCACTGTTAGTGGCTCTGGCGGTCTTCGGGATGATTTTCAAAAAATCTTTTGAAAATCACCTTCGCGGTGTTTAACTAATCAATGCGAACCTTACCACGCCCGTGGCAATAGGGACACTCCGCGAACTTGATTGATTCCAAAGTCTTTCCAGCCCGTTCGCGCGTCATTTCAACCAAACCCAGGCTCGAAATCCTGTTGACCTCAGTCTTGGCCGTGTCCTTGGACAGTTCCGCGCGCAAGACATCCAAAACCTTGCGCTTATGGTCTTCGCGGGACATATCAATAAAATCAATAACAATGATTCCGCCCAAATCACGGAGCCTCAGCTGGCGCGCAATTTCAGGCGCAGCCTCAATATTCACATTAAACGCCGCATCCTCGGGTGAGGCCTGGGTCTTGTAACGGCCGCTGTTGACATCCACAACAATCAACCCCTCGGTCGGCTCAATGATGATATAAGCGCCGGTTTTTAAGAAAACCTTCTGGTCGTAAATTCTTTCCAGTTCATTCGAAACTTTATGCGCGTCAAAAATATTTGTGCTTCCGCCATAAAAATGGACTTTTTTAAGCGACTTTTTATCAACCAGGGCCTCAATATACTTTGTAATCTTTTCATACTCAACTTTGGAATCCACATGAATCGCGTTCACATCGTCCCTGAAGAAATCCCGCACCACTTTCCAGATAATATCGCCCTCTTTATAAATCAGAGCCGGCGCGCTTTTTTCCCGCGCAAGCTTGAGGACCTTCTGCCACTTGTCATAAACAAAACGGGCATCATTAATGAGTTCTTCTTTTGTCTGGCCGGATGACACTGTGCGGACAATGAACCCGCCTTCTTTTACAAAATCCGCCTCTTTAATAATGTCACGCAAGCGCTGGCGCTCCTGGGGATTTTCAATTTTCTGGGAAACTCCCACATGGTCATCATAGGGCATATAAACCACAAAACGCCCCGGGATCGACAGATGCGTTGTCAGCCTCGCCCCCTTGGCCGCAAACGGGTCTTTCTCAACCTGTACCAAAACTTCCTGCCCGACTTTAAGTGCTGTCTGCTTTCCGCCGCGGCGGTTACGCCGATGGCCTTGGGCAGGCTGGGAAACTTCTGCAGGCTTTTCAACAGCCGCGCCGCCATGGGCATCTTTTTGTTCCAGAGGCTTGCGGTTAAGAAGCTTGTCAATAAACCTTTGCGCCCCCAACGACTTGTCGGCGTTCATGAAATCTTCAATGTGAGGATGGTCCGCATCGGTAAGATACAAAAATCCGTTGCGCTCCTGGCCGATGTTGACAAAAGCGCCATTAATGGAAGGAAGGATGGATTCGACGCGGCCCTTATAGATATTGGCCAGGATGGACTGGTAGCGGTCTAACTCGATGTAAAAATCATCTAACCTTTTGTTGTCAACAATAGCGACACGGCGTTCGCTTTCTGCGACGTGAATTAATATCTCTCGTGACACAAATACTCCTTAAACTTCAAAATTTGTTTTTCCCCGCACACTACTTCACAGCTTCGGTATCAAGCACAGGCGTAATGATATGCGGCGTCAAAAATATTAAAAGATCCGTCTTGGTAACGGAGTCATCTTTTTTCTGAAACAACCAGCCTAAGACCGGGATATCCCCCAAAATCGGGACCTTCTTGTTTGTCTTCGACTTTTTATCCTTAATCAGCCCGGCAATAACCAGAGTCTCGCCGTCTTTGATCATGACACTTGTTTTGGCTGACTCTGAACTCAACAGCGGCATGCTTGTACTCTCAACTGTGACAAAACTTGTAATGTCCGTAACCGTTGGTTCAATATCCAAAGTCACGACTTTTGTATTATTCACATGCGGCGTCACGTTAAATATAACACCAATATCCAAATAACTCCAGCCCGAAACCTGCATCTTGGCCTGTTGCTCATTATACGTATACTGCGGCATGGGGTATTGGCTGCCCACACTGATTTTTGCCGGCTGGTTGTCCATCGTCACAATACGGGGATTGGAAACAATATTGGTATCAGTCCGGGTTTTTAACATTTGCAGCAAAACAGCAAACTGAGAAAAATTGATAGTCCCATAATTAATTGTGGCTGATTGCGACGCCAAACCAGAAGAGATGGTCGTGCTGTCTGCTTGCGGCAACAAGAACTGCTGGATGGCCTTTGCCGCAGGCCTTGTGCCATAAAACGGAAACGTTGTTGACTGGGAAGCTCCGGTCAGGCCTGCCTGAACAGTCCAATCGACGCCCAAAGTCTCCCCCTTATTAAGCGTTGTCTCAACAATCTTGGCCTCAATTAAAACTTGGGGAGTGACTGCATCAAGGTGTTTGACCACTTCACGGATCAGTTTTAAATTGCTTTCCACATCAGAAACAATCAGCGCATTCGTGCGTTTATCAAAATTCACGCTGCCCCGCGCGGTCTTCATTTTTTCGATGGAATCTTTGACATCCGAAGCCTTGGAAAAACTCAAAATAAACGTTTCATTGGATATCGGTTCCTGGTCGGCCAGGACCTTGGCGTCTTCACGGCGTTTCTTCAAATTATCAATGGTCGTCACCATGATCACAGAGCCTTTTTGTTCATAGCCATACCCGTAAGTCGAAAGAATAACCTCCATGGCCTTTTCCCAGGGCACGTCTTTAAGCTGGATATTGA
>JADFYI010000004.1 GCA_015233145.1 Candidatus Omnitrophota bacterium
CATCCCCGATCGGCGTCTGCAGCGAGATCGGGACCTGGGAGATCTTCATGATCTCCTTGACCTTGCTGACCGGGATATGCATCTGTTTTGCGATCTCCTGGGGAGCCGGCTCACGGCCATTCTCCTGAACAAACAAACGCGAAATGCGAATGATCTTGTTGATCGTTTCGGTCATGTGGACCGGAATACGAATCGTCCTCGCCTGGTCGGCAATGGAGCGGGTGATCGCCTGACGGATCCACCATGTGGCATATGTGGAGAACTTATACCCGCGCTGGTACTCAACCTTTTCAACCGCGAGAATAAGCCCCATGTTCCCTTCCTGGATAAGATCCAGAAAAGACAGCCCGCGGTTAATATATTTCTTGGCAATGGAGACGACCAGCCGAAGGTTGGCCTCCACCAAAAGCTTCTTGGCCTTATTAAATTCACGCTGGCGCATCTTGATAATGCGGACCTGTTCTTTAAGGCCGTTGATCGGCTCGCCAAGGTCCCTGATAATCTTTTTCCTCTGCTCCTCGAGATCTTTCTTGGGCTGAGGAGGCTTTTTGGCCGCGAGATATCGCTCGAGACGCGCAATGTTATCAAGCATGCTGTTGATGCGGGCAATGGTCCGCTCGTTCACTGAACTCGTCAGCTTAAAATCAGAAAGGATTTTTGCAGACTCAAGGGTGCACGGCTTTGTCCGCTTGACCTTCTCGAGCAGGCGCCTTAAATCCTTAAGAAGCTTGGGCCTGCGTTCAAGTTCGTCCTTGACAACATCCTCGACGGTAATCTCCTCCTTGAGGGCCTGCTCGATCGTATGGATGGCCTCTTTACGCGCAAGCGCGGTCATAAAAAGCGCCTCGGCAAACTTGCCTTCCGCCTCTTCGATACGCTTGGCCAGGGAAATTTCCTCGTCGCGCGTCAAAAGAGGGATAGACCCCATCTGTTTTAAATACATCTTGACCGGGTCATCGAGCGGAATAAACTTGTCCGCGTAAACATCGTCCTCGCGGTTTTCCTCACGCACGCGGCGAACCTGCTGTTCGCGGGTTTCCTCAGCGCTTTCCTCGGTTTTGGCGGGCTCGGCTTCCGCATCCGTATCATCATCGGAATCAATAACGCGGATCCCTTTCCCGTCAAGGATCTCGAACACCTGGTCAATGTCCTCGGAAGAATCAATGGAATCAGACAAAGTCTGGTTCACCTCATCGTAGGTCAGAAAGCCCTTCTTTTTTCCTGACTCGACCAGCTTGTCCAGATCCTGCTGAAAATCCTTGTCTTTATCGTGTTCTCTCATGACTTGACCTCGACTCCCTTAATGAGCTGGTTAAATTCTTTTTGCAACTTTAATACTTTTTCATGATCCCGCAAAGTTTCCGCGAGCTTGATCTCTTCTCTTAGTCGTTCACGCCTTGCTTTTTGTTCAGTTTTTTGAACGCGCTTCAGGCAATCGTTAAAAATTCGCTCCTGAGACTTTAAAAGGGTTTCATCACTTACCTGCGCGGTCACAAAATCCCTCAAAGCCTCATCTTCAAGGCGCGCCACAAGCGCTCTCGGCGTCGGTTCCTGCCCCGAAGTTAAAAGCTCAAAGAGCTTCGCAACAATGAGTTTTAACTCTTGTGTGCGAAAACTTTCAGGGGTCAGATGAGCGTCGCGCGCAACAGTAACCCACCTTGAATCCATGAGCATGAGTTTAAGAAGGACAGCCTCGTCCGCGTAAAAAGGCTTTTTCTCTTTTGTCATGCCCGGATTACCGACGCCATGCTCAGGCGCGGCATTCTTTTGAAAGAGCTTGTCCCGTTCCTTAAGGACCGCGGACTCCGAAACCTTGAGCCTCTGGCTCAGTTCACGGTAATAACCGCTTTTAACGACTTCGCTGGGGACTTTATCGATTGTCGGAATCAGTTCCCGGCAAATCTTGCCCTTGGCTTCAATCGTATCACTGCCGAATTTCTGCTTTAAAAGATCAAACTTGAAATCAAAAAGGCTTTTGGCCTCATGAAGGCAATCCTTAAATTTTTCGACCCCGTATTTTAAAATAAAAGAATCAGGATCTTCATCTGCCGCCAGGGTGGCAATCCTGACATTCATGTCCTCCTCAAGGAGGCTGTCAAGGCTGCGCAATGTGGCCATCTGCCCGGCGGAATCCATGTCATAAAGCATAATGACATTACGCGTGTAACGCCGGATAATGCGTATCTGGTCAACCGTCAGCGCTGTGCCGAGCGACGCTGCAACATTCTCAACTCCGGCAAAAAACGGCCGGATAAAATCCATATACCCTTCAACGACCACGGCAGCATCTTCACGCCCTACGGATTCTTTGGAAAGGTTAAACCCGTAAAGGTGCTGGCCCTTGGTATAAACCGGCGTTTCCGGCGAATTAATATACTTGGCGCGGTCATCTTTTTTTAAAGCCCGCGCGCCGAACGCCAGCGCACGCCCGCGAGAATCAAAGATCGAAAAAATAACCCTGCCCCTGAACCGGTCGTAAAGCCCCTTATTGTTTTCGCGGGCCACAACCAGTCCGGATTTCTCAATAACTTTCGCATCAAAACCTTTTTGCTTCAAAAGGTTATAAAGCTCGTCCCATTTATCGTAAGCATAGCCGATCTTAAACTTCTTCACGCACTCAAGGCTGATCGAACGCGCCTTTAAATAATCCCGCGCATGACCGACTTCTGGCTCTTTGCCTGTTAGAAGGTTGTTGTGAAAATAATTCACGGCAACATCGTTCGCCTGAAAAATTTTCTGCCGAAGGCTGTCTTGAAAAGACTCTCCTTCGGTTTCAGGAATCACAATGCCGGCCTTCTGCGCCAGCTGCCTGACAGCCTCGGGGAATTCCAGCCGCTCCTGCTTCATCAAAAAATGAACGACATTCCCACCGACAGCACACCCAAAGCAGTGAAAAATCTGCTTATCCGGATTAACAATGAACGAGGGCGTCTTTTCATGATGAAAAGGACACAAGCCCTTAAAATTTCTTCCCGCGCGCTTAAGCGGAGTAAACCCGTTGATCGTTTCTACAATATCTGTCCGATCAATGACCTGGGCTATAATATCTTCCGGAATCAATCCCACGCAATAACCTCATCAAACGCGAAAAACCTGACAACTGGCTGCTTTATAACTATCTCGAAACTTTTTGGAGCTCTTCATCCACAGACTTGTTGAAACGTTCCGACGGAAGAAGTTTGGTCACAACGCCGTCTGCGACCGCCCGGTAAAGGCGCGGAGCCGCAGATAAAAGATACTTGTGCGAAAAAGACCGCGCCGTAATTCCTTCGAGATATTTGCTGCCGGTCAAAAGACCCGCAAAAAGGATCATGCTCGCCACAATCACAAACCTGCCAAGCCCGAGAACCATGCCGCCCCATTTATCCAAAAACGAGTGGGCTTCAACTTTAAACAGCAAGAATACCCCATCTCTGATGAATTTGCAAATCACAAGCATCAAAAACCATAAAATAATATAAGTAATAGTCGAACTTACAGCTAAAGAAGTATGGATGATTTTCTGCAAGAAAAGGGCTGATGCAGTGTAGTAATGAAAACAGACCAATAGTGTCAATAGCGCGCCTAAAACCTTAAAAAATTCCACGATAAACCCGGTTTGGACGCTAATGTAAACGATCCTGACCAAAAGAAGCGCCATCAAAAGGTCAATCCAAGTCAAACTTTTTAGAAAATGCATCAACATGTTGTCATTTATCAGGTTAAAGTCCTAAAGTATAACATATGATTTTTGAAAGTGTCAAGAAAACGCTTTCACGAAAAGAATAATCCCAGAGCGTATAACGCTCTGGGATTATTAAAGTTACAAATTCTAATAAAAGGGATTAAAAGAAACTACACTCCTGCCAGCATTTCTTCCTGGGAATTCGCCGAATCTGAGGGTTGAGGCTCAAGACCAGCCGTCACTTCAGGCTTGGCCTGCGCCAAAGGAGGTTGCGGCTCTTGCGTCGCTTTGCTATCGGACAGCTTAACAGATACGACTCTTGAAACACCGGTTTGCTGCATGGTCACGCCATACATTACATCAGCATGGGCAATCGTCTTTTTATTATGCGTGATGATAATAAACTGCGCAATCTTGGCAAATTCCTTAAGCACTGTGGCAAAACGGTCAACATTCGCCTCATCCAGTGCCGCGTCAATTTCATCCAAGACGCAAAACGGGCTCGGATTGACTTTAAAGACCGCAAAAATAAGCGCAATCGCTGTCATGGTTTTTTCACCACCTGACAAAAGGCTGATGTTTTGCAGTTTTTTGCCTGGAGGACGCGCCACAATCTCAATCCCTGACTCCAGGGCATTCTCAGGGTCCACCAAAATAAGCTGGGCCTCTCCGCCGTTAAAAAGCATGCGGAAATAGGTCCTGAACTGGTCGTTGACCTTGACAAAAGTATCTACAAACAGTTGGCGGGTGGTTTTATTGATCTTGCGAATGGTCTGTTCCAGAGAATCTTTGGCTGACAACAGGTCACTCTGCTGTTTTGTGAGGAATTGGAAGCGGCCCTGCAGTTCTGCAAGCTCTTCAATGGCCACCAGATTGACCGCGCCAAAAGATTCGCAGCGCTTGGTCAGGCCCTGAATATCCTGGTTCATCTTTTCGGGATCAAAATCAGCAGGAAGTTCAAACGCAGGGGCAACAACGCCTTCGACAGCCGCCTCCCCGGAAACAGCCAGGGGCGGCTGGGAAAGATCGATCCCATACCTTTGCAAAATGCGTTCCTTGATTGACTGCTCCTGAAACGCAATTTTTTGAACCTGCATTTCGCGCTCATGGACACTTTCACGGTTCTCGGTAATTTCCTTCTCCATCGCCGCTGTTTGAGCACGAAGGCTTGTGATACGCTGATCCACATCACAACGTTCATTGTCATGGCGCGACAAAGTCTCCTTAAGCGCCTCCTTGGCGAATTTGAAGCCTTCAACACCTGTATTCAAGGCCATGATCTCTTGCGAAAACTTTTCACGCCGCTCAACAAACGACACTACCTCCTGGTCGAGACGGCTGATATTTTCAAGGCAGACGTTTAAATCCGTGCGAAACATCTCGGCATTGCTCTTCCAGCCTTTTTCACGGTCCCTGAAAGCCGATGCCTCACCCTCCATTTGCGCCACCAAAACAGCTGCGTCTTCACGCTCTTTGCGTTTTTCACTGATCAAGGCCTGGCGCGCCTTGATTTCTTCACGCGCGAAAAGGATTTCATCTTCAACGCTTCTTAGCTCGCCGGAAAGTGAATCTTCGGCCTGTTTGAGACGGCCAAGGCTTTCATCAGCCTCTCGCGCCTCAAGGAGGATGGTTTCAAATTCCTGGTTAAGTTTCTCTGCGGCAAGCCCCACATCATTATGCTGGGCCTCACAAACAGAAAGGCGGCGGTCCTGAGAATGAACCTCCTGCTGGATGCCCTCAATCAGCTTAGACTGTTCCGCAATTGTTGAAAGCTTAAAATCGCGCTCACTCAAGACATCTTTAATCTCGTGTTCGATGGCTTCAATCCGGGCTGACATCTCCTGAGGATCAAGCTCAATAAATTTCGTTTCACAGACAACTTCAAAAAGATTGCCGCCTTCCAAATCATTCAAATACTGCTTCAAACTCTCATAACGGGCGGGATCAATGCTGGTGACAGTCTTGACCTTGCCGATGACGCCTGTTTGCTTTTCCGTCGGCTGAATCGAGCTCAAAAACCGGCTGGTGGTGACAGGGTCGGGAATGCCCTCATACTGCACCTTAAGCTTCTCAATAAATTCTTTCTGGGAAATCAGAAAAAGTTTTTTCTTTTCAAGGCCATCAAGCCGTGCGGTCAAAAGAACCAGTTCTCCGTTATGACCTGCCAAAATTTCTTTTTCACGCAAAAGGTCGTCTAAAAACTTCTGGCGCGCGGCCATGCCCTCGGCCATGCCTGCAGAAATACCCTCAAGTTTACGGTTAATTTCATCTTTCTCAGAGGCAAGCTTTTCGCGCTCCACATCCAGACGGCGGCGGCGGGCCAGCGTGCCCTGATTTTCCTTCATGTTCTCGGTCATCTGGTTCTTGAGGGCAACCTGGCGGGAGGTCAGGTCCAGAATTTTGCGTTCATTCTGGCGAATGGTTTCCTGATACTCGTCAATAAGGGCGCTGATGCCTGAAAGGCTGTTTTTCTTGTCATTCAAAAGAGCCACCGACTTCTCAAGGGCCAGGGACAATTCCGCAAGGGCTTTGTCGATCTCTTCAATTTTGCCCTGATTCTGGCGGCACTTTTCCAAAAGCGATGCTTTTTCCGCAGCTACCCTTGCCTCATTCTCGTCGATATTTCCCAAACGCTCTTCATTAAAAATAATCTGGCGGTTCGCGAGCTCAATCTGGCTCTCCAGCTTCAAATCTTCCTCACGGACAGCCATCACCCTCTGGTCGAGTTCCTCAAGAAGCAACGATTCCCGCTCAATCACTTTTCTCAGCTCTTCAAGCTCACCGGAATGTTCATTATCACGGTTTTTGACCTCATCCAGGAAACGCGTAATCTCAAGGCGCTCCTTTTCAGCTATGGAAAGCTGCCAGGAGGCAAAAACAGTTTCAAGGCCTTTAAGTTTTTCAAACTCTTCTTTATACCGCCGGGCTTTCTGGGCCTGGCGCGCGATGGAGGAAATCTGGCGTTTGACTTCAATAACAATATCATTAATACGCAGCAAATTCTGGTCGGTGTCTTTAAGCTTGTTCTGGGCCTCGCGCTTTTTGGTCTTATATTTTGTAATCCCCGCGGCTTCATCAAAAATCATGCGCCGGTCATCAGGTTTCGCGCTCACCACAAGGTCAACCCTGCCCTGCTGGACCAGCGAATACGCCTCGGCACCCACACCCGTGCCCATAAAAAGCTCGGTGACATCCTTAAGGCGGGCCACCTCTTTGTTAATCAGGTATTCGCTTTCTCCGGAACGAAACAATCGGCGGGTAATCACGACTTCATCAGCGCTTATGGCCAGCATCCTGGAATGATTATCAAACGTGACATTCACCTCGGCAAAGCCCAGGGCGAGCTTTGTGTCAGTGCCGTTAAAAATAACATCTTCCATGCCAGAACCGCGAAGCTGCTTGGCGCTTTGTTCCCCCAAAACCCAGCGGATGGCATCAAAAACATTGCTCTTCCCGCAACCGTTGGGGCCGACAATGGCTGTAATGCCGGGTTCAAAATTAAAAACTGTCTTTTCCGCAAAAGACTTAAAACCAAAAATCTCAAGCTTTTTAAAATACATCAGGAAACTCCATCACTATTGTCAAGCACGATGAGCTTGTGAATTTTCAATTAAACCTTTGATTCAGCCTGCGAATCAGACTCAGCCTCTGTATCGAGCCACTGGTCGATACGGTCTCTGCGGAAACGCCACAATCCAACGGCTTTGATAGCCGGAATTTTGCCTTTTTTGACCCAGTCATAGACTGTACGCTTTTTAACACGAAGGTAATCAGCAACCTCATCAATGGTCATCAGATGCCCATGCTGTTCCATAACGCCCCCTTGTATTGATTGATGCAAAAAACAACCCACAAGTTATTGTGGAGCCCAACGGGTTTTACCCGCAGGGCAAAATAACATTTTTACTCTAATTGAGCTTCCAAATTATGTCAATGAATGATTAAAAAAATTTCCAGCCTGCCCCAGGGGTGAAAATTTTTCCTAATAGTCTCAATTTTCGGCGAGAAACTATCAGAATATACAGTTTCTTGACATTTTATGGTGATCAAAAAATTTTGAAGGAAAGTTACTTGTCCTGGCAGGCCATGGTGCCGCCGACTTTTTCATGCCCAAAAGATTTGCTTGCAGCTTCATACTCTTTGGCAAAGCCCCATTTTTTTATCAAACGGTTGGCTTCACGCTCTGCATTGCAACTGCCGGCAACACCTTTTTTAACATGTTCCAAAACATGATGCGCCAATTCATGGGCCACAATGCCCTCAATAGCCGCCGGGCTATCTGCGCTGTCAAGCTCTGTGCTGAGCTTCATAATCATGATCCCGTCTTCAAATGCCGGGGCATCGTCAGGGCCTGAAAAAATTTCCGAGGAGTTGGCAAACCTTGCCGTCCCTGAATCAAAATATTCTGTAAAAAGCACAGGATGCCTGCGGTTGGTGACATTCACAAAAACATCAAAAGGAACTCTCATGAGCACATCTTGAACGGCAAGAAAGGTTTTGCTTCCACCCTGAACAATGCCTCCAGAGCAAAATTCTCCCAAATACTCCTTCACAATTTCAGCGCGGTCATTGATGTCCCAGCCCGCGACCCTGTCTTCCTTAATATGGAAGGTGACAAGCTTTTTGGGTGCTTCATCCAAAGGGTCGCCAAAGGTCAGCCATTCTTTACCAGATTCTTCACGGTAAGTCCTGGCCTTCTTTAAAGGATAAATTTCCAGAAAATCGGCTTTTTTAGTACCGACAAAGACACCATTGATTTCTGCCTTTTTATCCTGCGCGCCAGAAACAGAATAAACAGCCAGAAAAAAGAACCCTGCCAGGATCCCAATGCCCAAAAATGTTAAAAAGAATTTCTTATTCATAAGGTATCCATCAGACAAATCCAGTGACCTGGTTTGGCACTTTACAAGACGGCATGACTGTAGTTCGAGGCCAACATCTTGCAGCCACCTCCACAATACGGGGAATCCGCACATTTCTTACAATCAACGCTCATATTATTACAAAACTGTCTGGCGCTGGCAGATTCAGATAAACTTAAATAGCTGTTGCTGAAAAGACTTCCAAGTATCTCAGGATTTTGTTCACAGGTCCTTAAATTTCCCAGGGGGTCGATCACCCATTTTTTCTTTGCGCACGTGCAGGTGCCAAAATGAAGATAAGGATAGGTTTTATGCCCTATAACACAAGATTCAACCGGGACCGCAATATTGACCGGGAAATCCAGCCCGGCGCTTCTCTTATTGGCAATGTCTAATGCGTTGCGCAGGCCGTCTTGTGGAACAATGAGATCGCGGACGTGTTCCAGCCCCCTTCCTCCCGGAACAAAACGGTTTAACGCAACAAAATCCGCAGAAAAGGCAAAACTTAAATCAATCACCTCTTCTAGGTCCGGAAGGTTTAATTTGGTAATGACAAAAGAAACGGTAAGCCGCGCCTTATTTCTTTTAACATTTAGTATCGCCTCCCTTATCTTTTTGACACTACCTGCCTGGCAAAGGCGTTGGTATACGTTTTCTTTGAGGGAAGGCAGGGATATCTCAAAATAGCTGATTCCACAAGTTATTAATTTATCAGTGTTTTCTTTATCTAAAAGGGCGCCATTAGTGGCTAATCCTAAATTGATATTTCTGCTTTTCAGGAAAGATACAATTTCAAATATGTCCTTGTGCAATAACGGCTCTCCTCCGGTAAGCATGACGCTTTCAGGAGTGACTTCTTTCAAGAGCTTATCGAATAGCACCTTTATTTGATTTAAGGACAGCTCTCCTGAGGGATAGCCTTTTGGTTCTTTCCAAACATTATAACAATAAAGGCAATTATTGTTACAACGGGGAGTGACTTCGTAGACAAATAAAGGATGACCAGACTGCTGATGGACCCGATTCATAAGCCTTTAAAGAGTCCTTCCAGGTCTAAAATCTCTTCCTGCGTAAATGAAAGCAGATAATTGCTGTAGATAGTTTCAATTTCAGTTTTGATTATATAAGCGGCCGCGGCTTGCTCCGAAGCAGATATGCCTGCCCGGGACTTCAAATCCCTTATCATCTTTAATCTATCCATCTGCTGGAAAATAGTGTCTTCTTTAAATAATAGTGGGATGACCAGTCTGCATTCATAGCATTCCTTTTCTTCGGTTTGTAATGCTTGAATTTCTTTTTTGCAAGACTCTGTTATCAGCAAAAACTCTTTATTCTTAATAAGCCCCTGTGCTGCTAATCTGCTCAAGCCATCCGTGACCCGCGCAAGTTCCACAGACAAATGTTTTTCTACCTGTTCTTTTATTGGCTCGCTGATCTTGTAAGGCGAGACAACTTTTGCCCTATCCCTATCGGCTTGCCTAAGCTCTTTCAAAAACATCTTTAAGTCATTCCATTCCTGCCTATGGCTTAGTATTAGAATACGCAAAAAAGACGGAACAAGCATCTTGTTTTCGACCTTATCAGTCACGTTATACGTTTTTGGAGCATTGCAACCTTGACTAATAAAGCCGAGCATAATAAAAAGTGTGGTCATAAAAAGACCTTTTCTCTCGCGCTTCCCAACTACGATCTTTTTAATACCCAAGTTAAACAATAAATACGCTATTGTTACTGCCGAGCCCACCATAAATGCCTGCCATATCCTTGTCATCTTATCTCCTGCCCTGGGAGGGCGCTCGTAACATCTGCCCACTAAAAGTTATTTATTCTGCAGAGCGAAGCAGAATCACCCCTCAATCGCGGTTCTTTTGGCCACGATCACAATGCCGGAAGTTGTGACCGCAAAACGTGTCCGGTCAAGCTCCAGATTGTATCCTATTTTCTCACCGGCGGGAATATTGACCTGCTTGTCAACAATGGCATTCTTGATCTGCGCGCCTTCCCCCACAGTGACATTTTCCATGAGGACTGAATCCTGGATAAACGCGTTCTTTTTGACATGAACCATGGGTGACAAGACTGACCGCTCAACCCTGGCGCCCTCAATAACAGTGCCCGGAGAAAGAATAGCATCCATAACCATTCCTGACATTTCACGGCCGCCCTCACGTACCGTCTTCATCAAGACCGGAGGATAATGCGAATAGTGCGTGCGCAAAGGCCAGCTTTTGTCATAAAGATTAAACGGCGAGTTTGGCCGCACAAGGTCCATATTGGCTTCATAATAAGCGTCGCGCGTCCCGATATCGCGCCAGTAATTCGACTGTTCGCCAAAATTATAGGCAAACACCTTCTTTTTGGACGCGAGCATTTTAGGGATGATATTCTTTCCAAAATCATGGTCGGAACGGACATCCACTGAATCGCGCTCGAGCTCCCTTAGAAGCGCCTTGCAGTTAAAAAGATAGATCCCCATGGAGGCATAAATTTTGTCGGATTCCCGCGGAATGGTTTTAGGCGTCCCCGGCTTCTCCTGAAACCCGCAAATATAATTATTTTTATCAACTTCAATAACTCCAAAATTGACTGACTCTGCCTTTGGCACCTTGATACACGCCACCGACACATCCGCCCCCATTTTCTTGTGGGCTTCATACATTTTTTCATAATTCATTTTATAAAGATGGTCGCCCGCAAGGATGAGAACTGCCTCGGGATTGTGGTCGTTAATGGTATAAATGTTCTGATAAATGGCATCTGCTGTTCCTTTATACCAGTCTTCGCCCAAACGCTGCTGCGCGGGAATAACGTCGATAAATTCACCGAGCTGTGTGGAAACCACATCCCAGCCGGCCAGAATATGTTTTTGCAGAGAAAAAGATTTATACTGAATCAAAACATAAATCCTGCGCAAGCCGGAGTTGATGCAGTTGGACAGCGTAAAATCAATAATGCGATAAATCCCGCCAAAAGGAACCGCGGGCTTCGCGCGGTCACGCGTGAGCGGATTCAGGCGCTCGCCCTTGCCTCCGGCCAGAATAAACGTTAAAATATTTCTCATGATTTTCCCCCTGTTGCCCCCTGCTTTGCTTTTTCAATTTTCTTTTTCAAATCATCATTATCAGGCTTCATGCTGAGGCCTTTTTCCCATTCTTTAAGAGCTTCATCCATCTTTCCCTCTGCCGAATAAAGATCTCCCAGTCTTTCACGGGATACGGCCGAAGCATCAAAATGCTGAACAGCCTGTTTAAAAATCTTTTCCGCCCAGTCATAGGCCTTGGCCTCAAGACAAATGGCGCCTACGCTCAGCGTCTGTTCGGACTGTTTTGGCTTGCGCTCCAGGGCTTCTAATAATATATCATACGATTTTTCGTATTGCCCATTTTTCGCAAGAGCCCTGGCGACGATAAAATAACCGTCAGGAGAATCTGGCGCCCGTTCTATAAGCTTCTCCCCCTCTTTGCGGGCATACTCAATTTCTCCGAGCCCCAAATAAGCCTCGGCCATTTTAAACCGCATACGGTTATCATCTGTGGCATAAGAAACGCCCATGCGATACGCCTGGAAAGCCTTATCGTATTCTTTGCGGTTAAGCCATACTCCGCCTTTCACACGGTAAGCGCCAACTGCGGAGGGATACACTTCAATCTCAGCATCTGCCTCCCTGAGCGCGGCGTCGTCAAACCCCATGCCACGAAGCGTGATGGCACGGTTAATAAAGCGATAGGGAAATACCGGCGCCGGCCCTAAACGCCTGAGGTCAAGCCCAACCGATTTCCAGTCTTTAAGATCAATGGCAAACTTTTTGATAGCCAGGGCATTCATTGGGACATTTTTTAAGAAAATCACGGCGTCATAATCAAAATAAACAGGCGTCCACCCTTGCTTTTTTGCGATCATCTTCAAAAAATCATCCGGAGCCTCGGCATACGCCGTGTTAACAAACACGCCTGTCAAATTAAAAGTTTTAACCGCCTTGTCGAATTCCTTTTCATCCGCGTCTTCCCAAATCTTGCGGTAAGTTTTGAAAAGCTCTGGTCCATGAAGTTCGGTTCTGCCATCCATATAAACATGAATTTGGGGAAAAGCGCGGCCGATTAAAAATGCGCCGGAATTGAAATCATTAAAAAAGTTGCCTGTAATCCCGTTGGCAATCAGGAAATCAACCGCTTTATGCGGAAACATCCGCTGGTCAATACCTAAAAACTCGCTTTTACGTTCATACCGGTCAAAATCATAATATCCCCGGGTGGACATATCACTTCCAAAATTCATTAACCCCACAATAAGAAGAATCTTAGCCATGGCCCCCGTGATATACATGAAGCTTTCATGCGTAAAGCGTACAGGCAGCATTTCAGAAAACTTCAGTTGCTGGGCATTGATCATCACAACAAGGTAAGCTACAAAAGAGAAATAGGCCATGTTCCTGACTGCGGAAAGAGAAAAACCTAAAATGACAACCCATAACAAAAGAGCGCTGACATCAATTTTTCGGCGGTTAAAAATAAAACTTAAGAAAGATACCCCGATAAGCGCTTTGTAAGGCAAATTGGAAGACGTGTTAAAAATATCAGACCAAGCAATGGGCGCGCGAAGTTCTGTGATGCTTTGAAAAAATATTTTTGAATCGCCTGAAACATCAAACATGACTTTCAAAGGATAAAAAGCGCCTTTAAATGTCTGGGGGTTAATGCATGCGGCTGCCACAACCACCAAAAACGCCCATTTAATCCTTGCGAATTCTTCATCTGTCAGCCGGCCCTCTTTTGACCATTCCCACGGCAGCGGCACATGCCTTTTAATAACCTCAGAAAGAATGCCGAGGGCAACCAAAAGAACGCCTAAAAAGAAATACCCGTGCATGTTCACCCACAGAAGCTGCAGGCCAAAAAGGGCCCATACCGACCAGCGCTCACTTAGGCGTGTTGAAAGAATATGAATAAAAAGCACAAAGAAAAGCAGGCTGAAAATATCAGGACGGATCGTAAAGCGCGTTTGATAAATCAGAAGGGAAAAGAATAAAAGCGGAATAATTATAAGTTGTTTATCATTACGGTAAGTCAAAAGCAAAAGAAGAAGGAACGTGAACGTTACAACTCCGGCCTGCATATAAATGAGGCCGTCCATCCCCCAAAAAGTTTTGATAAGATACAAAATAACCTGAAACAGCCACTCATGATTATTCCACGGCAGGCCCATGGCCGTGCAGGAAAAAACATCTGTGGTCGGCACAAAGCCATGGGTAAAAATATACTCACCCGCCTTGATATGAAGCCAGAGGTCAAGGTCTTTGATTTCTATGGTTGCGCAAAAAGAAATAAGGCCGAAAAGGATTCCGATGGCCATGAAACCCGCAATCCAGCTTAATTTGCGATAAAATTCAATGCTCATAACACCAAATGCCCTTTCCCAATATCTTTTAACACAGCTTTATCAGAAATAATAACAGGCCCGCCCGCAACCTTGTAATCAAAAGCGGCTTTTAAAAGCCTTTCGGTATATGGATGCGCCGGATGGCGGAAAATATCGTCCACAGTTCCATATTCTACAATCCTTCCCTGGTACATAACAGCAATCTTTTGGCTAATCTTTTTGACTGCGCGCAGGTTATGCGAAATGAAAAGATATGTGAGACTCATCTTTTTTTGAAGTTCCGAAAGCATGAGAAGTATTTTCTTCTGTACCAAAACATCAAGGGATGACACAGCCTCATCCAAAACCAGAAGCGATGGGGCGGTCATGAGGGCGCGGGCAATGCTGATGCGCTGGCGTTCACCGCCGGAAAATTCATGCGGATAGCGGCTTAAAATATCTTCTGTCAATCCCACAGCTTTAAGAATTTTCATCATACGCCGGCTCTCTTCCGGCAAAGCCATGGGCTTTTCAAGGCAAAGTGACTCTTTTAACACAGCACGCACCGTAAAACGGGGATCCAGGCTTCCAAAAGGATCCTGAAATACCATACGGACACGGCGATGAAAAAGCTCCCGGCGGACTTTATCCCTGAAAGGATCACTCCCCTCAAAAACAACCTGCCCCTGGTCTGGCCGGACAAGCCCCATAATAATTTTGGCAAGCGTGGTCTTGCCGCAGCCGGATTCGCCCACAACGCTCAGATTTTCATTATGGCGAAGGACCAAATCAAGGCCATCGACAGCTTTAATAACACTGCCGTGGTCTTTGTAATATTTTTTGAGATTTTTAATTTGTAAAAGCATACACCTGCCGCCTTCGGCACACCGCGTAGGAGCCCTTTACAAAAAAAGGCGCTCGGAAGCTCCGCGGTGCGCAAATTGTTTTGAAAAGACAATAAATCCTTTCTTTTGGTTTACAAATCCTCTGCTGCCAAGAGTTCCTGAGTATACGCTTCTTTGGGCTGCGTCATAATATTAGCTACTGCGCCCTTCTCCACAAGCCTGCCCTGGTCTAAAATGACCACCTCATCTGCCAAATGCTTGAGCACACCCAGATCGTGGGTAATCAAAACAATGGAAAGTTTTAAGTCTGCCTTAAGCCGGGCAAATGTTTCTAAAATTTTCGCCTGGGTTGTAACATCCAGGTTGCTCGTCGGCTCATCCGCGATCAAAAGCAATGGGTTACAAGAAAGCGCCTGGGCAATCATGGCGCGCTGGGCAAGCCCCCCGGAGAGCTGATGCGGATAACTTTGCGCCACGCGCTCCGGGTCCGGCACTTCGACTAAGGACAATAATTCTTTGGCACGCAAGACCGCCTTAACCAAAGAAACGTCCTCATGCGCTAAAATCGTTTCCATAATTTGTTCGCCGATGGTGTAGACCGGATCAAAGGCTGACATGGATTCCTGAAAAATCATGGCCATGCGCGAGCCCCGCAGGGAACGCATTTCGTGCGGCTGCAATTTTAAAATATCACGGCCTTCGAAAAGGATTTCCCCACCCTCAACCTCCATCGCCGATGGCAAAAGATTTAAGAAACTCATCCCCAGCGTGGTCTTGCCGCTTCCCGAGCCGCCCACAATACCCAGAACCGAAGACGCACCCAGCGCAAAAGATATATCCTTAAGAATATACCTTGAGGGTTCCTCCCTGAGGCGAATGCTCAAATTTTTAACTGCAAGAATATTGCCTTTCATGCCGTCTCCTCACTTTTCATCATCGGATCCAAAGCATCGCGCAAGGCATCGCCAACCACGTTAAATGACATAATCGCTAAAAATATAAAGACCGCTGGCCATAAAATCCACGGAGCAAACCCAATGCGCACAATGCCCATGGCATCCGAAAGCATATTGCCCCAGCTGGCATAAGGGTCCTGAATGCCAAGCCCGATCAGACTGAGGGCTGATTCCCCGAGAATATACCCTGGAATAGATAGCATCACCGCCGCAATAGAATAAGAAACCGTATGCGGTAAGATATGCGTCATAATAATCCGCATATCGGAAACGCCCATGGTTTTGGCGGCGAGCACATAATCACGTTCCCGCAAAGACAGGCACATTCCCCGAATGACGCGCGCCAGGCCTGCCCAGCCGATAAAAGAAAGAATGATCACAACCGCAAAATAGACTTGAAGCGAGGTCAAGTTGTCCGGCACTGCCGCACGCAAAGCCAGGAGCAAATAAAACCCTGGCACCATCATGACCATTTCCGAAAGCCGCATAAGAACACTATCCACCTTGCCGCCAAAATACCCGGAAATCCCTCCGACAATAAGCCCAATGCCGAAAGAAATGCAAACGCCCAACAGGCCTATGGTTAAAGACACGCGTGCACCGTATAAA
This sequence comes from Candidatus Omnitrophota bacterium, assembly GCA_015233145.1. GTDB lineage: Bacteria > Omnitrophota > Gorgyraeia > Zapsychrales > Fredricksoniimonadaceae > JADFYI01. Next base: position 16,292 of record JADFYI010000004.1, read on the forward strand.
ATACGCGAAAAAATATCACGGCCGCGCGAGTCTGCGCCCATCAGATAAATCCTTGCCGGAGCTTCAACCGTGAAAAGCTTCATGCCCCAGGGGACAATACCTAAAAACCTGTCGCTATTCCCCTGAGAGAAAAACTTTAAGGGGTATGCTTTCGTCTCATCCACTTTATAGACACGCTGGTGAAAATCATCAAACACAAAAGTCGTTGAATATATAAAAGGACGCGTTAATTTCCCCCCGCGCATGAGGTGAATCGCTGTGGGCGGGCAATACGAATGGCCGCGCGATTCGTCTTTAAAAGAATACGGCGCAAGGATGTCCGCAAAAAACGCCATAGCATAAAGCCCTGCGATGATCCACAGGCAAACAACAGCAAAACGATTCCTTGAAAACTGAGAGCCGACCATCTGCATTTCCGTCATGGGCAAATTATTTTTTGTCATAACGTATCCTCGGATCAGCCTTGGCCAGCGCGATATCCGCAAGCAGATTTCCTATGAGAAAAAGCACCCCGCCCATCATCATACTCGCCATCACAAGGTAAATATCCTTGGCCCTGACAGCCGTGAGCATTAAAGACCCCAAGCCCGGCCAGCTTGTAATAATTTCCATGATTGCAGCCCCGCTTAAAAGCCCGGCTAATTCATAACCCAAAAGCGTGATCAAAGGATTAAGGGCATTTTTAAGGGCATGGCGGTAAATCACTTTATTTTCCGGCAATCCCCTGGCTCTCGCCGCGGCAATATACTGTTTTCCTAAAACCTCCAGCAGGTTGCCGCGCATAATTTTCTGCAGCCCCGCAATCGACGCTAAAGACAACGCTGTGGCAGGAATCACCAGGTGCTTCAACAGGTCCATCGCCTTTCCCAAAACACTCATGTCATCAAAATCAGGGCTTTCCATTCCGCCCAGGGGCAAAACCCCTGTCCGGCTGGCCCAGAACAAAAGAACCATGGCCACAAAAAACCCGGGCAGGGACAAAAAGATATACGACAAAAACTGCGCGGCCCTGTCAACCCCGCGATTACGGTTCAATGCCGCCCAAATCCCCAAAGGAATGGCCAGAAGCCATGTTAAAAGAAAAGCCGCTAAAGAAAGAATGAACGTGTTTCCCAGGCGCGAGCCGATAATTTTTGTGACCGGAATATTATAATAAAAAGAAAACCCTAGCTCTCCGTGCAAAAGCCCGCCCAGCCAGGAAAAATACTGAACAACCGGCGGCTTATTGAGCTGATAAAGCTTTTCGTAATGGTCGAGGGTGTCTTTGGAAATCTGAGGGTCCAGGCGCATAGTGTCCAAATAATTCCCAGGCGTCAGGCGCATGAGCATAAAGGTAATAAAGCTCATGGCCAGAAGAAGAAGAATCGCGATCAGTAAACGTTTTAAAATAAATCGAATCATAAAAACTTGCCAACTCCCCGCTTAAGGCGGCAACCGCGTCGGTTAACAACGGAAACGCCCCTTAAACCGACGCGGTTTCTTATCTTTGTTGAATATAAATCTCTTCCAAATTATGGAAAACGCCGCCGTAAGGCGCGGGCTTCAGGTTCCCGAACCTGTTTCTGACCGCAGTCAAACGGGCGCCCAGCGCCGTATAAGCCAACGGCACTTCTTCGGCAATGATCTTTTGATACTCGTCGTAATAAGCCTTGCGTTTTGTTTCATCCATTTCCTGCACGCCCTGGGCAAAAATTTCATCAATCTTTTTTTCCCACTCTGTGGCCGGTGTCTTTTGCTGAGGATTCCACATGTGAAGCTGTCCTGAAGACAACCACACGTTCTGGCCAAAATGGGGATCAATCGACCCTGTTAACCCTAAAACAATGAGCTCCCAGTCATAAGTGGAAGTTAATTTCCCGACAAGGGTGTTAAATTCCACCAGCTGCAAATTGACTTTCATTCCCAGACTCTCAAGATCATTGCGGATGATAGAGGCAATATCAACGCGTTCAGTATTATCTGCGTTGGTATAAAAATTAAACTCCACCGCGTGGCCGTCCTTATCTTTTAAAACACCGGAAGAGTCTCTGGAAAAACCCGCCTCCTCAAGGAGTGCACGCGCTTTATTCAAATCATAGTCGTATTTTTTGACATCCGGGCAGTAAAAAAAACCGACAGACGGGCTTTCCGGTGAATACTGCTCATACCCCAATCCGTTTTTGACAATCTCGATAATCCTTTTTTTATCAACGGCGTGCGCCACGGCCTGGCGAAACCTTACATCACGAAACCACGCCAGCTTATAGGACACGACAAAAGGCTTTCCAGTCTTGGCATTGACACCCGGGTTCTGGTTAAAAACCACAAAGCTCGCCCCCATATCAGGGCCCATATTATAAATTTTGAAATCGCCTTTTTGTTCTCTCGGCTTTAACAAAGGATAATCCATGCCGCGCAAGCTGTAGGCATCAATGGATCCCTCCATAAATTTCAAAAGCTCCACATCAAGGCTGGGAACGATTAAATAAACTAATTTGGAAATATACGGCAGACGCTCCCCCTCGGGTGAACGCTTCCAATAATAAGGATTCGGCTCATAGATCAGGCGCTGGCCCGGACGGTATTCCTTCAAACGGTAAGGCCCTGTACCAACAAGCTCTTTAACCGGGGTGTCAATGCCCCAGGTAAACGCAAATTTTCCAGCCTTGACCGATGCCTGAAGCGCGTGCTGAGGCAAAATTTCCACCCCCAGGCTTCGTAAAAACGGCGCAAATCTGACCGGCAAAATAAATTTGACGGTCAAATCATCAACTTTCTCAACCCTCAAAGGCTTTCCTGCGATTGTAAAGATATCCCGTGAAGAATTGGGCACCGCGTCATTAAAAATGAGGTCATTAAAAGTAAAAATCACATCATCCGCCGTCAACGGAACGCCGTCTGACCAAAAAAGGTTTTTCCTGAGATATACGGTCCAGATAAGGCCCTGGGCATCTGACTCCCAGCGCTCCGCAAGATTGGGCTTCACGCGCAGGTCAAAAGGGTCGGTCATGGTAAGCCCCTCAAACATGGGGGCCAGGATGGTTGTGGTCGAGGTTTCTTTGGCAAGGACAGGATTAAATGACTTGGGGTCCGAAGTTGTGGTCAGAACCAACTCCCCGCCATATTTATTTTCTGCCATCACCGGGGAAAAAGGCAATAAAGTATAAAGGCACAACAGAAAAAAAACTGTCGTGCCTTTAGGATTAATCCGTTTGTTTTTTAAAAAGCCCCGTAAAATATTCAAAGGGCGAACCTCTTACAATATTATCCCGAATTACTTTTTCGGGGCTGCCGGCTTTTCCGCAGGAGAAGTTTTCGGAGCCGCGGCAGGCGCCATCGCATTGATTTCAATTGTCTGGGCCGGTTTTTGGTCAAACAGTTTTTCCACATTCACAACCGTGGAATGCCTTCTATCCGGGAAATCCGCCATCAAAGACTGCTGTTTGCGTGAATTAATATAAGCAAACACCAGGCAAAACCCCAGAAAAAGCACGGCTAAAACAGTGGTGAGCTTGACCATAAACTTATTAGTCTGCGTTCCACCCAGGATATTCTCAGCGGAACTGAAGGCCTCGGCCAGGCCGCCGCCTTTCCCCGCCTGCATCAAAATAGCCGTCAGAAGAAAAATACAGATAATAATGTAGATAAAGAAAAGAAAACCTGTCACAGAGACTCCTTTGAAATTATTTCTTAATAGAATTTTTTACAATCGCGGCAAAAGAATCAACCTTTAAACTCGCTCCGCCGACCAATGCGCCGTCAATATCCGGCTGAAACATAAGGTCAGCCGTATTTTCAGGCTTAACGCTTCCGCCATACTGAATGCGCACGCCATCAGCAACAGCGCCGCCGAACATTTTGGTTAGTGTTTCACGGATAAACTTATGCACTTCCTGGGCCTGGGCGCTTGTAGCGGTCTTTCCTGTGCCGATCGCCCAAACAGGTTCATAAGCAACCACAACTTTTCCCATATCCTCCGGACTGAGCCCGGCCAAAGATCCCGTGATATGGTCTTTCACCACATCAAAGGTTTTTCCGCCTTCGCGTTCAGCCAGGTTTTCGCCCACGCACACAATAGGCAGAAGCCCTGCCTTAAGGGCGGATTTGAGGCGCTTGTTAACAGTATCATTGGTCTCATGGAAATACTGCCGGCGTTCCGAGTGGCCGATAATAACATATTCAACCCCCACGGCTTTGAGCATCGGGGCAGAAACCTCACCGGTAAAGGCTCCCTCATTCTCCCAAAACAGATTCTGGGCGCCAAGCTTGATATTGTTGTCCACCAGCATGTCTGCCACGACCGCAAGATTAACAAAGGTGGGACAAACAACCACGTCAACCGCGGTAATATCAGAGACTTCTCTTTTAAGACCGTTCACAAGCTCGACCGCTTCGTTCACGGTTTTAAACATCTTCCAGTTGCCGGCAATAATTTTTTTTCTCATTTTTTCTATTCCTTCATCTATCTGCAACCGCAACCGCAGCCGCCACTCGATTTTTTATCATTCAACGCCACGACCCCCGGGAGTTCCTTGCCTTCTAAAAACTCCAGCGAGGCCCCGCCGCCGGTTGAAATATGCGTCATTTTATCATCCAACCCGAACTTGGAAACCGCGGCCGCAGAATCGCCTCCGCCAATAATCGTTTTGACACCTTTACCTGTAAGGCCCGCCAGGTAAACGGCAATGTCTTTGGTCCCCACCTCAAAAGCATCGCGTTCAAAAACTCCGAGCGGCCCGTTCCACACCACGGTCCTGGCCGTGGAAAGGATTTCCTTAAACCTGGCACGCGTCTTCGGGCCAATATCCAAGGCCTGAAAGCCATCCGGAATAACATCGCTGATTTTGGCATCATTGGATTCAAAATTCGGGACAATCACAAAATCCTGGGACAATTCAATGCGAACACCTGCCTTTTTTGCTTTCTCTAATAATTCTCCGGCAAGACCGATTTTATCTTTTTCAAGCTTGGAATCCCCGATATTAATGCCCTGGGATTTAAGAAAAGTATACGCCATTCCGCCGCCAATAAGGATCGCATCGGCTTTCTTTAAAAGATTTTCAATAAGTAAAATTTTATCCGAAACCTTGGCCCCGCCCAAAATAACAACAAAAGGACGCTCAGGATTATTCACAGCCTGACCCAGGTATTGTAATTCTTTCTCAATCAAAAAGCCGCTCACCGCAGGAAGATACGCAGCAATGCCCGCAGTTGAGGCATGGGCACGATGCGCGGTTCCAAAGGCATCATTGACATAAATATCAGCGAGAGACGCCAGTTCTTTGGCAAAAGCAGGGTCATTCTTTTCTTCAGCCTTATGGAAACGTAAATTCTCAAGCAGGATCACCTTCTCAGATGCGCCAAGAACGCCGGCCTTAACCGTATCGCCCACGCAATCATTGAGAAGCTTCACCGGCTGGCCTAAAAGCTCTCCCAGACGTTTGGCCACCGGAGCAAGCGAAAAAGCCGCTTCAAAGCCTTTTCCACTCGGACGGCCCAAATGACTCATCAAAATGACTTTAGCGGCTCCGCTTTCAAGAACATACTTGATCGTTGGCAAAGCAGCGCGGATACGGATGTCATCCGTAATCTTATCGCCCTCGAGCGGAACATTAAAGTCAGCGCGAATGATGACTTTTTTATTCTTTAAGTCAATATCACGAACAGTCATTTTACCCATGAGAACCTCCAAAGATTTGAATTTCAGGCACAAAATTTGTATGTATTATATATAGGGAAGACGGTTTGTCAATGCTCTAGGACGTCTTGCCTGAATGTCCCCATCAAGCCCATCATGAGCCACATGAGAACACTCAACTGCACAGAATAAAATGTGGTGTCTAAAGCGCTTTCCACAAGAAGCCCTGCCATTCCTGCCATCAAACAAGCCAAAATCCTTTGATCCCTCAATCCTTTAAGCCCAACAAAATTCCGGTAAACTGCTGTAAAAAAAGCCGCAATAAAACACAAAAAAGACACAAGACCAACAATCCCAAGTTCAGCAGCCGTCTGAAGGTAACAATTATGCGCATAGTTTTGATTCTGCTGCACATACGTCTTAATGACATCAGTATAAGTATTAAGCCCTGTTCCCCATAAAGGATGGTCACAGATAATTCTCCAGGCATCCTTCCAATACTGGATCCGTCCATCCCCTCCTATCGTGGAAAAAGAACTATGCTGAGTAGAAGAGGTGTCATTAATCAGTGTCATATCCCGGTGATGTGCCAAGAGCGGATGAAAAATTGCCAAAAATCCGATTGTTAAAACCAATACCGGCAACCATGCCCGCCTCTTTAAAACGACAAAAACTACCGCTGCGCACAACAACCCTACCCATGCTCCGCGAGAAAAAGTAAGCCCCATGACAGCGAGGATAATACTGGAAGCAACCGCGGCTAAAAAGTATTTAAAAAGTTTTTCGCGTGTCGTTTTCCCTTTTTCGCTCACCCAGTTAAAACAAACCACTAACACGCAGGGGATGGCCAGAATCAAATACGCTCCCAAATCATTGGGATGATTCAAAGACGCGTTCACACGGCCGTCGCCCAGCACAACATGCCTAAAAACATCATGCCCCATTATTCTTTGCCAAAGACCATCCAGGCATAGAATAAAAGCTGAAACCAAAAAACAAGACAAAAACCACATCTTACGTTTCGGCGTTGTGACGCTTTCCTGAACCGCTAAAAACACTATGACGACTTTCAATGTTTTTCCAAAAAACGCTTTTACGCTTAACGACGGCACAACACTCCAGAAAATGGAAAGGAAACAAACAGCCACAAATGCCATCAAAGTCCAAAATACCCTGGACGGAAAATACCCCGGAAGCACCAAAGCGCTAACCGCCTTTTTCCAGCGTAACGGCCCGCACGCACTTTGCCAGGCCTTCTGAAAAACAAAAACCTTCTTTAAAAGGAAAAAAAGAATGGCCAGGGCTGAAAAAATCGAGACGCCGGCAATTGTTGCCGGAAGGACAAAAATCAGCAAACAAAGCGAGACAAAAATAAACCTGTCAAAATAACGCTCAGCCATAGTTTTTACCTAAAAAACAATTGTTTTTTCGTTCTTCCGATACCAGTCGATCGTGCGTTTCAGGCCCTCGCGAAAGGACATTTCTGCTTTAAACCCAAATTCTTTCTGGGCTCGCGTGACATCCAATTGCCGGCGGGGCTGGCCATCCGGCTTTGAGGCGTCCCATACAATATCCCCTTTAAATCCGGTAAGCTCCACAATCAATCCCACCAAATCCTTGATGGAAATTTCAAAACCTGCCCCCAGGTTAACCGGCTCGGACTTGTCATATTTTTCGGCCGCTGCCACAATCCCGCGGGCAGCATCATCAACATACAGAAATTCACGCGTGGCATTTCCCGTGCCCCAGACTGTGATCGTTTTCTCATTGTTCTTCCCGGCATCAACGCACTTCTTGATCAGCGCCGGAATAACATGGGAAGATTTTGGCGAGAAATTATCTCCCGGGCCGTAAAGGTTCACCGGCAACAAAAAAATGGAATTAAACCCATACTGCTCGCGGTACGCCTGGGACTGAACCAAAAGCATTTTTTTAGCCAACCCGTAAGGCGCGTTCGTTTCCTCAGGATACCCGGCCCAAAGGTTTTCTTCCTTAAACGGCACCGGCGTAAATTTAGGGTAGGCGCAAATGGTGCCAATGGCGACCATCTTTTTAACCCCGAACAGGCGCGACTGCTCCATAAGCTGGACGCCCATCATCAGGTTTTCATAAAAGAATTTTCCGGGGTTCGCCCGATTGGCGCCGATGCCTCCGACCACAGCCGCAAGGTGAACCACCATGTCCGGCTTGGCATCATTCAAAAGGCGGACAACCGCTTCCTTGTCACAAAGATCATACTCTTTGGAACGAGGAACAACAATGCGGCGGCAACCATGTTTTTGAAGCTCCGCAACAACAACCTGGCCCAAAAAGCCCGCGCCTCCTGTTACAACAACCTGTTTATCACTCCAAAAACTCATTATTATCTCTTGCCTTTTAGCCCGTAAACTTCCCGTTCCACCAAACCCATATCCGCATCAACCATCATGCGGACAAGCTCCTTAAAGCCGACTTTTGGCTTCCACTTGAGCTTACGCCGCGCTTTGGAAGCGTCCCCTAAAAGCAGGTCAACTTCTGTGGGGCGAAAATAACGTTTATCAATCTCAACGTATTTCTTCCAATCCAGATCAGCATAATCAAAAGCGACTTGAAGGAACTCTTTAACCGAATGCGTTTCCCCCGTGGCCACAACATAATCATCCGCTTCTTTCTGCTGCAGCATAAGCCACATGGCCTCCACATAATCGCCGGCAAAGCCCCAGTCGCGCTTGGCATCAAGGTTACCCAGAAAAATCTTTTTCTGCAGATCGTGTTTTATACGGGCCAGGGCCATGGTGATCTTACGCGTCACAAAGGTCTCTCCCCGGCGGGGCGATTCATGATTAAAAAGGATACCGTTACAGGCAAAAAGGCCGTACGCCTCCCGATAATTCACGGTCATCCAATGAGAATAAACTTTTGCCGCCCCGTAGGGACTGCGTGGATAAAAAGGCGTTTTTTCGCTCTGAGGAGTCTCTAAAACTTTGCCATACATCTCGGAACTTGAGGCCTGATAAAATTTTGCCTTGCACCCGCAATCGCGGACAGCCTCCAAAAGGCGTGTCGTGCCAAGCGCCGTAATCTCCCCTGTATACTCAGGGACATCAAAACTGACACGCACATGGCTCTGTGCGCCAAGATTATAAATTTCATCAGGCGCCACATCCCGGACCACATGGCTCACGGAACTCGCGTCTGCTAGATCGCCGTAAATAAGTTTTAAACACGTATTTTTCTCATGGGGATCCTTATAAAGATGATCCACACGGTTCGTGTTAAAACTGCTCGAACGGCGAATCAAGCCAAAAACCTCATATCCTTTACCCAAAAGAAATTCCGCCAGATAAGAACCATCCTGGCCGGTGATCCCTGTGATCAATGCTTTTTTCCTGGAAGACACTCTACACCACCCTTTCTAATATGCGCCTTTACCTTTAAGCACAACAGGTATTGTTTCTAAAAGAATATTAATGTCCAGCATAAACGACCAGTTATTAACATACCACGAATCCCATTTTATAAGGCGATGAAAAGGAAGATCGCTCCGGCCCCTCACCTGCCACAATCCTGTGATTCCGGGGCGAACCTCCAACCGTTTCAACTGACGCAGGTCTTCCTTTTCCACCTGGGTTATAGGTAACGGCCTTGGCCCCACCAGGCTCATATCCCCCAACAAGACATTCACAAGCTGCGGGAGTTCGTCAACACTGTATTTCCTCAAAAACCGTCCTACCTTCGTAATTCTGGGGTCGCGGCGAATTTTGAAAATCGGGCCATCGACTTCATTTTTGTGTTTAAGCTCTGTAAGTTTTTCATCCGCGTCCACCACCATACTGCGGAACTTCCACATGTTAAACACCCGACCGCCCCGTCCGTATCGCCGGGAAAAATAAAATACAGCGCCACGGCTATCGAGTTTAATAGCAATCGCAATGGCCAGAAAAAACGGAGAAAAAATCGCCAACGCCATCAAAGATATAAGAAAATCAAAAAACCGTTTGCCATACTGCAGGCGGTTATAGCCTGTCTCGCTATATTCCAGAATCGGGATAAACCCAATATTATATTTAAAAATATCTCCCGAAGCCTTGTCAAAAGCATGCGGGACCACACGCACCCCGACATGATGCTCCTGGGCTGTTGCGATCATCTCGTATAAAACTTCACCGTGAGGATGAATCGTGACAAATATTTTGGAAACAAACCTGCGGCGGATAACATCTTTCAAATCCGACAGTTTTCCCAGGACCTCATGCTGTCCGCCCAAATCAGCTGTCTTTTTATAATCGTCCAGGAATCCCACAACTTTTAACCCAAACCCCGGATGGCGCCTCAATTCCTCGGCCAGCATAAGCCCGACTTTTCCTGCGCCAATAATAACCACATTAAAATTGTTGTAGCCGTTGGCCGCCAGGAATTCGACAAAAAATCTTTTACCAATACGCCATAAACAAAAAAGCACTGCCGTAAAACTGACAATCAAAAGAAATGCCGAACGGGGAAATCCAACGATCTTCATGCTGTAAACAAAAGCAAGTGCCGTGACTGCAGCAAAAAAGACAGAGCGCAAAACCAGCCACAACTCATGGCTTTCAACCACTTCGCGCCGGGTCTGATAAAGCCTGTGCAGCCCATTAAAGAACAAAACAATCACAAGCCATAAAACAAAAACCAAATGAAAGGGATTGGCTGTATCAAAAAAAAGCTGATGAAGATTTACAGGGAATGCGGCTTTCCTTAACCAACAGGCAAGAAAAATGCTTAAGAAAATACTGATAACGTCCAGGGCAACGTAAACCAAACGAATAAGAATAAAAAGAGTTCCACTGATCATAAAAAACTAAACCCTCACCGTGACTTCTTAGTTTTGAAACATAAATCCTGCAATACCCACCACAAAAAAAGGACATTGCCGATCAAATACCTTTTCCATAACCTTTGCGGCTCGCTGCAAAGACGAAAAAGCCATTCCAGGCCTGAACGCTGCATCCATAACGGCGCCTGGGGCTTTATCCCGGCATGAAAATCAAAAGCAGCTCCTATGCCAACCACCACAGGGGCTTTCAAAACCTCTTGATTCAGACTCATCCAATAATCCTGCTTGGGAGAACCCAGCCCTACCCAAACAATATCAGGTTCAGCCCTGTTGATCTCCTCAGCCGTTTCAGGTGACAAAAGCTCTGCCTTTTCCATATAGGGCGGAGACATGGTTCCCACAATAGAAATCCCGGGAAACTGAGCCTTCAAAAACTTGACCACTTTATCACAAACAGCAGGGGTCCCGCCATAAAAAAAATGGCGAAGACCAACAGCCTGGCCAACGTCACAAAGCTTAAGCATCAGATCCGGGCCGTAAGTCCGTTTTACGTCTTTAAACCCCCTTGCCCGGCCATACCACACCACAGGCATGCCGTCAGGCGTTACCAGGGAAGCTTTGTTGATAATATCACGGTAACCAGGACTGCGCCTGGCATCCACAATCGTTGATACCGGCGCGACGCACACATAGCCACGCGACTTTTTCTGAACCATCCCTATGATAAGGCGGGCAGCTTTATCCAGATCAAGCACAGAAACATGAACACCCAGAAGATCAAAAGTTTCAACATCTGCCGGCATAAGACATTCTCAATCTTTCATGATCCCTTGTTTGCGGTCTTCATTATAAACAGGAATAATAACAGAAAATTTTATGGATGTTTTATCACAAAAGGCGAATCTATATTTTTCACATTAACGGCAAAAGCCGCAAACGCCGCGTCAGGATAACTCAATTCAACAACTTCTCCTGGTTTAGCTGTTTTGGCCTTATCAACTAAAAACTTATCCTGCGTCCTTAAAGCATCATATGATGATTTGCCAAAATCAGATTTATGGGCACGAAAAACCGAAAAAGCTGTCAAAACCAAAGCCAAAATCATACAAACCATCAGGACTTTAGACGATTTTTTCATCTGTGCAGCTGTTGTCACAAAAATCAGTGCCAGAGGCACAAAAAGAAAGCGGCTCTGCTGGGCTCCCCACCACCAAAGCGCCCAATATATTACACAAAAGACCGGAATAATTGGAAAAATCTTTTTAGTAAACGCCTCTATCAAAAAAACCAGGAAAGGAATCAAAAAAAGCAAAAACATTAAGCCTACTGGATAGTCAAAACGGTTGTTAACGCCTTTTTCCGGGACAGCTATCATCCAAAAATGTCTTAGCGCTGCAATAAGATCTTGGCCTTCTCCATAATCATTTTTCATGGCTTTCCAGGCACACGATGTTTTTTCCAGCTCACTCATCCCGGAAAACTCTTGCTTTTCGCAGCGGTCTGTAAAGAAAACTCTGGTTAAGGGATACATCGGCGTACCGGACTTATCATAAGATTTTAAAAGAAACGGCCCGGCAATGAGTGTTGATACTAAAAAAAGTACCCCCCAAAATTGAAAATTCCTTAACGATTCGTGTTTCCCCAAAAAGCTGCCAAAACCCCATTGAATCTTGAACAGCTTCACTTTATTAATAATAAAAAATAATAATAACAGGATGCCACAGGCTAAAACCATAAAAGACGGCATTAATGGCTTTGACCAGAGAAAAAAAGCAAACTCCACTGCGGCCAGCCCCCAAGCTCCCGCTATAAAACTATCCACAGCAGCCAAAAAAAGATAACATAAAACAATATCGAGCATCCCAGTGCCTGCCTGGATCCCGAAATTATGGGAACCCATGATTGCCAAAGCCGACAACACTCCGGCCCCGTGTTCTCCGCCGCTTAAACGCTTTCCCAGACAAAAAGCCAATCCCAAAACTCCTAAACAGAAAAAGAATTGAGGAAGTTTATTAGGCAAATTTGTGGCAAGCCAATAAGGGCTGAGAGCAAAATCAACTGGCAAAAGAAATAAATCCACGGGTGACCAGGAAATATATTGAAACGAGCCTGAAATCAAATGCTGGCGGGGGATCGTGATATGATAATTAATAATATCAAATTCCTGGGAAAGGTGCGGCGGCAAAAGGCTTGCCAGGAAAGCACACCCGATAATAACGACTGAAGAAAATATCGCCGGGTAAAAAAACCAGGAAGGAATCCCTTCTAAAGAAAAAGAAGCCCGCCTCCACACGCTTCTTAGAAAAAATGTGCCCCTGGTAAAAACAAGAACCAGTAACACCAAAAGGAACAGGCTCCACGCCAGCCAGCTTGTATGCCCCGAAGGATGTTTAAAAAAATACAGCTCCAGCCAATAGACAGGATACCCAATAAGCAAAAGAATTGTAGGAAGATGGGAAATTGGGATCATCTTTGTATAAAGACAAAAATGCGCCACACAACATAGGCAATGGTGACGGCAATATAATAGAAATTCAAGAACACTGACAGGAGTTTCTTATTGTCCATTAAAACAACTCCCGGTTTTCCTGAACCCAGCGGACAATGCGCAAAACACCTTCACGCGGAGTAACAGCAGGCTTCCAGCCAAGAGCTTTTTGGACTTTCGCAATATCGGAGATATATACCTTCTGGTCAAATCTTCGCCATTCTTTAAAGGCTACTTTGACTTTCTTGCCCGTAATATCCTCGAGGATGGCCAGGAGTTCCAAAAGCGACAATGTCTTTTTTCCGCCGCCGCCCATGTTAAAAACGCCATACTTAAGAGGACTCTTGATAAATGAATCATACGCCTCAATCAAATCATCCACCCACAAGACATCACGCACCTGCTTGCCATTACCGTAAATAGTGATCTTATCCCCCAAAAGATAACAAATGGCAAACCAGGCAATCCAGCCCTGATCTTCAAACCCAAACTGGCGTGTCCCATAAATACAGCTCATACGAAAAATACCGGTTTTAATGCCATAGGTATGGGCAAAATCCTGGGTATAAAAGTCTCCGGATAATTTGGAAACGCCATAAGGCGTATGGCCCGCATGGTCCACTGTAAGCGTTTCGGAAACGCCATTCCCATTCTTAAAGGCATAACGCGTTTTGGTTTCTTTTAAAGGAATGTTATTGACGTTCTCGCCGTAAACCTTATTGGTGGAACAGTAAATGAGCGTGCCTTTGGGATTAAAAGAACGCAGCATATCAAGGACATTGAGCGTTCCCGCACAATTGATGGAAAAATCTTCCTGGGGATTTTCCAAAGAAAAACGAACCCCGGGCTGGGCAGCCGCATGAATGACAACATCAGGCTTGTACTTCTTGAAGCATTTCTTAAGCGATGAGATATCGCGGATGTCGTTCTTCCAGAAATCTATATTTTTATACTGATGAAGATAATGCCAGTTGTATTCAACCGATTTCTTTTTAGAAGCAAAAATTTTAGACCGCATCAGATTATCGTAAACAATGACTTTATTCCGCCCGCCCCTGGCAAAATGCTCGGCGCAATGGGAGCCAATCATTCCTGCGCCGCCTGTAATCAGTATGCGCATATCCCCTCTTTTCATAACCTGGGATTACACTAATTTTTCAAGGCCAAAAAACCTTGATCATATTATCTCCATAAGACTGCAAGGAATATTTTTCTTCAAACCGCTTGCGGCTTGCCTGGGACATGGCACGGCGCAAGGATTCATCAGCGAAAATTTGAGAAACCTTGTCGGCAAACAACTGTGCCTGCCCTTTTTCACATAAAAAACCTGTCTGCCCGTCAACCACAATCTCCGGAATAGTCCCTTCAATGGAGGCCACAACAGGCACCCCTTCACTCATGGCATGAAGGAGAACCAATCCAAATACATCCCGTAACGTCGGGAAAAGAAAGACATCTGCCCCTCGAAAAAGAGCAGTCCTTTCAAGCACGCTGTCAATATATCCCATATACCGAACACGCCCGGGGTATTGGGCCTGGAGTTTTTCCAGCAATACCCCCACCCCATCATTTTCAAGAGGGCCTGCAAATGTAAAATACGCCTCTCGGTCAGATCTTAGGACAATCGAAGCTATCTCAAAAGCAACATCAATGCCCTTAGGACGACTCAGATGCGAAAAATAAAGGACATTTTTCTTAGCCGGGCGATCCGGCACAGCCTTTAACTCCCTGGTATCCTCAACTGTTCCCGGAACAACAAAAATCTTTTCTTGAGCCATGAGTCCGGAATAAGCAGGCCTCACGCGTTCCCCCATCACAATACTGGCCGTTGAATGCTTGAGCATCCACAAAAGAAGACTCTTTTGCCAGCCAGGCAGGGAATCATAAAGCTCCCTGACATACTGGCCATGATCGTGAATAATAACCTTACACCCCAAAACAATCCCGGTTGCGCAAAATAAAAAATCCTTTAAGAACGGCATCTTGTAAAAACTAATGTTAAACAAAATATATTGAGGACGAAAGGTCAAAACAATACCCCAAAACTGGGCATAATACTTTACAAGTTTAAAAAGCTTACCTAACGTAACTTTCTTATTAGTTTCATACGACCAAAAATGCATGTTAAGAAATTTAATATTAAAAGCCTCGGCAAAAGAAGAACGCATCAGCATTTCATAAAGCATGCTGTGGCCAAAATACGGTGGAGGAAGAACGCCGCAGATGAGGATTCTTTCTTTTGAATGTCCCATAGGCCCCGATTAAATAGCGGCAGGAGCTTTTTGCGCCACTGCCACAATGGATAGACCAATTCTATTAAAAGTCATCTTATCAACGACCCTCACAAGCGGAACAATCATATTAATAAGAGAGCCTTCATTCTCATCATGCTTGCCCTGCTTTAAAATACGCCCGTTAATAAACCACCAGGGAATTCCCAGCGCGCTATATTGGAAAGATTTCAGCATTGAAAATCCAACGGAAGAAAGGCGCTGCCTAATTTCATTTTCAGTGTACCGGCGAAAATGCAGATCATAAGCATCTGCCGCCCCAAAAAGCCATTTATGGGCTGGCACAACCAAAACGACCTTTCCGCCAGGCGCTAAAATTTTGTATAATTTCTCCAATACACAGCGATCATCTTCAATGTGTTCCAAAACATTGGTCATGACAATCGTATCAATAAAAACATTTTTTAAAGCTCGCCCAACATGCGCATCATTAATATCTCCGAGAATCGCTTCAGCCTTTGGGCACTTTCTTCGAAAAATATCCATAAACTCAGCAGTACTATCAACGCCCATGACCCTTTTCTTATCAGTGAAGTATTGTGTAATATTGCCCATTCCGCAGCCCACATCCAATATAGAGTCACCTAGAAAAGGGCAAATATTCTCATAAATATACCGATTATATTTGTCTATGCCGGAGAGATACTGCAAATTCTTCAAATACGTCGCCTGCGAACCCATAGATCTCCTTATTTTTTAATAGGACGAAAACGCCACTTGATCAGTGTTGCCAACGCAATGAAGCCATCTTGAAGCTTAATTTTCTTTCCTTCAAATGTTCGTCGTCCATGATACTGTATTTCCACTTCGATAATGGGAATACCTGCCCGCAGCACCTTGGCCGTAAATTCCGGACAAAACTCAAAACCACGGGAGTGTAATGAAAACTGTTTTAAAACCTCTGGGCGAAAAACTTTGTAACCCGTTGCCTCATCAGTGATCGGGCTGCCATATAACAAGCGGACAGTCCAGGTTAAAATATAATTAGCGACCAAATTAAAGAAATGCATCCCCTCCGGCCAGCGCGTCTTCAGAAAACGACTGCCAAAAACGACGCGAGTGGTCGGATTGTTCACAAAGGACGCCAATAATATCGGATAATTCACCATCGGATCATATTCGAGATCTCCATCCTGAATGATCACAACGTCCCCCGTGCATAATTTTAACCCCACACGGACAGCGCATCCTTTTCCATGATTCACATAAGAATGATGGACTTTAAGTTCCGGAATATCCCCCAGGCTCTTTAAAAGTTCTGTCGTGCCATCTGAAGAGCCGTCATCAACCACAACAATCTCTCTTTCAGAAAAAGCCGGAGGCAATACCGCTCGACGGCATCGGGTAATAATTTCACCGAGCAATAACTTTTCATTGTAAACTGGAATAATAATGGAAAGTTTCATATTCTAAAATCCTTCCTTCTGGCACAACGTCTGCTTATTATTTCAACCGACTTCCCGCAGATACGGTGTACACCTCCCAATGAGTGTCCGGTGTCGTAAGCACATGCTCAGGAAAATATTGCATAATAGAATGCTTAAAATCACTCCCTTTTTCTTCGACAAATCTTGGATTGACAAGAAGATACTGGCCCTTCTCATACGGAAAGGTAATGCCAGAGTCTTTTAGATTAATCCGGCTGTCAAAAATAATGTGAAAAACGGCGCTACTGTAAGTCAAAGGATAAACAATGGGCCTCTTGGAGGAGTTAATAAGGAATTTATTCAAAAAATTCGCCTCTTTAAACGTCAGCATATTCTTTTCCATGTAATCTTTTGTTTCCAAAAACCTGACTTTCGCTTGATAGCGCTGTTGAGAGGTAAATAAAAAAGGCCCAAAATAACGTTTTTCAAACCACCAGATTTGCAAGGCAAGCGACAAGACCAAAGACAATACAATCCACGCCTTGAGAATTTTCTGAAGAATTTTCCCTGCCTTGTCCTTTAAATCAACATCTTGATCGGCCATCAAGATACTGGCCATTATCATCAACGTGAGCGTGGCCAACAAGATACGGCTGTAATGATACCCCAGACTCCAACAAATAAACTGAAAAGAAAATATGATGATAATCATGTTTAAGACTTTTTGTGATTTTCTGAAAAACGGCCAGATAAAGATACTTAAAATCAAAGGATAGGGCCACCCCATTGACGCGCACCGCACCGCCGCCATAGGAAAATGATTCAAAAATGGAATAACTTTGGCAAAAAGCTCGATCCCAATACCCAAAACAAAAACCAAATAAACCTGCAAAATCCCCTGTGGAACTCCTACAATATTCCAACCTGCCCTAAAAAGCTCTCGTGAGTAAACATATTCTCCGTTCTGAAAAGGCCCAAACCCTTGCATGGGATAAAGTGGATTCTTATACACCAAGAAATTAACCATATACCCCGGGGCAGTTATAAATGCGGCCCCCAAGGCGAACGCTAAAATAATGACAAAAGACAACCCCGGTCTGCGCAGCCATCGGGTTAAAAAAAACCAGCCACAGGCAGAACAAAGCAGCAAAGAAAACGCCCCTGTTGGACGATTCGCAGTAGCAAATGCGGCCAATAGCAAAGCTACTGCTGACAAAGAAAAAGACGTTCCTGTGGTTTCCCTGGATTCTTTCTCGTTCCAATAGAGAAAAAAAGCCATGATGATCGCCAAAAATGCTGCCAGCTCAAACATCATTACAACCGCATCAACTTTTAATGAAAGCGCAAGATATGACAATTCCGGCGTACTTAAGAAAGCCGCAACACCGACAAAAGCCCAAAACAAGCGTACCCGCATAAGCTTTAAAAACGTAAAGATTCCCACCGCACAAAACAAAAAATCAACCAATCTATTGAGACGCACCAAATAAGTATCATTAACCAAGCCAAATAATTGCGCGTCCCAACTTTGAACAAGCTGTGAACAGACAAGCCCTTTAGGGCCGCCTTCATAAAAAAGATCAAAAAATGACTTCCCTGAAGAAATAAGTTTAGATAAATACCCGTAAAGACCAGCCTCATCATGATCTCCCCAAGGTATCGTCACCCGGTAAAAATAAAGAAATAATATAAAAACTATAAAACTGATAACTAATTTCTCTTTAATATCCAGTTTTATAGCTTTGAAAAGACAGCTTAATTTCGAAAATTCTTTTAAAACTGGCCAGCCTACGATCAATAACAGGGCGCCCATAGCTCCGTTCAAATAATACCTCAACAGCAAAGATTCTCCTAAAAAGTATCCCCAAACTAAAATAATCGCCATCAGTCCGCTTGCCATAGCCCATGCTAAGAAAGATAAAAATAATAAAAAACAGGCGCGGCTCTTCTGATCAAAAAAGACACGATTATTGAACGCTGGAACTAATGTTGAAACCAACAATCGCATTGAGGCCAAAAAAAATCCTGAAATGACTAATAACGAAGAAATTAGATTAACCATACAAAAACTCCAACCGATTAACTTTCACCTCTTTTATTCTTAAGTTGATGCGCATAAGCAAGAGTTATTCCTAAAATCGCCCAAAATGGAATGGCATGGTACGGCAATTCCAAAAACACTGAAAATTGCGCTGCCACTAAACCATAAATCAAGATCGCCATCAAAAAACCTCCTGCGAAAGATCGCAGAGCCAAAAAGTCCCGGATCACAAGAAAAATAAACCCCAAAAACCCGCAGATGAAGCCCAGCCCCACAATGCCTCCGCGGTAAATATAATGTAAAAAGGCATTATGCGGCGTAATATACCCATCACGCTCCCATTCGCCCTGGGCAATCCCCAGCATCTCAATAGACCGTGATCGTTGTGGATGGCTAAAGCTAAACCCAAACAAAGGTTTTTTCTCTAAGAATTCTTTAATCATGTCTTTCCAAACATAAAGCCTGAACAAAGAATTTCCATTTTTTGTCGCCAGCACACTCATTGGCAAAGATTCTTCAAAATCCCCCCTAACTATTCGTCCTGAATCTCGTATTCTTTTGCCAACATCCTGAAAAACAGCCGTGGCAGATATGCCTTCTGCCATGGCCTTAATCTTTTTTGTTTCATCAGGCATATCTTTAAGTGGACTTAACGGCAGATCCTCCGGATCCTGACATGCCGTCTTTTTATAAATCGGGCTGGAATTATCATGATAAAGGCAAACTCCCATGACTTTGGGAATAAATGTTTTTTCCTTCCCCCGCAAGTATTTCTCCATCACCCCATAATCTTGTTTTAACTCGTTCCAGGTGAATAGAGATTTCAACACAATCTTATCGGCCATAAAAAACACGGCCAATAACCCCAGAACTCCAAAAAGAATTAGAAATTTGACCTGGCGCCTGGCAACGATAATAGAGAAATAAATGATCAAAAAAGAAAGCGAAGCGCATAAAGCCAGAAAATTCGCCCTGCTGCCGCACTGAAAAGCTTGCGAACAGGAAATAAATACCGCTGTCAACAACCAAAACACGACCTTTTCAACATTTTTTTGAGCCGTGGATGCAATAGCACAAAGAAAAAATGCGCTAGCCACTGCCCCGAACTGAGAATTAAATTTTATAAGAAAAGATGCCAATACAATACCAACCGCTGCTCCTTCTAAAAACCTCCTTGACCGCAAGCCATTAGAAAAATAATACGCGAAAACCGCTGTCGCTGAATAATAAAATAACGCAGCATTCCGAAAGGCCAAAGGCCCGCCGCTAAAATAGCCGATACCCGCCTTTAAAAGGACCCAGAGAAAAAACAACCATAAAATAACTTTCTCTCGCGTTGGTCGAAAAAACCTTCTCCCACTACCTGACAAAAAGAACACCAAACATCCCATAAGTGCAATTTCCCCAATAAAAATAGGAAAATTTAAGAACGATAACTTAAGGTTGAGTTCTGCAAAGTCTGAGTAAAAAAATGCATATCCTAAAAAAAGGCATACAAGCATACTAAGCCCGGTACGATCTGCCCAGATTACCATCGTTTTCTTCATTGTCTCTCCCACTGTGACCAATAAAACCCCTTAATTAATTTTTTCCAATACCTTTTACAACGGGCCACACACATAAGGAGCAGCCTTAACGCGTTTTTCAAAAAAAGAGGGACGGATCGTAAAAAAGGATCGTTGGCCAATAATGAGCCCTTTTGCTCCGCTAACGCCCGCGTCACCTCTAAACTCTTATTGCCCGCATGCCAGCGAAAACTGGCTAATATTTTATTCAAATGCCCAAAAGAATAGTCTTTCAACGCTAAACGCAAAAAAAAGTCGTAATCCATAGCATAACGATACCGTAAATCTAAAAAATTGCCTTCAGTAAAAATTCGACGCCGAAAAAATGTCGCTGTAGAAGGAATATAAAGGACATGCAAATATTTTAATATAAATAAATCAAATTCGATTTCCCGGCGATTCTGCAGAATTCTTCCCTCTGTATTAATCCAACGGTAGTCGCCATACAAAACGTCGCATTCACAATGGTTTTCAAGAAATCCTCGAACAGACTCAAAACAGCCAGGAAGATAAAAATCATCCGCATTAAGCCAGCCGATAACATCCCCCGTAGCCACCTTAAATCCCTTATTAAGCGCATCGCTCTGGCCTTTATCCGGTTCGCAAATAACTTTAAGGTGCGGATATTTCTTTAAAATTTCAGCTGTCTTATCTGAAGAACAATTATCAACGATAATATGCTCAAAATCTGGATAATTTTGAGCCAAAATGCTTTTAACCGCCTCTTCAATAAAAGCGCCCTGATTAAACGAGGGAGTAACAATGGAAATTTTCAAAAAATCATCCTCTCAAAAAAACTTAACGATAAACAATATATTTCTTATCAAAAACCCGATTGGCACATCTTAGGAACGCCTTAACCCAATGCCTGACCGCTGGCGGCCTAATCAAACACCCCGTTGTTCCATCGATTCTAGCGATCTTTGGTTCATTACGAAAGAAACTAAATTCAATATTGCCTTTAAACAGTCTCCTGAAAAGTATTCTCTCGACCCAGTCTCCAGCGTCATCATTACATCCTAAATAAAGGTCATGTAGTTTTTCTTGATACATTTGCGTTTCAATACAAAAAAGCCACGTCAGCGCCAAGGCTTTGTATTTTAAACAATCAATTAAAAAACAGGGGGACGGTTGCGCCAGGCACTCTTTAAAAATATCCTTAAAATTCAGTACATGATACCTGCCAGTGATTTTAATAAATCTATCCGGGAGAACAACCTCCGTCTTCACCCAATGTGTCAGCATTTCAAATTCCTGATATCCCTTCCCACGCTCAGGATGCGCTGACAGTGGAATTTTTCTTAAAACACAATTCTTAAGGCCAAGAAACTCCTGATCCGTTAATAAAGGATACGTTGAATTCTCCAAAAAATAGACTTTGGCAAAATTTGCATAATATTTTATCGCTTTTAAATATTCCTGTCTTCTCTTTACGGGATCCATATGGCTGATAGAAATATTGGGCGTAATTGATCCCGTTAAAACGATTCCAATATTCTTAACGCTGGACATTTTTTTCACCCCACCAAAGCTTTATCCAAAACAGCAAAAAAAGAATCCCTGTAATTTTCATAAGAAAGAATTTTCAGACGCTCACGGCCTTTGCAAATCATGCCCTCACGCGCTGCCGGGCTGACAATAACACTCATAATTTTATCAGCAATATCCTTTGGGGAGTCAGGATCAAACAGCAACGCGGCATCTCCTGTCTGTTCCCGCACTCCCGGCAGATCAGAAATAACCGCAGGACATCCGAAATAAAACGCTTCCAAGGTAGGAATATTCGTTGGGCCAAAATAAGTCGGCATCACGAGTGCCAGGGCCTTCTCGTAAAGTACTGGCATAAACTTGTCCTGAACATAACCCAGGTAGATCACATGCTCCTCAAGACCAAGTTCCTTGACCAAAGACAATATCCGCTCAAACCCTTCTTTCTTTGAACCCGCCAGCACAAGTTTCAAAGCGGGATCAGACGCGATAAGCGTTTTCATCGCCAAGAACAAATTACGATGATTCTTGTGCGCCCAAAGCTGAGCCGGATAAAACAAATATTTTTCCGGCAATCCTGACTTAAAGCGGGCAACTTCCGAACCGCTATCTTCCTCGGGCTCCAACGTCTTTGAAAGCGCCTGATACAACACGTCAATCTTAGAAGCGTCTCCTGCGTAATACTTAACCACATCCCTCCGAAGCTGATTAGAATCCACAACAACACGGCTGGCTTGGCGAATGCCGTAAGAAAACAGTAAATTCCTGCGCCGCAATTCGCCATTTGCAGAAACCTCGGAAAATTGCGGATAAAAAACATGGGCAATATCCGTAAACATAAATATCTGCCGGCCATTATAAAAAGCCGGATGAAACGACGCTCCGGGAAAAATCATCAAGTCTATGCGCCTTTTCGCCGCCAAATTATTTAACGGATACATGTAACGCAAACCATGTATTAAAAAAGGGCATCGAATAAAAATCCGAGTCTGAATTTTCTGCCAGAAAATTTCCCATTTCCCAACTCGACAATAACGAAAACCAGAAAATTTCTTTCGAATATCCAGCAACTCTCCTGACTCATCTGCATAAAAAATATGCACCTGAGCGCCATCTCGACATTCCTGATAACGCTTGAGCGCAGATAATATATTGACCGCCCACTGATACGTCCCTCCGGCATGACGGGTCAAAGAAAAAATAAGTCCGATATTCCGCATCAAAGTCCGCCTATCCCTTACGCGCCAAAACAATAAGATTGCTTGATTCCGGATCAGACATTTCAACGACATCAAATCCAGCGGTCTGAACCGCGGCACGCATAACCGATGGTGTAAAAATATTCAAATGCTGGTTTGCAATATTCCCGACATCACCATAAACCCAATGAAGAAAACCATAGAAATTCTTGTGATACCAGCCATCCTGCGGATTATAAAAATCCTCATCCTCGGGAAAACCCAGGCTCAAAAATCTTTCTTTCTTAACCTCTGGGACAACTTCAAACCAAAACCCATAGCAAACACCTAATATGTTGGGGCACCTGAGTGTCAGCAAACCGCCTGTTTCCAAAATCCGATAATACTGTGCAAGTTGTTCCCTAAACTCCTGGGCTGTTAAATGCTCAACCAGGTGATTGCTGTGAACATGCGAAACACTCCCGTCAGGAATAAACTTTAAATCAAGAATGTTCGCCTGTATTTGCCTCTCCACGCCTGGATAAGAAATAAAATCGATATTTACAAAACCTTTCAGATTTTTCCTGCCGCCCCCAATGTTCAACTTTTGATAACCCTGCACTTTAAAATTCAAGAACGCTTTTCCCACCGTATCATTATTTGACAGCTGACAACCCTGTTTCTTCAAACAAGATTTGATCTTATTTCTCAAACGCAAGCTAAAAAACCTCCACGCGCCTACAAGAGAAATAAAAACAGTTACGGAATTATTAATAAGTGAATTTTTAAAAAACGCACTCCTTTTAAAATCTTTGGCTTCTAAAATCGTTAAACTTTTTACCGATCCAGTTTTCATTCCTCATCCCACCTTCTGAGAAAGAATTTTCCCAATCCTAATGCTTGGTTTTTCTACAAAATAGTGTAATAAAACCGGCAAAAAAACCAACGAAAGAAAAACAAATACACTTTTCAATAATCCTCGCTGTAAATTCAAATGCTCACGCCAATCCATGGGGATTCCATGTGTTAAATAAAGACTGTAGGAAATCAAACCCACCCACAATACCACCTTAGGATAATAAAATCCCGCATCGAACCGTCGTTTAAAATAAATAAAAAGCAATACTGCCGTTAGAAAACTGGCGAGACTCGCCTGAAGAAACCATACATTCCCCTTGCTGGGAACAAAAAGAGCCGAAAGAATGAGCATGGTCAGAATTAAACCAAAAACCACCTTTGATCCTGCGCCTTGAGAAGGTTTGACTGATATGTCTTTTGCCGCCAATGCCACAACAACGCCATAAAGCAAATTATCCATCCATCTAAAAGTGTTCATTATCGATTCGGGGAAAGGCATCCCTCCCAACAAATTTGTAAATTTTATAACAAACGAAACAAGAATTAAAAATATGATGCAGGAATAAAGCATTTTTTTGTTCTTCTTAAGCGGTAAAACAAGAAACGGAATCAGCATATAGAACCAAAATTCAATGTGAAGCGTCCAAAATACTGAAACTCCTATGCCAATAATTTTATCGGGCATCTTTATAAAGAAAATCAATCCTGGCAGTGCTTTTAAATAATTATTAAAATCATCCGACGGAAAAAAGAAATAGAGTAACATCAAATAAAACATGCAAATACAAAAATACGGAGGATAAACCCTAAAAAACCTTCTGACTATAAAATTGAAGAAACCCGCATCCTCTTTAAGCAAAATATTTGTTATCAAATAACCGCTCAAACAAAAGAATATGGCGACACCAATACTCCCCCCTGGAAGAAAGCTGGCTTTATAATGGCCGATAACAACAAGAAAAATAGCCAAAGCACGCAACATATCCAGAAAATCTAAACGATCATTGTGGCCAAGCTGTTTTTTCATGCTCTCACAAATCCTTTTCGTTAAAATAAAAACGCGCTCAGCCTCGTATTCTTTTACCTGAAAAACCAATAGAGCAATTATGACATCCGGGAATCTTTCTTCTTTCCCCCTTAGACATCAACTCCAAAAAATCCCTGCGCTTCTGCGAACGCCAAATAGATTCCAGGGTGTCTTTTGAGAAATCCCCGTATTTTGTCTGCTCTTTGAGGTCATTACAGCACTTTATGACAGCTCCGGATGACGAAAGCGTGACCGAGTCAAAAACAAAAGAACAAAACCCTGCCCGCGGACTAAACGCCCCGGACTTTGTGTGAAACGAATCATTCCAATCCCTGGGCTCCCACTGAGAAACTTTATGGGCCTCTTTAAATATCTCATCGTAACAGGCATCCTGGCATTGCTTTTTCGAGACGTCGTCGTTGCCGTTATGAACCTGAATGATGACTTTATGACCCGCCGCCTTGTTTTTCTTTAACAAATAGCGGGTATTTTTGATAACAGTTTCAAACTTGGCCCCGGGGCGCATATATTCAAAAGATTCCTTATTAACACCGTCAATGCTGCAAAATATCTTTTTGACAACTCCCTGCCCAAGGATAAAATCAACTTTTTCCTCATCAAATAACATCATATTGTCGTTAAGGATAACCCATGGCGAAAACGCGGGGTAGCGCCGCTTAAATCCTGCAGTTAAACGAACAATTTCCTTATATTGAGGGTGCAGAAAGAAACAACCGCTGATCGGCCATTCCATAATAATATCTTGGCGATATTGTTTATTGCCGCAAAGCTCGAAAAGTAATTTCTCATAAAGATTCAAAGAAAGATACGCCGAACGGTCTCCCTGTTTTAAATGACAATAACGACATCGTAAATTACATACCGAGCAAAACTCGATAGAAACACACTGAATATCTCTTAAAGAAATTTTTCCTTTCTTAAAACAAGAAAATTTCTTTCCCAATTCTCTCATTTGCCAGGGTTCCTGAAAAAGAAGAAGCCATTTCAAACGAAAAAATAAATAACAGCTATAAAACCATGAAAAATTTCTCTTTATGAAGTCTTTTTGCCCCTGCCGCATAATTCTTGTTCCCCATAAACCTACCGACAAAATACAGCTATCACAAGCCCATTGGCATTCTCATAAGGCGAACCGTACTTTACATCTTTAATTTCTTCCCAAGAAACTTCCTGCCAACGGTTATCTGCTGAAACTCTCTTCAAACAATAACTTTTTTTGAAGCCCAACCGCCCTTCATCAAACAGCCGGTCCAAAACCGGATTATAACCTACTGGGAATGTCACAACCCCCAAACCTTCCGGAGAAAGGCAGTCTTTCATGCGTTCAATCGCCCGTATCACTTTTTCCGGCTCCCGGGGCTCTTCATCCCACCCCACATGTTCAAGGGTCGATATCATGACAATCGCGTCATACTTGTTCCCGGGCTTAAAATCAACCACATCTTCCCGGATAATCTTTCGGGCGCGATCATATTTATCAACGACATCGTGCGGAAACGAAAAATAATGAGAAAGGACATTGCCTACTTCAAGAATTCTTTTACCCGGGCAGGGCTTTATCATGTCCAAAACAACAGGAATTTCAACCGCCCGCTCATGACGCCAGGTCACGTTATAAGGATGAAAAAAATAGGGGTACTTTTTCCCCTCAAAATCAAACACCCACCCCCGCCTTAAGAAACTAATCACTAAACAACTAATGCCATTCAAAACCTTGCCTTTAAGTCCAAGCCCCAGAGACGGCAATTTTACGGTCGCGAATTTTCTTCGTGCCAACAAATCAATCCTCCTTAAAACCTTTTTGAAAATATTCCTGCGAAGGCTTAAAAAATACCCTTTAATCAAATGACGAACATTTTCATCCTGAACCACAGGCACTGGCCGCAGCGTGATCCTGACATCGCGGGGGTCATTACAAGAAAACTCCGCAGCGCTACCCCCTTGATTATGAGTAGAATCTTCGCCATACCCTATATTTGCCACCAGCGAACGGCCGGGGCATAAAGTCAGCTTTTTATTTAAAAAAGCCGCTGCCCGCCATCGAATGGCCCAGGAATCGTTCCGGCCTCGAATTTGATCCTTGAGCATTTGAACATACGGATACGCTCCATCAGAATCAAAGGCTTTGGTCTGTCTCAAGCGAAGAAGTTCTCCCAACAATTTCTGTCCATCACGCTCAAATAAATCCCAGCCGCGCTTCCAGGTTGCCCAACCGCAGCAATCCGCCAAACGAAGAAAAAATGTTTCCGGAAGTTGTTCTCTCACAGGGTACATATAACCACTGATGGAAATAACTGCGTTATTATCCCTATAAAGATCAAGCGCATGGTTCATGTATTCCAAAAAATAAGAAGAAACGATCATGTCATCTTCAAGCACTATCACTTTCCCATCATCATTCACAACTTTTGTCACACCATCAATAATAGAATGCGCGAGCCCTTTATTGATCGGCGATTCAATAATCTTTATATCCCTAAACCCCGATATCGTCCGCACATAGGCGCGTACAGCATCGACCTTTGGAGCATCAGACGACTTCTTTGCCCCATCGCAAAAAACATATAACACAGAATCCCTGGCTTCGGCATTAGACAAAAGCCTGTCAACAGTCTGCCGGGTCAGGCCAAGGCGCTTATAGACAAACAAGGCAATAGGTGCCAAATCTTTAGATACTGCCATAACTTTTAACCTCTGGTCCGGGATAAAAAAAGCTTTAATAAAATTGTTTTTACCCCGCGATAAAACACCCTCAACACATTAATTGCTTTCCATGGCCAGGGGCATGCCAAAGCCACAAAAGAAATCCCATAAATCGGGTTATCCGCAAAACGTTTTGAAAAATATTTCTTAAGAAACTCTGCCACTCCTTTAGAATTCCCAATATCACGATAACCCGTGGCCGACTCATCCATTTCCAGCCTTAACGCAGGGTCTGTCATCAATCTCAACCCTTTATGATAGGCACGAATCGTAAATTCGTAATCTGAAGCATAATGCGGCAGCAAAACAGGATGAAAACCGCCAATCTCAAAAAAATCGCACACTCTCAAAAAAAGTCCGCGGGTAGATAAACAATTTATCTTTTCCGGTTCCAACGCTCTTTCGAAGATTAAACGGCGCCAATCCACAAAAACACCGGCATCCATCAATTTTCCAGTATGTTTGCTGTACGCATACGCCAAAAGAAGGCTCTGAGGATTTCGGTCTAAAATCTTAAGTCCATTCTTGAAGAAATCAGGGGCAAACTCAGTATCATTGTTCATAATCAAAACAACGTCATCATGACTGGCCTTACTGCGTTTAAGCCACAAATACCCCTGATGAAGCCCGCCACCCCACCACCAATTTCCCTTGCCCGTAATCACAGAAAGATTTTTAACTTTATCTTTCACATAATCCGCAGTTCCATCTGTCGAGCCATCATCAATCAAAATAAGGTGATAATTTAAAAAAGATTGATTCAAAAGGCTTTCAATGAAAGCTTTTGTCTTCTCAATCCGATTATGAACGGGCAATAAAATATAAACTTTAGGCGACACGGCATTCCTCTGCCAAAAAACTCAATTTTTAATTTACAAACCGATACTTAATAAGCGGCCAATACATCTCAAGGGCCTTGACCCAATCAATCTTCTTTCCCTGTTCTCTGGTGCGTGCAACGTATTTAATCGGCACTTCAACGATTCTGACACCCTGTTTCAAAAGCTTTACCGTTACCTCTGTTTCAAACGCAAAATTCTTTGAAACAATCGTTACTTTATTAAGAAAAACCCGGGGGAAAACTTTAAAACAGGTATTGACATCAGTAATGTAAGCCCTATACAAAACCCTGAGCGTCAAATTAGACATCACATTGGCCCAGCGGTTCACCGGCTCCATAGCATCAATACGCCCCAAAAACCTTGATCCATACACCACGTCTGTTTTTCCATCAACAATGGGCTGGAGAAGCTGAGGATACTGCCGGGGGTCATATTCCAAGTCCGCGTCCTGCACTAAAAGAAATTCCCCAGCCGCTTCCTTAAAACCCTTTAATAATGCTGAAGTTTTACCCTGATTATCCTGATGAAAAATACGAATGCGGGGATCTTTAACGCATTGCTTTAAAATATCAGCGGTCTTGTCTTTGGACCCGTCATTAACAATAACAATTTCTAAAGAAAAACCCTGTGGTAACGGCGCGCTTAAAACATTGGCAATCACCTGGGCGATGGTCCGCTCCTCGTTAAAAACCGGAATAACAACAGAAAGTAATTTCATAATATCCTATTCCATGTCATGCCAGGTTTTCATTTTTCTGGCATATTTCGTAAAAACCATGTCTAACACATTCCAATACTCATCTTCTGTCCATGAAGCTACCCGCGTCTTACCCCGCTTTACTTTTTCAAGAACGACCTCGGGAGAATTTAAAATTGTTTTCACGTGCCCAGCCAGAGACTCAGGATCATTTAAGTCCATCAAGAAAGCCGCGTCACCAACCTGATCTTTGAGACCGGGAAGGTTGGAATAACATACAGGGCATCCCAAAAAGAAAGCCTCCAACGGCGGGATGTTAGTAGGGCCAAAATAGGTAGGCATAACCAGGGCCACGGCTTCTTTATACAATGAAGCGATATCTTCACCTGGAACAAATCCCAAATAATGAACCTGATCTTTAATCTCAAGCTTTTGGGCATACCGAAGAACATGCGCGAGATTACCCCGGTCAGAGCCTGAAAAAACAACATCCATCTTAATGCCGTATTTTTTTCTGAGCACATCAATGCCATCAAGGATATAAACATGATTCTTATGAGCCCAAAACTGGGCAGGATAAAAAAGATACTTGTTTTTTATCCCATATTTACTTCTGACATCAACAGAATTAAAGCTTGTCACATTAACAGATGGCAAAAATTTAGCAACAAACACCCTCTCGTCATCACAGCCATACCGCCTTAAAACATTAGCCTTACCAAGCTCGGAATCAACGAGGACCGCTACCGCCTTATTGAAAATCTTATCGTAAAGATATTCACGGCTTTCAAACGCATGGTCAAAATTGACCTCGGGAAACTCGGGGTGATCCCGATGGCACAAATCCAACAATGTCATCACATAATTTACCCTGGTCAGTGACGCAGCAAGCCCGGAGGGAGTCAAAAAATAAACCAGGTCAATGCCATCACCCAAAAGAACTTTTTCAAAAAAATTTCTCGCAAGTCCGGCTAACCATAAAATTTTATGCGCTATTTGACGTTTGGTAAGGCGCGAATAAGGCCCGTTATCTATAGAGCGAACGTCTAGGTATTTCGCCTGGATGCCATGAGCATGCAAAATATCTAAATTTTTTCTTACTGTGGTATAGAAAACAAACCTGTTCTGCCCTTGATTTTTATTCAAAAGGCAGGCGGTTGACAATTCCTGCTGAAAACCTCCGCCAACATCAAAAACACTTTCTAGAATAACAGCAATACGCACGATGCCCTCCATCTCTATAAAACTATTCATCCGCTACAATTCTCCTGGCAAGCACCAAACCATACCATGCCGATGAAATCGGATTGTCCGACATCCACGCGCCGGCATGTTCCAAGGAGAACCCAGTCTTACTTAGGGCCTGCTCAATCTCGGGAAGAAAAAAATAGCGCATAAAATGCGTTTCATAAAACTCGCTGTACTGTCCTGATTTCTTATTCAACGCAATAATCTGATAGTTCACGTCAATTACCTTCCGCTTACGATGAATAACCGGCTCTGCGATACGAACAATTTTCATAACATCATCTTTAAGTCGCTTCACCCTTACTGTCGGAAGGTCTTTGAGGACGCCATCGCCATTCCAAAAGTCAAAAATAAAAATACCGCCCTTTTTTAAATGCTTGGCTGCAGTCTTAAAAGCCGCCGATATATCCGCATCTGCAGTCTGATAACTCATGACATGAAATAAAGAAACAACCACATCAAATTTTTTCTTTAAGCTGACCGTTCGAACATCTCCCTGAAAGAATTCAAGCTTACCGGGGATAGCACGCTTTTTTGCCTCCACTAGCATGGTGTCGCTTAAATCAATTCCTGTAACCTCGTAACCCATCTTTTGAAGACAGGCATCGTGCCTCCCTGTGCCGCAGCCTAAATTAAGAACAGTTTTGGCAGAAGGATTGTACTTCTTAATAAAATTCTGAATGTAGGCGATCTCTCCGACATAATCTTTATCTTTGTAAAGAAGATCATAATATCTGGCGTACTCTTTAAAAACTTCAGCCACGGGAAGCCTCCTTAATCCTTTCGCAAACATAACGAATATCCTGCTCGGTAAGACTGCTTGCTGAAGGAAGATATAACCCATTCTCCGTCAATCTGTCTGTTACGGGATACGCACCGCTACAATCGCATCCCACCTTTTTCAGGCAAGGCTGGCGATGCATGCCGGCAAAAAGCAGACGAGTTTCAATCCCGAAGGAGTGCAAATGGCTCATAAGTTGATCCCGATCTTTGCCAAAACTTTCCGGATCAAGTTGAATCGCGTTCATCCAATGGACATTCAAGGCACCGGCAGTGTCCTGTGGAAAAATAATCCCCGCAACGCTGTTTAAATTTTCTTTATACAACTTCGCGTTACGCATCCGCATGGCACGATACTCATCAGCTTTTTCAACCTGGGCCAAACCTATCGCGGCATGCAGATTAGACATCCGGTAATTAAAACCAATATCCTCATGAATGTAATTTCGAGCGCCCGTGAGAGGAAAACATAAATTCTTAAAATACCGGCAACGGCCGGCTAGTTCTTTATCATCAGTGACAACCATACCGCCTTCACCCGTCGTTAAATTCTTGTTGGCAAAAAAACTGAACGCGGTAATATCGGCCAAGGCTCCGGTTTTCTTTCCTTTATATTCTGCGCCGTGAGATTCGGCGGCATCCTCAATGACAAACAAATGATGTTTTCTGGCCAAAGCATCAATGGCGTCCATATCACAAGGGTTTCCAAAAATAGAGACTGGCATGATCGCTTTGGTGCGTGACGTGACCCCGGCTTCGATCTGCTTGACGTCCATGTTCCAGGTGGCGGCATCAGCATCAACAAATACAGGCGTGGCTCCGGTATAAACCACGGCAGCGGCGGTTGCAATCATAGTAAAATCAGGGATAATGACCTCATCACCCTTGCCAATTCCCAGCGCCGCCAGAGCCAGATGAATCGCGACTGTTCCGTTACAAACGGATACCCCGTGGTGGACCCCGCAATATTTCGCAAAAGCCGCTTCAAATTCGGTAACGTATTTGCCCGAAGATGAAATCCAGCCCGTCTGAAGCGCGTCAGTCGCATATTCGACCTCGCGTCCGTTTAAAAAAGGCTGACAAACAGGAATCTTTTTATCTGGTCGGCTATTCATACGGGCAGGTCATCCCTTAGTGACTTTGGAAGTTATTAAAATTTTACCGGGCAATCCCCCTAAACAGGACGGGAGCATTTTTTTTACTTCATATAAATACCTGGCCGTTAAAATATTTGCTGAATTGACGCCATTTTGGATATCATAACTAAATTCATACTCTCCATTATTTATAAATCTTGCAAATTCTGACACATTAGAATCCCCATGTAATATCCCGTGGCATCTGGAAAGCAAAAAAGAATCAACCAAAATTTCCATTCCCAACAAATATCTGTGCTTTTCCCGAGGATTAAGGTTATAGGCATTAACGCTATGCGTCCGGTAACTGCCAGTATGCAGCACTCTTTTGCCATATCGATTAACAAACAAATCCAGGTAGCCCTGATCTTCCGTGACCAAGAATATTTTATCTATTTTATATTTCTCTATTATTTCATCCGTACAGCGGACCATTTGTTTCTCAGTCGGAGGGAAAGAATGCAGCGGCGCTCTCTTTTGTTCCTGCCCTCTAAAATGAACACCCAGGATCCGGCCATTGAATTTTACCGAATGCTGGGCAATAAGGCCCTCGATATATTTCTGCAAAAAGATATATTTCTTATATATCTCATCGTGCAAGCCATTTATTTTGGTAATACAATAGCTCATGCTAGGCGGATAAACGCCGCTGCAAAAAAATACATTTTGGCTTTCATATACCTCTGCCAGCGGAACCGGTGCTACTTGCTGAAAGTAGTACTCCCAGGCATTCCTAGTATTGTTCACGGCCTCGTTTTCATTATACAAAGTCTTAAAATTCTGAAAATCTACGACCGGTATCATTCCGGCCTGATCGGCAATCTTCAAATGGCATAAAACATGAGATACATTGGAAAAGAAACCCGACCCCCCATGATCTCGCCATATAACATAAAACACCTTGTCAGGATTCTTTCTCCCAAAAGATCTGAAATAGCCAGCCGGGAATTTCTTAATATCAAAAGAATGCCCTCCGCACAAATCAGTTGAGGCAAAACCTTTTTGTAAATATTTATTCAGAATCTGTTTGATAATCTTTTTCATTTCTTTATCTGCCCTTAAATCTTACTTTATCCAGTTCTCCGGCATACGGCCCTTGCTTGACCTCAATGATCTCGCTTTCCTCAAGCATAGTAAATCCATGACCGCCATGAGCAAGAAGAATCACGTCTCCCGAGCACAATTCACGGCTTTCAAGATAAACACGCGCTTGGTCATAGAAATCTACACGGACCCGGCCGCTCTTAATAAAAAGCACTTCCTGCGTCCATTCAATACTGCGAGGAACTGCGTTGTGAACGTGAGGGTCAATTTCATAGCCCTTAGGGCGTTTCATATAGGCCAATTGCTGTGAGAAGTCTCCGGGTGTAAAAAAGTGGATGCCAGGTTCCGTAAATCGGACCGAAATAATAATGGCCAAAATCTGCTCTCCGCACATGATTTTTTCGATCATAAATCCCTCTTCTTCTTTTACGCCGCTTCCCAGGCCTTTTCCTCGTATCTTTTCTGGAGCGTGGACGTCCAGGTCTTATGCATCATCACAAACCTCCAACCGTCTTTTTCCGCCTCCTGCAGCCGCGCATCCAAGACATCCCCGTGGACGCTCTTGACATATTTTTGCGGATCTTTCTTATCAATAAAATGCCCAAAAAATGCCGGATGGGCCTTTTCAAGATCAGGCATGTACTCGCTGTAAGTATGCTTGTTGGAATTCTTCCAGAATAATTTATCGTCAGGACCCCGGCCGTCAAAACCGCACAGAAAAACTGCCTTGGCCAGCGTACAGCCTAAAGGCAATAACAACAACGGCAACACATTTCCTAATTGCGGCAGGCTGAACTCCCGGGTTAGATCCACATGAACGCTCTGGTGCTGGCCCACCGGGACCGGAATTAACTGGTCTAAAAACTGGCCGAATTCTCTTTTGACCAGGCCATGGAAACTCGCCGGATATAAGAACAACGTGTCTGATTCCTCCAACCTTAGACGCAAGTCAGCACGAAAAGCCCTGGCAAAATTATTATGTCCAAAATGATAGATTGCGTCTCCGGCCACAATAAAATGGGGGGCTAAAAACTTCCAGAGCTCCTGATCGCGGACAATGGTATTGCACACCACTCGGTAACCTTCTGACCAGTTTCGCTCGATAGCCCGGCTCAAAGATGGTCCGGTACCAAACACATAACACTTTCTATATTGTAGTTTTCTTAATTCCTCCACTCTTTGAACAAAACGCGCTTTAACAGACACAATATCCGGCTCTGCCTCTTTTCCATAAAACATATTAAGAGCCGCGTGCCATTCCCAGCCATCCGAAATTTTCCTCTCATAATCAACATCAAACATAGGCTGGCAACGACGGCGTAAAAACTTGTCCCAAAAGGGTACGCCTGTATAAACATTATTAAGCAGTAAAACAGGGCCATTAAAAAAGGCCAGATAAAGAATATTTTTCACAGTGCGTTTCTGTATAACCCTGACACGGCTATCTGGGATATAAAAATCCGCCCGTCTTAATATCTCATCAATCTTCTCCAGCGGAGAATCTATAGCCCAAAGGAGCGCTTTGTGCGGATCGTTCTTTAAAAAAATCCCGGCCAAGGCCTTGAGCAGAAAAAAGGCAGCCCGTTCAGCAGTAAAATAAATATTCTTTAAAACCTGTATCATTCCGTACTCAATCTGATGGTTGCACCACCGTCAACCACCAAAGATTGCCCCGTTATAAAAGAAGACCCCGCTGAATCTGCCAAAAAGAAAATCGCCTGGGCAATCTCATCTGGCCTGGCCACCCTGCCCAACACAGTCTTATTCGCTAATTTTTGCATAAGCGCATCCACTTGGCATTCTGAAAAATGCCCGCGTGTCAATCCTTCGCGAAGCATGGGGGTATCAACAGCTCCTGGCAAAATGCTATTAACCCTAATTTTGTCCGGAGCCCACTCAACAGCGAGTGCCCGCGTTAAGGCTGAAAGGCCCCCTTTAGCTGCCGCATAAGCCGCGATATTAATGGAAGTTGCAACGGCGTGGACCGAAGAAATATTCACAATGCTTCCGCCAGAGGCTTTCAGAAAAAAATGCGCTTCTTTAGAAAAAAGAAATGCCGCGCGCAAATTAACATTTAAAACTTTGTCCCAATCATCGAGCGCCATGGTCAGCGCAGGGCCGCAACTCTGGACCGCGGCGTTATTAATCAAAGCATCTAGCCGGCCATAGACCTTAGAAGCTCTTGCAATCGCAGATTTAATTTGTTCCGGGTCGCTGCAATCGGCCTGGATAAAGATATCACCTTCAGATAATTTGGCACCCGGCCTGACATCAACACCCGCAACCGCCCATCCTCGTTCTGAAAAAAGCCTTGCGGCGGCCTGGCCAATCCCACCGGAAATCCCTGTCATTAAAACAACGCGTTTCATCACTTGTTCTCCTTGGCTGATTGATTCAAGTCTCGTACAAGATTGTCGATCGCCAACTGATTAACTTTTAACACCGCTTCTTTCGTATTGGAACTGTTATGCGTTCCTAAAATAACGTGTTCAAACTGACTTAAAGGATGGCCCAACGGCAATGGCTCTTCCTCAAACACATCTAAAGCCGCACGCTCAACACGCCGCGCTTCGAGTGCGGCCAGGAGCGCTTTCTGGTCTATGAGTGCGCCTCTGGCCACATTAATAATCCAGACACCCTTCTTCATTTTGGCAAAAGCCTCTGCATTGAGAAGATGCCGATTTTCCCGGGTAAGATTGCAAGCCAGAACAATGCAGTCAGCCCGTTTCAAAAGATCATCAAGTTTCAGCTGTTCAAGGCCAATCTCCTCACAAACGTCTTTGCCAATCGGGCGAAGGTCGTAGCCCACCAAGTTCATGCCAACCGCAAGAAACCTACGCGCAACAGCCTGTCCGATGCCACCGACGCCAATAATCCCGGCTGTTTTCCCGCGGAGTGAAACTCCTGGAATCTTAAGCCATTCTCCCCGGCGCACAGCCGCATCCATTTTATGCAACTGGCGCGCCAAAAGGAGCAAATAACCCAGGGCCACATCCGCAACTTCATCATTAAAGACACCCGGAGTATTGGAAACACTTATCCCAAGTTTTTTGGCAGCCTCCCGATCTATCGCATCCACCCCGACTCCCCACTTAGCCAAAACACGCAACTTCCCACGCCGTCCGGTCTCCAGAACTTTGGCGGTAAAGGGATCATCACCGGCAATAACACCATCAAAATCAGAAACCATGGCACAGAGTTCTTGTTCTGTTAGCTGTTGAAGAACCTTCGGAGCCACAACGTCAAGGCCCTCCAGACGAAAACGCGCCTGACACTCCTTGAGTGTCAATAGCATTGGCGGACATGTGACCAAAATACGCCATTTCATAACTCAAGCCTTCCCTTCACGCCTTAGGTATAGCAATTCTGCGATTTTAAAATCGACCTCTTCATCAATATCCCACGCCTCATCCCTTGGAATTTCCAGCATAAGCGGCTTATACCCAATGCGATTCTTTCTCTCTCTCAATATCTTTTCTGTAAAAATATAAAGATTAGAATTCTCCTCATATACTGGCGCAAGATCCTGTGTGCGCAAAAGCACCTTTGGATCATGGTTCATGGCCCGGCCTTGAGCATCATACAAACGCGTCTGCAAACGAGTGACCCCAAAAAGGCTGTCATGCTGAGGGCTCTGTTCCAACCATTTAATCCCCCGAGCAATAGTCTCAGACTTTAAAAGCGGATTAGTGCTGTGAGTCTGCAAGTAAACATCAGCCTTAACCTGTAAAACTGTATTTAAAAGGACATCATTCATCGGCGTCATCCCTGAACGAAGATGCTCAGGACGCAGCAGTGTTAAAACCGATGGAAAAGATTTCTTAGCATCATCAATAATAAAAGGGCTGTCGGTATCAATACACACTTGCGAAATAGCAGAACAATTCAAAAGGCTCTGAATAATATAATGGTAAAGAGGCTTCCCAGCGAACAAACGATAGTTCTTGCCAACCACGCGTTCACTGGAATGCCGCATCGGGACAAAGGCTGCTATTTTCATGCTTTCTCCTTCAAAATGGCCCTGGCCGGCGCGCCATCCACCCCGGCAAGCTTTACGGGCAGACAAATGAGTTCATATTCCCCAGGTAGCACATGCCCCAAATTCAATCCTTCCAGGGCAATCACGCCTGCGCCCAAAAGTATCTGATGCGTTTGGGGCCCGTCAGAAAAACGCTGGACTGACAAATAATCAACACCGACCAGTCGTATCTCATGATCCACAATCCATTGGGCGCCATCCGCCGTAAGCGCGACAAAACTACGGTCAAAAACATGAGACAATTTCTGCCATGCGCCAGAATTCCTGGTCTTAAAAAGCACCCGTTTCGTTTGAGGCGGTATCTTAAGCCCATCAAGAAGATGCGCATCAATCTTATCAACGTCCCCCAAATCAAAAACCCTGACAGTGCCGATAAGATCATCTACGGCCAGCTGATCCGCGCCCTTTCCTTCCCGTACAAAATGAAACGGGGCATCCACATGCGTGCCCGTGTGGACATTCATACGAATCGTTGTATCATTCGAGGCGTCGCCGCGTGCCATGCTCGCGGTCGCCTCAAACTCCACACCGGGAACCCCCGGCCAGTGCACCATTCCCGGTGACACAGGCAAAGAAATGTCGATATATCTTTCTTTAATTTTTGTCATATTGAGAATAATTTATAATTTGTTTCTCTTCGTTAGCCGTTACTGTTGAGACCCTGAACAATGTCTTTGGGTAATAAAACGTCTGCCTTAACTGCTTGCCAATGGAGGCCTGCTCATGAAACCC
This sequence comes from Candidatus Omnitrophota bacterium, assembly GCA_015233145.1. GTDB lineage: Bacteria > Omnitrophota > Gorgyraeia > Zapsychrales > Fredricksoniimonadaceae > JADFYI01. Next base: position 54,249 of record JADFYI010000004.1, read on the forward strand.
CTGGTATGTCCCCCAAAACTGCATAAAACGAAAAAGGCATATAGAAAGAAAACTGTCCCAAAAAACTCGCTCATGAGCCGCATGGTAACAATCGCTTATCACATTAGCAATTAACAGCCGCAGGAAATCCCAGGAACGAAATTGTTCTGTGGGATACGTTTGCTTAAGGGCGATCGCCTCCCTGCGATAACGGTTACGAATCTCCTGCCACGTCTCATCATGGACATGGATGATGGTAGCTGGCGGAACATAAACAATCTGCAGCCCCAAGGCAATAACCCGTTTGGCCCAATCTAAATCTTCAAGGCCGGTAAGATTTTCATTATAAGGAAGTTTCTGCCATACGGATTTTCGTATGGCCGCATTAGCATTGTTGCAAAACGGATGGTCCTGGCTCACGGTTGACGGGCCATCGGGAAACCAGGTGGAAAAGACCTGGCGTTCCGAGTATTTTGTGGTCCCGTTGCCCCGCTGTTTTCCGTAAGTCAATGCCACCTTTTCTTCCGAAAAGGGCTCAATCAATTTCTCCAGCCAATCCCGCTGTAAAGGATAAACATGGGCGCTCACAATCACAATTAAATCGCCCCTCGCCGCACTACAGCCAAAATTCAAAGAACGGCCAAAGGAAAATTCCTCGGGCTTAATAGAAACAATTTTAACACCATAGCGCGCCGCTATTGACAACGTGGCATCTGTGGAACCAGAGTCCACGATAATAACCTCGACATCCTTAAGCGCTTGCTGAGCAATGCCGCTCAAAAGCCGGCCAATGTGCTCTTCTTCGTTATAACAACGAATAACTATAGAAACTTGTGGCACCATTTCTTCTCCACCAAACAGTTATTTGCCCAATTTACTACCCATCTCCAAAAATTTTTTCTTTAAACCTCTTGTCCATGGAAAACGATTCTTAATCTTCTCTTTAAAAGAATCCTCCCCCACGCATTTGTGGCATATCGGAAGCTTTTGATTATGTTTTCCCGTATATAACAACCTGCGGACAGGCTCTGACTTGATCCACATTTCTTGCAACGTGCCATCAGAAAGCGAACCATATTTATTCTTTCCAAATATATCGCGGCAGCACATGACCAATTGGCCATAGCAATCGATTGTCATGATGTTGTAATAAGCACATTGTTTTCTGTAAGGGGCATACTCGCCATCGACCTCACCGGCATAGTTTAAAGGAGTCCAGCCAGGCCTGAGCACTGTTACACTATTAATATATTCCGGATATTTTTCTAACAACGCTGCCAGCTCTGGTTCATTCTTGAGAACCTTGGTGTGCTGGGTAATTCGCATGGTATGAAACGCATTATCTAATAGATTTTTTAACAATTCCGGCGTCAAGAGAGTTCCATTGGTTGTTAAGTGCATTTTAGCTAAAGGCAACTTTTTTCGGGCATATGAAAAAAGCGATAAACAGCGCTCATCAGTAAGAGGCTCACATAAAAAAGCAGTCCCCAGAAACCCTTGAAACCCCCAATCATGTAATTCATCAATAATCCTTTTAAAGTCTTCCTCAGACATGCGCTGATGTCTTCTGGCATATTTTGAATTCGGGCAATACGGGCACTTCAAATTGCAGGTTGAAATAGTTTCTAACTCAACCACGGCTGGGCAAGCATTCTTTTTCTTTTCCCAGGAAATTTCTTGCGCCCAGTCGCCCTTCTCAACTTTTTTTTGTGAATTCTCTTCTGAATAAACATAATCCTTTAACGACAAACTCATCAAAACGCTCCTTTTACAAAGACTACTAATAAAAAAATAACTATATTTATCAATCTCCTACTTCATTTACGCTCCAAAAAGCGTCATTTTCTTTATCAATGATTTATTATCACTGCGCTTAATCCATAAATTCCATCTGCTCTTTTTAAGCCCGGAATCGGAAGAATCCTCTGTATCAAAAAGACCTGCTACGTCAAAACATCTTTTTTTATCAAAAGCCAATCCCGCATAAGCCAAAGCTAATTCTTGCTGGCGCTTTGTTGGGCGAGGAGCATCTTTTATAGCCCTTACCTTAGAAACATAATCATCAACAGATTTTACCGATATAACAAATTCCTGCTCAGCATAGCCTTTTCTAGAAGCTAAAAGACAAGGCACCCCATGTGCAGGAAGCTCCATAGACACTGTTCCTATAACTGATATGCCTGCGTGAATAAAAGGAAGAATATCACACGTTTTTAGTCCTTCAGTTCCATCCATAATCTTAATATTAGAAGAAGGATTTTCTTTCAAAAGCTGATTTAAATGCGTTAATGTATTTATTTGCGAATTGGTTTTTAACTCCCTCTCAGCAGGATGAAGACGAAAAATCCAATTAACATCTTTCTCCTGGCTGGCGATCTCAAATGTCTTGGTTAACCAATCTTCGAAAGTTGAAAATATCACATCGCCAGCAGCTAAAGCGCCATCCCAACAAAGATGCGTAAAAATTACCACATTCTTTTTCCCAGTAAAAAATTCTCGACATTTTTTATCATTCCGAACCTTGTTATGAGGATCTGCCTGCCCCATAAAATTAATTAACGCAATCCGGCCTTTCTCAATATATTGATCCATAAGATCTTGGGTCCCGACAGCATTCTTGAATTCATTTAACGTCGGAACATGTGGTATATTATGCAAATCTTCCAGGCTTTTATTCAGCCGCAAAGTCAACATTTTTAGCCAATAAAAACAATGATTCTGATTAAGAACTGGAATTTTATTTTTTAAGGCAAAACGTACCGGAATACCCCAGTCGATGTAGCCCACCTCATTGCTAAGAATAAGATCATAACGGTTCTTTTGAAAAAACGCGTCCATGGCATAAGCGTAGAGTATTCCACTTTTAATATATTCATAGGCGACATTGCCAGGAATTAAAGAAATACTCTTGGGACTGCCGATAAAAAGACACCTTTGAATTGATTGCCAGATATCCGCACCTATCAAAACCCCCTTAACTTCGAGTTTAATAATTTCTGCCACTGTCACAGGATTCGGCAGGTTCCTAACTATGGCATCTGCAGAACGTCTATCTTCATCAGAAACCAAGTCAGTCAGAAAAATCAAAGAAGCATCAAACGGCTTAAGCCGATTTCTTAACTTTTTTTGACATGGAGTACAAGCATCCCAATCTTTTATCATTCCATCCGGCAACTGCCCTAAAGCGCCGCGTAAACAACAGCCCGAGACCGCCTTGTTACATACCAGAGCTTCTACCTTAATCCCATACATAACATCCAGAACGGAAAGAACGGCTTCATAGTTATTAAAATGTCTGGCGATAGAATAACCAGGATGCAGCAACAAAACCTTTTTGGCACCAATTTTCTTTCTACGAAAAATCTTGCCATACTCAAATATAGAGTTATAGAATTCTTTCCATTTTCCTAACATTATTTGCCCCCCGTCTTACACATTGTTGCCCCTAATGCCGTAGCTTTCCGAATGGCCAACTCAACATTATATTTATCTAATTTGTAGTTCGCGTAGTTAATAGAAGAAATTGTCAGTGAATAACTATTGTTAGTGTTTTGCATTTCAGCATCAGACTTAGAACATATCAAACTCATCGACTGGCCTCTATTAAATATATTGTCAACCTTCAGGCCCGAAGCATTAAGTAATCTCTCCAGAGATATTGATGTAAAATACCATAAATGTGAAATGTGTAAGAAATTCAAAAAAGACCTGCTCGAATAGTTGTGGCTGCCTTCCAGATTAGGCACATCAATCAAAATCTTGGTATTATCATCTTTGATTCTCGCAGACAGGGAAGAAAGAAACTTTTTCGGAGAAGCAAGATGTTCAAGAACATTGCTAATTAAAACAAAATTAAAGTCTTCATAATTTATATCACCCATCTTTAATGCATCACCTACTTCAATCTCGCGCAAATGGCTCTTCCCATAAGCAATCTTATGAGGATCGAGATCAAAGCCGCGCACAGCCGCTCCTTGTTGCTTAAGTTCAAAAAGAACGCCTCCAGACCCACACCCTATCTCCAATATCTTTAATTTATTGGCATCACATCCTAATTTATTAAAAATATCAATAAAGAAAAACGCCTGCATCCTTTCATCAAAAAATCTAGTGTGATCGTCCATGCCGCCGCTAATAATTTCGTGAAATTCCCCGGATTCATAAAAAGAATTTAAATCTTTATCAGACAACCTTTTATTTAATTGTAAAAGGCCGCAACGCTTACACACACTCCATTGAAAAAAAGGCGGCTCTTTTGAAGACACGACAGGCAACCAATCTTGATCATTTGAACAAATCGGGCAAGAAAAACTTTCAAGCTTATAATGACCCGACTTAAGCTTTCGTTCAAAATCTTTGCGCTTATTTAAAACATCCTGTGGGGAGGCATACATATATATATCCACCCCGGCTCCATCCATATCGAGAGCATCCCTCATCTTTCGGGGGCGGTATTCGGCCTTGTCTTGGGAAGCTGCCCGCACAATTTCTAAATTAAACAGCCGGAAAGTTTTCCTCACTGCCTTTTTAACAAGCAACTTAAAAACTTTAACCATCATAAGACCCCTTATTTCTAAATCTCTAGAGTAATTCAAGATTTTTAAAATTTACAGCAACGCGCAAACCCCGGAAAAAAAGGCTTTTGTAAAACATTCCAGTCCAAGCCCCTCACATTCTCCAACTCATCTTTTTCTACCTCTTATTAAAATATGCGGAAAAATTGTTTTTCTCACAATTTCTACTGTCTCGATGTTAAACCCGTTGGTTTGAAAAATTTCCAGCCAACCTTCTTTTGTCCTTAAAAATGGCGCCCCTTTAACCCGGTAGCCAAACAACGTCCTTCCCCAGGAGGACATCGAAAAGATTGTCAAAACTCTGCTGACCGCCCTTTGAACAAAAGAACCGACAGACCAATCAATCACCAGCTCACATACAACAAAAATCCCATTGCTGGATAAAGCCTTGCCAGCGCTGCGAAATACGTCCTTTTGCTCCTCATAAGGCACAAGATATAAGACCTCGGCCATAAACAATGCCGCGTAAGGTTCCTGGCCTAAAGGAATTCCCTTGGCGTCCCCGAGAACAAACTCTGGTTCAGGTGATAGTCCAAAACCTTGAACCAATTTTTGAGCAAGCTCCACACGGCCTGGAGATAAATCTAATCCGAAAACCTTGCGCTCCCTTGACATCATGGCCATAGCCAACGACAAAATGCCATGCCCTGAACCAACCTCCAAAACACGCCCCTTTTGAGGAAGCAACTTATGAATTCTATCAAAAGGCAATATCTTGAAACGAGCCAATAAAAGCCCTCTCTGCAACTGCGACAAGCCCAGCTCTTTGCTCCTTTTAATAATATGCTGCCTTAAGTCTGAAATATTTAAATCCAACACAAAGCTCCTGAAAATGATTGTCGTCGATACTATCCTTTTTTAACAACCGGCAGAAAACCCTTCCAAATATCGCCGGTATAAATAGCATTCACTGCCGCCTCACAGCTTTGCCAGCATCCCGGGCATTGGGCTACCCAGGCCCTCTGTTTCTTAACCTCCAGAGAATGCCAAATTTCTTTTAAACTGTATTGTTTTAAGTTGCCAACAACAGTGCCGTTATAAAGGCACACCGGGACATCGCCGTTCGGTAAAATACGAATATGACTGTTTAATGCCACACAAGGAGGGTTCGGGCTCGCTTGTCCGCACACAATTCTGTTATACATGCCCTGCAAATGGTAACGGTCAATGACCCGTTCCGGTAAATCGGATATCCCCTTCGATTCCTCCAGCATGCTGCTGATAAAATCCTTGAGTCCTTTCTTTGAAAACTCGCCAAAGGGCTTAACAGAGCCATTGGGATCAGTAAATTTCTTATCCGAATAAAGGCTGTTCTGCGGTTGTAACGCAATCGTGGGATAAATAGGCACATTGTCCCTGCTAAGAATCTGCTTTAACTGCCCATACGCTTCAATATCCGACTCATTGACAATCGCCTGGTTAACGCCAACGTGAAATTTGTAAACCTTGCGCAGACGTACCAGCTCCTTGATGGAGCGCATGGCTTTCTCATAAGCACCCGGGACACCCCGAATATCATCATGGCGCTTACCAACATGATCAATAGATATCTTGATATGAATTTTCTTGGGATGCGTTAACGCTTCCATGACCTGAACAATTCTCTCTGTCAACATGCCATTAGATGTAATATGAATCATACTTGGACGACCAACGTCATCAATCGCATTAATGACATCAAGCAGGTCTTTCCTCAAGAAAGGCTCTCCACCAGTAATCCGTAACACATCCGGATTCTTGATCTGACAAAAAATTTTGCTAATTTCATCTAAATTAAGTTCGTCATTAGCCTCTGCACGCTTGCGCCACACATCACAAAAAACACAGCGTCCATTACAGCGCCATGTAACCAAATATGTGACAAACATCGGCATCCGGGGTAACCCCAAGTGCGTAAGTCCTATCGATTTAATGATACGCGCAATATTCATAACTCTTTTCGACCATTAGAATTGCCTGGCCGTCCTTCGCTGCTAAGCATCAAATACAAATCTGTCATGGTAATAAATTCATACCCCTTGGCTCGAAGCAAGGCCATAAACTTCCTGAAATATCTGATTCCTGCATGTTTATTATTACCCCAGGCTACCCGTAACTCCCAAGGCAGACGGCTAAAGCTTTTTTCACTCACAAGATAATCATGCAAATGAGAGTCAAAAATCAAAATATCCGGTAAACCAAAAACCGAATAAAGCGCCTGGTTAAAAGGAAACCCCAAGAGCTTTAAATAACTCAACGAAATCGTAAGCCGCATTCCCCGCACCGCGGCCAAAGGAAGTTCCATAATTCCGTTATCATACAAAAAAGGTGTCGGTGGCATGTTTAAGTTGTTAAATTTTCCAGGCCGATAAGAGGGAAAAACACTGGAACTAAATTTAAAACCGTGCCGTTTCATTAAATCAATATCGCCCTCACGCAAAACACCCTGCGGCGCACGATAGCCCAAAGCCCGGTGGCCAAAAAACTTTTCAAACGTCTCTGCAGTATCTGCGATTTCCTTTTTGCTTACAGAGTCCCGAGTATTGTGCGTATGCGAATGCCCATGATAATCTTGTGCCAGCATCCTGACACAATCAAAACTTTTAGGATATTTAAGTAAAAGCCCTGTTGTTATAAAAGCCGATACCGGGGTTTTCTCTCGAACAAATACGTCTTTGAGTTCCTCCAAACCTTTACTGTCATCTAAAATATTAAAGTTGCCCACCCTATCGCCATAATCCTCTTCAAAATCCAGAGTTATGCAGACAAACTTTTTTCCTTCTGGTATTTTCTTTGCGATCTTGCTCATACGAGCCGATCTCCCATTTTATTCATGGATCTCTCGCCTGAGCGCAGAAATCTGGTCACATAAAAGCCCGAACATAAAAACCATAAGTGACGCCAAACAAAAAATCACAGTGGTCTTCCCAATACTTTGCCAGCCTGATAGCGCCATATTCACAACAGCGCTTACTAACCCAAGCCAAAATAAAAAATTCGCTACTGTTAAGAAAACTTTTAATGGCTCAAAAAGCACCGTCAGCCGCAGCATCAACAGCATAGTTTGTGGCCCGTGTTTCATTTGGCGGACAGTGCTCTTGCCTTTTCTTTTCACAACCGTAATCGGTATCCATGCGATATTGCGCAAACTTTTTAAGAAAGCGAACGTCATGGTGGTGGACATGGAAAACCCGTCAGGCATTAAATGAAAATATTTCATAAGGACTTCTTTTTTAACAACCCTGAGGCCTGAATTAAAGTCTGGGATCTTTTCATCTGCTAAAAAGTTAGCAAAGTGATACAAAATCGTTTTTCCCAGCCAGCGCCTTTTGGAAACATGGGACGTTTGCGTACGCACACCCACGACCATGTCATGCTCAGGAGTTGTTATCTCAATAAGCCTGGCAATATCAGAGGCTGAATGCTGACCATCCCCATCACAAAAAACAACATATGGTGTCGTAACCAAGCGAACGCCGGTCTTTAAACTCGCCCCATACCCGCTATTCTTATGATGTTTAACAACCCTCGCTCCGGCATTTTCTGCGATCTCGGCGCTTTGATCTTCTGAGCCATCATCAACAACTATAATTTCTGTCTTAGGGAACTGGCCACGGAGAGCCCTGATGCACGATTCAATGGACTCAGCTTCATTATAAACAGGAATAACTATCGTAATATTATCTTGTTTCATAAACGGTTGTCCTATTTTCCTTGGTCGCTGCTAGAACGTTTTTTCCTGCGAGTCAGCCCATACAGAACAAAAGGCAAAGCATATAAAATAAAGACTTTTAACGTCGGCCAAAAGTCATAAATAGGGTAATTGTTAACAATTGTTGCCGGCATTTTGTTTTTAAAACCCAACAAAGTTGCCAGTAAATAAATAAAATAAATAACTCTCTTAAAAAGAACAAAAAAAAGTTCTTTGGGATGCCCAAAAGCCGTCTTCCATACCTCGAGCTGGAACGTATGGTTAGTCCATCCCATATTTAAATCATGCTGAAGCGCCAAATTATCTCCGCTTTCAAAAAACAACATCGATAGCACGGGAAAGAGGGCAATCAGCATCCAAAAGAGTCGGATCTTTTGACCATATTTCTCGTCGCTTTTCTTAAAGATATATGCCAAGGGAAAAACTAAAAGCGGCATAATGGACGCCATAATGAGCCGATAGCCATAAAAGCATCCCTGCGAGCCCCACACAATCATGATATAAAAAGTGACGCACATGGGTATGAGGGATATAAAAATCCTTACACGGCCGGTAAAATCTTTTAAAAAAAGCCCAGCGATGCCTAAAAAAATAAAAGGAGCCGTATAGAGCAACCCCCAATCCACGCCGAATAAAATGTGCCAGGCTCTTTTTAGATAAAAGGTCAGTGGTCTTAACTGCAATAAAATGTTTCCCACAGAGGAATATCCCTGATAGTGAAGGTAATGATCTGGCAGAATCTTAAACAGGAAGACAACCGCCCCGGCAGCGCCGCAGACCACAGCCATTGTCCGCCAAAAGCGGGCTGTCTTAAATTCAGAAAAATTCCGGCAAAATAATGCAAAAGGCCATATCAAGGCCGCAAAGAAATTGTTATAGCGGACCAGGTATATAAGCGCCACCAGTACCCCTGTGCCAACAGCCGGCAAAACTCCCTTTAGCTCAAAGGAATCCCTTTTTAGATTCCTTAAGAGCATGAAAATCATCAGGCTTTGAAGAAAAAACTCAAACACGTGGGAAAAGATCGGCCGGCGATACACATAAAGAGGAAGCCCCTGACACACGATCATATATATGACCGCCATTGTGGCGTAACGCTTCTCAATAAACCAGCGCAGGGCCCTGTATAACAGGAAACACGCAAACCAGAAATACACGCTCGCCGCAAAAACAAAACCAAACTGGCTCCAGCTGCCGGACACGTTTTTATAAGTCCGTGACTCTACAATATCAGACCCCGTCAGACGGTCGAACCAGGAAAAAGCAAAAACAAAAGGCGAAGCCATAATTCCTGCGCCAATGGCGCAAGTGGGGCTACGCAATCCATAACAAATCTCTTTCTTATATGAAGGGAATTGACCAAAAGCAAGCGACGAGGCATGAACAAAATATTCCTGATCATCGTTGCCAAAACACTCTGAATTTTCTGAATTATACCACATGCCGTTGTCTTGCATAAAAGATATTCTGAGCAGCAGAAAAGCAAAAACAAATATGGCAATAGAGATAGCCTTCATGTAAAAACCTCCTCTTAACTCTTAAAACTTCGAAACAATTCCGTTAATTGCCCTACTCGCGCCTACGCATTATTTTTCTCTATTTTTGGTAATCTATAATATAAAGTCTTAACGAGTTCTTTTTCTGATAGACCAACACCCAATACCTCATTACACCTCTTTAAGCCTTCTAATACACAATTTTGAAGCTGCGCATCTGGCATTGATGTCATATTTAATCGCAAATCCTGACGATCTCCCATCAACAAGAGATATTCCTCCTCATCTTTAATAAACCCGTGCTGACGCGCATAATCATAGATGCTCGATCCGGGTTGAGGCAAAAGATACCCTGCGGATGGATAAATGCGGTTTTCAAGGCAACAATCAAATGTTTTCTTTATCGTCTGCGGCGTTTCCTGAGGATATCCGATCACAAGGCTCGTAGAGACAGGGATCCCTGCCTTATGAAAAAGCTTTGTTTGGCGCGAAAAATGTGCTACGAGCACTTTCTTATTCATATCATGCAAAATTCCTTCATCGGCAGACTCTAGCGAATACCCCATACTCTGACAGCCCGACGCTTTCATTTTGGCCATAATCTCAAGGTCTTCCTCTCGATCAAAAAGATTCGACCTGCAAGTGCCGCTCCAATAAAAATGCAACTTTTCATCTAAGATTGCATTTACCAATTCAAGCGTTTGTTTCTTTGAGAAAAATGTTAATTCATCCAATAAATAAATATGATTTAAAGAATACTTTTCAATCATAGCTCTCATCTCTGCCACTAAAGATGCTGCGGACCGATAACGATAAGGAACCCCTTTAAAAACATGGTAACAAAAACCACAATTAGCAATACAACCGCGAGCGGTATTAACTGGCAGCCCACGCACCTGTTCTCTGGGAATAGGAAGAGGATCCGAGGGATAAACTTTGGAATACTCTATGTATTTATCAACATTAAATATTGAAAAATCAATCGGAGGGATAATGGAAATATCCTCAATCAGCGCCCTCGGTTCCGTTGTTACAACTTCTCCGCCATTTAAAAAACAAATACCCTTAACTTTATCCACAGGCCTCTTGGCAGAAATCTCATGCAAAAGCTCAACGACAGTCTGCTCACCTTCACCGATAACAGCGTAATCAACTGCCGTCCTGGTCAACAAAATATGCGGAATAGATGTCGCTACGGAATTACCCACAATAATCTTTGTCTGGGGATGTGCCGATTTAATAATTGCGGCATATTCTTTAATGGTTTTATACCCCGTCACGATACATCCCATACAAACAGCATCATACCGATTGCTTTTCAGAAAACTTTCTACATAAGCTGGTGAATAACGTTCAACATCAATGTCTAAGAGATCAAAAGAAAACCCTGCATTCTTAATGGCTGTCGCCACGTAACCCAGTCCAATGGGAAATAATCTTAACGGCGATTGGGGGCGAAGCGAGACGTTAATAACTAATATTTTCATTTCCGCACTCCTTACGACTTCATCTTTAGCAAGTTCTCATATTTATGTTCACAAACGCTTCTGCCAATTTAAGACCCGACTGCTGTCCGCGTTGAGAGGCAAGTGTCTCAATAAATTCTACTGAACGAGGATGCGGCGACTTCCTCGCCTCACTCTCATAAACCTTCAGTGCCTTGAGCTTGGCCGGCAAACTCTTTGCAATGTCAACAAAATGATCCGGAATAAAATCAGCTCCTCGGCAAGGCACGGAAAGGCATGTGCTTTCCGGAATCTCCATATGAAATACCGCAGTGTTCTTTTTACCCCAAGCCGGACGAAAAGCTGTAAGCACTGCCTGACATACCAACTGATGGTCCTTATTAAAATCATTCCAAAAATGCGTATAAACTAAAGAAGGCTTAACCTTTTGTTTGACCATCTCCACATGTTTAACAACATCGAGAAAGGGATAACTATCCAGCCGCTGGTCGGCAAGGTTCATAAAAATAATATCCTTGGCGGCGACGCCTAAACTTGCACCGGCTTTTAACGCTTCTTTACGGCGGGATAAAATTGCCTTGTCATGGCGTGCCAACTCCTGAACCCGAGAAATTTTCTCCTGTGGATTGTACGCACGTGATGTGACTCCATCTGCCATAATCAGAATTGTAACCCGATCACCATTCCTACGATGAGAGGCAATGGCACCACCACACCCCAGCACCTCATCATCAGGATGCGCCACCACAACCAATACTTTCTTTTTCTTTACCGGCGACATATGATTTCAGCCTCTGCTATAACCTTCTTACCTGCCAAACGAGCCTTGGAAAAATTAACTACGATGTGCTTAAAAGCCAAGAAGGCCCTGGGATAACCGGGGGCATCGAGCATACGGATATGATCATAAACCTTCTTTTCGCTCTTTAAGTTACCGATAGCTCCTTGTTGCGGTTTGCGGCGTTTGAAAACGACAACTTTCCCCTGCTGAGGCTTGGGAGAAACCCCGCCTTTAAGAATATCGGGAATCATTTTCTTAAAAACGATTTCTGACGCTCTAACCAAAATATCCTCGGCTGTACCTGAAAGGCGCAGCATGGCCTTCCTGTAAACAGGGCCGGCATCAATCCCCTCCACCACTTTGATCGCAGATATTTTTGTCCAATACTGCCCCCGGACTATAAGATTCTGCAAAGGAGACCCTCCCCGTCCATACGGGAGATCCGTCATATGAAAAACGACACACTCATAACTCCTGAATATTTCCGGAGAGATATACCAGGACCAATGCGGAAAAAAAATGTAACGTGGCTGGTGTTTCCGCACAAAATCCGGCGTCAATCTTTTGGGGTCAGTCACCAGGACCACGCCCCGCCGATGAGCCTTTAGCCACCTGGCATTCTTGATATTCCACGGATGTATTGTCGCAATAATTATTTTATCCATCTTGCTTTCACCGTTATTGATCAAAACCCTACCGGCTCAAAATCATCAAGTCTCACCGCGCATTGCCCGCAACGCACATACGTCAAATCCCCCCTTAAGAAAGGAATGCCAACGGTTTTATTTTTATAAATTTTTTCATCAAAAATCTCTGTCACGCGCCATAAAAAATATTTCCGTCCGTTATTCAGGAAAAAAGCGCCCGGATAAGGCCTGGTTTGAGCGCGCACCCAATTAAAAACCTTACGAGAGCTCCAGCGCCAATCAATAAGGCCTTCTTGAGGTGTACGCTGGCAGCAATAAGTTCTCTTATTTAAATCCTGAGCCGTCCTCTTAAGATCACCTTGAACAAACATTAAAAAAACTTTTCTCAAAACAACAGGATAACGGCGGCTCATTTTCTTGATCAACGTCCCCCCGGTATCGGTGTTTTCAATCAACATCTTTTCCTGATAGACAACAGGCCCGCAGTCGCAAGCCTCCACAATTTCATGAACCGTGATCCCCGTTTCAACCTCATCATTGATGATCACCCACGTTACAGGTGTACGCCCCATATATTTTGGCAAAAGCGAATCATGAATATTGAGCGCAAGCTTCCTGGCCTTTTTAAAGATTACTGGAGGTAAAACAAAAAGATAATTCACTGACATAAGCACGTCAAAAGCCGGAAGCTTCCAAGACGCGGCGTTAATGCGCGGATTACCTTTAAATGCTGGAATACCTAACTGTCCCGCCAGCTTAATAATCTCGCCAGAACGGCTGTCCACCAAGACCGCAACAATGCGGATACCCTTTATCTTGGCCAAAGTTTTAAAACCAATAAGCCCCAGCCAGCCGGAACAACACGCCAACACTCGCATCTTTATCTCCTAATATCTGCTGAAGTCAGCGGGGTTCCCCGCTTCAATGCCCTTACAGCCCGTGCGCCTAATATTTTGGATAATTCCTGAGGGGAAAGACCGTTTCCTGGACGAATAACCCTAATATTATCCCGCGTAAAACTCTCACCCTGTTTTATGTCTTTAACAACAAATATTGAACGCCTGAACTTGACACTGCCTTTTTCATCAATGGTCTGCCCATAAAAAGGCTGGCCTATGGCCTTCTCGACCGTACGGATATCTTCGACCATCTTTTTAAACTCCGTTGGAGTCACGGAAAACGCCGCATCCGGTGAAAGATCCTCGCGGGAAAGCGTAAAATGCTTCTCAATAATTTTGGCACCCAAAGCTACAGCAGCAACAGCAACAGCTGAGGATAACGTATGATCTGATAAACCCGCAACAACTTGAAACTCCTTTTGCAAAGAAGGAATGCTCATAAGATTCATTTCTTCCGGACTGGCGGGATAAGCGCTAACGCATTTTAAAAGCGCCACATCAGGAGCGCCGCTCCTGCGCAAAATCTCCACAGCATGAAAGATTTCTTTTTCTGAAGCCATTCCCGTTGATAAAATTACCGGCTTCCTTTTGGAGGCCGTATAAGCCAAAAGCTCATCGTCCACAAGCTCAAAAGAAGCAATCTTGTAAACAGGGACATCCAGCTGTTCTAAAAAATCCACAGCCGTCTCATCAAATGGCGTTGAAAAGAAATCCAGCCCCAATTTTCCTGCTTCATTTTGCAACGGCTGGTGCCATTCCCACGGAGTATAGGCCTGCTGATAAAGTTGATATAAACTTTTCCCTCCCCATAAAGGATGGCTCCCTATTTGAAAATACTCATTATCACAATCCATTGTCATGGTATCGGGCGTATACGTCTGCAACTTAATCGCGTCTGCCCCGGCATCCTTAGCAGCTCGAATTAACTTCAACGCCTTTTCAAAAGACTGTCCGTGATTAGCTGACATTTCTGCGATAATATAACAAGGACAACCTTCCCCAATTATTCGATTCTTAAGTTTAATCATGCTATTTCTTCCTTAAATGGAACATGACTTCCGGAGCATATCCCTCGACAGGGTTAACGCCGGCTTTTGTAAGCTGCACAGCTAATTTATTAATGGGAGCATCATAAGCAATATTCTCTCTCGATAAATGCGCATTAAAAATTCTGGAAATAAAATAATACAAACCCACAAAATCATTCTTTGATTCAACAGAAAAGAAATTCTTTATGTAACTCCAATGTTCTTCCTTTAAGTATTCATTAAAAGATTTAACAGCAATTTCTTCCAACCCAAGACTTTTTCTGATCTGATTTATCTTCTCTAGCGGTTCAATAAAACACTCTAACATCAAATACAACCCGCCAGGCTTTAGAGCATGATGAATCTTACGCACAACCTTGTTTTTATCGTCTCCCTTCAAATTGATCATTAAACGCTTTGTTAAAACCACATCAAATCGGCCCGCATCAGTATCTAAAAAGTTAGTGCCGCAAGCATCGGCAACCGAAAAAATAACATTTTTTATCTTTAGACGTTCTTGTTCTGCTTTGGCCACAGAAATCATCCCATCTGAAAAGTCAAAACCATAAAAATGCGCCGAAGGATTTTGTTTCGCCAATTCTAAAAGCGTACGGCCGTTGCCACATCCGGCATCACAAAACGTCTGGCCGTCAAAGCGCAACTTTCCAAGAAAAAAAGATTCCAAATCTTCTAGCATAATATCAAAGTTTACTGCGTGAATACCGGCCTTATACTCCCTGGCCTGTTGCTCCCAAAAATCCTTCATAGGTCCCCTTTTCTTTAAAATCTATAAAATCATCAAATGCTGTAAAAAATTGACATCCTGCAAGAAATCATCAAGGCTATCTGGAAAATCTTTTTTGGTTTCAACAGTCAGCATCGCATCAGAATGCAGATATTTAATAATCTTCGATAAATCAAACTGACCTTTTCCTAAATGTTCGTGCGCATCTTGCCCGGAATAATAGCCATCGCAGACATGAAACATCGCAGGATTAAGCTCCAAGAAGCCCGCGACTATTTGTTCCCAGATCTTCTTCGCAGAAATCGCATAACAGATAGCATGGCCAAAGTCCAAACAAAAACCCAACCCTGTTTGCGTAAGGATACTCCTTACTTCTTCCACGGAAGCCCCCAAGCACTGCTCTCCCCGTAATCCAACCTGAGGTTTATTCTCAATAAGAACTCTTTGATACATCTCCGCAAAAGAATCCCGAAAAGAACGAAATTGCATAACCGATTCGTTAATATCACCATTCACTCCAGGATGAAAAATAACCCAAGTTGGCATAAGGGCGGAAAAAAACAAATCAACTTCACGGATTAATCCCATATTCACATGGCGTTTGGATGAATCCGAAGGATTTAATCCTGCATAACTATGGGGCGCATGTAAAATATAAGGAATGCCAAGTTTCTTCCAATGAGGTATCATTCCACAGGACCCTGGAACTATAAAAAGCTCAATATAATCAAACACCTTTTTCGCAAAAAGATCCTGAGCCTCGGGAATGTAAGTCAAATTCGTTGACCATAATTTCAGCCCGATTTTTTTCATATCAAGCCACTTCCCTATCCTGAGCTAGAGACTTTTGATAACCTTCATTACGGATAATACCATCATTCATTCTATCAATACCGGGATGCTCATCCAAAAACTCCAGAACGTCCTTCATTGAAAAAAAGGCGTCTTTCTGATACAAAGCATCATAAATAGCAGATAACTTCTCATAATCCCTTGGCTCATCCAGTGTCCAACGCTGGGATGAGTGGTCATTTTCACAAAGAACATTAACCTTTCTTACGGCATCACTTTTTTTTATATATGGTGTCACATGTTCGCGCTCGGAAAGCATTTTTGCGTTTCCCCAGGCGCGATGTAGAATATCCGCGCTAAAAACCTCCACATCTTCGCCGTCCGGATAGGTCAGCTGCAATGTATTCGTTGCATAATCAGCACTAGAAGTAAAATATTCCCCAATAACACGATCAATAATATCCGGGTCAATCATCGGGCAGTCCGCTGTAATGCGGACAATGTGCTGTAATTGAAAAAGCTTGGCCGTTTGATAATAACGGTCAAGGACATCATTCACTGAACCGCAAAAAACACCAACCCCCAAATGGCTTACAAAATTAACAACAGCCAAATCTTTAGAATCGATGGTTGTCGCCACAATGACCTGATCTACCCGTTTCGCATGCTGGCAACGGCGTATCACATGCTCAAGAACAGGCTTGCCAGCCAAAGGCAGAAGTACTTTATTGGGCAAACGTGACGCACCCATCCGGGCCTGAATAATAACAGAGGCTTTTTTCATAATTTAGGCCAAAGCATTGGATTTACAATATTCTCCGGGACATTTCTAAAAATATTGTCATCAATCTTCAAAATTTTTCTTGAAGAAAAAGCCCGTACATTACCCGTAACCTGCGCTTCGTTCTCAGCACCAAACAAAACAAAAGAATCTGGCCAGCGTTTTTCCGCATACCCCAAAAACAACTCTTGACGGCTCACCTTCATCTGAAACGCCATTTGTTCCAATTGCTCAAGGTAAGGCCGCGCATACGCCATAGGCACCGGAACACGATCAAGGGGCATAAGTAACAGCCCTTGAAGGAAAACACTGCGCACAAAAACTTTCTTGCCACGTTCTTGACTCTTTTTAAAGACCCCGGCGTCTTCAAACCGTTTATCTAAAATATTCGCCGGAACTTGAATCAAATCAATCCCATTAATATCCAACGCCGCTAAAGCTTTTGGGGGGGCATAAAACGACACCCCGATGGACTTGACTTTTCCTTGACGGACTAACTCCTGCAACAAATCACCCAGCCCTTTGTCCCAAAAGCGCACGCTGTCTTCATGATGCAATAAAAGGCCCTCAAGCTGGTCAACCTTTAGCCTGCATAAAGAACCATCAACAGCCGTTCGGACAGCATCCTCATTGGATAAATCAAGTGCAGAATGAAGCTTGCTATACACTTTAACCTTTGCGGCTAACTTAAACTTATCAAAGACCCTGCCCAAAACCTCTTCACTGTTCCCATAAGCCTGGGCTGTATCAAACCGTGTAATCCCATTTTCAAATGCGCCATGCACAATCCGGCAGGCATGGTCAAAATTCGGCTTTCCAGTTTCATTGCCGATCCCATACGGCATGCCAAGTTGAACAGTGCCAAGAACCAATCTATCCGTCATTTAAGTGATCCGTTTAAATCCCGACACGGACGGCTCGCCCTGCAGCGCTGCACGTAACCCGCCGGAAATCTTTAGTTTTTTAATCTGCCCGAACACCTCATCCACTGCCAACAAATAGGAATCCGCCTGCTCACGGGTGTGCGCCAACATAGGATAAAATAAATTGGACGCCAAGAAACCTTTCTCGAGCATTTCCTGCACAAAAAATGCCTTCATGAGCAAGAAATCCTCATCATCAAAAGAAAAATGGCTGAGCGGGTATATTCCCGACACCTTAACCTTTAGCCCATGATGCTCCCCTGAAACCGCCCAGCCTTCCTGAATTAACCGCCCCATGGTCATCAAATGTTCATGTGCTTTAACGGCGCGAAACTTCTTGATCATAGCTAATGCTGCAGAGGGACCAACACGCTCTGTCCACATCGTACTGCTAATAAAACTCTTCTGGGCTGATTCCATAACCGAAGCGCGTCCTATAATAGCTGCAATAGGATAGCCATTTCCCAAAGCTTTTGAAAAAACCGCCATGTCCGGATCCACACCATAAAGAAGATGCGCGCCTCCGCAATTCATGCGAAAACCAGATGATATTTCATCAAAAATAAATACAGCGCCTGCCTGATCTGCCAGTTTCCGTACACCCTGCAGAAACCCCTTTTCTGGTGAGACATTACGTACCGGCTCCATCACAATAGCCGCAACCTTATCTTTATTTTTTAAAAGCACTTTTTCTAAGCTCTCAATATCGTTATAACGAAAAACTAGCGTCGTCCCTTTTAACGCCTTTGGCACGCCTGTGGGACTTAATCCCGGAATAAGATGCTCACCCAACGCGTTTTCAGTGCCCACGTTTGCAGCCAAATACCAGTCATGCCATCCGTGATAACCGCAAATGATAACAGTATCGCGGCCGGTATGCGCCCGCGCAATACGTACTGCAATCGCCATAGACTCTCCACCGCTGCGCGCGAAACGAGCCATCTGGGCCCAAGGATGCATACGACATAACTCTTCTGCAAGCTCAACTTCTTCAGGACAATTCAACGAGGAGCTCGAACCATTGTTAATCGCCTCTACAACGGCGGCATTGACTTGGGGATCCGCATAACCCAAGACATTCGCCCCTATCCCACCGATGCTCATGTCGATAAACTCATTGCCATCTAAATCCCAAACTTTTGCACCTTCAGCCTTGCTGTAATAGGCCGGCCAAACCCCCAACGAAAACATATCAGGACGCTTAGATAATAACTGACTCATCCCAGGAATAACCTGACGGGCTTTCTTTTGCATTATCAAAGAATTCATATTTTTCATAAAATGTCCTGACCACATTGGAGAACCGCCGATATCACCCTTTTCACGTCACTATCCTTCAACCCCGGAAAAAGAGGCAACGACAGGCACTCTTCATAATATTTCTCTGCCTGGGAAAACCATGCATAAGAAACTTTAAAATTTCGGCTGTAAAAGGGGTGACGATAAACAGGAATATAATGGACCTGAGTGCCCACTCCCGACCTCGCTAACCTTCCCATGAAATTCTTACGAGAGATCTTAAGTTTCCTAAAATCAATACGAATAACATACAAGTGATACGCATGCGACTTGTCATCAATCGAAACCGAACGAATCCAGCTTCTTTGTCTAAACGCTGCGTTGTATCGAGAAACAATCTGTTGACGCCGGGCAATAAACTGGTTGATTTTCTTTAACTGACTCAATCCCAACGCAGCCTGCATATCCGTAAGGCGATAATTAAATCCTAATTCCCGCATCTCGTAATACCAAGGGCCAGGGTTTTTCTTCATCACGCGAGGATCACGGATAACCCCATGTGAACGCAAAGAACGCAAACGGTCATAAAATTTCTTATCATTAGTCATGATAGCGCCCCCCTCACCAGTCGTAATCATCTTGACCGGGTGGAACGAAAAAATAGTCATATCAGAATACGCGCAATTACCAACCCTCCCGCCATCAGGATAAGAGCTGCCAATGGCATGCGCCGCATCCTCGATGACATAACATTTTCGACGGCGAGCAATCGCATCAATTCTTTTCATTTCCGCTGGACAACCGGCAAAATGAACCGGAATGATAAGCCTGGTATCTTTTTTAATCACACACTGCAACGCTTCAGGGGACATATTCGCCGTCTTGGCATCAACATCTGCAAACAACGGTTTAATCCCGTTATAAACCAAGGCATTTGCCGAAGCTAGAAATGTGATAGGCGAAGTAACGCCGGAACTGCCTTTTTTAAGGCCAAGTGAGGCCACAGCCAAATGGAGAGCGGCAGTTCCATTAGCCACAGCCACGCAATATTTTGCTCCGGTATAGGCGCATAAGGCGTGCTCAAACGCCTCAACCGCCGGGCCCTGCGTAAGAAACGGACTTTTTAATGTCCGTACCACAAACGCGACGTCGTCATTATCAATACTTTGCCGACCGTATGGCAATACTGAAACAGGCTTCTTCATCTTAAGCATCCAAATCTTTCCAATGACGAACCATGGTCCTCAAATGCTCAACATTCAGCCAGTCCTTGTTAAGATCGCTGCGATAGATAAAACCCTCTGGCAGGGCCTTGCCACCTTTAAACTTGGCAAAAATATCTTCTGCGCTCATAAACTGAGGCAAAACAATAAAATGCCTCTCAAATTCCAACGCTTTTCTGGCCTCATCTTCAGAAATAAGCGATTCATGGATCTTTTCACCGGGGCGGATACCAATATTTTTAAGCACACAATCCGGCTCTAACGCTTTAGCGAGGTCAACCACACGCATGGAAGGTATTTTGGGGATAAAAATCTCCCCCCCCACAGATTCGTGAAGTGCCTTTAAAACCAAATCAACTCCCTGTTCAAGGGTTATCCAAAATCGGGTCATCCTTTCATCGGTAATAGGATATTCCCGGCAGCCCTCTTTCTTAAGGTTCACAAAAAAAGGTATCACACTCCCGCGAGAACCCACCACATTGCCATAGCGAACCGCAGAAAACTTAACACGCCCGCCGCCATAAGCATTGGCGGCTATAAAAGTTTTTTCTGCCACAAGTTTTGTGGCACCATAAAGATTGGCAGGATTGACCGCCTTGTCTGTTGACAACGCCACGACTTTCTTCACACCAGTATCAATCGCCGCATCCACAATATTATCCGCGCCAAGTACATTAGTTTTAACTGCCTCCATCGGGTTATACTCCAAGGCAGGCACTTGCTTCAATGCTGCGGCATGGACCACATAATCCACACCCTCAAAAGCACGATTCAAACGGCCGCGGTCACGGATATCACCAATAAAATAACGCACCGGATAACGGCTTTCCGGAAAAATCTTTCCCATCTCATATTGCTTAAATTCATCACGGCTAAAAATGATGAGCTTCTTGGGCTTATAGTTCTTTAATACGGTCTCGGTAAATTTCCTACCAAACGACCCGGTGCCCCCTGTAACTAAAATTGTTTTTCCATCCATAAAATTCCTTTGTTTGTTATTCAATGCTGAGCCGCGGCCAAAGCAAAAAACCTTCCCTTTCTTGCCAAAAGCTCCTCATAGGTCCCTGATTCACAAACCTTACCGCCATCGATCACAAAAATTTTATCTGCCCCTTTAATGGTAGAAAGGCGATGCGCCACAACAATCGTGGTCATGCCTGCGCGCAACTCTTTAAGAGACCGTTGGATGATAGCCTCTGATTCAAGGTCTAACTCGCTCGTGGCCTCATCTAGAATTAATATTTTTGGCTTAGTTAAGAGGCAGCGCGCCAAGGCAATCCTCTGCCTTTGGCCGCCGGAAAGCTTAACTCCATTCTCTCCAACAAACGTATCCAGCCCCTGTGGCAACTGATCAATAAAATCTTTCAAATGAACTTGCTGACAAACCTCCAAAATCTCCTCATCTTTTGCTGATCGAGCGACAATCGTTAAATTTTCACGCAAAGTCCCTGCCAATAGCGATGGCCGCTGGCCCACAAAAGCCACTAACTGGCGTAAAGAATTCTTATCAAGCTGTGGGTGTGGAATATCCCCATAATAAATCGTCCCACCTAATGGATCGTATAATCCCAGGAAAAGATCCAATATTGTGGACTTCCCGGAACCCGACGGTCCCACAAAGGCTACAACGGTATTAGGAGTTATCAATAAGTTAAGATCAGAAAAAAGTTCCGGCTGATTCGGATAGGAAAAACGCACATTTTTAAAAGACACCGGAGTGTTCATCAAAAAACGCCCGGTACCGTTCTTTTCCCGATGGATCTCCAAATCTTTTAAATGCGCCTGAAGAGCTTTGAAAATCGGGATGCGCATCTCCAAAGCTGACAGGATATCTGAAAAAGCAACAAATTGAGGCGCAATGCGCATAAATACAAAAAGAATCAACAGCAACGACGCATAATTTAGAAGAAACGCCTTGTGAAACGCAATAAGGACAATCAATAGCATAAATGTACTCATCATGTTCCATGCACGCTGCATCTCCATATGAAACATTTGGCGCTTCTTAAGACGGCGAGAAGAATCAATCATATGCGAAAGCGAAGCTGAAAACATGCCCTCCAAAAGGGCAACTTTGATAAATTTCTTGTTATGCTGAAAACTCACCAACTCATTAGACAAGGCTTCTTCCTTGGCGTTCATCTCCAGCGTAAGATTGCTCAGCTTTTGACGGCTCAAAATATTCAATAAAGTCAAACCTACATATACGCCTATGGCGAACAATGTCACCTGGAAAGAAAGGCGAAGCGCGATCGCCAAGAAAATTAAGATTTGAAAACAATTAATAAAGGCACTCAATGCGTTCAGGTGGACATCCGCCGCGTAAACTGACCCCGCACTAAGATCATAATAAAGTTTTCCTGAATTATGATCTGTCAGCCATTGCCAATCAACCAAGAAATAAGACTGAAGTATCTTCTTGCGGTACTGCATAAGCAGTCTTTCCCTGACGAATGCCGTCACAAGACTTGACGCATTAACCAGAAGCTGTCCTATCAAAATAAGCCCAGCGGCAAGACAAAGCATGCTGCGAAAATTAACTTCAATACCGCAAGACTTAAAAAAAGGCATAAAAACTTTCAGATACCCCAAGGATTGCTTTGAAACATCATCCCCTTGCATTAACTCCAGAACTGGAACCAGCAACGGCAAGCCCAAAAAGCTGGTACAAGCGCTCAATATCTGAAGAACACAAATAAGCCCCCAATAGGGTGTTGATACAAAAACATCACAGAAATATCGAAAACCTTTTAAGAAGCCTTTGTTGAAAAAGGCTTGTCTAAATTTCCAGATAGAAGATTTTTCTAATTTAACCATATAAGTTACTTTCTTATCGTCCAGAAATCTGCGGCCAAAGTTTCTAAATATTGAAAAGGCATAGTGAAATACCCCTTTTGGCCCCACCCCTCACCCCAGGAATTACGCACAATAAAGCGTTTGTCTTTCTGGGTGTACCCCACAGCCATGACTGCATGGCCGCCTAAAACCCGCTCGCCTTTTTTGGGCATCCGTGCAATTCCGCTTTTGGCGACTTGCGGGCTTTCAAAACTCTCGTAAACTGTAAAACCGAATACAAAAGGAAATCCATCTGAAAGGCACGCGAGCATTTCATTGAGGCTCACAATCCTGTGATAGGACGAAATACAATGCGCCTTGGCCTCGGTATAGCAACGCTTGGGCGGCACATCCGCAAATTTGGCTATCGCATATGGCCATGATTTTTCAGAACAAACACCGGCCTTGGCCAATGTTTTGATCCCATCGCGAAGGGCAGCCCCGGAATCAGCATCTTCATGCCCTTCCAAAACACGTTCATTAAAATAAATAAAAAGACGGCTCACATCCGTATAAATCCCGTCAGACTGCTTATCTAGGAATTCCAAATTCCCGGCCAGGGCATTGGCTGTGCAACTGCCAAGGCGTCCCTGGTCTTCGACAAGAGAGCAACTGCCCCTAAGATCAACAGAGACTGGAATTTTTAATTTTGGCCGAATGGCGGCATACAAATAATCCCGCGAGTCCGGGATATCTGGTACCCAGCCATAACGAAACACACCCCGCTTTTTCAACTGTATTGCCATAACAACCCTACCCTTGCTGCACTTCAAGGAAAGCTTTACCTTCACCCATATCCATAGTCAAAGCATTATCCCTGGCTAATTCTTCAACCATATTCACACCTTTAAAGCCATCAGGCACTTTGACACCTTCCTGGCAAACCAAAATGGCCCCATCTGTCAAATCCACTGACAATTCCCTAATGTGAACAGTCGAGAAATCCTGTTTAAAGTTCTCTTGTAAGACCATCTCTATCAGCCCTGCAAGATCCGACTCCCCCAGGATATAAAATTTCCGTACGCCGGAACTATGAAATTTCTGTAGAACTTCGGACAGGCAATTTTTTATTAAACCAATGGAATTAATGGTCTTAAGCGTGTACTTGACAGACTTTTGCATCTTTTCTGCAAAGCCTTTGGGGGTCAAAATATACTCAACTTTTTTCTTATTAAGCTGTTTGATGCGGATATAGCCTTTGGCCAGAAGACGGCGAATAAGCATGTTGGTCATGCCTAAAGAAAGTTCCATATGGCGGGAAAGGTCCCGCTGGTTAGCGCCAAGCTCGGCACCGATGATGTTGACAAGTTCGAATTCTCGTTCGTCCATAATTAAAAAGAATCCTGGGGCTTAAGGGGATGCGTTGGTTACAAAAATTAATTGTTCAAACTATGAACAATTATAGTCATAACCCCTTATATGTCAATGAAAAGAATACGGTTAAATTCGAGAAAGACTTAAGAAAACTAGAGGGAAAAATCAGGGGTAGGCCAACGCTTTAATAATAGTCTTAACTGGCTCTGCCTTATTAAGTGTATACAGATGCAATCCTGGAGCGCCGCCTTTTAAAAGTTCGCGGCACTGGCGAATAGCCCATTGGGTGCCGGCTTCAAGAGTTTTTTCTTTATCATCACGAATGGGCTTAAAAATGTCATGAATCTTTTGAGGGACTGACGCACCGCAGCCTTTACAAAAATTGACCGCACCCTCGTAATTCGTAATAGGAAGAACCCCGGGGATCACGCGAACGCTCACCCCCTGGCTTTTGAGACGCTTAACATAATCAAAATAATCTTTATTATCAAAAAAAAGCTGGGTCACCACGAACTCGCCGCCGGCATCAATCTTTTTCTTAAGGATTTGCGCATCAAACTCACGGCTCGTGGCTAAAGGGTGGCCTTCAGGAAAACCCGCAACGCCAATAGCAAAAAAATCCCCATAGTTCTCACGAATAAACTGCACCAATTCACAGCTGTATTGAAAATTCTCAAGCCCCGGTTTCCAGTCTGGCCTGTCTTTGGGCGGGTCTCCCCGCAAGGCCAGGATATTACAGATGCCAAGGCCCTTAATTTTATCGAGAATAACCTTGATCTCGTTTTTGGTATGAATAACGCAGGTAAAATGATGCATGGCCGTAAGCCCGTACTTCTCACCGACCAGGCGGACAAGCCCAAGCGTGGTGTCGCGGTTAGATCCGCCAGCGCCGTAAGTGACAGACACAAAGTCAGGCTTAAGAAGCGCCAGTTCATCGAGTGCGCCGCCCAAAGATTCCATGCCTTTTTCGGTCTTGGGCGGAAAAATCTCGAAGGAGATGGTGGTTTTTTGAGACTTGAATATTTCGGTCAGTTTCTTCATAGCGCTTAAATTATATTATAACCCCTAATATGGCAATAGAGAACGTTTAGCTGAAAAACAAGAAAAACGCCCGCCAATCTTTTCCCAATAATCCGGCAATACTAACGACAGGCCTAAAAAAAAGAGTGGAAAAATTAAATGATAATATAGATATTGCCGACCATCAAAGAAAAAGCCGCTCCTAAGCATCACATAGTTAGCTAATGGTGAAAAAATATAGAGCAACAACATAGCTCCAAAAACAACAGAACCCGTGGGGTATCTAGCTGAAAATACCATTAAAACTATCCCTGCCACAGAAAAAATTGAAACAAACCATTGCGATTCCCAAAAAGTAAAGAAAGCCGTAACATAGCCCTGATAGGCTTCCGGCCGGTCACAATAGCCCATTTTGCTCCTTATTGAGTAAAAAAGAGTGACCAACACTGGTAAGGCAAACTTTTTTATTACACCTATTAATGCCCTTTTCGAGTCCTTTCTTTTCAAAAAGCTAAAAAGAACAAAGCTCAATGCCAGCATAAGCAACTGAAAAAGAGCGCCGCTGCTTGTCATGGCTAAAAATAAAGCCAGAAAGAATGCCCCCCAGAAAGATTCCGGGAAAAGAAATACCAGGGCCGCCAAAGAAAACCAAAGCGAGTTCCATAGCGCATAGGGGCGCATTTCAGCGGAGAAATAAATATTACTCGGCCAAAAATAATACAAAATCAAAGCGGCAGACAGACACAAGACCTGGAAAAAATAGACCGGATTCTTACCCGCTTCAGAATAAATCCTTCTTAAATATAAGAAAATAACAAAAAGGCCTGAAACAAAATTCCAAAAAATAGGATTTAACCGATAATAAACATTTTCCGGAATCCATCTCAAAAGCGAACTCTTTCGCATTTGATCAAACGTTTTAATAAAAATATAATCCAGCGGAGCCCTGCTTCCCTGGCTTATCACGCCAGACAGAAGCAAACTTGAAAAACTTTGAACTTGTGTTTTTCCAAGCCCCGTCATCTCATCCAGCCAAAGATCCTTAACAAAAGACTTCTTGACCGCCATAAACAAAAATAATACCGCAATCCCCGTAAAAACAATAACTCCCAAAACCGTGATGGCCTTCTTCATGACAACTCCCGTGAATACAGATAAAAAAAGCGCCCTCATAAAATGAAAGCGCTCCTTTTATTTTTCAAGGATTCTTAAAAAGCAACTCCTCAGCCCCTGACGGCCTGTTCGCGGCCATCAAAGTCTGAGGAGTTGCAACATTTAGACCTTCTTCGCCATAAACTTAACAAGATCAACCACGCGGTTCGAATAACCCCATTCGTTGTCATACCAGGAAACGATCTTGAAGAAACGCTTCTCGCCCTTCAAGTTATTCTGGAGAGTGGCGAGCGAATCATAAATCGAACTTCTGGGATCATGGATAAAGTCGGTGGACACAAGCTCTTCATCTGTATAGCCCAGATAATTCTTAAGATACGTTTTGGAGGCTTCCTTCAGCTTCGCGTCAATCTCTTCAATTGAGGTATCGCGCGCTGTGGTAAAGGTCAGATCAACAACAGAAACATCGGCTGTGGCCACACGAAACGCCATGCCCGTGAGCTTGCCTTTGGTTGCCGGAAGAACTTCACCCACGGCCTTGGCCGCACCCGTCGAAGACGGAATGGTGTTGATAGCCGCCGCACGACCGCCGCGCCAATCTTTCTTGGAAGGGCCGTCCACGGTCTTTTGAGTGGCTGTATACGCATGAATCGTTGTCATCAACCCCTTATCAATGCCAATGCCTTCTTTAAGAAGGACATGGACGAGCGGAGCTAAACAGTTCGTGGTGCAGGACGCATTCGAAACAATGTTGTGCTTGGCGGGATCATATTCATTTTCATTCACACCCATCACAAGGGTCTTCACTTCGCCCTTGCCAGGAGCAGAAATAATAACCTTCTTGGCACCAGCCTGAAGATGGCCCTTGGCCTTTTCACTGTCTGTAAAAAGTCCTGTGGACTCAATAACAAAATCAACACCCAAAGCGCCCCAGGGAAGTTCCGCAGGATTCTTGGTGGCCATGACGCACTTGGTCTTGTGGCCATTGACCACAATGACATCGGCTTCTTCTTTGGAAGCGTCGCTCTTGGCGGTTGCAACGTCATGCTTGAAGCGGCCGTGAACTGAATCATACTTCAGCTGATAAGCAAAATATTCAGCGTCCGTTGAAATATCAACGACAGCGACGACGTCGATTTCCTTGCCTAAAAGCCCCTGATCGCAAATGGCCTGAAACACCAGGCGCCCAATGCGGCCAAATCCGTTAATGCCAATCTTAACCATGTGATGCCTCCCTCTTCTATAGATATGTTATGGATTACTAAAATCTGGATCAACAATCCCGTCAAATCCCTTCATAGGGTCATCCGGGAAAAATCCCAAGTTAGGAGGGATTATAGCAAAAAAGAGAATTTGGGCAAACAAAAACAAAGTCAATTCGCTTTTGTCCTCCAGACGCGCTCATCAGAATAAACAATGCCGTTGGGTTCCAAAGGATCCATGATCAAGGCATAGTTGGCTGCAATCTCAGGACGAAATGGCCTTGTGGCCATATAAAGGCAGTTGTGCTGGATGTGGGGCTCAATGCCAGGGGTGTTATTTTTGTAAATATAAGGGAACGACAAACGTGTGGTATTCCAGGAAAGTCCACCCCCCAAAAGAATGACAACCCCTTGATCATTCATGATGTCCTTGAGGCGGCCGAAAAATTCTGTCGTGAAAAACCCGATTTGATACGGGTCTTGCAGGCTGTGGTCGAGGGCAATCACATCATACTTCTCATGGGTAAAACGCGCGTAACCGCGAAAGTCATCCACAATAATATGCGCGCGCGGGTCATTCATGACTTTGGCATATTCTTTGGGAAAAAACTTCTTTCCTGCCTCCACCACAGGCCCGCAGTTTTCAATAATATCCAGCCGCTCAAGATTGGGCCAGCTTAAATAGGCCTCTGCGGTTACGCCGCTGGCATAGCCCATCAAAAGCACTTTGGCCTTGTGCCCCACAATGGCAAGGCTGGTGGCAGCCCACTGCTCGTGGATATGGCGGTCCACCGGAAGGTTGTAAGCCTGGTGCACGTTATTGATCTTGATATCAATGGCAGGCTCTGACATCTTATAAACGGTTTGGCCGAACCCGATGCGGTCACTGTTTTTTTTGGCGCGGTCTTCCGTCATCTGCCAGACTTCCACAATGCCAAACTGGCTGTCTTTGCTGAACAAAAGCCCCCGCGACGGGAAAAGCATTTGCACAGGGTCATAAAAAACAACGCCCACTGCGGATAAGGCCAAACACACGGTCAAAATCCGGCGTAAAAGGTTTTCCCTCGCAATAAGCCAGCCCGCCAGCGCGGCGCACACAAGCGCGGTCATATAGGCCGAGCGCATGCCCCACAAGGGAACCAAAACCAGGCCTTGCAAAATCCCGCCGATAACACTGCCGAGCGTGCTTATGCCATACACCCAGACAATCAGCCGCTCTCCGCGCTCATGGAGCACTTTGACAATAAAGGCATAGCCCAACCCTGAAAGAAACGCGGGAAAAAAGACTGTCACAAGAAAATATGCCATCACGACTTTGGGATGGTGGCAGTGGTAGATAAAAAATTTCTTGGTGAAAAAAAATCCAATAATGTAGATGATGCTCACAATCTGAAGGGCTGCAAACTGCTCTTTGGCCTCTCGGGGTGAGTATTTAAACTTCCGCCATGTCCCGGCGTAAGACCCGGTAGCCAAACCCACCAGAAAAACTGAAATAATGAGCGCGTTCGACGTGGCGGTTGAGCCGAAAATATACACAAACTCCCGCAATAACGATAATTCCAAAAGAAGCGAAACAACGCCTGCAAAAAACACGGCTGCAAATATGCTCACTATTCCTGGCATTATTTCCTCCATCTATCCGTTTACAGAGCCGTTGGGGGCATGTCACAAAGCGAGTTCCGCAGTGAGCCGCTCCACAAATAATCAAAATTTATAATTCCAAACTTGGCGGTAAAACGAGGACTGTCCGAGCGACTGACATGCACCCAATGGCTCATCTCATCGGATTCCTACTTCACCACCCACTTAAACCCAAAAGCGCCGTCTCTTGTAATAATATTCAAGCGGCTGGACAATTGTGTCTGATCATACGCGCACCGCGACACGTCCAACGTGTAGTTGTCAAAACTTCGATCCAAAGGAGCAACCGTTAAATGATAATAAGTACTGTGCTTGCCATGAGAAATGTATTTATTAATCACAATAGATTCATGCGTTTTCGCCTTGGAAATATCCCCCGTGCCATTAAGCACTACGCCCCCGCTCCACCCGCACAAAATAAACCCGACGCCGGCAGTCAACCCTGCTATTAAAAGCGTTTTTGCTGACGTGGAATGCCCTTTAAGCTGCTGAAACGCAAAAAAAGCAAACAAGCCAAAAAAAGGAACGCTGAAATTCAAAGATACTGCGAAAAGTTTTCCTTTATCAATCGGCTCAAAAGCGGCAACGCCCCAAATCAACAACACCACGCCGAAAACCAGGCTCGCTATCCCGATTCCGGTAAACAAACCTTCTGACATTTTCCAATCATCCGTCGCAGGCGTTGCCGACCTTTCCCCAGGCGCTGGAAGCGGTATCTGGTCAGCAATAAAACAAAGTTTTTCTGCGGCCTGCCTGATTTCTTCGGAATCAATGCCGGAAAGGCTTTCACAGGGTGTTTTTGTCAGAGTAACGCTGCTGCCATTGATCTCAAGCCTGGTAAAATTACGCAAAAGCCCGACCAAAAAAACCTTTGTATCAGAAGAGCTGAAAAAACGGCTCACAAAACCCTGGTCTTCACACTCGATATACAGTTCATCATCAACAGGCGGATCGTACAACTGGATTTCCTGATTAACACCTGCAGATTTAACCGCTTTATCTGCGGATGTTTCGTGGTGAAACGCGGCATGGGCAAAAAAATTCCCTTTGAGGGAAAGCCTTAAGAGTGAGGGGGAATTCCTGCTGCTCTCCTGATAATAAAACCCGACGTCACGACCGTTGACATTAATGACGCCGCCGCCAAGCCCAGTGCTTCTGCCTCCGCATGAATTAAGGACCCCCTTGACCTGAGCCATGCGCTTCCAAAACATGAAGATTACAATGCCGTTGATGACCAGAAATATAAAAATTGGAATAGCCGGCAGCATAAATATGCACCCCTTTTTGTCAGTCTCCGGGCATCACCCCAGAACTTCTCCAACAGCCAATTTATGCCCGGCGAGAAAACTGCGGGCATCCATGGGCTTGGAAGACGCCGGATGAACTCTGCGGACAAGAACCGCGCGGTCAGCGGCCTGGACATAAAAACCATCCTTATGAAGCTCCACAATCTCACCGGGCTTACCCCTAAGCGAGGCGTCCGAAGAAATTGCATCCAGAATCTTAAGACGATTGCCGCGCCAGAAGGTAAAGGCCCCTGGCCAGGGCTGGACTCCGCGGACAAGGTCATGAATGCGTTTGGCAGAAAGATCCCAATGGATGTGCCCTAAATCTTTGTGCATTTTAGGGGCCCGGGTGGCCAAAGCATCATTTTGCTTCTCAAACGTAAAATCTCCTGCTTTGATTTTAGAAACAACGTCGGGAAGGAGCTCAGCGCTCATCTGAGCTAATTTGTTACGCAGCTCAAACGATGTCGTATTTTCAAGAATAGGGCATGTGGCGCACCCCACAATGTCTCCGCCGTCCATAGCAGAGTTCATCTTAATAAAAGTAATACCGGTTTCGATTTCGCCATTAATAACCGCCCAATTGATGGGCGCTGCCCCGCGATATTTGGGAAGAAGCGAGCCGTGGACATTCAAACAAAATGTTTTCGGGATGGTCAAAACATTGTCAGGAAAAAACTGCCCATAGGCAATCACCACAAACACATCGGCGTTAAAGGAGCGCAATTTTTCCACAACAACAGCTTCTTTTAAATTCGCGGGCTGGAACACTTCAATCCCGTGGTTTAGCGCCACCTGCTTGGTGTCAGAATACACCACATGCATGCCGCGGCCTTTGGGTTTGTCGGGCTGAGTTACCAACCCTAAAAGCTTGTGGCCGGAATGAATAAGCCGGTGAAAACTGATTGCCGCAAAATCATCGCAGCCAAAAAATAAAATCCGCATAACCTAATCCCAATCCCCCATTATTTGACAAATCATCAACAAAACCCACCCAACCGCGCAGGTCCGACCTGCGCGGTTGGGCGAAGCCGGCTCATGGATTGACGTTCACTGTTAATACGATGTCTTTTTTCCGCCGAAAATTGCGCTGGGTGTCTTTTACCAGCGCCATGACCGACTTTAAAGATTCCCCCCGCACCATAACACAATAACGGAACTTGCCCCGCACAATCGCTGCGCGGTCCTGCTGGGGCTCAAAAATTTCAACGCCCTTCACTGCCGCGGAACTTAATTTATCATACAGTAATTTGGCCTCCCCGCAAGCCAATTGCGGGTCGGATGAACGCACCACCACCGCCGCAAAATACGCGTAAGGGGGAAACCCCATTTCCTTGCGCGACGAAAGTTCCCTGGCGTAAAAACCGGAGGTATCATCATGGGCCATAAGCGGCAAAAGTTCCTGCGCCATATTTCTCGTTTGCAAAAGCACGCACTCCTCGGACATCTGGCGCAAATACCGGACAAGAAGAAAAGCGCCGTGGGAAGCCCTGTAATCCGCCTTATGAAATTCCCAGTCAATATCCAAGACAACAGATAACGCAAAGCGTAAATTCTCCCGATGGCGAAACACGGCCTGGGTCGTGACCAGAATATCAAAATTATCCTTTAATCCCGACGATGCCTTGTCATACCCCAAAACCCTTGCCCCCCACAGAGACGAACGGATCTCTTCCACAACGCTTTCCGTGCCCCGGCTGGCCTGGATATATAAACAGGCCTTTTTGCCTTCCTTGACCACCCGCTCCAAATGCTGGCGCAGGGGCTGGGATAAAAATGTACCTTTGCGCATTTTAAAATTCGTAAGGTCTAGGAATTTTACCGGCGAAAGGCTTTCTTTCAGCTCTGTTAAAACCACCTTACGATCAGCCACCAATTTTCGCGCTTCAATGGATGGGGCTGAACTGACATAAAGGATATCCGCACCTTCCACAACTGCTCGAAGAAAAACAGCCTCACGTGCATGATAAAACGGCGACTGGTCGTGTTTATAAGACGCGCTCTCCTCATCCAGCACAACCAAAAGCCCCAATTTCTTGACTGGCGCAAATGCAGCTGAAATAAACCCCAGCGCAACGCGTGCCCTGCCTGACCAAAGGATTTTCCAGCGCTCAAACTCCTCCTTATCAGTCCCCTGAGATAGAAAAACAACATCCTCACCGGAGATTTTCCTGAGCCTTAAGGAAACGCCCTCAACATACGAACCGTCCGGCACAAGACAGATAACCCCCTCACCTCTTTGAAGCGTTTCTTGGATACGCTGAGATAGAATATCCCAGCGTTGCGTAAGGCCATGGTCGAAAAGCAGGGTAAAAACGCCTTTTTTAACCGGCCGCGCCGCCTCTTTCACAGCCCCATCCGCAGGCCCGGCAAATTTCTTGGGCGCTCGTAAATAAGACGGCAAGAAAAGGGTTAACGCATCTCCTAAAGAACAACCGAAACGCAACGCGAAAATCTCTGCAAATTTTAGAAATAAAGGAGGGAAGACAGGCTCTTCGTCTAAAAGGGCGAGAACATTGTTAAGCTTGAGGATAGCGCTCTTCTCTGCAAAACCTACTACAATCCCGACGCATTTACGGCGGCGAAAAGACACAAGTACCCGCATGCCGAGCGCGATATCCGCGCGATACTCCTCGGGCACACAATAATCAAAAGCCCCTTCAACAGGGGCATTGACCACGATATGGGCAATATTCTTTATCATATAAAAAGACTGCTCCGCGCATCCGGGCGCCATAAATGGCGCCCCTACGCTTATAGGAAGAAATCTTCCCATGCACACTAAGTCAATTGTTTAATAATATCCTCAACCGACTTGGGCCTTGCGAGCGCCCGGCATTTTTCTTTGGCCTGACGAAGCGTTTCCGGAGAGGATGAAAACTTTTTGATTTCCGCGGCGATTTCTTCAAGGCTCTTGTCGCTTAGCCCGATGCCGTGCCTGGCCAAAACCTCGACATTGCCCGCTTCTTGCCCGGGGATAGCGCTAAAAAAAATCAGCGGCAGCGAATTGGCAAGGGCTTCGGTGATCGAAAGCCCGCCGGGCTTGGTTAACATCACATCCGAGGCACTCATAAGTTCTTCCATATTATCAACAAATTTACAAACCTTATGGAGAGGATTTCCCTGGGAAGACATTTTGTCAAAAAGGATTTTATTGTTCCCGCAGATAATAATCATCTGCTCGTCTTTCAAAAGCCTGGACAGCTCTTCAATCGGGCCAAAGCCAAACGAACTTGTGGATAAAAGAACTGTAAACTTGTCTTCCTTCAAGCCCAGTTTGCGGCGGATTTCTTTAGGGTCACGCGCCAGCGTAAACTTTTCATCACAAGGGATGCCGGTCACAACAATTTTCTTTTCATCCACTCCGAGCGCGGCAAGCCGCCCCTTGGTATAGTCAGAAGCCACGAGATACAGGTCGACCCCCTTGGAAAGCCAGATTTTGTGGACATCAAAATCTGTCACCATTGTGACAAGTTTTGCATCTGTCTCGCCCCTGACTCGCATATCCCCGACAACTTCGGTAGAAAGAAAGTGCGTGGTCACAATAACGTCAAAATGGCCGTCCTTGACAAACTTGACAAGCGCCCCGGCGTTGGCCCCGTTATAAATACGGCGCGTGCGCTGAAAAAGAGGGAGCATCCATTTTTTATCTGTTAATTCAAAAAACACAGCCCAAAGCTTGGGAAGCTTGCCCACCATAAACTCATAACCCTGGCTGTAGGCTTTGCGGAAAAATGAATTGGTGTGGTCAAGGGCATCAACAATCTGGACGTTGTCGATTTTGCGCGCGATGAGGCCGTGATAAATCGCCTCAGCGGCTTTTCGGTGGCCGGCTCCGGCGGTGGCGTGAAGGATGAGAATCTTTCTTGAGGATGAGTTCTGCTGCGTCATAAAGGTCCTCCACGATAAAGTCAGGACGGACGTCCCAACGTTTCATATACTCGCGGTCCTCACGGCCCGAGAGGCAAAATATCGTTTTACACCCTGCGTTTTTGCCGGCCTTGACATCGCCCTCGGTGTCACCCACAAAATAGGCATGCGGGGCATCGTCAATGGTTTTATCAAGAAGCTCAAGGGCTTTAATGATATTCCCGATCCGGGGTTTGCGGCAGTTGCAGGCATCCGATGACTTGCAGGTACAGTACAACACTTCCCTGATCCTGCCGCCCGCCTCTTTAACGCCTTTAAGCATGTGCTCCGTGATCTGGTCGAGCTTTTCTTTGGAATAGACACCCTTCCCTACTCCGGCCTGATTGGAGACAACAAAAATATCATACCCCGCGTCAGTCAGGGCCTTCAACGCCTCAAGCGCCCGGGGAATAAAATGAAAATCCCTGACCCGGGTCACGTAAAGGCCGTTGCCGGGAAACTTGTTGATAACACCGTCTCTGTCTAAAAAGACAACTTGCATGGATTTGCTGTTATTTTTTCTGTTTAACGACTTTCATCATCTCGTAATACTTGGCGTAACTCATGATCTGATAAAGAGAGGCAAAAATAGCCAGCATAAACCCCATAAAGCCGTCCCGCCAGCCCTGCTTGCCGATAAAGGAACGGAAAAAACGGTCAACCGTCCGCCACAAGGCGATCCCTAAGGTCATATTCCTTTTTGTATCTACCCATTTCTGCGCTTCCAATGTGGTTTGGCCGTTAAGCTTGGCCAGAAAATGGGCAAAATCACGATAACTTTTATGGATAATATCTTTCCTGAGATGGTTCATTTTCCCGTCAAAAAAAAGCCTGGGATGAACGCCGACCTCTTCATAACGAAAATTTTTCTTAAGGAAAACCCTGACCTGGGCCGCCGGATACTGCCCGCCATACTTATACCAGTAGTCACCGACATAATTCCGGCGGGGAACCGTAAAACCCTGGACATCCGAGGGAAGTGTTGCGTCAATTTCTGCTTTAAGCTCATCCGTAACACGCTCATCAGCATCCAGGCTGAAAACCCAGTCGTTTTTTGCCTGGGCATACGCCCAATTGCGGTGCTTGCCCTCGGTATCCATTTTGCGAAGAAAGATACGCGCCCCGTACTTTTGGGCGCGGGCAACAGTGCTGTCCGTGCTTTCGTCATCAACAACAATAATCTCTTCCGCCCAGCCGTAAACGCTCTTTAAACACTCATCAATATTGTTTTCTTCGTTCTTCGCAATAACAACAACGCTGATGGGCGGACGGCTCATGACAACGACTCCTTAAGGGCATTAGCCACTTCCTTGACTTGCGCAGCCGTCATATGCGGGAACATGGGGAGTGATAAAATCTCGTCACACACCTTCTCGCTGACCGGAAAATCATTCTTTTTATAGCCGGCATCTGCATAAGCCTCCTGCAAATGAATCGGGATCGGATAATGGATCAGGGATGTCACGCCCTTTGCCTTAAGCGCCTCCATCACCTTGTCGCGGCTTTTGACGCGAACAGCGTAGGTCTGGTAAACATGCTCGCGATGAGAGGCTAATTTCGGGACGATAACATCAACACCCTTTAATTCCTCGGCGTAAACAGCCGCCACTTTCTTGCGCATATCGTTCCAATGATCAAGAGATTTAAGTTTCGCTGAAAGGACCACCGCCTGCATGGTATCTAGGCGCGAGTTGAACCCCTTCATCTTGTGAGAATAGCGGTCTGTACGGCCGTAATCGCGGAGCATCTCAACCATATATTTTACTTTGTCGTCATTGGTAACTACCGCCCCGCCGTCTCCCCACGCGCCCAAACCTTTTGTGGGATAAAAACTGAAGCACCCGGCCTTGCCCATAGAGCCGCTGCGCGCGCCCTTATAACGCGTGCCGTGCGCCTGGCAGGCATCTTCAACCACAGCCACGCCATGTTTATTGGCAATACTCATAATCTCATCCATATTCGCCATCTGGCCATAAAGATGAACCGGAATAATCGCCTTGGTTTTCTTGGTAATGACTTTTTCAAGCTTTTGGGGGTCAATATTGTAAGTTTCTTCCTCAATATCCACAAACTTGACTGCCGCGCCGGTATAAGAAACGCAAAGCGCTGTGGCAATAAACGTATACGTCGGAAGGATCACCTCATCGCCCGGCGCAATATCAAGCGCGCAAAGCGCCAGATAAAGCGCGTCAGTGCCGGAATTGACACCAATGGCATGTTTTGTTCCGCAATACGCAGCGAATTCCTGCTCAAATTTTTTGACCTGCGGCCCCATGATAAACGATGACTTTTCAATAATCCCTTCCCAGGCCGCATTAATCTCGGGCCGGATCGCCTTGTTCTGTTCGGTAAAATCAATAAACGGTACGCTCATAATAAAACCTCTACTTGGTTAAAAACTTCTTCAACTGACAATTCCTTCAGGCAGCTCAAGTGCTGGCAATCCGTCATGCGGAAGCGACGGTAACATGGCTGGCAAGAAAGCCCTTTAATAATAACTTTATGTCCCTTAGCCGGAAACGGCCCGTAAACTACCGAATCCACAGGTCCAAAAATCGAGGCTGTTGGCACGCCGGAGGCAACGGCAACATGCAACGGCCCGCCGTCGTTAGCCACAACACACCGCGCATGACACACCAAGGCCGCTGCCTGCAATACTGAAGTTTTTCCTGCGGCATTAATGGCTTTGGGGCCACGCATGGCGTTTTTGACAGTTTCACAAAGCTCAATCTCGCTTTTATCACCCATCAGTATAAGGGCAAGGGATGTTTTTTCAATTATTTTGTCCGCCAATTTCGCATACTGCCCGGCAGGCCAGCGTTTCTGATGGGCGCCCTTGCCCCAGCTGGCTCCGCCGCCAGGGTAAAGGCATAAAAATTTTTTGTCAGACAAACTGTTTTGCGCCAAAAAATCCCTGGCCCAATTCCTGTCGGATTCTGAAGGAAAAAGAGCCATCCCGGGGGGAGCGCCTGCCCTGCCACTCTTGTGATGATCCGCTTTCCAATACTTTAATAATTCCAAATAATACCCTGCCACAGGCCTGCCTTCAAAGCCCTTGAGCGGAATCTTTTGGGTCAGCCAGCGGCCGCGGCCTTTGTAATCGTAGCCAATGCGCAGAGGAACCCCTGCGAGCATCAGCGCCAACCCCAAAGGCGAGCCCAACGAAAAATCAAACGCAGCATCAAACTTTTCTCTGCGGATATCCGTTATAAAGCCTTGCCACTTTCTTAAAAAGGCCCAGGGAGACTTTTTGTAAACCGCAAAAAATTCATCACGTTCATAAGAAAACACTTTATGAAGACGGGGATCATTCTTTAAGACAGGAAAAGTGCGGGCATTGCCGATATAAGAAATCCGGATATCAGGAGCTTCTTCTTTTAATGCCGCAATAAAAGGCGTTGTGAAAAGCACATCTCCGATGCCAAACGGGCAGACCACAATAATATTTTTCATAACTTTTCAAAAGAGCACCGTCGAACAGCGCTCTCGCCTTTTACCTTTTTA
Organism: Candidatus Omnitrophota bacterium; assembly: GCA_015233145.1. Classification (GTDB taxonomy): domain Bacteria; phylum Omnitrophota; class Gorgyraeia; order Zapsychrales; family Fredricksoniimonadaceae; genus JADFYI01. The sequence goes on from JADFYI010000004.1 coordinate 92,337, forward strand.
CAGCCTTCACTATCAAATGCTCCCCAAACAGCATGTCCCTGGATAATAAAATACGATTGATCCTTGAAAAATCAACGCCGCCTTTCTTCCGGGACCGGTTCTCTTTTGATTTCAGCTGAAACTTTATAAGCGGAATAAAAAACGCCAGCCCCAGGCCCTCGTATTTGCTGGTATGGATACTCTGGATTGGAAGATTATTATAATGGAGCAAATATTCTATATCATGATACCGCCACGGAATAAGATGCAAGTTCCAGATAACCTCTTTGGGATTCTGGGAATGCTCGAGGGGGATTTCCCTGAAATATTCCCAGCAGCCTTCCACCAAAAACCTGACCCTGGACTTTAAATTCAAAATATTGGGTGTCGATAAAACAAGCTTTCCTCCGGGCTTCAAAATCCGGTGCAGCTCTTTAACCACATCATAAGGGTTCTTTAAATGCTCGACGACTTCCGCAAGAACAATAAAATCAAAACTATTGTCATCAAAAGGCAGTTTTTCCGTTACATTGCATTTTTGGAATTTGATCTGGTTTTGATACCGGAACCGGTTGACGTCCATGTCTCCGGCGAGAACATCAAACCCCATCTTATGAAGGTTATACGCATAATCCCCGTCGCCACAGCCGATATCCAAAACCCTGCCGCGTTTTTCCGCGTCAAAAACAGCCAAAAAACTCTCTAATAAATAATTTTTCTTTTTCACAACAAACTCTCCCGTGGGCATTCCTTTTTTAGTCTGAAATGATTTCCTTATAAACTTCAAGCGTGCCTTCCGCCATGCGATCCCACGAAAAATCTTTGGCACGATTTAATGCTTTCTCAGCATAAAGGTCATGCTCAACAGGATCTTCCAGAAGTTTTTTCACTGCGTTTGCGATGGCGGGCGAATCATAAGGATCCACCAACACCGCCGCGTCAGAAGCCACCTCAGGGATGGCTCCCCGGTCGCTCGCCACGACCGGAACCCCGAACGAAAACGAATCCAAAACCGCAAGCGGCGTTCCGGTAAAGAACGGCGTGACGACTGAAACCGCGGCATTGGATAAAATCACGCGAAAAACGCGGTCTGGAATATAGCCTGTGGCGATCACCTTGTCGCGCAACCCCAGGCGTTCCATTTTTCTCAAGGTCCTCGCATACTGGCCGTCGGAGCGGTAGTTGTTTCCCGTGAAAACAAAATACACGTCATGAGGCAAAGCCCGGTGGCACTGGGCAAAGGCCTCAATAAGAAAATCTGGATTGCGCCGGCTTTTATCCAGGCCTGAAACGCTTAAAACATATGTTTTATCTTCCAGTTTATACTTCCGTAAAATCCCGGCCTCTTCCTCCTTGGATATAAAAGACAGCGCCTCATCACCCGCGCCCAAGGGCGTTACCACAACCTGCTCGGCGCTCACCCGGCAAAGCCACATCACGTCCATCTTCCCGGTTTCAGACACTGTTAAAACTTTCTGGGCCTTACGCGCCCACATCCAGTGGCGGACACGGTACCGCCAGGCTTCCCAAATCCCCGCAAGCCCGTTTTTGGTCATGCGCGGAACCATGTCAAATACGGTAATGACCGTGGGGCACGGGACGCTGAACAGAGGCAAAGAATCATGAATCGGCGCATGGAAAATATCAATGGCATGTTCCGCCAAAAGGCCGGGAAGGACTTTCGCAGGCCAAAGCCCGCGCATTTTCTTAGGGAGCGGTGCCACAACCCTTGTCACCTGCGGGAAATGGATATACGGCTCATAATCCACGCAAATTTTATCCGGCGAAAAAAGCACGATCTCAATGCGCTCATTTGCTCTCACAAGAGCCTCCACGAGCTTGGCCAAATAATGCGCCGCAGCTGTCCTCTCACCGGTCAAAACATTGGCATCAAAACCAATTCGCATATCCCCTCCCAAGTTAAATCATATTGCAAAAACGGCATGGAAGCATCCGTGATTTCTTATTCTTACGGTATTCACGCGCCAAGGCCCCGTTATAAATATCCAAAAGCGACCGATCGTTGGCATTGCCCAGGATATACTCTCCTTCCATATCCATACAGCAAAGAGCCACAAGCCCATTGGCTAAAACAACCATGTTTTTTAAACGCTGGCAATGGATATCCTTAAAACCTCTAAAACTAAAAATCCGCGAAATATAATTATATTTATACCCCACCTTGATCTCAGCCCCTGGAAAATTCTGACGACAAAAAACGCAAAAACTGTCATTATATATTTTATTTCCAACCTTATCTTCTTTACCATGCTCAACGGAAGCAACAATAATATTTTCCGCAAATTTACGCTCGCTATTAAGCCTTAACACATTTTTAATATTAGCCACAACCCTCTTGAAATCCAATCCTACTCTCCTTTTATAATCCAAAGGCTCAAAACCATTAAGACTAAAATTAATTAAACGAATATTCCTTATCCGGGACAACTTCTCTGCACGCTCTTCATCTAAAAGAAACCCATTGGTGAAAACAACAATCCCTGCAGCCGGAAGTTCATGATTAATAAGATCAAGCCGATCAAAAATTTTCTTATCAAGAAACATTTCCCCATTTGCAAACGGATGAACATTTTCAGGGTTAATCTCCTTAAGATCTTTCAGCAGCTTCAAAAAAAGCTCATCCGACATATCGGTCAAACCGCGCTTCATGTTTCGATGATGGCAAAACTCACACTTCGCATTGCAGCGATTGGTTGTTTCAATCTGTATCTCTAAAGGACGCTCAACCCGTTCAATCCTTTTCTTCCAAAACATGTTACGCCTTTCTTGTCTCCAATAGTGTCTTGATAACCGCGACGGCCTTATTCACAGATGCCGTTAAAGAAAAATTTTCAACTACAAATTCTCTGGCTGCCATCCGTATACGGTCTTTTAATCTGGAATCCTGGGCAAGCCTGACGACCGCCTGGCTCATGTTATCAATATCACTGACCGCGGCTAGAAAACCGGTCTCGCCATCCCTGACAATCTCCTCAGGCCCGCCGCAACGGGTTGCCACAACCACGGCTCCCACGGCCATGGCCTCAATAATAACCCTTCCAAAAGCCTCGTAATGCCCTGGAAAAAGAAAACAATCCATTGCTGATAAAATCTTTTCAGGCGCATCAACAAATCCTGGCATGATCAAACGTTTTGCCATGCCCAATGCTTCCGCACGCTGCTGCAACTCCTTGACAATGCCCTCCTGCCCCGGCTTTGGGGTGCCTGCCATGATAAACCAGGCCTCAGGCACATTTAAAGAAACCTGGCCCGCAAATTTGAGAAAATCAAAAATCCCTTTCTTCTCAACCAGAGTCCCCACATACCCAACCACAAAGGCATTAACAGGAATGTTCAAAGAACGACGGGCTTGAGCGCGAATTGCGTTATCAAAAAAAACAAACCGGTTGACATCAACTCCGTTAGGAACCACAAAGACCTGGGGCCTGTACTTTTTGACCAAAGAAGCAACGCCCTGGGAGCACGCCGCAACCCCGTCGGCCTGTTTAAAAAGAAATTTGTCACTGCCACTGGCATCAAAAACATCATGCACATGCGTTAAGACCACGACACCCAAAAGCCTGCCTAACTTCACTGAAAAAGAATTGAGATGCCCTGCATTGGCATAAATCAAATCCGGCTTAAAGGCCCGCGCCAATAACCAAAGACGCATCAACCGCCAATAATTAGGAAAAATACTTTTCCATTTTCTATTCCAGCCACAGCAGGCAATAAAAACTTTTACGCCCTTGCGGCAAAAATGCTCTGCAAGATCACCGTCAGCCGGACAGACACACGCGAGGTCAAAATCATGACGAGCCAAAAGCCCATCCATAAGCTCAACTAAAAACCGTTCTCCTCCGCCTTTAATGTCCGGTTCTGCGGCAATAAATAAAACTCTTGGCATGGTTCATTTCTCAGACCAGTTTGTTCTGCTTTTGGGCTTCTTCCCATATCATAAACCAGCGAATCATGGGGCCGACAACATTAAAAACACAAAAAACCAATCCATGCGCCCCGTCTTTATATCCCTGCTTCTTAAAATACAGCTTCCAGAATGTTTTTAATGGCTTTAGGGTAAGGCCGTAACGGATTTCTTTAAAGAGAACCTTGTCGCAAGACTGAACATACGCTTCAGCATCCTTGGAAGTATATTGAACGACTTTGGCGATCAGCCCCGGCATGGAAGTAAACGGGTAATGGTCAATCGACGCGTCTATCTGGGAAATCTGGCCCTGAAATTTCCAGTCTTCATGAACAAGCCCCCTATCCCGGGCTTCTTTGCGGAAAATCTTGAGCAGAAACATATAATTTCCGGCATGATAAATAGGTTTTCCAAAAAAATAATTTAAACGGCGAATTTTAAAAGCCCCTGTTTGTTGGGGGGCAGACGCAAGGGCCTGCTTTATCTTCGCGATCGTCTCATCACTCATAATTTCATCAGCATCAAGAGACATAAACCATGGCGACTTGACAAGCTCTGCCCCGGCGTTACGCTGGCGGGCAAAAAAACTGTCCGATCGCCGCACAATGACTTTGGCGCCATATTCACCCGCTATCTCACGAGTGCGGTCAGTTGATTCGTCGTCAACAATGATAATTTCATCCGTTAATTTCTTAACTTGAGAAAGGCACGACTGAAGACGATTTTCTTCATTTTTAGTTATGATGACAACCGCTACCTGTGACATGTCAACTTCCTTACGAAATGCTATTTGCGTCTCATTTTTCGCTGCTTCTTGAATTTCTTGTATTTGTACTTTAATTTATGATGCAATGGAGCGTTAACCTTACCGTGACCGGAATTAATGACAAATAAAAGCCCCCGGTCGGTCCGCTCTCCCTCCGCGGACTTATCTTTAAAATGATAACAAGGATGCCCGGCCTTTCTCACAATCGCTTCAATCTTCAAAAGATTGGAAAACATCGGATTATTGGTGTCATGAAAGAAAATAAACGCATCTTTCTTCGCAACCCTGAAAATCTTATCAATAAAGAAATACATGTTGACATGATCCCCGTCAGAAATAATAAAGTCGTACCTGCCGCTATCCTGCCGGACAAGAAAACTCTCCTCTTCCTCTATGACGATGCGGCCGCCACCGGACTCAATGCTGTCGAAATGAGGAGGCCGAACTCCCTTCCAATCCCAAAGGCTGTCTACGGACGTTAAAGTTCCCCTACGATTGGTGCGAATAGCAGCTAAAAGCATTTGCGATACAAACCCGCTTCCGATTCCTAATTCCAGAATATTGTGAGGTTTTCTAGACAAAAGCGAACCCAGAATAAAGAAATCATGGGCAATATCTATAGCCACATCACTTTGCCACGGATAGGCCTTAAACTGCTCCAGTAATACGTTGACGTCTTGCAGCATCTCCTGCCTCCTCATAAACCTTGAGACTCTCACCGTGCATCTTGTTCAAAAAAAATTATCAGAACGATCTACCGTCTTTTAATTATGATTTAAAACCTCAAATACCGAGGGCTCTAGTATTCGTACTGTATGGATTTCGGCGGCCTGGGATTGAGAATTTTATCGTAAATGTCCAGCGTTTCGCGGGCGTTCTTTTGGAAAGAAAATTCCTTGGCACGGACCATTCCCCGTCTCACCAAATCCGCGCGAAATGGGCCATCGGTCAGGATCTTTTTGATGCTTGCGGCAATCTCAGAAGGAGAATGGGGATCAATGGTAAGAGCGCCGCCGCCAGCAATCTCCCCCAGACAGGATACCCGGGAGGTGACCACAGCAGTCCCGCACGACATGGCCTCCACAACAGGAAACCCAAACCCTTCATAAAGGGATGGATAAACAAAAACATCGGCCAGATTGTAAAGGCACCTTAATTCATCATCGCTGAGATATCCGGCCAGGATCACGTCATTTTGAATGCCAAGCGTTGTAATATCAGCATGGACAGCCTCGGCCATCCAGCCTTTCATGCCAGCAACCACAAGCTTGCCCTCATAGCTGCCGGAAGATTTTAACGAAGAAAACGCGCGAAAGAGGCTGGACAGATTTTTCCTCGGCTCAATAGTCCCGACAAAAAGCAGAAAACGGTCTTTAATGCCAAGCGCCCGCAAACGGTCCTGGGCCGAAGAAAGCTCCCCGCCGTGGATATGATAAAATTTTTTATGATCAATGCCGTTATAAACCACCTTTGTCCGGCCTTTGGTCTCCGGGAAAAAACGTTCCAGGTCATTGCGCGTTGCCTCTGAACCGCAAATAAGCACTGTGGCCCGCTCAACAGCGCTTTTCATGGCAGCCTCGGAAAGGGCGATCGTTTCAGGCGTATGGGTTTCAGGGAAAATCTTGTAAACAAGGTCATGGATCGTGACAATAACTTTTTTAGCGCCGCTTTGAATCACTTCAGGGGTGGGGCTATGGTAAAGGTCACTCCGGCCGACAGTAAAGTCCACGCCAAGCCCCAAGGCATCCATCTTGACCTTGAAATTCTTTGCTGAAAATTGCGGCAAAGAGCGTTTGGGATCAACGATATTCTTTCGGCAGTAAAGGCTATATTCATTGTTCTGGTCAATAAAGGAAAGGTTCTCAACAAGATTCCTGGCATAGCGCCCGATCCCGGCGGGTTTAAGGCTTAAAAAGGAGCGGCAATTAATGGTTATACGATGCATAGAATTTTCCACCGTAAAATTTTACTGGTTAAAATGATAACTCGCCAGCCGCGAGTACAATTCTGAAGAATTTAAAAGCTCCTCGTGAACGCCTTTTTGGACAATTTCACCGTTCTCCAAAACCAGTATGCAGTTAGCATGCCGGATGGTTGACAACCGGTGCGCAATGACAATAACTGTCCGGTCTTTCATAAGGTTATCAAGGGCCGCCTGCACAAGATACTCAGACTCCGCATCAAGCGCGGAAGTGGCCTCATCCAAAAGAAGAATCTTGGGGTTCTTTAAAATAGCCCTGGCAATGCAAAGCCTCTGCTTCTGCCCTCCGGAAAGTTTAAAACCCCTGTCGCCGATAACGGTATCAAGCCCTTTCGGCATTTTCTCAATAAATTCAAGGGCGAGCGCCTGGCGCGCGGCATCAAAAATCTCTTCATCCGTGGCGTCAAGCTTGCCGTACTGCAGGTTCGCCCGGATCGTCTCATTAAAAAGAATCATGTCCTGTGTCACAAGGCCAATATGACTGCGCAAAGACAACAGCGTCACACCCTTGATGTCCTGGCTGTCAAAAAGGATCCTTCCCTTGTCAGGGTCATAAAAACGAAGGATCATGTTAATAATCGTGGTTTTCCCGCATCCCGTCGGCCCCACAAGGGCCGTGGTTTTCCCGATTTCAAAATCATGGGAAAAATCCTTGATAATCCAGCGCTCTTCATCCTTGTTATAACGGAAGGAAATGTTTTCAAAACAAATGCTTTTCTTAGGTAAGACACATTCTTTGGCATCAGGGGCATCAACAATTTTTAGTTTCCAGTCCAAGATAGCGTAAATGCGTTTGGATGACGCCAGGGCCTGCTGAATAATGCCGTACACGGCTGTTAATTTCTTGATGGGGCGGAAAATGCTGATCAGCGCGGCCACATATACGCCAAAAACGCCGAACGAAATGCTCCCTGACATCACACGCTTTCCGCCAAGCCAGAGCACCAGAACAAAGGCAATCGCCTGCATGACTTCTGAAGACGGGGAAAGCAAAAGCGCTCTTTTGTTGGCCTTCAAGAACGCGTGATAATACCTCAAATTGGCCGTATCAAACCTTGTCATCTCATGGGTCTCACGCGAAAAGGCTTTAACAACTGATACGCCCTGGCTCGCCTCAGCCAAAACTGAATTAAGGTCGGCCATGGATTCCTGGGAATGGATGGACTGTTTCTTGACGGTTTTTCCGATCACGTGGATCAAAAGCCCGATGAGCGGCAGGGTTGCCAGGATCACCAGGGTCATCCGCCAGTCAATGGAAAGCGCCACAACCGCAAAAAATATCGCGAGAAGCGTCTGATAAACAACATCCGTAATGCCATACGATATGGAATGGCCTAAAAAAGGCACGTCGTGCGTCACGCGCGACATAAGCTCGCCCTGGCGTTTCTGGCTGTAGAAATCATGGGAAAGTTTCTGATAATGCGCAAAAAGATCCGAGCGAACGTCGGCAACTGTTTTTTGCGCCACAACGTTCATAAAATACCCCTGCATATAAAAGACAATCCCTTTAAGGATATAAAAGACAGGCGTAAAACATATGATCCCGTAAAAAAGGGTCTGACGGTCAATGGTATTCACCCGCCCCGCCAAATCCATGACCCAGGGCGGCATCCCCGATGGAAGGACAATGAGCTTGTTGGTAAAAATACGGTCCACAATAGGCCCGATCGCGCCAAACTGCCCGCCCTCAAAAAGGGTTGAAAAAAGCATGCAGCCAATACCCAAAAAAAGATACTTCAGGTTGCGCCGCGACAAACTGATCATGCGAAAATATTCTTTAATAGGAAGCCCCTTTGCTCTTTAAGAATTTTTGAACAACCTCAACCACATAATCCAACTGCGACGGCTCAATGTCCTGGTGAATCCCGATATGCGTGCCGTGATTGCTGCAATACTCCGCCTCTGGAAAGTCGCCGAGCTTATACCCCAAAAAGGCATAGCTCGGACACTGGGTTGGCATGGCATAAAAAAGATTGCGCGAATCCACACCCTGGCTTTCAATGAAGGTCACAAATTCATCTTTTGTAAAATTAAGGCCTTCACGCAAAATCATGGAAAAAGCGTGCGGCCCGAGTTTTTCGTAAGGCTCTTGTTTCAGCGTAATAAAATATTTATCGAAAAGGCGGAATTTATCGATCAGGTACAACATATTCCGACGGCGTTTTGCAAGGATGTCTGCGAAGATTTCAATGTTCCCGAGCCCGACAGCGGCTTCGATTTCATTCATCTTAGCGGAAAATCCAATGCGTTCAAAGGTAAATTTGCCTGTCATGCCGTGGTTGCGCAAAGACCGAAGGGCATCTGCTGTTTTTTCGCAATTGGTGATAATCATGCCGCCCTCGATCGTGGTCACGATATGCGCGGCATAAAGGCTGAAACAGGCCGTATCGCCCATCGCGCCGATCTTTTGCCCCTTATACTCTGCGCCGTGCGCTTCGGCCGCATCTTCAATCACTTTCAAATTGTGCTTTCTGGCAATACTTAAAATTTTATCCATTTCCGCGGGCTTGCCCATAAGGTGGACCGGCATAATGGCACGGGTACGCTTTGTGATTTTTTCCTCAATTTTGTCCGGGTCAATATTCAAAGTGTCACGCTTGACGTCCACAAAGACCGGTGTAAGCCCGGCCTGAAAAACAGCGTTGCCGGTGGCCACAAACGAGAGCGCCGGAATAATGACCTCATCCCCGCGCCTGGCGCCAAAATCATAAAGCGCGGCGCATGCCAAAGCATCCGCGTCGGTGCCGCTCGAAACCGCAACCCCGTATTTGACACCAAAGAGAGCCGCGAATTTGTCTTCAAACTCTTTAACGTATTTGCCCTTGGTCACCCATTTTGTTTCAAGGGCCTCGTCAATAAGCTTGCGCGCCTTGGGCGTGATGGAAACCGTTCCAAAGGGGACTTTATAGCCTGATTTCCTGAATTCCTGGCCTGCTGATATTGTCATACGCTTCACTCAATCATTTCATTTAAATGTTTCTTGGCCCACTCAAATCGTTCGGGTGTTCCGATATCAATAAAAGGGGCATCCACCTTATGACAAAAAAACCTATTGCCGATCAGCTTTGGAAAAAAGTCATACTCAATGGAAAATTTTGTGGGCGGCATCATATCAAAAACGCTTTTATTGAAACAATAAACGCCGGCGCTGATATACTGCACGTCTTTTGTGACAAACTTTTCCTTAAACGCCGTGATTTCCTCTTTGTCGTTGGTGAGAATTGTCCCGAAATCCTTGTTGCCTTCAATGCGCACACCGACCAACGTGGCAAGGGCATTTTTGGCCTGATGCCCACGCAAAAGCTCCTGATAATTGACGGGTGTAAAGCAATCACCGTTCAGGCCAAACACGTAAGGTTTCTTGACGAGAGGCGCGGCATTCTTTAATGCGCCGCCGGTCCCCAAAGGCTCACGTTCAATCGAAAGATGCAGTTCAATATTCTTAAATTTTTCCTTATAATACGCCTCAAACGCCTCGGCCTTATACCCGGCACAAAGGATAATGCGCGCCGCGCCCTGTTTTATGAGGTAGCGAATCAGGAAGTCCAGGAAAGGCTCACCCTGCACAGAGGCCATCACCTTGGGCGTTTCACCCGTGACAGACCGAAGGCGCGTCCCCAGCCCTCCACACAAAATTAGAAAATCAGCATCCATAAGTTTTACGCAACGACTCCGCTGTTAGGTTGATAAAAAATAATCTGGCTCCCCAGGGTTTCAAAATGGAACGGGATTTCCAAAAGCCCTTTTAACGCGCTTCTGACCAACGGCTTTTTTTCAGGCTCGGCATAAATCAGGATAAACCCGCCGCCGCCAGCGCCTAAAAGTTTTCCGCCCAAAGCCCCGGCCTTGAGGGCCTTGTCATAAATATCATCAATATAGGATGTCGTGATCTTGTCGGAAAGCGTGCGCTTGATCTGCCAGCTTTCACCAAGGAGCTTCCCAAAACGCAGGAGATCATTCGCGTTTAAGGCGCTGAGCGCCTGCGTCACCAAATGATACATGGCCGCAAGTTCCTGCTTTTTATTGGGAATATTCTGTATTTGATGGACCGCAATCTGCGAGGCCGTACGCGCGAACCCGGTAAAAAAAATCATCATATGGTCTTGAAGCGCGGTTATCCTCTCTTTGGAAAGCGTGACAGGCCGCACGCCCAGCTGGCCGTCCCTGCCGAATTCAATATAATTCAACCCGCCATACGCGGCCAAAGCCTGGTCCTGGCAGCCGACATTTTCCTTGATCATGTTTTGTTCAATATGGATCGCTTCGCGAGCCATTTGCTCTTTGGTGGCCATGGTGCCTTTAAGCGCGTAAAGCGAATTCAAAAGGCCCACTGTAAACGAGGAACTCGAGCCCAGGCCCGCACGGGCCGGCAAATCACCATCGTGATGAATCTCAATGCCCTGGTGGATATTGAGAAACCGCAGAGTTTCACGCACCGATGGATGGTCAATCTCATCGACATTCTGGACATGCTCCATTTTGGAATAAATAATGCGCGATTTATGGTCAAAAAAAGGAGGAAGATAACGCGCCGTGATATAGCAATATTTGTCAATCGTTGTGGCCAAAACCGCGCCCGGGTTGTCATGAAACCACTGGGGATAATCGGTTCCTCCGCCAAAAAAAGACACACGAAACGGGGTGCGGCTGATAATCATACCTTCTCCCTTATTTTGACCTTAAGCATATCTTGGATCTCATCCACGACAACGCTTCCAAATTTTGAACCCATGAAAGACAAATACTTTCCATCCGAATAATATTCGTTAAAGGCATTGTCCCGAAACCGCAGCACGTCCAATCCGCTGAGATGCTTTGTCGGCACGGGCTTGAAACGCGGACTCATTTGTGAAAACTCCTCCCCTGTCTGGGGCATGTCAATCCCGCGGGATTTCATGTCTTCATAAAGCTGGCTTCCGGGATATGCGGTCACGCAATAAAAGTTAGAATACTCGCACAAAAGTTCACGGCTCAGGTCAAAGGTGGCGCGCATGGTATCCAAATTGTCATCCCAGAATCCAAACATGTAATTACCAATAATATGGATGCCCGCGTCTTTTGTCATCCTGATGACATCACGGATTTTCGCATTATCAAAACGGCCTTTCATAATATCTTTGCGGATATTCTCATCACCGGATTCAATGCCATAGGCCAGCCATAAAATACCGGCGGAACGCAGCTTCTTTAAAAGCGCAGCATCAACCGTATCTATCCGCGCGTAGGCCCAAATATTGATCTCGCTCCCCAGTCCGCTTGCTTTTAAAAGCTCTAAAACAGCATGGACGCCCTTGTTATTGATCGCAAAAAGCTCATCCATCATCTTGAAATTGGTAATCCCCTTGTCAACAAGCCCGCGGACATCATCAAGAAGCAGGCGCGGTTCCCGCTGAGTATAGTCTGACCTGTAAAAATCTTTCACGCAACAAAACTCACAGGAAAACGGGCACGAAATACTTGAAAAGACAGCGCCGTAAGACTTGTCTTTCCGGCCCCACGAGTGCCAGTTATGCGCGCGATAAGACTTAACCGGCACCAGGCTCCAGTCCGGCGGGGCCATCTCAACAGGATTAAACACAAGGTGGTTATAAACATCCACCGGAAGCCTTAACGCGGTCACAATAAGATTACGCAGGTTTTCAGCAGCCTCGGTCTGCTGGATATGAGCCGAAGGATGCGAACCAATGGCCAAAACCACCACACGCTCCGCCGCCAGTTCCTTAAGCCGCACAAGCAATCCCGCGCCGTCAAGGCCTTCGGCCTCCATATCCACTATTTTTGCGCCTGGAAACTTCTGGGCAAAAAGCACAAGCCAGATCGGCGGCTCAATGGCGGAAAGATGCACCACCCGGCCGTACTGCTTTCTTTTCTCATTAGGTTTTACCAAAACAACAGACATAATATTTTAAACATTAGCGTACTGATTGCGTTTTAAAATTTGATAAGTCTTTACCAATTCCCTGATTCCAGAAGATAACGACATGTCCGGCTTAAACCCTGTCTTTTCAATTTTGTCATTGGAAACGATATAATCACGCTTATCCGGGTCTTCGCCGACAGCCGCTTCCACGAAATAAAAATCCGGGATCTGCTTTTTGATCTCTTCGCACAGTTCCTTTTTGCTCAAATTGGCATCGCTTAACCCCACGTTATAAGGCTCGTTTTTCATCTTTTCAAAATTGTTCAAAGAATGGATAAAGGCCTTGGCCACATCGCGCGTGTGGATAAAATTACGCTTGAAATGCGCCTCAAAAAGGATCACAAAACGGTCATACACCGCGCGGTAAACAAAATCATTGACCAACAAATCAAGCCTCATGCGCGGGCTTGCGCCAAAAGCCGTGGCCAGGCGCAGGGTAATGCCGTGTCCGCTGTCCAATACAATTTTCTCCGCGTCACACTTGAGCCTCCCATAGACAGAAATCGGCCTTAACGGCGTTTCCTCTGTGCAAAATTTCCCCTTTTCACCGACACCGTATCCGCTGTTGGTCGTCGGAAAAATAACCGGCTGGCTCTTTGAGGAAAAATCGACAGCCATTTTGATGGCATCCACAAGGATCGTTTGCGCGGCAATAGGGTCTTTGGCGCATAAAGGAGCACCCGTAAGACAGGCCAAAGGGAAAAGCGCATCAGACTCTTTAACGAGCTTTTCAACAATTTTCTTATCCCTGGCATCACCCCGCACAATCGTCAGTTTCGGGTTGTGGCAAATATCCAAAAGCGGCGTCTGGTTATACATAAAATTATCCAAAACCGCAACCTCATGCCCGGCGTCCAAAAGGCGAGGCACCATCACAGACCCCAAATAACCGGCGCCGCCTGTCACTAAAATCTTCATCTCCCACTCCTTTTAAGTTAAGGCAAATTAAATAAACTTCTCTTCACAACAAATGTTTGCTCCTCAAGCCCTGCTTCACAGGTGGCTGAAATCCCCTCGCGAAGGCCGGTCGGGGCATTCCATCCCAGGGATTTAATGCGGGAACTGTCCAAAAGCTTGCGCATGACGCCATCAGGCCTTGTTTTATCCCAGGTTATTTGTCCCCGATATCCGACAATGGAGGCAATCACTGCAGCCAATTCCCCGATTTCCACATCAATGCCGGTGCCGATATTAATAAGCTCCGGGGAATGATACCTCTCCAGAAGAAAAAGGCAGGCCTCCGTAAGGTCATCGCCGAAAATAAATTCCCGCCGCGGCTTGCCGCTGCCCCACAACTCAACATGGCGCGTCCCCATTTTGGCAGCCTTGCGGAGTTTGCCGATCAAAGCGCCCATGACATGGGCTTCTTCAAGGTCGCGCTCAGGGGCCGGGCCATAAACTGTCGCTGGTACCGCTGAAATAGCAGGAAACCCGTACTGCTTGAAGTACGCCTGGCACATCACCACTCCCGCCGCCTTAGCCATGGAATACGGCTCGCTTATTTTCTCCATGGTCCCTGTTAAAAAATATTCCTCTTTGATGGGCTGCGGGCAATCCTGGGGATAAACGCAGGAGGCGGCCAAAAATAACAGTTTTTTAACTCCCACACGGTAAGAAAAATCAATCACATTATTTTGCGCCTGAAGGTTTTCAAACATAAACTCAGCCCCGTGAGCCTGGTTGGCCGCAATGCCGCCGGCACGGACTGAAGAAAGGATCACAAACTCCGGGCGCTCCCTGTCCATAAACGCACGCAGGGCCTTGCCGTCCAAAGGATTTAAACTGAGCTCCGTCGAGGAAAGCACGGATGAAAATCCCCGACGGTAAAGCCCGCGGACTAAAGACATTTCAATCGCGTCGGCATGGCCGACAATAAGTATTTTCGACTTTTTGACGATTCCTGCGCGCATAATTACTTCTCGTTATAATAATTGCCGTCTTCAATCAGAAGCGTGGCACGGTTATCTTCCCGCTCAAAAGCGCGCTGATAGGCTGGAAAAATATCCTGCGGCTCGGAAAGTTCAACAACCTCAATCCAGTCAAAAAGCTTACGGAAAGACTCTGCAAAATTCCCCACATGCTGATGCCCGGGATGCACTGGTTTATAAGGCCCTGTGGCCACGCGGATAATAACTTTAGGAGTGACCCGCCCCTGGCTCATGGCCGGGAATTTGTCGAGCATGTTGGACATGTCTCCCGTTGCCAGCAATAAAAAATTCTGGCGCGGATAAACAGAGACCGGAACATAGCCGGCCAGCGCCAGGCCTATGGAAAACTGCATCTGGAAACTTTCATTGACCGGGAATTCAACCGCACGGTCTTTGGGCACGTCCCGCAGGGTCTGGTACATAAATGTGCCCGGCACCGCTGCGGTCTGGCCGACAAAAATCGTTTTGGGCTGTGTGGCCAGCCATTCCATGGTCCGTTTAAGCTCGTCGAAATATTTCATATTAAAATTTTATGAGTTTTCCAAGCCCGGAATGCGGCCAGCCGTTCTTGTATTGAAAATAAACAATTTTTTTCTCAAACCGCGTCCCCTTAAACCAGGGTTCTTCAGAGCCCCATGTTTCACGGGTCTGGGTCATAACACTGAGTCCGTTGTCAGACACGATAAATTTTGCCGGTAAATCAAAATTAACAGCATACTTGACCGCCTCATGAAAAATTCCGGTCTCCGACGACATGTCACCGCAAAAAAGAAACACGCGCCCCTTTTTGCCCTCATGCTTAAGCGCCCAGGCGACACCCGTGGCAACACCCATGAGGCTCCCGACAATCCCTGAGCAGAAAATCTTGTGTTCTGGAAAACAAAGCGCAATGCTGCGTCCGTCCATGATCGCGGCTAACACTTCTTCCCGCGCAACGCCTTTGAGCAGGCAAAGCTCATGCGAATCCCAAAAACCAAAAAGATAATCGTCAGCACCGATATTGTATTCTTGAAAAATACGAATAAGCTCTTCTTCACGCCCGGAACGAAGATGCACCGGCGCTTTGATGAGCCCCTGGGCAAAAATTCCGGCGACTTCATTCTCAAAGCCTTCCAGGTCTTTTTTGGTTAACGCTGTCATGGCCATTATAAATTCTCTTTAAACCACTCAATTGTCTTGGCAAGGCCTTCCCGTAACGAAACTTTTGGCTCCCAGCCTAACTTGGCCCTGGCTATGGAAATATCAGGTTTACGCTGTTTAGGATCATCCTGAGGAAACGGCTCGTAAACAAACTTGCTCCTGCTGCCCGTCAGTTCCAGCACAATTTTGGCAAATTCAATAATGGTAAATTCCCCGGGATTGCCGATATTCACAGGGCCACTCAGGTTCGAAAACATGAGCCGCAAAATCCCTTTGGCCTCATCGTCAACATAACAAAAGGAGCGTGTCTGCTTTCCATCGCCATAAATCGTCAACGGGAGCCCCTTAAGCGCCTGATAAATAAAATTCGGCACCACACGCCCGTCATGAAGATTCATGCGGGGGCCGTAAGTATTAAAAATACGCACGACTTTGGTGTCCACCTTAAATGTACGCCGATACGCAAATGTTACTGCTTCGGCATAACGCTTGGCCTCATCATAAACACTGCGCGGGCCAATGGGATTAACGTTGCCCCAATAGGTTTCTTTTTGGGGATGCTCCTTAGGGTCGCCGTAGACTTCTGAAGTCGATGTTAAAAGAAACACGGCTTTTTTTGCTTTCGCGATTTCAAGCATGTGATGGGTACCTTGCGAGCCCACCAAAAGCGTTTCCACAGGATGGTTCAGGTAATCCACCGGGCTCGCCGGAGACGCGCAATGCATCACATAATCAATCTTTCCGGGAATCTTAAAAGGCCTTGAGACATCCTGTTTGATCAGCGTAAAATTCTTGTCTTTCAAAAGATGCGCGATATTGGTTTTTTTGCCTGTAATAAAATTATCAACGCAAAAAATCCTGTGCCCCTGCTCCATAAGCTGGTCGCACATGTGGCTTGGTAAAAATCCTGCCCCGCCGCTCATGAGCGTTACTTTCTTTCTTGTCATGCGATCCTCTTTTTATAACTTGATAATTTTCTCTGAAACCGTTTTATGATAAATATTCTTAAGATCAAAAATCTGCCTCGCGTTCTTTAAAACAAGCTTATAGTCCACGTTCGTGTGATCGACAGCAATGACAACGCAATCCTGATCCGCAATGTTTTTGGGGGTCAACGGTGCGCCTTCCATCTCCAGCCCTTCCAGATGAAGAAACGGCACCAAAGGATCATAAAACGAAACCACAGCCCCGCGTCTTTTCAAGATATCAATCAGCCTTAACGACGGCGACTTTCGGAGGTCCTTAACGTCTTTTTTGTATGTCACGCCCATAATGAGCACCCTGGCGCCTTTAAGGATTTTACCGCGGGCGCTGAGCATATCTTTCACTCGAGACACAACGTATTCCGGCATGGCGGAATTGATATCCGCGGAAAGTTTGATAAAACGCGACGCACACCCCTTTTCCTTGGCCTTCCAGTAAAGATAAATAGGGTCTTCCGGGATGCAATGGCCGCCCACGCCAAGCCCGGGGTAAAAGGGCATAAATCCGAAAGGCTTTGTTTTGGCTGCGTCGATAACCTCCCAGACATCAATGTCAAACTTATGGCACATCATGGCCGCTTCATTGATCCAGCCAATATTCACAAGCCTGAAGGTATTTTCAAGAAGTTTGCACATCTCAGCCGCTCGGGGCGAAGAAACAACGTGGATGTCCTTGATAATTTTCCCATAAAGGGCTTTGGCCAGGATACTGCACGCCGGGGTGACACCGCCGACAACCTTGGGGATCTGTGTCACGGTATGCGTGGCATTGCCCGGGTCAATCCTTTCGGGGGAAAATGCCAGATAAAAATCCCTGCCGACCTTGAGTCCCCCTCTTTCAAGCTCGGGCGCGATCAACTCCTCAGTCGTGCCAGGGTAGGTTGTGCTCTCGAGAATAACAAGGGTGCCTTTGGAAAGATTTTCCGCAACCGAACGGACCGCGGAAAGAATAAATGAAATATCCGGAGTATACTTTTTTTTGATCGGAGTCGGGACGCAAATAATCACAGCCCTGCAGTTTTTGATACAGCCGAAATCCGTTGTCGGTAAAAAAGCCCTGTGGGATACAGGCTCGACGATTTCAGCGTCTGTCACATCAGTAATATAACTCGTTCCGGCCAGAAGCCTGTCAATGCGGTCGGTGTTGTTGTCGATTCCGTAAACACGGAAACCTTTATTGGCAAACCCCAACGCCAGAGGAAGGCCGACATAGCCAAGCCCGATGACGGCGACAGATATTTCGTTTTTTTTGATTTTTGAAAAAAGTTTCTTATACATGCCCGCGGCCTATCCCGTAATATTCAAATCCCAGATCACCCAATGCCTTCATGTCGAGGAAATTACGGCCGTCAAAAATCACGGCCTGCCGCATGGCATCGCGAACCCTGGCCCAGTCAGCCGCCTTAAACTCTTCCCACTCCGTCAAAAGAAGAAGGCAATCCGCGCCTTTCGCGGCGGCATAAGGGTCAGAACAAAACTTAATCCCTTTGAGCATTTTTTTAGCATTAGGCACGGCCTGCGGGTCATAGGCCTGAATGCAGGCGCCTTCATTTTGAAGGGCTTCGATGATCGTAACCGACGCGGCACTGCGCATGTCATCCGTGTTCGACTTAAACGCCAATCCCCAGACTGCAATGGTTTTATCTTTGAGGATCCACAATTTATCTTCCACAAGGCGGATAAAAGATTGCTTTTGCTCTTCATTCACCTCACGCACGCTTTTTAACAATTTAAAGTCATAGCCGCTCTTCTCAGCCAGGCGGACAAAGGCATCCACATCCTTAGGAAAACAGCTTCCGCCGTAACCGACACCCGCGTTCAAAAAAGCCCGGCCGATGCGCTTGTCATAGCCCATGCCCTCGGCCACCTGCTCGACATCCGCGCCCACCCGCTCACAAATCTGGGAAACCGCATTGATGAATGAAATTTTTGTCGCTAAAAAAGAATTCGACGCGTGCTTGATGATCTCGGCGGTCGCCACATTCGTCACCAGCATCTTGGCCTTCAAAGGCTTGTAAATCTCACGCAAAAGCCTTTCCGCACGCTTTGATTCAACACCGATAACAATGCGGTCTGGATTCATGAAATCCTTGATCGCCGACCCTTCCCGAAGAAATTCAGGGTTAGAGGCAACATCGAATTCAAGCGTTATCTTGTTCCCGTTTTTAAACTTATTGGGAAGATTGAGCTTAACCGTGCGTTCAATACGATTTCCGGTCTGGGCAGGGACCGTGGACTTTTCCACCAGGAGTTTATACGAATCCATGTTGCGCGCAATTTCCCGGGTCACATTTTCAATGTACGTGAGGTCGGCATCGCCGTTCTTTTTCGACGGAGTCCCCACCGCGATAAAAATAACAGAAGCTTTCTTCGATGATTCTGCGATAGAGCTTGAAAAAGTAATTCTTCCGGACTTGCGGTATTTCTCCAGAAGCTCACCTAAGCCTGGCTCATAAATAGGAATCCCGCCGGCTTTAAGAACCTTGATCTTCTCCTCGTTATTATCCACACAAATAACGTTGTGGCCGATGTGTGCCAGGCATACCCCTGTCACAAGCCCGACGTATCCGGACCCGATGATAGCTATATCCATTTTTCTTCCTTCAGTCTTTTTAAGGCTGCGGTTGCGAGCCAACTTCTCTCTTGCTGAAACTTGTGCTTCCATTAAATTTTACGGATGGGAACGCCTTGATACGGAAAATAAACCAGAATTCTGTGCCTGATTTTTCCGGTTCTTTCTTGTTGTTGATCGCGAATTCAACTTCCCAGGAATGGAGGTCGCGCACAAAAGAATACTGCTGTTCCTGCCAATGGCCCGTATCCACATTCCAGCGGTCGTAAACGACTGTCCGCCATTTGGGATTGAATTTGTACGACACCTGTGTTGTGACAAGGTCGTCATCCTTGTGCGCATACCGGCGGCCGATATCAAATTCCCATTTTTTGTTGTCTTTCAAATACAAGTCAAAATTGGCGGTCTGCAGATGCCTGGTGTCATTATTGTAATCCATGTCATTATGAAACGTGACATACTGGTTCGGGTAAAGTTCATTCGTCCACTTCATATCCCCCCAGCTGCCAGGCGTTGGGTTGTCTTTCAGCCGAAACTCGGTTGTGAGAGACGAACGCGCAAGATCAACGCTTTTCCCGTCACGCTTGGTCTGAAGCGTGTTGTCGAGCCCCAGGGCAAAACGGTCTATGGTATCGCGGGCGTCCATAGAGTCAAAACCATAAAGTTTCTCAGACCCGAGCGTTGGGTGATGCTGGTACAGATAGCCCACCGTCGGCGTTATGACATGGCGGAGCTGGTTCACCTCAATGCCATACTTATTAAAAGTGACGTCATACACGCGGTAAAACTTTGTGCTCACATCCATCCCGGTACGGAAAATCCCGCGCACGGAATCATTGTGCGAGCTGTCCAATGTGTTGGAATAATACGTTTGTTCGGTCCCGATATAAGGCCGCATCTCCAGGAAAGAAACTTTAAAAGGACGCGAAAGTTCATTGTCCGTATCAATGCGAATCGTATGATGCGTGTTGTCTGAAACCGAAGGATCTTTTTGCCTTAAATTCGAAATCGTATTGTTGCTTTTGACATAAAAACCCGTGTCAGAAATCGGCTGGTTTGTCAGGCTGTAATTAAATTCCGGTAAGCGCTCGACCGGAGCCTCAAAATTGTTAACACGCAGGTCAGCCCGCAAGCTTGCCGTGGCATTGGCCATCGAATGAGTCAAAAGGGCATACGTAGGAGGATTCTGGTCCTGCTGGTATTCTCTCCTGAAATACTCCTTAATAAAATCTTTATCCGACACTTTGTAATACTGGGAAATAAAACTTGTCTGCGGGTCAATGTCCCATTTATGGCGCCATTCAATGCGATAGCGCTCACCCGTTGTCGGCGTTGCATTGGTCTGGCCGATGGTGTTGCCGATCAGCTGATGCTCATTAATATAATATGTTTTGACAAGACCATGTCCCCCGTTTTCCCAGGCATTATAATCGGCATCCACGCCATAACCGACGCCTTTGCGGCCGTAAAGGTCCAGATGATACGTGGTATCAATCCAATCCGTCACCATCATATGCGTGCTCATAAGAACATACGCGCCTAAATCTTTTTGATAACCGGGAACAACCCTGAGATGCGGGCGGTCATCATTCAAATACTGGACATACTTGGGCATATACATGACCGGCATACCCCCCAAATACATGACAGAGTTGTGCGCAATCGCCCGGTCATACGGATAAACCTCGATTTTGCGCGACTTAATGCGGTATTCCGGATTATCGTAATCGCTCGTGGAAATCCACCCGTCGGAAAGGACATAATAATCATCATGGAATTTTGTAATGGACGCAGCCTTGCCGAAATAAGGGTTGGCCATGATCCGGGCATTGGTAAATTCGCCGCGCTTGGTTTCAAAATTATAAAACGCCTTATCCGCCCAGACCGTGCCTTTGGGCGAAACAAGGACAATATTGCCAATGGCATGGGCTTCTTTGCGGTCGCGATAAAATTCAAGCTTGTCACAAAAAAGTGTTGAGTCGTTTTGCTTTAAGACAACATTGCCGCTGGCCACAAACTTGGATTCTTCCGCCTTAAATTCAATGGAGTCTCCGGTTAATTCCACAGGGGCATTCTTGTCATAGGGGGCATTTTTGTCATGCGGGACGTCTTTGGCCGGGGCTTTATCATCTAAAGGGGATGATGATGGCGCTGCCTGCGCCGAATTTTCTTGTGCCTGTGCCCCGGAAGCAGAAAAAATCAGTGCTGCCAAAGCCACACACCAGAAAACAACAAAGGCCCTCATCACTTGTTTGGTATCTTTCATGTTAAACCCCGGTTCAATATTTTCTGGAAGAAATCAAAACCCTGGCGCCCACCAGCCCTGCATCATCACCCAGCTTTGCCTTGATAATACTGACCAAGGACGCTTGTGTCTGCATGACACGTGCATCAATAACTTTTCTGATGGCAGGAGCCATAAATTGAAAACTGGAAGAAACTCCACCGCCAATAATAATGCGTTCAGGATTAAGCAGGTTAATCGCGCCAATAAGGCCGGTTCCCACTTTTGTCCCCACATCCTGCCAAAACCTGAGCGCCCTTGTATTGCCCTCGCGCGCCAAACAAAAAACCTCTTCCAAAGTGATATTGCTCTTGTGAAATACCTTGCCTGCCCATTTCTGGAGCGCGGCGT
Source organism: Candidatus Omnitrophota bacterium (assembly GCA_015233145.1). Lineage (GTDB taxonomy): Bacteria > Omnitrophota > Gorgyraeia > Zapsychrales > Fredricksoniimonadaceae > JADFYI01. The sequence continues at coordinate 114,166 of JADFYI010000004.1, forward strand.
TGCCGACATAACGCTCAAAACAGGCATATCCGCCGCAGCCGCATCGGGGCCCATGCTCATTTAAAGGCGCATGGCCGATTTCGCCCGCCGCAAATCCGGGCCCGCGATAAATCTCATTATTCAAAATCAAGCCCGCGCCAACCCCTGTGCCCAGCGTCATGCAAATAAGATTTTTATACCCCTGCCCCGCGCCGTATTTCCATTCGCCCAGGGCCATCATATTGACATCATTCTCAATTTGAACCGGAAGGCCTGTTTTGGCCTTGAGTATCTTCTTTAAAGGAACGTTTTTCCAGCCTGGGATATTGGGCAAAAGACGCACAATCCCTTTCTCAACATCAACAAGCCCTGGCAAGCCAATGCCAATGCCGCAAACGCTTTTTTTTGATATCCCTCCCTCTTTTAAGAGCGAGGCCACGTTTTGGCTAATGGCTTTTATAAGGCACCGAGGAGAAGAAATAAACTTCCTGGTGGAAAAAACAGCGCGCAGACTAATCCGTGAAGAGGCATCCACAATCCCCAGCTTGACATTCGTGCCCCCCACATCAACTCCAACAACAAACTGCTTCATATATAATAATTTAGGTTTCAAATATAATAGATTAAAGAGAAAAGATTGCGGCTAATTCTACACGAAAGCCTGGCAGGATTCAACTGGGATTTTAAACAAATTAATCACTGTAAACGCTAAAGGCCACAACGCGGTTACGGCCTTGTTTTTTGGCGCGGTAAAGCGCCCAGTCAGCCTTGTCCAAAAGCTCTTCAAGTTCATGGGCATCATCAGGAAACGTGGCCACCCCCACGCTCAAACTCACATTAAGGGAGGCGTCATACGCCTTGATTTTCTCATCATGCATGGCCGCGCGGATACGTTCTGCAGCCAAAAGCGCGCCCTGCTTGTCTGTATCAGGAAGGATGGCGCAAAATTCTTCTCCGCCAAACCGGCCGGTAATATCAATTTCGCGGGTATGAAGGCCGATCATCCGCCCCACCTCGCGCAAAACCATATCACCTGTGAGATGCCCATATTGGTCATTAACGCGCTTAAAATGATCCACATCCATCATGAGAAGCGATAAAGGAAGCTTTCGCATCCTGGCCCGGGCAAATTCTTCCTCAAAACGCTCCATAAAATGCCTGCGGGTATGCAAATGCGTAAGGCTGTCGGTTATGGCCATGTTTTCAACTTCTTTGTAAAGCTTGATCCGGCGAAGAGCCAGCGCAAACTGATGGGCCAGAATGGAAAACGTCTCTTCATCCTTGTCCGCAAGCCCTTTATAGGCCAATTCCCCCAAGACCACGCGTTTGGACTTTAAAGGAAAGAATTTATACCCCTTAAAAGAAGGAAAATCAGAAATATCATCCGGAAAATTCTCGACCAGCTGGCAGTCATCCAGATAAATCTGCCGGCCCAGGTAATCCTTAAACGATTGAAAAGCCTCGGCTTCGTCAAAACTCTTGGTAATTTCGCGGGTCAGCTCATAAAGGGTAAAAATACGCTGGGACTCATCCTCAAGGTGCTTTTTTTCAGCGGCCAGTTCATCTTTCTGCTGGATAATCCTGGAATAGGACTCCTTAACGCGCAAAACATCGCCGTCAGCGCGTTCTTCAAACTGTAAAACCGCAACCTTGGCCAGATAGACCACGACCAGGACAAAAGCCACGACTAATAAAAACATGATATAAAATTGCATACGCCTGCCTTAAGCTACGCAAACCCGGTTACGGCCTTTGCGCTTTGCCTCATAAAGCGCGTCATCAGCTTTCTGAATAAGCTCTTCTTTGGTTTTAGCGTCCTTCGGAAAAGAGGCCACCCCTGCTGATAACGTAATATGCGTTTTTTCCCGGCGAAGAATGATATCTTCACCAGCCACAAACTCAATAAACCCCTGCACCTGGGCAACCGCCTCGCTCTTAGGGCATTCCGGCAAAGTCAGGCAAAACTCTTCCCCGCCATACCGGCAAATCAAATTCCCCGGGGCGCTGAAATGTTTTTCCATTAAAACCGCAAGGTGCTTTAAAACAATATCCCCGGCTGTGTGGCCAAAATGGTCGTTATACCTTTTAAAATGGTCAATATCAATCATCACAAACGACATTTCCTGCTCGCGCCGGAAATGCCTGTTGATTTCATCCCCCAGGCGCTCGAGAAGGTAGCGGCGCAAATAGAGCCCTGTCAGCCCGTCTTTAATCGCCATGTCCTCGACCTTGTCGTAAAGCTCGGCGTTTTCAATGGCCACGGCCGCGATGTCCCCAATAGCCTGAAGCAGGCGAAGGTCTTCCTCGTTAAAACGGCCTGGCACAGGACTATCCATCCTGAGGATGCCGATCACTTTCTTCTGAATAACCAAAGGCACGCTTAACAGCGACCTTAAGGGCCGCAGATCTTCTTCCTGCATTTTTTCCATATCAAAACGAAAGTCGCTCTTGGTGTCTTCCAGATACAAAGGCTGCTGGGTTTTCATAATCCAGCGGTCAAACATATCCCCAAGTTTGGATTTGATATTCACGACACGCTGGTTGCGTTCAGCGCTCGCGATGGCAAGCTCTCCGGAATTTGAATCAAAAATATAAAGAATGATCGTAGAGTCGCCATGATCAAAAAAATGCCCTGTTTCCCGGCAAAGGGTGTGCGCGGTATCTTCCAGCGTCAAACAGCCGCTTAATTTCTCGATAAATCCTTTAAGCTGGGAATAGCTGATGATTTTCTGGCGAAAAGCGCTGATGACCTGGGCTTCCCGCTCAAGATCAGCCTTTAACATATTGGCCCGTTCAAAAAAATCTTCTTTTTGGAGTTTGACCTGGGACTTTTTACGCTTAAGGCGGCGATAAAACGCGACGAGGATAATAATATTGATAGAAAAGGCAATGACAAGATAGGCAAAAAAGTTCGTCTGGTATCGGGAGGCGTAAATGAAAAAGAAAACCAGAGGGACAAAAAGACTGACAACAAAAAAGAGGTAATACCTAGATAATTGTTGTTTCAGTTTTTGGATCAAAGAAGTGCACCTTGCGCATATCGAAGACCACTTCCATGTCGCGGTTGACTTCGGGCCTGTTGTGAGCGCCCACGCGAGCCATGAAACTGTTCTTCCCGGAGTTCAAGTATAAATGGACATCCGAGCCCAGCGGCTCGACCACTTCGCATGTCACACGGATCGTATTTTCAGGCGAAGCTTCCGAGACGAAAAGCTTGTCATAAATATCTTCGCTCCTGATGCCGAAAACAACCTCTTTGCCGGCATACGGAACCAGAATATCGCTCATCTCATCTACAAGTTTAACGCGGAATTTGCCTTCATCAAAGTAATATTTTTTGTCTTTCTTGAAAATATGGCCTTTCATCAGGTTAATGGGAGGTGTCCCGATAAAACTGGCCACAAACTTGTTGGCAGGATTGTCATAAATATTCATCGGCTCATCGCACTGCTGAATGACGCCGTTTTTCATGACCACAATACGGTCGCCCATGGTCATGGCTTCCACCTGGTCGTGCGTAACATAAATAAAAGTCGTCTGCAAACGCATGCGAAGCTTATGAATTTCCGTGCGCATGGTCACGCGCATCTTGGCATCAAGGTTGCTTAAAGGCTCATCAAAAAGAAATACCCTGGGCTTGCGCACAATGGCACGCCCCAGCGCAACGCGCTGGCGCTCGCCGCCCGAAAGCTGGCGGGGCCTGCGGCCCAGATACCTGTGGATATTAAGAATTTCAGCGGCCTCATTGACGCGCTTTTCAATCTCGAGCTTGGGGTAATTTCTTAACTTCAAGCCAAAGGCCATGTTCTCAAACACGGTCATATGCGGATAAAGCGCATAATTCTGAAAAACCATGGCAATATCGCGGTCTTTGGGAGGGACATCGTTCACCCGCTTGTCGCCGATCCAGATGTTCCCGGATGAAATTTCCTCCAGGCCCGCAATCATGCGCAAAGTCGTTGATTTTCCGCAGCCCGAGGGGCCGACCAGGACAATAAACTCTTTATCCTTCACATCAAGATTGACGCTGTCAACGGCCTTGACAACGCCGCCGCGGTAGGTTTTGCAAAGATTTTCTAACCGAACACTGGCCATGGGTGTCCTTAAAGTAAATTATTCTTTTTTATTGCTCTGGGAATAATCAATAATCTGCGCAAGTTTCTGTTTCATGTCTTTGCGAGAAACAATAAGGTCAATCAAGCCGTGCGCATGCATAAACTCTGATGTCTGGAATCCCTTGGGAAGCTTCTGCCGCACGGTCTGTTCAATAACGCGAGGGCCGGCAAACCCCAAAAGCGCCTTGGGTTCCGCAAGGATCACGTCGCCCACGCCGGCATACGAAGCCATGATGCCGCCCATGGTGGGGTTGGTTAAGACAGAAATATAAAGAAATTTGGCCTCGGCATGCCGCCCCAGCGCCGCGCAGGTTTTGGCCATCTGCATCAGGGAAATACACCCCTCATACATGCGCGCCCCGCCGCCCGAACCTGAAATAATCACAACAGGTAAATGGTTTTTGGTCGCATACTCAACGGCGCGGGTTACTTTTTCGCCGACCACGGACCCCATGGATCCCATGATAAACTGCGAATCCGTCACCACCACAACCGCATCAAGCCCGTTAATTTTCCCATAACCGGTAATTGCCGCATCCAAAAGCCCGGTCGCTTTTTGATCGCCGGCAATCTTATCTTTATAGGTTTTAACCCCTTTAAACTCCAAAGGGTCCATGGAAAGCATGTCGGCATCCATCTCGACAAACGTGCCTTCGTCGACCGTGAGCTCTATGCGCTTGCGCGCGGTCAGGGTCATGTGGTAACCGCATTTGGGGCAGATACTCTGGTTGGCATCGACTTCCTTGGTATAGGAAGGATGCTGACAGTCAGGGCACTTGAGCCACACGCCGTCAGGAATGGCCTTGCGCTTGTTGACCCTGACAAAAGTATTGTTGCTTTTACCAAAAAGGCTCATCCAAGGCTCCTCACAATTTATACAATGCTATTCCTGAAAGCGCTTTGGGATAAAAATATGTACTTTTGGGTGGCATTTTCTCACCGTTAAGCGCAATGGCGCGCAGCTGGTCAATCCGGACAGGATTTAAAATAAACGCGGCATCAGCCTCACCGTTGTCAATAAAGCTGAAACATTCATCCAGGTTTTTATTGCAATAGGTAATCTCTTCGCTCTTGATGCCCAGTTTATCAAACACAAACGCCTTGAGGATCAGGGAATCAAGGCTGCGGTAATCTTTGGAGCCTTCTTTGATATATTCATTGATCTGGGATTTGTTCTTAAGCCTTAAAAGCTGGATGCCTTTTTTAGTATAAAGCCCGAAAGCGTGCTCGTTTTGGCCGGCCCTGGCCAGCAAAAGCACAAGTTCCTGTTTGTTTTTGATGGCATCAATGCGGAAAAGGTTTTCGAGAAAACCGATATCTTGAGGAAAATTTTTAACAATACGGTGGATGGGAAAAATCAAAAGATCCTTGGAATCAACATTCGTAAAATAAGTCATGACGTAATTCCAGGGCTCGTCACCCGTCGGATTTGGCGTTCTTTCGAGCATCATTTCACGATAGCGCCTGGAAACCTCGTAACGGTGATGGCCGTCCGCAATGAAAAGGTTCTGGTTGTTAAACGTATCCACAACATCCTGGATCAAAACCGGGTCCTCAAGCCGCCAGACCTGGTTGCGCGTGCCGTCATCATCTATCACGTCCATAAAAGGCTTTGTCGGCGCAACCTTGCGCAGAAAAATATTCTCAACCTTTTTCTGCCTGTCCGCAAAACAAACAAAAATCGGGCTGCAGGCCGCCTGAAGCGCATTCCAGAGCCGGAAACGGTCTTCCTTGGCGCCGGCATGGGTCTTTTCGTGCGGATGAATCTTGGCTTTTTCGTCTTCGATCTTCATGGCTGCCAAAAAGCCCATGCGGCTGAACCGCTGGCCGAGAATCTTATATTCCTGCTTGATGTAATAAATGCAGGGTTTTTTGTCCTGGACCAGAATTTCGTCTTTAATCCATTCTTTCAGGGTAGCGCCGGCCTGCTCGTAACGCTTTGTGTCCTCAGTCTCTTTGGCGTCTGCCTTGGCCAGCATCACATGAATAAAATTATAAGGGCTTCTTTTCTGTAAAACAGCCTCCTGTTCAGGAGAAATCACGTCATAAGGGGGGCAAACAACCCTTGAAAAATCAGGAAATTCTTTTGGATTATAAACATAAGCTTCAAATGGTTTAATGACTGACATTACGGCTGAAATCCTTTATTAAATGATTAATAGATGGAGAATAAACCCACTAAGTATACACAAAAACCTATTTTTGTCCCACAAAAAATATCAGAAGTCTTGAAAAATTTTTCTATTCTGAAAGGATCATGGAAGGAATCGGGGTAATGCCAAGAATCACCGGACGAATACCGGTAAAGTCGCCTGCCCGGAATTGCTCGATTAACAGCGGATCAAACGCCATCTCTGGGGCTGCGCCGGTTTCCGTCATGTCCAGATTGTTGGCATTCATGTCAATACCACCGTTAACCTGGGCAGAATCAGCAACCAAAGCCGCCTCCTCCAAATGCACAAAAAGAGAGCCCCTTGACTTCTCAAGTTCATTCTGAATAAAGGGCTGGAGCCAGGGCCACAAAGGGCTTTCGCGGTGCAATTCTATGGGCGTCCAACTGTCCAGCCTGCCGTCTTTAAAAACAAGGGCCACAGTCCCTTGATAGTAATTATAAGAAAAACCCTGGTTGGGTTTGACAAAAATCTGGTAAAGCACCTGGCCATTGTTCGTGGCCTGCAATGTGTCCTGACGAACCTTTAAAAACACATCAAAACTATCTGCGGCATAAGCATTCCGGATACTACTCACCAATCGGCCGGTTTGCATGAGCGCACTCACCCGCGTTGCCAGTGCCAGCTTTTCCTCTTGAGAAAGCTTTTTGGTCCATGACGGCTGGCGAATGGCACCCGTACCCGACTTATACGGCCCGACATTCTGGGCGCTGTCAGACGCAGCGTCTTCCCGCAATATCGTAAGAGTCCTTTCTCCCTTATTAAAGAATGACCGGCCTTTTAAATCGTTCAGTTTTTGTTCTATGAATCCGGGAAGCCAGGCATATAACTCTGCATCCTGACTCACCACCTGGCCCAACTCATCATTCATAAACACCACTTTGCCAAAATCCGCCAGCTTGCCGTCCTTAAAGGAAAGCATGACCACAGCCTTGCGGTCCAAAATTTTCTTGAGTTCCTGATCTTGGGGAGTGACATGGATCTGGTAAGCAATTTGCGCATCAGGATTTTTGACTGCCATTGTCATCTTGGGATTGGGGGTCAGGGAAACATCATAAGCATTTGATGATCGCATCATCCTTTCGGTCCAAACCTCATTAAAATGAAGCCTGTCGAGGACATCTTTTTGAGCCTGCTGCTCTTCGGCAGAAAGTGTCTTCGCCCAGCCAAACATCTGAAGCAACTGCTGAGGGTATACGCCGGCCCAATCCAATGCCATGGCTGTTAAAAACACATTGTTTTCCTGGCTTGCGGCATTGTCAGAGGACTGGGCATCATCTGCGGAGGAAAATTCCTGCTCATCGGTGCCTCGAATAAGTGAAGCGCCTTGTAACGCGGTCAGTTTTTCCCTTACAAAACCTTCAACCCAGGGCAAATACAAAGAAAAGTTTGAAGAAATTTTCAAATCAGCAATTTTTACAAGATGGCCTTGCCTCAGCTCAAGAGTGACAGAGCCAATGTAAAAGCTCGCATTATCTCCCCTGGTCATGGGATAAACAAAAATATTATAAACTTCGTTGCCTGTGCCGGTGTCATGAATTCTGGCCCTGTGATCAAGGTGTACGCCAAAATTCTGTGAATTGCCCAGGAAATCCACGGCCGTCTTCTGCTCGAGATTATCGGAAATGGTTTTAGCGCCGGCCTTCCCTGCCCTCAATTCTTCAACAGACAATAATTTAGACCAGCCAAAGCCGCGCACAGCCCCTCGAGGCTGGCTTTGAATATTTCTTAAAGCAGATAATATCCTGTCTGTGGCGGCAGGATACTCCTGCCTTAAATCAGTTTCAAGATCTGCCATATCACCCGTCAAGCGGCCCTGGCCAGGAGCCATTTCTTTTAAATATCCAGCACGAACCAGCCAGTCAAAAACAGCGTCTCCCTGTCGAATGTCTTTGGCAAAAGCCTTTTTGACAAGAACCCCGGATTCCCAATCGCCCAGCATAGCCTGATCCGCCGCATCTGCAGGTTTTTGTAATGCCAAGAGCATTTCCTGCCAGGAGCCATTAATAAGAGCTCTCTGGGGGTCTGGAAGGGTTCTTTGGGTTAACAGCTTTTCCCAGCGTTTTTCCTTTTGCCATTGTTTTAAACGAACCGTGGTGTTCAGTGTTTTGGGATTCCAGGAAACAACCAATCGGTATCCATTCTCTTTAAAAAACATCCTTCTTTCCAGAAGCATTCGCTTGTCATCCAGCTTTGTTGACTTACTGTAATCAAGCGTTAATTGATTTGATTGGGGAATCTGGAATTTCTCAATGTCAGACGCACGAGCTTCACCGGCGGCGCGATTCCCCCTGTACGCAAGCGCTGCACGCGGCAACGGGGTTGTTCGAAGGAGCGTTAACACATTTTCCCAGGAGCTAAAAAAAATGGCGGATTCAGGATCTTCAATGGTCATCTGTCCTATGATGGTCGCTTTGTGGCCGCCCGGATATAACTTTTGCAAAATGACCCTTGTGACACTTTTCTTGGAATCTGAAAGAGCCACCAGCCGGTAGCCTTGCGGAGAAGATTTTTCCACAAGAGACACCCGCCAGCTGCCGCGGGCATCCCACACCTTAACAGTCTTTGCCGCAGGCGCTCTCGGATTTTGCCGTGGCACCAGATCTTCAACCAGCGGGATATTCTGCCGGAACACATCTGTTGGTTCTGCCTCATCAAAAGCCTGGGCAGAATCGCGGCCTTTGGCCAGCCCGTCAACCCAGTTGACAATAAAATCCACCCCTGAGTTTAAATCACGTAAAACATTACCTGTAGGTTCTTGGGATAATGCGATCTTTAGGCCTTCCGGATCAACAGAAAGATGAAGAAAGCTACCAATCCCTAAATTGACTTTAGACAGCTGTTTATGATCATCTCTTTCTTGTGGAGTGTCTTTTTTCTTAAGCTGCCAAAACTCATCAGCCATGGCCTGAAGGATTCTGGTATTCAGCTCCTGGCCAGACAAGGGAATAACAATCGTTTTTTCTCTCTTGTTGGCTTTGGGACGTGCCCGGCCCCTCTTAATAACACTGACAACCGACTGGACTTCTGACAAAGGGTAGACCCCTTTACCTAATTTGACTTTGCCTTCTTCTGAAGAAGGGGATTGCTCCTGCGCCGAGTCCTTCTCCATGGCAACCCGCACCTGAAGGCTATCGCCTACCGGTACGGCCTGGGAGGCATCAATGCCTTCTTTCCCCACCACATCAGCCCTGGCAAGGTCTGTCATCCCACCGGAAAAATATTTACGCGGAATCATATCGCCGGAAACAGGGTCTGGCTCTTCCTTAATAAGATTAAAAACGCCCTTTTGATACGCCTGCGCATACTTTTCCCAAATGGCCTGGGGGTCTACATCTGCTTTTTTATCAGCCACCCACGCGCCTTCAACGCCGCTGGTTTTTTTCTGATTCGCATAAACTTGCGTGAGAAGCGCCTCTTTTAAATTTTTCTTATACCAGGTGGCGAGAATCATGGAATGAAAAATCTGGCGGAGGCTGGCAAAATTTTGGGAAGCGTTCACTTCTTTTTCAAGTTCAGGGATCACAACATCACGAATCACTTGCTTCGACAATTCATTCGTAGGGGTTTGATTCATCAAACCCTCAGTGGGCGCGAGCCTTCCGGGCTCGATAAATCGAGCCCCTACGGCCTTTTCTTGCGCCAAATAGTCTGATTCCAGCATGACCTTAAGATGCGACCCGACGATAAAAGCCGTATTATTTTTTACATAAACATTCGCCTTATCCGCAACCACCCAGACTTTGTTAAATGTATCCACAGGAATATCGGTTGTTCCGAATTCTTTTTGCGCGCGGGCATAAACCCTGGCCCAGAACTCGCGGCCAAAATCTTTTTGGGGGTACATTAAAGATGCTGTCACCTGTTTTAAAAGATAATCCTGGGCCAGCATGTCGCGGCCCAGCGCGGTCTTTCCCAAATCCTCGGGAAGGATGCGGTCTTTTTCATAAGGGGAAAGGTTGACCCACTGGTCTTTTTCAGGAAGTGTGAGCGAAGAAAGGAAATATTTTATAAGCTTATCTGATTCCTGCCTGATGGCCGCATTATCAGGGCCTGACTTAAAGCCGGTATTGCCGGTATCTACAATAAAATCAAACAAGAGCGGGTTATCCGCATGGACCGTCAGCCCTTTAAAAATCACAGGAACAAAGGCCGGAGCGCGCTCAACCATTGTGCCTGGCTCAGGTAAAAATAAACCCTGGGCATAAGACACCTGGGGCGCACAAGCTATTAAAATAGCAAGAACAACTGCAAGTGCTTTTCCTAAAGCTGTTGTCATAATCATTTCCGTTGCCTTCGGCAACAAACTACGCCGGTTAGACGAATCCGCAAGAAGAATAACATTAAATATAAATATAAGTCAATGTAAGGAGATAAATAAGAGGGAAATTATTTATATCTCTAAGTAGCTGGGAAATAACAACTTAATAGATATTTAACAATGAATAGGAAAAGATTTTCTTGTTTTCTTGATAATTTCACTAGAAAACAACGAAAAATTTCGTGGTGAAGGTGGAAACAACCTTCTAGGACATTACGATCCGCACTGTCCTGAGGCTTTCATGGGGCAGGAATCTGCCTTGGCACACGGTGATGCAGGCTTGTCAGATTTGGGCGCGCTTTTCTTCTTATAATCTGTTTCGTAAAAGCCGCTGCCTTTAAAAATCACGCCGCTTCCAGAACCAATCAGGCGCGACAATTTCTTCTTGCCGCACTGGGGGCAATCCGTAAGTTTTGGTTCAGCCATAGACTGCAGCGCCTCAAAGGCATGGCCGCAGGCATTGCATTCATATTCGTAAGTAGGCATATTATTTAAACGCTTTCTTGAATTTATCTTTAAACGATGCGGAATTGTTCGCATCTTCTCCGCTGGCCTTGGCAAATTCTTCCAACAGCCGGCGCTGGTCGCTCGAAAGTTTTTTGGGAACATCCACCATCACACGCACATAAATATCGCCGTAATGGCTCGGGTCATGGACATCCGGCATGCCCTTAGCCTTAAGGCGAAAAACCTTGCCGCTTTCCGTTCCGGCAGGAATTTTCATGGTCACCGGCCCGCTCAGCGTCTCCACACCTGCTTCCCCGCCAAGCGCAGCCTTTACAAAACTGACCAGAAGGTCCATCTCAAGGTCATTATGAACCCTGCGGAAACGCGGGTCTGCGGTCACCCGGATATAAAGATACAAATCCCCTGCGCCGCCCGGGCCAACCTCGCCCTCACCGCGCACGCGCATTTGGGAATCATTATCAAGCCCCTTAGGGAACGTCACATCAATATTGCGTGTGATCCGCGTATAACCCTGTCCACGGCACGACGGGCAAGACTCCCGAATAACGCGCCCGGCCCCGCGGCAGTCGGGACACGTTTGCGCCAGGCGGAAATAGCCGCTGTTCATCATCACCTGGCCGCGGCCGCCGCATGTTTCGCAATCCGAAAGCGCAGTCCCGTTTTTGGCGCCATTGCCATGGCAGTCTTGACACACTTCATTGCGCGGAACCTTGATCGTTTTTTTAGTGCCGCTATAGGCTTCGGCTAAGAGGATTTCCACTTCATACTGAATATCCCGGCCGCGCACCGCACGGCGTTGACGCGCCCCGCCACCGCCGCCACCGCCAAATCCAAAGGACGAACCAAAAAACTGTCCCAAAATATCGTCAAGCCCTCCTCCGTCGCCAAAAATGCTCGAAAAATCCGCGCCGCGAAAAATATCTTCGGACGTGTAATTCTGGTCTATTCCCGAGTGCCCGTACTGGTCATACGTCTGGCGCTTCTTGGGATCGGAAAGAACACCGTACGCCTCGGAAATTTCCTTAAACTTCTCCTCAGCCTGTTTTTTTTCCTTCTCCTCAACACGGTCAGGATGATACCGCATCGCAAGCTGGCGGTAGGCTTTTTTGACCTCCGCCACATCAGCGTCTTTCTTGATCCCGAGAATTTCGTAATAATCTTTCTTCATTATTTCTTATCGTCCTGAACCTTGAAATCCGCATCAATAACATCGTCTTTCTTTCCGGACGGTGAATCATTCTTCTCACCTTGAGACGCATCACCAGACGAGGTTGGCTCTTCAGGCTGCGGCCCAGGCTGCCCGGCACCCTGCCCCTGAGCGGCCGTGGCCTTATACATTTCCTCGGCAAGCTTGTGGCTCACTTTGGTGAGGGCTTCCATGCCGGACTTGATACGGTCTGCGGCCTTGTCCTTAATCGCCTGCTTGAGCGTTTCCATTTCTTTTAAAATACTCTCCCGCTCAGCCTGCGGCACTTTATCGCCGTAATCCTTAAGCGCTTTTTCCGTGGAATACACAAGGGTGTTGGCCTGGTTTTCAAGCTCGGCCGCTTCCTTGCGCTTTTTATCTTCCTCGGCAAACTTTTCCGCCTCTTTGACCATGTTCTTGATTTCGTCTTCCGAAAGCTTTTTGGGAGACGTGATTTGAATAGACTGTTCCTTGCCTGTGGCCTTGTCTTTGGCATGAACATGCACGATGCCGTTGACGTCAATATCAAAGGTCACTTCAATCTGCGGGATGCCGCGCGGTGCCGGCGGAATACCCACAAGGTCAAAACGCCCGAGTTCGGTATTGTCGCTCGACATCTGACGCTCGCCCTGAAGGACGCGAATCGTCACAGCCGGCTGATTGTCTTCTGCCGTTGAAAACACCTGGCTCTTTTTGGTGGGAATGGTGGTATTGCGCTCAATGATCTTGGTAAACACTCCGCCCATGGTTTCAATGCCCAGCGAGAGCGGCGTCACATCGAGCAGAAGCACATCCTTCACCTCGCCCTTGATGATCCCGGCCTGAACCGCGGCTCCCAAGGCAACGCATTCCATGGGGTCAATGCCACGCTCGATTTTTTGCCCGGCCTCTTTCTCCACAAAATTCTGCACGATCGGCATGCGCGTGGGGCCGCCGACCATGATAATTTTATCAATCTTGACTTCTGCGCCTAGCTTGGTTGAGGCGTCTTTCATGGCCTGGCGGATCGGATTGCGGCATCTCTCCACAATCGGGCTCACAAGGCTCTCCAGTTTTGCGCGGTCCAAAGACAACGCGAGATGCTTGGGTCCTGTGGAATCCGCGGTAATAAACGGAAGATTGACCTCGGTCTGGATCGTTGAAGACAGTTCGACCTTGGCTTTTTCCGCAGCCTCACGCAGGCGCTGGAAAGCCATTTTGTCTTTCATCAGGTCAATGCCGGTTTCTTTCTTGAACTGGTTAACAATGTGCTCAATAAGAACATTGTCCATGTCTGTACCGCCCAGGAGATTGTCTCCGCTGGTGGAAAGGACTTCAAATGTCCCGCCTTCGCCCATCTCAAGGATGGTCACGTCCAGCGTTCCGCCTCCTAAGTCAAACACCATGATCTTCTGCTCTTTGCCGGCCTTATCAATGCCGTAAGCCAGGCACGCAGCCGTCGGCTCGTTAATGATGCGCATGACCTTAAGGCCTGCGATCTCGCCGGCATCTTTGGTCGCCTGGCGCTGGTTGTCGTTAAAATACGCAGGAACCGTGATCACAGCCCCCTCAACGGTATCGCCCAGATACTTTTCCGCATCAGCCTTGATCTTCTGCAAAATGAACGCGGAAATCTGCTGGGGCGTATAGTCTTTGCCGAACACGGTGAATTTATGGTCTGTGCCCATCTTGCGCTTGGCGGCATAAACCGTGCCTTCAGAATTAATCGCTGCCTGACGACGGGCAGGTTCGCCCACAAGCCGCTGACCGTCTTTCGTAAATGCCACGAAAGAAGGAAATGCCTTGCCGGAAGCCACACCCGCGCCCTCTGCTGACGGGACTATGACAGGCCTTCCGCCTTCCATCACAGCCGCAGCTGAATTTGATGTCCCTAAATCAATCCCAATAAACTTTGCCATAAATGCCTCCTATTTTTGGGGAAAATCACCCCTAATACCTAATATTTATGCCGGTTTCTTTGAAACCTTCACTTTGGCCGTGCGGACAACCCGTCCGCCCAGCGTATATCCTTTTTGAAAAACTTCGCTCACCGTATCATCCTCGCGGTCGGGAGATTCCTCAACCATCAACGCCTCGTGGCAATTATGGTCAAACTTTTTTCCCAAAGCCTCGATTTCCCTGACATCATACTTTTTTAACAACTGCTGCATCTTGGCCAGCACCATTTCAAGCCCTTTGATGATCGTGGATACCTCGCCCGGACTGGCCTTGGCCGCGGCAAGCGAACGTTCAAAATCTTCAAGAAAATTAAGCATCTCAACAATCACTTCTTCATGCGCGTATTTAATGAGCTCCATGCGGTCGCGCTCGTTGCGCTTTCGCATGTTATCGAATTCGGCAAAAAGCCTGACATACTTGTCTTTCCAGTCCTCAACTTCCAGCTTAAGCTTGTCCGCCTGCGAAAGCTCGGCCGTAGGCTCCTCGGTGGGCTTGGACGTTTCGGCATGATTCTGATCTTCGTCAGGCATTTCTTTTTTATCCTCTTTAAACAATGTCATGCAACACTTCCGAGACATATTCCAGCGCAGAAACAACGCGCTCGTAATCCATTCTCGTTGGCCCCAAGACCGCGATACGGCCTGTTGGCCCGCGGCGCATCTCAAACTTTGAAACCGCCAAGGCGCAACTGTCAAACTCATTGCACGCGGTTTCCTGGCCGATATAAATCTTGATGCGCTTATGAATATCGCGCTGGATCACTTCAATAATCCGTTCCTTTTCCTCAAGGGCTTTAAGGATCTGTGCCATCTTTTCAATATTGGAAATCCCCACATCATGGGCAATATAACTTAACCCGCGGCAGATATAAGCGCTGGGAACTCCGTCTAAGGTCACAATACTCGCGCAATGCGTGAGGTCAGACACGATTTCTGTTGTCTTTTCAAGGAGGAACTGCAGTTCTGCAATGCCGGCCCTGTATTCCTGTTGAACCTGCAAGCGCTCCTCCTCCAAAAGGTTCATTTCATGCATCAGAAAATCAACGTAATATCGGTAACCGCGTTCTGTGGGAAGACGTCCGGCCGAAGTATGCGGATGGGTCAAATACCCGTCAGATTCAAGTTCCGCCAGAATATTACGGATAGTGGCAGAGCTCACCTCTTCCTCATACTCATCAGCAATAAAGGCAGAACTCACAGGCGACACTGTTTGAATGTAGTGGCGCACCACGAGCCCCAAAACCGCATCTTTTCTGTGCTGTGCATTATTACGCATAATTGCCCATCCTTCGTAATCCCAAAGCCCCCGAGCCCCCGTTGGGGCTCTGGCGGTCTTCGGGATAATTTTTCAAGAATCCTTGAAAAATTAGCAGTCTACTAGCCAAAGTGCCAAGCGCGCATTATAAAAAAAAGACACCTGTGTGTCAACGAACTTATTGTTTGTCCTCATAAAAGTACTGATCGTTCTTAATTTTACCTGAGGGAAAAAATTCTGTCCGCCTCACCACGCGCCCGGCGATATATTGCTCTTCAGAAAGCCGCAGGCCGCTTTTGTCAAAGTTCTTAAAAATCCCGTCGCGCTTATCATCCTTAAAAGCGCCTTCACTCTCAAGCTCGCCTGAATCATAATACTCCCTAGCCGAGCCTTGTTTTTGATCATGGATCACCGCAACCACCCAGTGCAAATTGGCGTTATCAAAATACTCGCGCCAGGCCGGGTCTTCCACCAGGCCGTTTACATAATTTGTTTTCACGCGAAGCCGGCCGTTTTTATAAAACATTTTGGCCGGGCCGTTTAATTTATCATTTTCAAAAAACCCGTGTAAAAGGTCTTCACCTGTCGAATAAAACTCTTTGCCGTCACCATGACGAAGCCCGCCAGACGCTTCGTAAACTCCTTTTAGCCTTCCGTCAGGATAATAGTCGCGGATCTTGCCGTGTTGAACGCCATTTTTATAATCGAGCTCACGCTTGACACCTGCCGAAGGATAAAACTCTTTCGTGACCCCGTCTTCCTGGTTATGACGAAAGGGTCGTTCCAAAAGAACAGCCCCGTCATCGCCATATTCTTTTGTAGGGCCCTCTTTCCAGCCTTCCACAAAAGTTTCCTCAATCTGAATATTCCCGGAAGGGTAATACGTTGTTTTCACACCATGCAGCCGGCCATTGCGATAAGAGCATTTGAAATGCAGTTTGCCGTCTTCAAAAAACTCTTCGTAAAACCCGTCGACTTTTCCGTTGTTGTATGTGCCTGTGGCTAAAAGACGGCCGTCAGGATAAAACAAACGAAAACGGCCATGCGGCACGCCCAGCTGGTACTCAACAGTCCGGACGATGTTGCCTTTGGCGTCATAATCATCGTAGAACCCGTCCTTCATGGTCGGCGCGCAAAACGCGCTAACGCACAAGGCCGTTAAAAAAATGATGAGGGTAAGAATGAATTTTTTCATGCTTAAATTCATTTTAGCAAACCCCAACGACAATGCAATCACGTTACCGAATTATCAAAGAACACTCATCCTGGCTCACATCCGCTTTAATAGTCTGGCCTTCCTTCAACTGGCCTTCAAGCACGAGCAGTGCTATTTTATCCTGCAGTGACGACTGGATCAGCCGCTTTAAAGGCCGCGCCCCGAACTCGGCATCATAACCTTCTTTCGCAAGCCAGGTACGTGCGGCCGGGCTCACCTGAAGAATGATCTTTTTTTCGCTCAAACGCCTGGAGAGCGTTTCCAGCTGAACATCCACAATCTTCACCATATCTTTTTTCTCGAGGCGGTTAAAAACAATCACTTCGTCAATCCGGTTTAAAAATTCCGGACGAAACGCCGCGCGCAACGCCTCGCGAACTTTAATTTCCGCTTCCTCATGGCCTTTGAGAGCCAGCGCGTAATCCGTCCCGATATTGGATGTCATAATCACGATCGTGTTTTTAAAGTTCACGGTACGGCCCTGGCTGTCGGTCAAGCGTCCGTCATCCAGAAGCTGAAGAAGCACATGAAAAACATCCGCGTGCGCCTTTTCAATCTCGTCGAACAACACCACACTGTAAGGCCGGCGGCGGACGGCTTCCGTAAGCTGGCCCCCCTCTTCAAAGCCTACGTACCCTGGCGGCGCGCCGATAAGGCGTGCCACAGAATGCTTTTCCATATACTCGCTCATATCAATGCGGATCATGGCATTGTCGTCATCAAAAAGAAATCCGGCCAGGGCTTTCGCCAGCTCAGTTTTTCCAACGCCTGTGGGCCCGACAAAAATAAATGAGCCCATGGGCCGGTTGGGGTCGTTTAAGCCCGCCCGGGAACGCCGCACACACGCGGCCACAAGGCCAAGGGCCGTGTCCTGCCCCACTACGCGCTTTTTAAGGGCCTCCTCGATATGCACGAGTTTTTCACTTTCCCCCTGCAGAAGCTTTTCCAAAGGAATTTTTGTCCACTTGGAAATGACCGAGGCAATATCCTCCTCACTCACTTCCTCTTTCAAAAGAGGCTTGCCGCCTTGAATCCGCCCAAGCTCCTTGTTTTTAGCCTCAAGTTCCTTGTTAAGCGTGACAAGTTTTCCGTAACGAATTTCGGCGGCCTTGCCCAAATCGCCGTCGCGTTCCGCCTTTGATTCTTCCACCTTAAACTCTTCCATCCTGGTTTTAATCTGGCGAATCTGGTCAATGACCTCTTTTTCATTGTGCCAACGCTCGCGCAGGCCCTTGTTCTCACTTTTTAAAATCACAAGCTGTTCCTCAAGCCTGGCCAACCGTTCACGAGAAGCCTCGTCACTTTCTTTCTTTAACGCCTGGCGCTCGATCTCAAGCGTCCTGATTTTTCTTTCATTCTGGTCGAGCTCATGGGGCATGCTGTCAATCTCAATGCGCAGCTTGGAAGCCGCCTCGTCAATGAGGTCAATGGCCTTGTCCGGCAAAAACCTGTCGGAAATATACCGGTCCGACATGACCGCGGCCGCGACAATGGCATTGTCCTGAATCCGCACGCCATGATGAATTTCATAACGCTCTTTCAGCCCTCTTAAAATTCCAATGGTGTCCTCCACCGTCGGTTCATTCACAAGAACCGGCTGAAAACGGCGCTCCAGGGCCGCGTCTTTTTCAATATATTGGCGGTATTCATCAAGTGTTGTTGCGCCCACACAGCGGAGAGTACCCCGGGACAAGGCAGGTTTTAACATGTTGGAGGCATCCATGGCGCCATCCACTTTTCCTGCGCCGACAATCGTGTGCAGCTCATCAATAAAAAGAATCACAGCGCCATTTCTGGAGTCAATATCTTTCAAAACCGCGCGCAAACGCTCTTCAAACTCGCCTCTAAATTTAGTGCCCGCCACAAGAGCCCCCATGTCAAGGGCAATAACACGCTTGTGCTTTAAGCCTTCAGGAACATCCTGGGAATTGATCCGCTGGGCCAGGCCTTCAATAATGGCTGTTTTTCCAACGCCAGGCTCACCGATCAAAACCGGGTTATTTTTAGTCCGGCGGGAAAGCACCTGGATAATACGGCGGATTTCCTCGTCACGGCCGATCACAGGGTCCAATTTCCCCTGGGCAGCCAGTGCCGTAAGATCGCGGCCGAATTGTTCCAGCGCAGATGCCTGTTGTTGTTCTGTATTTTGAGCGTACACGTTCTCACTCCTGTCTCTATTTTTGACAATTCCTCAACCTTTTCCACCCAACCGCGCAGGTCGGACCTGCGCGGTCGGGCGCAGCCGGCTTAAAAATTATTTTACTTCCACTTTAATGGGTTTCAGCTTATCCGCATCTTTCTTCGCGATAGACAAGATCAAAACTCCATTCTCAAGCCTGGCATCAATCTTTTGGGGATCAACCACAGAAGGGAGTTTAAACGCGCGATGAAACGTCCCATACTGGCGTTCACCCAGAACTTCTTCGCCTTCACTCTCACCAGAAGAACTTCTTTCTCCCTGGATCATAAGAACATTGTTTTCAATAGTAATGTCAATGTCTTTGCGTTCCATGCCCGGTAGATCAATCTTGACAATAATGTTATCTTTCCCGTCAATAACATCCATGGCCGGTACCCAAAAACCTTCACCTGCCGTAGCCTCAATCTGCTGGCCTAAGGGAAACGACAAATCAAAAATTTGCCGGCCAAGCCTTCTGAACCTTTCTAATTCATAAAAGGGATTGATAGAAAAATTATGATGATGTTTGTGTAATATTTCAACCATATAAATACCTCCTTGTTTAATCTACTCTGAAACAATATCTTTTATTTGGTCGCAGTTAACCCCTGATATTTACAGAAACCTTTAAATCTGGCACTCACAGCCATCGAGTGCCAATAGAATAACAAAAAAAATCACCTCAAGAATGCTCTAAATCTAAAATAACCTTAATTCCACTAATATTCACACCCTTGTCATCCATAAGATACTTCACATACGTTAAAGTCTTAATTTGCACCTGTGAGTAACAACGGGTCCTAACACCCACCCTTTTGGGGCTAACCACTCCCATTTCATCCAGTTTTCTCAGGGTCCAGATGGGTATTCCAACCACTTCTGATGCAACGCCAATCACAAAGAGAGGAGCTTGAGGATCAATATTAAAACTGAAATCCTGCACATGATGCTGAACCGGGCTATTCTGATTAACTTCATGGTTCATGCTACTGCTCCTATCCTCTGATTGAAAATATAACATCAGAGAACAATTTTGTCAAGTATTTCTTTCTAGGATTGTTAGATAGTCTAACTACTCGCCTGTTCGAACTTTCCGGCAACGTGATGCGGAAGCCGGGCCACAAGGGTTATGAATTTTTCACCATAATCCACGGAGATCACTTCTCCGGCCTTGTGCGCCAGATTTATAAGATCCATGCGGTCAAGGGGCAGCTTCACTTGAAGGGTCACGGCCAGCTTCGAAAGGGCCTCTTCAACCAAAGAAAGTAACTGGTCGATATTTGTTTTTTCTTTGGCGGAAATAGTCACGGCATTGTCAAATCCCCTGCGGATCACTTCAAGAACCGTGGGGTCTTCCAAAAGGTCAATTTTATTAAGAACAAGAACCGTTGGCTTTTTAAGCGCCTCGAGCTGGTTTAAAACAATATCAACGGATTCTTTCAGATTCCTGAAGTTATGATTGCTCACATCCACAACATGCAGCAACAAATCCGCGCTTTGAACCTCTTCCAGCGTGGCTTTAAACGCTTCAATCAGATTATGGGGCAAATCATGCATAAACCCGACAGTATCAGAAAACACAACCCTTTGCTTGTTGGGAAGCACGGACTGCCGCGCCAGAGAATCAAGCGTTGTAAAAAGCCCGTCTTTGGTCACTTGTCCGGCGTCAGTTAACGTATTTAAAAGCGTAGATTTTCCGGCGTTGGTATAACCCACCAGTGAAATGAGCGGAATGTGTTTGTCTTCGCGTTTTTTACGTTTGGTCTGGCGGGCCTGGGTCACATCTTCAAGCTCTTTTCGGATGCGGTCGATGCGCTCGGCAATCCTGCGGCGGTCAACCTCGAGCTTGGTTTCGCCCGGCCCCATGGTGCCAATGCCGCCGCCCTGGCGGGAAAGTTCGTCATAATGCCCGGCCAGTCTCGGCAGGCGATACTGAAGCTGGGCCAATTCCACCTGAAGCTTGCCTTCCTGGGATGAGGCCCGGCGGGCGAAAATATCCAGAATAAGCTGAGTGCGGTCAATGGTGTTGACCCCAAAGGCTTCTTCAAGTTCGCGCTGCTGGTGGCCTTTGAGTTCTGCGCTTAACACAACTGTTTTAACGCCTGTGGCCTTGACCCGTTCGGAAATTTCTGCCACCTTGCCCTTGTTAATCAGCGTTGCCGCTGACGGCGGATGCGCCGGGCACATGAGCGTTTCCACAACCTCGCCGCCGCAGGCGGTGACAAGTTCCTTCATCTCATAAATCACATCATCAACAGGCCACGCGCTGTGATCTTTAAAATCCACGACACCCACAAGCACTTTTTCTTTCATATTTGCCTCAATGATTTAACGCTGATATTATTTTTCGGACGATTTCCTCGAGAGTTTCGCTGTTCCCCATCGTCAGCCACTCAATACGCTGGTCTTTCCGGAACCATGTCATCTGGCGTTTCACATAGTGACGGGTATTCAATTTCATCAAATATTTGGCGCGGTCCAAATCATAGCCGCCTTCTAAAAAACCCTGAACTTCCGGAACGCCAATCAACCGCGCGGCATTGAGCGTCATCTTTTTCTTTAAAACAGCGCGAACTTCCTCCACAAGGCCTTTGTCAAACATCTCATCAATCCGAGCTTCAACCCGGCGATAAAGCTCATCGCGTCCGCGGGTCAAGCCAAAAATCCGAATGTCATATTTTCCCCAGAGGCCATCACGCTTCTTTTGAAGCTCGGATATTTTCTCTCCCGTCCCTTCAAAAACCTCGAGCGCGCGGGTAATGCGAAAAGCGTCTGTGGGCGCTATTTTTTTCGCGGCCTCAGGATCCACCTGGCTTAAACGCTCATACAACGCCCCCAGTCCCTCTGCCTCAAGCTCGCCCTTGAGCTTCTCGCGGATATCCGGGGATAGCTCGCCATACTCAAAAATCCCGTCTAAAAGCGCCATCATATACATGCCGCTTCCGCCAACAACCACAGGGATTTTTCCGCGCGATAAAATATCCTTAATCGCGGCTAAGGCGAGTTCACGGTAACGCGCCACGCTAAAAGGCGCTTCCACAGAACAAACATCCAAAAGATGGTGGGGCACGGTTTTCCGCATCTCTGTTGAAGCTTTGTCGCTCGAGATGGTCATTTCCTTATAAACCTGCATGGCATCACAGGACACAATTTCACTCTGAAGCTTTTGGGCAAGCTCAAAAGCCACAAAAGATTTTCCTGCTGCCGTTGGCCCGGCGATAAAAATAATTTTTGGGGGCTGAGCGTGGGGTGGATGATTTTTAACCATCAAGGATAAATCAATGTGGGATATCCAAGCCCGGCGAGTTTTGTTTCAAGGGCCTGGGCGTCTTTAAGCGTGGAAAGCTGGCCTACTCGCACACGGTAATAACTCCTGGTGTCCGACGCCTTGGTTTCCACAATATAGGCATATTCCTTGCGCGCGATCAGCTCTGCGACCAGTTTCTCAGCGCGGCCTTTATCGGCAAAAGCCCCGACCTGGACCGTAAAATACTGTTTTTCTTCCAAAAGCTGTTTTGCGGTAATCGCCTCAAAGGTG
>JADFYI010000038.1:0-4812 GCA_015233145.1 Candidatus Omnitrophota bacterium
CCTGGATGGTTGGCCCGTCAGCCAAGGGATCGGAAAAAGGAACCCCCAGCTCAATCTCAGCCGATTCCTTAAGAAGCGAGAAATCCTTAGCCGGCAGAAGCGACGCTTCCTCCCTGGCTTTACGTAAGATCCCGTTCACACGGGCATGGGCATACTGAATATAGAAAACAGGGTTTTCCGGCGCCTGTTTTTTGGCAAGATCAATATCAAATTCCAGCTGCTGACTGACCTGGCGCATCAGCATAAAATAACGCGCAGCATCCGTTCCCACCTCAGTGACCACTTCCCGAAGGCTGATAAATTCCCCTGCCCGCGTTGACATACGAAGCTGTTTGCCGTCTCTAAAAATTGTGGCTAATTGAATAATAAGGCCTTCCAGCGCTGTAACATCTTTCCCCAAGGCCTGCGCAGCTGCCTTGATGCGCGGAATATACCCGTGGTGGTCTGGCCCCAGGATATCAACCAAAATGTCAAAACCGCGGTCATATTTATTTTTATGATACACAATGTCAGGTGCGAGGTAAGTATAAAACCCGTCGCTTTTCTTGACCACACGGTCTTTGTCGTCGCCAAAGCGAGTTGAGGAAAACCACAGGGCTCCCTCTTTCTCGTAAATAAATCCTTTTTGTTTCAGCTCTTCCAGAGTAGAGGCAATCTTATCAGGGCTAGCCACCTCAGACTCAAAGGACCAGTTGTCAAACTTGACACGAAAAATCTTTAAATCTTCACGGATAAAATCCATCAGGTAATTTTTGGAAAAATCGCAGTATTCTTCGAAAGGATGTTTCTGGGCCGCGGCCAGAGACGTGATTTTCTTTTTATCCGCAAAAATCCTGGCCATGTCTGCGATATAACCGCCCTGGTAACAATCTTCGGGATACTGGATTTTCTCGCCAAAAAGCTCCTGGGTGCGAAGCTGAACCGAGCGGCCCAGCGTGCGGATTTGGTTCCCGCCGTCATTGACATAAAATTCTCGCTCGGCGTGGTATCCGGTAAAATTCAAAATATTGACCAAAACATCCCCAACCGCGGCCTGACGGGCATGCGCCACTGTCAAAGGCCCTGTCGGGTTTGCTGACACAAACTCAACTAAGACGCGCTTGCCCTTCCCCAACGAAGTCCGCCCGAAATTCTCGTTTTTAGCAAGAATGTCTTTAAGGACCTCATAAAAAGCCTGCGGGGTTAAACGAAAATTAATAAAGCCCGGCTTAAGAACCGTGACGGAAAGGATTTTTCCTTTTAAGGGAGATGAGGGAATGTCGCTCTCAATGGCCTTGCGCAGGGTTTCCGCGAATTCCATGGGATTTTTACGCACGATCTTTGTCAGCTGCAGCGCAACATTGCAGGCAAAGTCGCCGTGTTCCCTGTTGGCCGGAGCCTCAACCAAAACATCAGGCATTGAAGGCAACTCGCCTAAAACACGCAAAGACCCGCGAATAAGATCAGTTATTTGTGAGCGTAAAATAGAAAACATAGGCTTAAAAAATAAAGCCAGCCAGCTTAAAAACACTTTTCAGCGTTTTAAACTGGCCGGCCTTTTATTTTTCCCAATTAATCTTGCGAGCTTCCTGCCACAGGTGTTCCAGGCCGTAAAATTCGCGTGAATCTGCCTCAAAAACATGAACCACAACATTGCCGGAATCAAGCAAAACCCAGTTCCCTTTTGATTCCTCGGGAACATAGGGAGTTGATCCGAAAGTAAAGGAACGCGGCGACGCTGACCTCATTCCCTGCTTGAATTTGATCTTGATACCCAACTCGCGCAAGCCGACGTCGATCCCGTCGCCGATGGCCTTGACGTGCCGAGACCCGGATCCTGAACAAATCACGAAATAGTCACAATAATTGACAATCCCGCTCATGTCCAAAACGACTATATCTTCACCTTTTTTATCCGCAGCCAAAAGCGCAATTCGCTTCGCGAGTGCTAATGATTCCAAAGTGTCATCTTTCCTTAGAAACCAAAAATCGTTTCAATATCTTTAAATTACTTCTTCATCTTTTGAGCCTGGTCCTTGCTCAAAACTCTCCAGCACTCGTGAGTGCCAACCGGAGACTTTGTTACGGCAAAAAAACGGCCGCCCTTTTCCTGAACCTTGTAAGCATCTGATTCAAACTTCTTTTTGGACTTCACATCATAAAAAGACAACTTTTCCATGTAATCCTCCTTGGAGTTTTAAAATATAGTTTTGAGTGTAACCAAGAAATACCCTGGTGTCAAATTAAAAAAGCTACCTTTCAACACCTTCAATAATAGATTCAAGCTCTTTTTCCCGCGAATCTTCAAGGGGCCCGACAACCGCCAGGTTAAAACGCTTCTCTTTAAGCACATCGCCCGCAACTCTGCGGATATCTTCAGGGGTGAGGCTGTTGACCTTGTAAACAACCTCTCCCAGCGTGCGGATACGGTCGCGTTCAATCATGGATTCGCCGATCCACATCATATGCTCCATCGTGTCTTCAAGCCCCAGGACAAACTGCCCCAGGAAATACTCGCGGGCACGCTCAAACTCTTTTTTGTGGACTGTCCCCCGGCGCAACTGGCGAAGAATCTTAATAATCAATTCCAGGGTTTCGACAACTTTTTTATTATCAACACCAGCCTTGACCATAAACAGTCCCGTGTCATGGTAAGTCTTGGTGTTGCTGTAAATCGAATACGCGAGCCCCCGTTTTTCCCGAAGTTCATCAAACAAGCGGCTCGACATATTTCCGCCTAAAATAATATTCAAAACTGCGAGGGCATAAATATCCTGATGGTCGGCCCGCAGCCCTGGAAACCCCAGCGCCAAATGCATCTGTTCCGTGGCTTTGCGGAAAAACCGCACACGAGATTTTTTTTGACTCCCCTTAAACGGCAGGAAATCAGCCTTTTCCTGGCATGGGAAGTTGCAAAGCTTGTTTTCCAGAAACTCCACCAGCCATTCATGCGAAAAATTACCGCAAACCGAAACCACAATATTGTCCGATGAATAATGGCGGCGGTGGAATTTGCGCAAATCTGTTTGCGACATTTTTCCGACAGTCTCTTTGCTCCCGGCAAGGCTTTTCCCCAGAGGATGGTCTGGCCACACAAGGCCGTCCAAAAGCTCAAGCACATAATATTGCGGAAGATCATTGTACATCTTGATCTCCTCCAGAATAATCGTGCGCTCACGCTCCAGGTCGTTTTTCTGGATAAGCGGAAAAAAGACCATATCGCAAAGAATATCCAAAGTCTGGTCAAAATGCTTGGCCGGGACTTTGGCGTAATAGCAGGTCTGCTCTTCGCCCGTAAAGGCGTTCAGGGTTCCGCCGACTCCCTCAATGGAACCTTTGATCTCGTTGCAGGAATACTTTAAACTCCCGCGAAAAAGGATGTGCTCAAGGTAATGCGCCGCACCTTTGACAGAATCATCTTCGAAACGCCCGCCAACGCCCACCCAAATTCCGACGGCAACACTTTCCCGGTCTGTGAGTTCATTGGAAATAATGCGAAGCTTGTTGGAAAGAGTTGATTTCTTATACATAAAACTGTGTCTGCTTACATTTTTATAAAGCGTCGGCCAGCTGTTTGACAAATCCCGCAACCCGCTCAACCATATCAGGCCGTCCGGTATTTTTACCAATCTCTTTAACGATGGCGCTTCCCACAATAACGCCATCAGCGACAGATCCGAGGACTTTAACATCTTCCGGCGTTGAAATCCCGAATCCCACACACACGGGCTTATCGGTCATGCCTTTGGCCATGCGGATATTTTTCTCAATCTCAAAAGGGAGTGATTTTTTTGACCCAGTAACACCGGCCACAGAAACAAAATAGATAAATCCTGTGGAAGCCTTCACAATGCCAGGCATCCGGTCTTTCTCAGTTGTGGGTGCTAAAAAGAAAATCGTGGCAAGATCGCTCTTGGACGCCCAATGCATCAAAACGCCCGCTTCCTCCACCGGCAGGTCAGGAATAATAACCCCATCCACCCCGGCATTGTTCGCGGCTTCCACAAACTTTTTTTCGCCAAAACGAAACACAGGATTGTAATACGTCATAAGCGCGATGGGGATTTCTGAACACGCCCGGATCACACGGACAGTCTCAAGAATTTTCTTCAATGTCACGCCCTTTAAAAGCGCCTGGTAAGAAGCCTCCTGGATGGTTGGCCCGTCAGCCAAGGGATCGGAAAAAGGAACCCCCAGCTCAATAATGTCCGCGCCAGACCTTTCTATGGCCAGGACAAGCTCCTCGGTCTCTTTAAGGCTCGGATAACCTGCCGTCACAAAAGCAATAAAGGCTTTTCTCTTTTGCGCACGAAGCTCTTCAAATTTCTTATCAATGCGATTCATTGCTCAACACCTGCTCAATGGTTCCCATATCTTTATCCCCTCTGCCGGAGAGGCAAACAATCACTGTCTTTTTCCCCTTAACCCTTTTGGCAAGCTTCTCTAAATACGCCAAAGCATGAGACGATTCCAGAGCCGGAATAATGCCTTCAAGCCTGGCCAAAAGCTTAAGCCCCACAATCGCCTCCTGGTCAGTCACAGCAACATACTCAGCCCTGCCGATATTTTTATAATGGTAATGTTCCGGTCCCACACCCGGATAATCCAATCCCGCGGCGATGGAGTGGGCATTAATGATTTGGCCGTCCGCATCCTGTAAAAGCGCGCTTTTGGTTCCGTGCAACACGCCTGGCTCGCCTTTACAAACCGCGGCCGAATGGGCCGTGGTGTGAAGGCCATAGCCGCCCGCCTCAACACCGACAAATTTTACTCTTTTATCCTTAAAAAAAGGATGGAAAATCCCCAGGGCATTGCTTCCGCCGCCCACACACG
>JADFYI010000038.1:4986-9970 GCA_015233145.1 Candidatus Omnitrophota bacterium
ATCCTTGAGCGTTTTTGATCCGCTCACAACGGCCCGGACTTCTGCGCCCATAAGATGCATCCTGACGACATTCAGCGCCTGGCGTTTCACGTCTTCTGAGCCCATATACACAACACACTTGAGGCCAAAAAGCGCGCACACAGTTGCTGTGGCTACCCCATGCTGGCCGGCGCCGGTCTCGGCAATCACCCGTGTCTTTCCCATACTCCGGGCCAGGATAATCTGCCCTAAAGTGTTATTGATTTTATGGGCTCCGGTATGAAGCAGGTCTTCGCGCTTAAGATAAACTTTGAGCGTCTTTAAATAACGGCTTAACCGCTCGGCGTAATACAAATTTGTAGGACGGTCCGCAAACTCTTTAAGATAAAACTGGAACTCCTTTTTAAACGCCGGGTCTTTCTGCGCTTTTTTGAATTCACGCTCCAGATCAAAAAGGAGGGTCATGAGGGTTTCCGGCACAAACTTGCCGCCAAACTCTCCAAAATGTCCATGTTTATCAGGGAAGGTCATTGATTCTTATCCTCTTCCACACCGACCATTGTCATCACAGTATTGGCCAGGCCAACAGCACCGGAAATCCGTAACGGCAAACGCTTTTCACTTTTGTCCATCCAGATGGAATACCTGGAAGGCACGCTTGTCATGAGGATGGCCTGGTAAGTTTTTCCATCCGCGTTAAAACTCATTTCATCTGCAATTTTAATCACAACATCTTTTGTGGGAAGGTTCACAGAAAACTGTTCACCGGCATCAAACTTGCCCTGGCTGCGATAACGATAAATGAAACCGTAAATATTGTCAATAACGCCTTTTTTAACCAAAACCTGTTCAGTTGTTGTTCCATTGGAAATCTTTGCAATCTTAATCTTGCCCTCAGCAGTCAGATACTCCTCGGTAATCTTTTCTTTTTTTCCCCAGATATTCAAATTACGCTCGACACGCAAAGGGGAAAAATTCGACGGGTTGACATAAATTTTTTCTTCATCAAAAAAGTTGGGGGCATGAGAGGTAAAAATAATAAGGCTGGCGTCACGGCCGTCGGAAAGCTTCTTAGTCCCAGCAAACTTTAAATCAGCGTCTCCCACTTTAACGCCAAATTGCTTGATGTTATAGAGGATTCTCTCTCCGGGCTCAAAGGGGAGCTCCCCTGCCTGGGCAGAGGATGCCAAAAATAAAATTAAAAAGAAAAAAACGCCAAAAAACCGGCGGATAACATCAAATCCGGTCATATTCTTTTATATACTCCTCAAGGACACGGGCACCGTTGTATAAGGTTTTAATTTCCGCATATTCATCATCGGCGTGCAGTGTTCCGCTTTTTCCGAAACCGGTTGCAAACGCCGCAATACCCTGCTTCTGAAAAAAAGAAATAACCGTCGCGCCATCAGAACCTTTGAGCCTGGCTTTCTGGCCAAGCTTTCGGGAAACCTCGAGAAAACTTTTAACGTAGGGATTCTTGGCGCTGATTTCATAGGGCAGCTGTAAATCATCAATGATAAATTCGTAATCTTTCGTGACTGAAGAAATGATACTCTTAACCTGGCTGATCACTTTTTTCGGATCGGTTTTGGGCATGTAACGAATATCCACGGAAAACTCGCAGCGGTCAGCCACCATATTGACCTTGTCTCCCCCTGTAATCGTGCCGATATTGACCGTGGGATGGTTGAGAAGGTCGTGCTTTTTGAAACGGCACTCGTGTTTTTTAAGACGGCGGATGACCTTGGCGGAAAGTTCAATAGCGTTAACGCCCAGCCAATTTGTGGCGCCGTGGGCCTTTTTCCCCAAAACAATCACGCGGGCATGCAAAAGCCCTTTTTGGGCAATCACGGTGTCAAAGTCCACGGAATCCAGGACCAGCGCAAGCCTGGGTGTAAAAACCTTTTTTTCCAATAACGGCTTAATCCCCTCGTGGCTTCCGGTTTCTTCATCAGCCGTGGCCGCAAGAATAATATCTTTTCGAGGTGAAAAACCGCGCTCTTTAAGGCTGCGAAGCGCTTCCATGGCACAGGCCAGGTTCCCTTTATCATCCGAGGCTCCGCGGCCGTAAATTTTCCCTGCGGAGATATCCTTGCCAAACGGGTCATACTTCCAGCCCTTGCCCACAGGAACAGTGTCCGTGTGCGGAGTCATAAGAAGTGCCCCTGCCTGGGCTTCTTTACGAGGAAGCGAACCCTTCCAGGTGGCAATTACATTAGGCCTGTTGGGGGCATAGGAAATGGTTTTGACATCCAATCCCAGTGATTTCATGTCACGCGCCACCAGCTCGGCAATCGCCACTTCATTACCCGGAGGATTCGCGGAATCAATCGAAAGGACTTTTTGAGTTAATTTGATCAAGCGGTCTTTGTTCACCATAAAATAATCCTTATTAACCTAAAATACTGCGCGCCTTCATCTCCCCTTCAATACGCTTAAAATCCTGATAATCCACAAACCTGACAGCGGTACGCTCTTCATTGATCTTAAGCATTTTAGGAAGATGCTCTCTGATGTTTTGGAAAGCAATATACTTGAAAGGAGTCCCGCATGAGGGACAAAAGAGGGCGTCAAGTTTAACGTCAAGGCACTTGCACTTGGAGCAAATACCGGCAAGGACACCATACTCCAGGGTGTGCTCCTTGACATCATTAAAATCCAAATGCTGATAAATACGAATCATTTGCTTTGCCATAATGGGGCGATTATAGCATAGGGGCTTTGGTCTGGCTAGATTTTATACCCGCAAGACTCATCCCCTGGCCACGATACGCCTCTTTTTTGACGGATAGGGATGCAAGTCATGGCCTTGCCTGACACAGTTCTCTGCGGGCCTAAACGGTTGGGGTAAACACGGCAGGAGGATTTGCCGTCAGAGAGGAAAACAAGGTGTTCACATGGGTCTTCTTTGGCGCCGCAACAGGCGCCGCAGTGACGGCAAAGGGATTCTGCATCACGCTCTTTCGATGCAAGCCAGACTTCGTAAGAGTGATTGTCCATAAAATAAGTGGGCCCCCGATACTGCATGGGGGCCCCAAATGTAATTTATTATAGGATCATAACAAGCCGATAAAGTGGGAACAGGCAAGCTCCACTTCGCACTTCGGCAACGCAGCCACCATATCACCAGCACCACACCCACACATTGCGCTTAAAAGCGCTCTGCCCAGACGCCCTAAAGGGCTCTACGGGCCAGCCACAGGGTACAGGACGCGGTAATTTAGGTCTGTCGCTTTGCGCCCCCGAGTTTCCCCGGGTTTACCTTTATCGGCTAAAATAAAATATACCACGCACTTCCTGGAATAACAAGGTCACCCCATAATTAAATAATAAAACAGTAATTTTCCTAACCCATTGCGCTGTATTGTGTAACAAAGAACGATAATCAGAACTATAAGAATAACTGAAAGAATTCTACTCAGCTGTCCGCACATTCTTGATAAAGGCCTCAAGCTTGGCATGGTCCTTTTTTCCAGGCTCCAGCTCTACTCCGCTGGAAACATCCACAGCATAAGGTTTCACGATTTTTATAGCCTCAGCCACGTTCTCACTGGTCAGTCCGCCTGAGAGAATCACGGGCCCTTTAATATCAGCGCGCTTGAGAGCTTCCCAGTTAAAAACCTTGCCTGTACCACCAAAAGATCCCTCCTGATACGCATCAAAAAGGCAGGCATCAATATCAAATTTTGAAACAGTATCAAAATTAAACAATTGATCCACCCGAAAGCCCTTGATAATTTTCACATTGTAACGCTTCAAGCGGTGACAAAAATGATGGTCCTCATCCCCATGCAGTTGAACCGCATTAAGGCCGCAAAACGAAGAGATGTCATTAATAGCGCCAAGCCTGTCATTGACAAAAACACCAACGGTTGTCACAAACGGCGGAAGGACTTCAATGATATTCCTCGCCTTGGAAGCTGAAATATAACGGGGGCTTTTTTTATAAAAAACAAACCCCAGCGCATCAGCCCCAAACTTGATGGCCTTAAACGCATCGTCTTTATTCGTAATCCCGCAAATCTTAATTCTCACCATACATCACTTCCTTTATTTTTAGCGCAATGTCTCTCTCTTTCAAAAACGTTTCTCCAATAAGGACCGCGTGGGCCCCTGCCGCCTGGAGCCTCCTGACATCCTCATGGTTCTGGATGCCGCTTTCAGAAACAATCACCTTATCTTGGGGAACAAGAGGAATAATCCGCTCGCTCGTTGAAATATCAACCGCAAAGGTGTGCAAATTACGATTGTTAATGCCAATGATCTCGGCACCGGCTTTAAGCGCGCGCTTAAGCTCGGCTTCATCGTGAATTTCCACCAAGGCATCCATATCAAGCTTGTGAGTCGCCTTTAAAAAATGCGATAAATCTTCATCGGAGAGCGCGGCCACGATCAAAAGCACGGCGCTGGCCCCGCAATAACACCCCTCATAAATCTGAAGCTCATCAATGATGAAATCTTTCATCAAGGTGGGCGTATTAAATTTCTCGCTCACGAGCTTTAAATAAGCAGGCTTTCCCAGAAAATATTGCTCTTCCGTCAGGACTGAAATGGCCTGCGCCCCGTTTTTTTCATAAACCCGGGCCAAATCCTCGACATTAAAATCATCGCGGATAATGCCTTTGGAAGGAGAGGCTTTTTTGATCTCAGCGATCAAATTAAGCTTTCCGGGCTGAGATATCTTGTTTTTAAAAACGTGGTACTGCGAATATTCCGTCTTATCAAGATGCGTCTTGATGTTTTCCAGATAAGCCTTTTTTCTGGCAACCTCAGCTTTTTTCGCTGACAATATGGCGTTTAAAAAATCCTTAGACACGATGAGAAAACTCCTTAAGCGCTTCCAGCTTGGCCATGGCCTGCCCGGAATCAATGGCATGAGCAGCCAATGCCAGGCCATCCTGGGGGGAGTTCACTTTTTCTGCCGCGTAAAGCGCAAACGCTGAATTTAAAAGCACAATATCGCGTTTCGGTCCCTTGGCTCCTTTAAGAATATCCAGAAAGATTT
>JADFYI010000039.1 GCA_015233145.1 Candidatus Omnitrophota bacterium
ACAGAAGCCAAGGACGTTTTGGTGCAGGCGCTGCAGGGTGGAGATTTTGCCCAGCTGGCGAAAGACAAGTCCAAGGGAAAATCAGCGGCTAACAACGGAGACCTTGGCTTTTTAACAAAGATGCCTTTTGAACAGATGGGCAAAACGCTTGAACCCATGAAAAAAGGCGATGTTTCAGCCGTGTTTGAAGGGCCGGAAGGATATTATATCGTTAAGGTCGAGGATGTCCGCGGCGGCAATAAGAAGACCTATGACGAGGTCAAGACGGACTTAATCAAGGGTTTAACTATCCAAAAACAACAGCAGGCTGTGCTGGATAAAATGTCGGAAGTTTCAAAGAAAATCAAAGTTCAAGTCAATATGGATGCTTTGAAATAATATAATAGGAGAAGGCCATGGCTTTAGATAAAAAACAGCTTTTGATGCTTATTGGCGCGGTTGCGGCCGGTGTTGTCGCGGTTCTTGTGTCCGGCAAGGTGTTTAGCGATCGTGTGAGTTATGAGACGCAAACGCTTTTTTTATCTTATCAAAAAGACCAGGAGGCCAAGGAAGCGAAATATAATCAGCAGATTGAGCAGCTCAGGCAGCAGATTTCGGTCGCAGAAACACGCGCATCCCAGGCTGCGGAGCAGGCGGCCCAGGCAGCCCGCCAGGAAGCTGAAAAAGCAGCAGCAGCGGCCCCTCAAAAAAAGGCGCAGACCTCTTTGGCTGTGAAGACTCCGGCGGGTAAGCGTGCGGTTACGGTTCAGATTGACTCGTTGAATGCTGTTGGCGGGCTTGTCAATCCAGGAGACTTTGTGGATGTGATTGCCCATCTGGACGTTCCGATAGCCGGCATGGATGCGGTTGGGAGTGATAAAAAAGAAGAGAAAGACGAAAAGAAAAGTCCTGTAACAGCCATGATTTTTCAGAAGCTTGAAATTTTGGCTGTAAACACCAATATTGACCAGCCCGGCGTTTATGACGACCAGCAAAAGGAGCATGCTCTTAAAATTACGTTTGCGGTTGATCCTCAGGAGGCCGGGCTTCTTGCTTTTGCGGATAAGAATGGGAAGCTCGAGCTTGCCCTTCGCGGCGCCAAGGACACCAAGCGCCAGATGCTTTCCGCGGCCACGTGGACAACGCTGGCCGAGTATGTTTTGGAAAATCAGGGGGCCGATATTCAGCCTGTCAAGAAACCGGAAGTTGCTCCTGAACCGGTTAAAGTCCAGGTTGAGCCTGAGAAGACCGAAGAAGTTCGTCCTTATATTCAGATTTATAGAGGGGGAAAGGAACTGTAATCCATGCGACTTCATTTTTCTATCAGAGATTTTGTCCGGCGTATTTTTTGTCTTGTTTTAATGCTTTCGCTTGTGCCTTTAGGCCCGTTGACGGCAAAGGCCGCAATCAGCTCCAATTATGATGAGATGCCGCTGATTAAAGGGGACATGATCAACATTCCGGCGGCAGGGCTTTTGCGTGTATCTGTAACTGACCCGAATATCGCGGATATCAGCGATGCCAAGGCCAATGAAGTGACTGTGATTGGAAAAGAGCCTGGGCAGACCGATCTTTTTCTATGGGATTCGAACGGAAAAAGAACCTTGACAGTTCGCGTTGTGGAAGAAGACCTGGATCTGGTTAAAACCAGGCTTGAAAAGCTTTTAGAGACTGATGATTTGCAGGGGCTTACCGTGGTCCAGAATGAGTATGAGGGAAAAGTGATTGTGACGGGCACGCTTCCCGAAGACCGGACAGACGATCTTCAAAAAATTGTGGATGGCTTTGACAAAAAAGTTTTAAACATGGTCAAGAAAGAAAAAATTGAAGACCTGGTTCAAATAGATGTGCAGATTACAGAGCTTTCCACCACACTTACCAAGGCTTTGGGCGTGGATTGGGTGACTGGCACCCAGACAATAGATTCTGCAGGTAAGGTGACAACGGCCATGGGAACAACCCTTTCCCCTGCCGCGGGCGAGATATTGCCGGGACAGGACGGGTCAGTGGCTGATTTATTTAAGATCGGCAAATTTTACAGGACAACGAACAGCGCGCTAGTTGCCAAAATTAATATGTTGATTCAGGAAGGCAAGGCCCGTATTCTTTCCAAGCCGCGCCTTGTTGTTTTAAACGGCAAGGAAGCCACGTTTAATGTAGGCGGTGAAATTCCGATCAAAACCATAACAACCGCGGCTTCCGGCGGAACACAAACAGAGAATGTCACTTTTAAGCAGTATGGCGTGACCATGTCTGTAACGCCAACTATCCGCAAGGGGAAGATTGATATTCTGCTCAATACCCAGATCAGTGATATTGATTCTGCAAAGCCCACAGGAAGCGATGTGGCGTTTTTGACCCGGACGGCCCAAACCCAGCTTTTTCTGGATGATCACCAGACCATTGTCTTGGCCGGGCTTATTAAAAGGAGAAACAACGAGACCGTTAACAAGGTTCCATTTTTTTCAAGCATTCCGATTATCGGGATGCTGTTTCGCAGTAAGTCCACACCGGCGCCAAATGAAGAAACAGAAGTCGTTATTTCTTTGACGCCAACAATTATTCATACGGAAAAGCCGCAGGCTTTTCAGGCCGCGTCTGAGCCAAAAAATAATGCCATGATGGACAATGCGCCGGCGCTTCCCGAGGCTGTGGAGCGTGATACTAAAAATGTTCCCGTGATTACCAAAAACGCGGCGAGCCTGTCAACATCAGTTCCCGCAGAGCTTGCTCCTTATGCCAAGGCTGTCCAGGAAAAAATTTCTGCGGCCATTGCCTATCCTTACGAGGCGCAGAAAAACGGCTGGCAGGGGACCGTGAAACTTTCCTTGAATATCAAAGCCGACGGAACGTTAAAAGAGGTGTTTGTTAAGGATTCTTCCGGGTATGAGATTTTCGACCAGGATGCGATGAACACGGCCCAGTTACTGGCCCCTTATGCGCCATTTCCGATGGATATTCAAAAACAGGAACTTTCTTTAACGATCCCGATTGTTTATAGTTTGGATGCGTTTCTCAAAAATATTGCCAATCGCAATTAATGTGTTAAATAAAAAGCATGCCTGCCAAAACCATAACCATTTTCAGCAATAAAGGCGGCGTCGGTAAAACACTGGTGTGTGTGAATACCGCGACTGCCCTGGCTTTAAGCGGGAAACGCGTGCTTCTGGTTGACCTTGATTTCCAGGCCGGCCAGGACATGGCGAGGATGCTCAATGTTTCTCCGCGGTATTCCATTGTTGATATCCTTCCAGAACTTGAGAAAAACGAAAATCCCCAGATTATCAGGAATTTTATTACAACCCATTCGAGCGGTGTAGATTTTATTACCTCGGTGACCAATACCCGCCAGATCGGGCTGATTACGCCTGATACGGTGCGGCCGTTTTTCAAGCGTGCGGCCATGGCGTATGATTATATTATTGTTGATATCGGAAAATCTTTTACCGAAGTTTTGATCGCGGTTTTGGACCTTTCAAACCTGATCCTTCTGGTGGCAACGCCGGATATTCTGGCTGTCTATCAGATCAAGTGGGGTCTGGAGGTTCTTCAAAGCCAGCATTTCCCCTTAAAAATGATTAAGCTTATTTTGAACCGTTCCGAAAGCCATGGCGGGGTGGCCTGGCAGGAAGTCAAGGATGCGTTGGGTTGTGAGATTATTGCCAGAATACCGTCGGAAGGACGCACGGGCGGCGTTGCGCTTAACCGGGGCATTCCCTGCGTTGTGGACAGCCCCAGATCCAAGGTTTCTTTGGCTTTTAACGATCTGGCGGACGCGTTAAAGGTTGAGAGCATTTATGTCCAGTCCACGGAAGTCCTTAAGGTCAGAAAATCTGACGAAACCAAGGGTGAGGGCTTCTGGGAAAAGTTTGGCGTTACAGATACGGTGGGACATTCTCAGGTAAAATATTCGACGAAGAAAGAAGAAGACGAGGTCGCCAAACTTAAAAAACGTATTCATGAGCGTTTGATTGAACGCATGAATTTAAAGGCTGTTACCCCCGAAGCGCTTTCTGACCCTGAGCAGGCCGCGGCCATTAAAAAACAGGCCGAACGCCTGGTCGTGGATTTGATGACAGAAGAGGCGGGAGCTATTGTTTCCTCGCACCAGGAGCGCGGCAAGCTTGTCACGGAAATCGTGAACGAAGCGCTGGGGCTTGGGCCTCTGGAAGAATTTTTGGCTGACCAGGATATCACGGATATCATGGTGAACAATAAAGACGAGATCTATATTGAAAAAGGCGGAAAGCTGATTTTAACCGGGCGCAAGTTTCTTTCCAACCAGCAGGTGCGTTCGGTCATTGAGCGCATTATTGCGCCCCTGGGCCGCAGTATTGAGTAATCGGTTCCCATGGTTGACGCGCGCCTGCCCGACGGGTCGCGTATCAATGCCATTATTCCTCCCTTGTCTTTAAAGGGGCCCATGATCACGATTCGTAAATTTGCGCAGGATCGCTATACCATCGAGGATCTTTTGAACCGTTTTCACAGCGTATCACAGCCCATGGCTGATTTTATCCAGGCCGCGGTTGTCACACGGAAAAACATGCTTATTTCCGGCGGTACAGGTTCGGGCAAAACAACGCTTTTGAACATTGTTTCGGAATATATTCCTGACGGAGAGCGCATTATTTCGATTGAAGACGCGGCTGAGCTCAAGCTCAATAAGGCGCATTGGGCAAGGCTTGAAACGCGGCCCACCAACGTTGAGGGCAAGGGCGGCATTTCCATCAGAGAACTTTTTGTCAATACTTTGCGCATGAGGCCTGACCGCATTATTATTGGTGAGTGCCGCGGCCCTGAGGTGCTGGATATGCTCCAGGCCATGAATACAGGCCATGACGGGTCCTTAACCACCATCCATGCCAATTCCACGCGTGATGCCATCACGCGCTTGAATTCACTGATTTTGTTAAGCGGCTTGGAACTGCCTTTGCGTGCGGTTTATGACATGATTTCGTCCGCCATTGATGTTATTGTCCATGTGGCGCGTATGTCAGACGGTTCCCGCAAGATTACCGGGATTTCAGAAGTGACCGGCCGCATTGTTGAAGGCATCCCGGAACTGAAAGATATTTTTGTTTTTAATCATAAAGGCATGGATAAGAACGGCAAAATTATGGGGGAATACGCACCCACGGGCTATGTTCCTGAGTGTTTCGAAGATTTTAAAAAGCGCGGATTAGTGCTTCCTGTCACTATTTTCTCTGCAGACCACTCTGTCCGGGCAGAATAGCCAGCCCATGAAAGCCCTTAACGCCTCCCAAAAAATTCTTTTAGCAGATAACGTTGTTCTGGCGGACACTGCTTTCTCACGCATGCAAGGGCTTTTGGGCCGTTCCAGCCTTGCGGAAGGGGAGGGCCTTTTGATCACGCACTGTAATTCTATCCACATGTTTTTTATGAAGTTTCCCATTGATGTTGTTTTTTTGGATAAAAATAACAGGATTGTGGGCCTGGTGTCCAACATCCCGCCGTTTGCCTTAAGCCCTATTTTTTGGAAAGCTGATAAGGCTCTGGAACTCCCCGCAGGAAAAATCCTTCAAACCAAATCTTCCATTAGTGATCAAATTATTATATAATAATGTCCAATCTAAGCAGATTGCCGCTTCGCACACCGCGTAGGTGCCAATAATTTGGTATTATTGGGGTTTAAAATGTCCAAACTGAATTTGGACGCTACTGGTGTGGCACCTACGCGGTGCTTTATTATGGGGGCATATGGGCGTTACGTATAAATTAAAACAAGAAGTCATTGATTATATTGTTCAATTAAAGACACAAGACCCTGCCGTATCCTGCCGAAAGCTTGCGGATATCATTAAAGAAAAATTTAATCTTGAGGTATCCAAGTCGTCCATTGCTGATGTTATTAAAGATTTTTCTTTAAACAGCCCTGTTGGCCGCCGCGCCAAGGCCAAGCCTCCCAAAAACTTTTTCATCCCTCAGGAAAAAAAAGAAACCCTTTTGGCCCAGGTGGCGCCGTTTTTATCAGAAGAACCGGTTAAGCCGAAAGAAAAAACAGTTGAAGCGCCTGCCATGATTGTTGAGCCGTTGCCTGTTGTTTCTGAAGCGCCGCTTCGCCTGCGCCCGGATCCAGTTGCCAATCCTGAGGCAGCTGAGCGGGATGCGGTTGAAGCCGCCCTGGCCAGAGACCGCAAGAATGTTTTGCTGGAACGGGGAGAGCCGTTACGCCGTGTGAAGATTTGGGGTGTTGATGACGGGGAAGTTTTTCAAAATGCCGGGGTTGCTGTTATGC
Source organism: Candidatus Omnitrophota bacterium (assembly GCA_015233145.1). Classification (GTDB taxonomy): domain Bacteria; phylum Omnitrophota; class Gorgyraeia; order Zapsychrales; family Fredricksoniimonadaceae; genus JADFYI01. The sequence continues at coordinate 6,239 of JADFYI010000039.1, forward strand.
TGGCTGCTCTTTGGGAAAGGGAGCGTTCGTCCTTGCTGGGTGGAGCCATGGCCCGTGTGGCAGGACTTTCTTTGGATAATCGCCGGACATCATCTTTAGAAGGTCTTTTGGCTTTCGGGATGAGTTCTTCTTCGGAATGGCTCGATTCCCGCGGAGCGCTTTTAAAGACATTTTCTCAGATTTACGGCATTTCCTGTGCGGAGCTCGCGGACATTTACGGGGCAGTGATAGGAAAAAACCTGGATTTGCCGCGCCTCGCGCTTTTTTTTCAGACAGAAATGAGCGGGCTTCTTGAAACCGCGGAGCGCATCGAGTTTCTTTGCTTTTCGGGTAAAAAATTTTATGCTGACCCGCTTTCCTTCAGGCTGAGTTCAGAGGCGTCGAGCGCTCCTGGCACAGGCGTTCCTCTTTTTCAATTGACGGAAAAAGTTGCGGATAGCTACGTGAACAACATTCTCCCCTTTGTTTTTGAATTCAACGTGTTTGAAGGCCCGTTTTCAGAGTCAGCCTCTTTTTGGAAGATTTTGCAGGGCCTTGGAGAAGATGCTGTGGATGGCGTGACCGCGATTCTCTGCGATGGCAGAAAAGTGCCTCTTTTTGAACGGCTGGCGCGCGTGAGGAGAGGCTTTATTGCCAGGGGGGTTCTTTCGGATAAAGACAGGGCCAGCGTTCAGTTTGAAGGCATTGGCTCGGAACGGGTGTTTTATGATAAGGCTTTTGACCGGGAATTTGCCTATGTGGAAGGCCTTCTTCCCTGGGCAGAAAAAGAAAGCCTTCGTGTTGTTTTATTATCCAGCCGTGAAAACGATGAAAAGACCGTGCTTGTTTCTAATATTGATCAGACGTTTCTTAAGGCTGCAGACATGATCGAGGCGGTAATTAACAGAACACCACATTATATTAATAAAACACATAGAGTAATTAATTTTAACCCACAAGACACTGTTTTAAAAGAGTTTTATGGGCAAAATACACCACTTTCATCAATATTAGATTCTGTTTGTTTTAGAATTTTTACAAGTTTTTACTCTTGTTTTGTTCAAGAATATTCTTTTCCTCCGGCCATGGAATTCTGGTCAGCGCTTCGCGCAATGCCAGGGTATATCAAGAATCGTCCTGACGGATTAATGATTCGGCTTATTTCAGACAAGAGCTTTCCTTTCTTATTACCTCTTCAGTGTGCCATTAACGAACTTAATAGCCGTTCGATCAAGGATCACAGCGGAAAACAGATTTTTCTTACTCTTCAAAAATCAAATTAATCTTCCTTCCGGGTTGATTTTTCCTATAAGTATATGATATATTTTATTTACGCACATTGATTCGCTGGATATATATGTTATACTTTTTATATCTATAATCAGCGAAGCAATGTTCTTTAATAAAAAAGGACTCTTTCAGTCCTGCTTCTAAAAAAGCAGGATAACATCTCTTGCTGGTTTTTAAAACAGCAGGAGGCCTGGTTCCAGAGGTAACTCTGGCAGGATAAAGGTTCCGGAGTATTCCCGTTTCGCGTTTCTGATGTCAGCGAAGCCCGGAGCTAAATGTTCTTCAAACACGTAAGGTGCAATACGATGGGGTTTTTGAGAAACAAAAGAGCACAGGCCATGATCGAATACGCCCTTGTCGTAGCCATTGTTTCGGCGGCCTTGGTCGCCATGAGCACTTATGTGTATCGCTCGGTTCAATCCAAGCAGAAGGACATCACAGCGGAATACGATAAAGAGTAGAATAAGGCATTATAATTTTTCTTCTAATTTTAAGGAGACAAAACAATGATTAGAAATAAAAAAGGGCAGAGTACGCTCGAGTATGTGATCTTGGTAACCGCAGTTATCGTGGTTATCATATCGCTTCTGGTTAGCCCGACTTCACCGTTTAAACAGAAGTTAAACTCGACGATTAACAGTGCTATTGAGGGTATGGATACAATGGCGCAGCGACTCGACGCTTCACACACGTCGAAGTAAGGCGAAAAAACAAAGAGATTCACAAATCTTTTTAAGGAGGCAGTCACATGTTAAAAATGTTCAAGAATAAAAAAGCGCAGAATACCGCCGAGTACGCGATTCTTATCGCCCTTGTTGTTGGCGGCGTTATTGCGATGCAAACGTACGCCCAGCGTGCCCTCCAAGGCCGCTTGCGCGATGCGAGCGTTACTCTGCGTGATTCAACGAAGGAGATTGGTAACACGCTTCAGTACGAGCCGTATTACCAGAATTCAAAATCCGATACCAATAAGGGTTCGGACACCACAGAAACCGGGGCACAGATCAATGCTTCTACCAATGCCACGGTTTTGGCGAATACGTATTACGACACAACCACGTATAAAAATGATGCGGTCGTAGACAGCACCGCTGCTAAAGAAGCAAATAAAGGTTTCTAACGACCGAAAGGAGAATCTATGTTGAGCAGATTAAGAAAACATAACGGGCAGAGCACGCTTGAATATGCGATATTGATTATTATTATTCTTGCGGCCATTCTGTCGTTACAAACGTATATTAAACGCGGTATTGGCGGTCGTTTAAAGACTGCTACGGATGATATCGGTGAGCAGTATTCACAGGCAACACCGGCTAATTTTTACAAGCATGTAACAACAACAACCAATACAACAGACACATCGTTGGGTGGTCAGGCTAACTCTGCGTATCGTGCAAATAAAGTTACGAATAGCGAAACGCGTATTGGCACCAATGCAGATAGTGAGTATTGGGGTAAGTAATAACATTGTCTTCATGTCATTAGAGAAGGCAAGGTATTGTTGAAGTCAATAAGACGGGAGAGGAGGGAGTTATCGCGGAAGTTCTTGCGAAAAGCCTCCCTCCCGTTTTTTTAAGAATTCTTAAAAAAACGTCCTTAAGGCTACGTGGCGAACCAACAGTGAGCCCGAGCCTTAAGGGCTAAATAAAAAGAAGTTTCTTAAAAAAACGTCCTTAAGGCTACGTGGCGAACCAACAGTGAGCCCGAGCCTTAAGGGCTAAATAAAAAGAAGTTTCTTAAAAAAACGTCCCAAAGGCCACCAGGGGCTCCAACAGAGCCCCGGGGCCTTGGGGACTGAGAAAAGCATAAGGAAAAGGACGCGTTTTTAAAAAAACGTCCTTAAGGCAGATATGTTAAAATTTTTTTGCAGACAATCCGGCCAAGTGATTACAGGTGAATATGTTGTTATGATTATCATTGCCGTAGTCGCGATCACGACAATGTCACTGTATATCCGCCGGGCATTTCAAGGCCGGCTCTTGGACGCTGACCGTCGGATTTTTGCTGTGGCAACCAAGGCCATGAATGCGGATGTTCCCATGCAGTATGAGCCGTATTATGTGGTATCGATAAGCAATACGGATACCATGACCGATGATCGCACGCATATTTTGCCTGATGGAAATTTTTCAAAAATTATTGATTATACGCGAACCACGCGTTCCAATAGTCAGCAA
>JADFYI010000040.1 GCA_015233145.1 Candidatus Omnitrophota bacterium
CAAACAACAACGGGTTTTCAGGATGGACTTTCAAGCCCTTCATCATGGTCGGCATGTAGACGGGGCTCATCCCAACCATGGTGCCGGGTTGAGGTAAATTCAAACTTTGCGCATAGGCGCGCGGCGGGGTGATGGCTGACAAAACAAAACTTAACAAAATCCAGACCGAAACCAGCTTAAATAAGCCGGCTTTCTTAAGGCGTTGAACGCTCATTATTCTTGTCCTTTTTAGGCGGAAAAGTGTTGTAAAAAATTCTAATCAATGACAGCGAACTGGAAATATAACATACGAATAAACAATATGCAAATTTAGAAGAAATACGATATTATTAATTTAAATTTAATATAGAAAGCGGATTTTGAACTGGTGTCATGCGCAGGATCACCGGCACAACACCTGAAAAATCTCCGCGGGTGAATTGCTCAAAAAGCGCGGGATCGAATCTCATATCAATGCCCTTGCCGTCACGCCGAACATCCAGCCCCATGTTTTTGGCATTAAGGTCAATACCACCAGGGGTGGTCTGCATGGCATTGTCTGAACTTAACGATGACGCTTTCCATAAAGAAGGCTGGGCCAGCTCTTTCATCCACTGAAGGTCGCTATGATCAACCCTCAGCCTCTTTTGCCCTAAAACTTCTCCTTTTAAAACATGGTCAATGCCGCCCACATGTTCACCGAGCATAATCACAACAGATGCCTGGGCAATCGCCTCTTTCCAGAAAGCCTCACCCTCCTTTGTTAATCCGACAACATTGGCCCCCCTGGTAAACACCGGTTCATCACCATCACTGTCATCCGGAAAAACAGGAACATCTTCATAAAGAATAAATTCCTGGTCTGGTTGTCCTTTTTGATTAACAACCAGCCTCTCTTCCCAGGCTACGCGCAACCCCAATAAAGGAACATTGCGCGGAAGCATCCCGATCGTGGCTGGCTGCACTTTGGCAACCCGCGACTTGTAATTAACCATCTGTGTTGATCTCGGCTTTTTTAAAGGAGCCAATGCCTCACGAAGCCTTTGTCTGGTGGCGCCTTCGCGCAGGTTGGAAAGATTTACAAAACCGCGTTTTTCGTCAACCCAAAACCCGTTATCGTATAAGTCCTTGGCCTCGACGCCAAAAGACGCTGGCCGACCATCACTCAGAGGGCCATGAAGCACCATGACATTGGGATTGTTTTCAAGGGCTGCCAACACCACGTCCGAAGACTCTTCCAGCGGCGCATTCACAATAACAACCACGCGCCCTCCCGAAGATTCCGCCAGGGCTTTTTGAACAGCGGGTGCAGTATCTTTTCCGGCAAGCCGCTCGCCATACATCGCATTGATATCATTGACAACATCTTCCCATTTTCTGTCGGGCTTCCATTCTGGATACTCTATAGAAAAGATATCCTGGTCTCCTTTTCTGACAAGGGCCCGCGTCGTATTGTTCCGCTCTTCGAGTTCCACCCTCCAGCCGTTACGAAAAGTGTAAAGAATCTTTTGGTCCTTCTTGATAACAACAGGCAAAGACAATGAGCCTAAATCCACAATCTTGCCCTTAGGGCTCACATCCCAGTCGTGGATTTGATTTTCGAGCCTTTCGAGCTCCCCAAACGCCAGGGAAAACGAAACCCCTTCCAGCCGCCCGTCAATTTTTTCCGGAGATAAAAGATCCATCAGTCTCCTGGCCGAGGAGAACGCCGCATATTTCACAAGCCCGTCTCTGAGCGATTGCAATGTCATTTCAGCCCTGGCTTTAATCTCCTCAGGCATGCGCCGGTTCTGCGACCTGCTTTTCCACACCTCCAACTGATGCAACTCGAGCCTGCGAAGCCTCATCTCTGAAAAATGGTTCGCCATGGCCGAATCCCCATCGCCAGGCGAATCAAGTTTTCTTAAATCATAACCAAACTCAAATGTCATGCCCTGGTTTTCTCTTTCCAGAGACTCAAGCAATGCCATCCCCTTTTGAATCTGAGCCTCTGCGTTGGCCAGTTCAACCGGATTGATTTCTGTTAACAGCTCCAGCAACTGCCCGCCGGAAAGAAATTCACCGTATCCTGAAAAACCTGCTTTAAGCGAGGCCACGAGGCTCTTGGCCGCTGATATCAATTCCCTGCGCTTTCTGTTATTGCTGCCAAGCGCCAAACCTTGCAGTTGGGACTGAAGTTCGCTCAACGACTGAAATTTGCCTTTAATCGCCTCAAGTTTTTTATCCTTGATCTGCTGATCGGCATCCCATTTCACCAGGTATAAAATACCGTCGCTGAAAGGGTCTGCAACGTAAGCAAAAACACGCCCGGTCCTCTCGCCACGGCGATCGACCTGCTCCCGGCTGCCGCGAAGCGTAACCGGAGCCCCCTGTTCAATAGGCTGAAATTTCGGCGCCACAGAGACCCCGTCCATCTCACTGGCAATCGCCCCTACATCCACTGTCATCTCTGCTTTCCGTTCCTCGGTCTCCTGAAGAACAGGGCGAGTATGCGCAAAACGCCAAACATTTTCGTCGATAAAATGAGAATTTTTATACTGGCTCGGCGTCCCGAGGAGTGTCCCGGCCGTGTGCTTTTTCACAATATCCTTTGCGGCCCGCTCCACTCCCTGGCCGCTCAACCTTAAAACCACCACAGGTTCATCGCGATTCATTTTTTGGGTAAAAACAATCCTTCCGTGGCCATCATACGCCAGGGCATCATCGGGTGTTAAATCCATGCCGTAAGGCACTCCGTTAACATACCAATGCCATCCATGCCCATCCATGAAGGTCTCCACCTTGAAAAAATTCTGGCCGTCAAATATCAAATTGATGAACCGTGTTGCTGCCGACGATGAAAATGGGAAGCTAAACGGGGCCTGCTGTGCTTTATATATCTTTGGCCCCACAGCGCGTTCACCAAACACAAAGTCAAAAACCACATTGGGATCCACCCTGTAAACATCCATAAGAAGCCTTAAGAAATTGTTGCGGGTCACCTTGATCAGGTGATAGGCTTCCTTGCTTCCAGAATTTAAAATCATATCGCCCGGAGCTCTCCTGATCCGTTCGAGATCAGATAACATCATGATGTGGCCGTAATCATTTAACGGAGACTTTGCATTTTGGTTCCAGGCCGCAAAATGAAGCAATTTTTCGGCAGAGACAATTTTTCCCTCAAACTCCTCTATCAGGCGAAGGACAACCATGGGGGCAATGCCGTTATTTTTCAAGACTATCAGAGCAAATTCAGCCTTTGTGCTGAGTCCCATTTCCCTGGCCACGCCTTTTTCCTCATCCGTCAGCCGTTGCATTGCCGCATCAGAGGACTTTAATTTCTCATCAACCTTTTGGAGTGCGGAAATCAGGGGCGAATAGTTTTCTGATTCCGAAAAAAATACCGGCGTCACCCTGTCGGCGTATTCCTCTCCCACAATCCTGCGGACGTCACGGCTTTGCGAAATAAGGACAGCCTGGCCGTCGTACCGGTTTAAAAGCCTTAAAAAAGTCCTCGCGCGCTCTTTCCTGCCAAATGTAAGCGGATTGTGCCAGCCGTAAGGAATCCTGCCGACAATAAGATCAACCGAACCGCCCTGTTCTTCTATAACTTTTTCAGATTTGGCAAGCGTGGGCAAGGCAACAACGTTCACATCAGGAAATGCCGATTGAATCGCTTTTCTCAAGGATTGAAGGGCGTCAAAATCAGGGTCCCATACCAAGACAGTGCCCAGGCCCTGGATAGCCGGACGGGCCTGCCCTGCATAATATTTCTCAAAAAATCTTTCGCTCCTCATTTGGTTGAGCAGCGCCTGAAGATTATTGGTGCCAGCCAGGCCAAGGCCATAGTTGACACGCAGCGTAACCAAAAGTTCAACCGCCAGCCTTTCGGCCAAAGGCTGAGGGGATTCCTGGCGTAATTGTTGCGCGGCCGCCTCAAGAGATACCAGCCCTTTAAGATATTGTTCGACTGCCGGCAGGCGAATAAAATCCCCATAGGAAAAATTTTTGCTCCTTAATGCAACAACACTGACATAATCTGAAAACGGCCTTTTTTCCGATAAAGAATCTTTTTTCACAACATTATGTTCTTGCAATAAAGTTTTGGCAAAATCAAGCATTTCGCCTGTCACAGCCCCCTGCGCCGCATCAGCATTTTTTAATTTTTCATCAATAACCTTAAGTTGCTCGGAAAGGGCTGAAAGCTCGCCGGGTTTAGGCATAAAGGCAATGGAAACCCGCTCACCGTATTTGCTCCTCAGGCCATCGATAAGACGGGCGTTCTGGCTTGAGGTGAGGACAATCACAGGAAGATTTTCCCCCAGCGGATGCTCCACAAGGCCGAGAAATGTATTGTCACGCTCGCTTCTCGGCAATTCGGCGGGATTATTAACCCCGTAACGCATGCTTCCGACCAAAGCATCAATGGTTTGGCCCTGAATTGTAAGCACCTTTTTGGCCTGAACCACGTCACTCTGGATAATGACTTCCACGGCTTTCCCAAATATTGCCTCAACCTCTTCACGGATATCCCTGGCCCTTTGGGGGTCATCTTCAAGAACCAGAATTTTCTTCAATCCCCGGGCAACAACAGGGCGGCGCTGATTGCCTCCGTAGAATACCTCAAAAATCTTTTCACCCTGAACTCTTTGGAAAAGCTCTGTGAGCGCTTCGCCGCGTAAATTGTAAATATAACCCGCGCGCAGTGTCACCAAAAGCTCGACAGCTGGCTGTTCATCCAAGGCCGCATCGGCGTCATGAAGCTTTCTGGCCGCTTCCTGCAAAGAAATGTTCCCTCGTAAATATCCTTTTGTGCTCAGGCTGGAAACCACGTTATGGCTGTCAAAATTTTTAACACCTTCTGCGATTTGCTGAAGATAGTCGGCAACAATCACGCCCGGAGGCCCCATGATTGAACCTGTTTTTTGATAATCAACCAAAAGCTGCTTTGCCCCATCCAGTGATGAACCTGCGGACTGGGCCGCGTCGGAATTCCCAAAGGTTGAAGCTATGGTTAAAATGGCAATAATATCCCAGCTGACTTTTTCTCCCTGGCCCAGGGGAATCGTTAATCCCTGCCAGGTAATGCCGCCGTCTCTCTCAATCTTTGCGCGCACACCCTGGGCTACCGCAACCAGTTGACTGGCACGCCAACTTTTAAGCGCAGCCGCTATGGTTAATTGGGCCACAGCCTCCCAGCTTATGGATGGGTCTTGCTGGGCAATCTCTGCTTTAATGTCTTTGGCCAACGGAACAACTTGAGCGGCAGGCATACGCCGAATGGCTGATGCGATGGCCAGTGACGACATGGCCTCTGCGCTTATTTCCATCTTATCTTTGGTAAACTCTGCCTTGATGGCATGGGTAAGCCCTGCGGTCTGGTCAATACTGATATCTGCAATTTCCTTGGCGATTGTTAATTGAGAGGCAGCCTCCCAGCTGATAACAACATTGTCTGCCTTCATTTTGGCTTTAAGAGCTTGAGCAACCTTGGCCACATGAACACCGCTCTTGCGGTTCGCGGCTGTGGCAAACGCCAACTCTGCAAGGGCATCCCAGGTGATATCTCCATCGTCTTTCGGAAGCGCGGCTTTAATGGCATTCGCAAGCCCAATAACTCTCTCGGCGTCCATACTCCAGCCAATGGCCGCAATGGTTAATTGCACCACAGCCTTCGAGCTTGCAATGCCTCCTTCTTGCGCAATCCTGGCAGAAATATTTTTCGCCAACGTAGGAATGCCCAAGGGGACTGGCATGCTCGGGGCGGCACTCACAGGCGCACTCGTTAATTCCTCTTCTTTTTGAGTCAATTGAGCAAGCTGTTTTTCCTGAAACTGGTTATAGCTTCTGCGCATCCAGGCAAAGCCACCGATAGTGGCAGCGCCCAAAGCAGTCCATTTCAAAAAACTACGCCTCGACATCGCCGCGTCAGACTGCTGTGCACGGTTAGTCTTGGCTGCAACCGTCCTTGTTTTTGACCGCGCTATGTTTGTTGTGACCACGACCACATTGCCGATTCCGGCAATAGTATCGCCAGGGCTCAGGCTTTGCACGCGGTCAATCACCTGCGCCGGATCTTTCATGAGCTGTAACCCGCCGGAAAAATATTTGCGGGGAATGGTTTCACCTGTTGCGGTATCTGTTGATTCCTTGATGTAGTTGAATACACCCTTTTTGTAGGCGTCCAGATACTGGCTGTAAATCTTTTCTTTAACAGCCGGGTCATCCGACAGCACGCCGCTGGTCTTGTTCTTGTTCGCATAAACCTGATTTAAAAAGGCATCCTTTAACGCCAGCTTGTACCACGACGCCAGAATCATGGCGTAAAACATTTGGCGCAGCGGCGCGAAATTTTGCCCTTCATTCACTTCTTTTTCGATTTCAGGGATCACAACCTCGCGGATCACCTGCTTGGCAAGCTCTTGGCCTTCGCTTGAGCCTTCAACTTTATTGCCCCTACCAGGTGCCTGCGTCCCGGGCGCAATAAATTGCGCCCCTACGCTCTTCTCCTGCGCAAGATAATCTGTTTCCAGCATGACCTTCAGGTGAGAGCCCACAACATAAGCCGCGTTGTTCTTTTCCAAGACCTTGGCCTTGTCAGCCACAATCCATACCTTATTAAACGTGTCCACAGGAATGTCAGATGTCCCAAACTGCGCCTGGGCCTTGGCATAAACCTTGTCCCAAAAGCTTTTGCCTAAATCTTTTTCAGGATAAATGAGGGAGGCAGTCAGCTGCTTTAAAATATAATCCTGCGCCAGCATATCACGGCCCAGTTCAGTCGCTCCCAGTTCTTCAGTTGCCATCCGGTCTTTTTCATAAGGCGAAAGGTTGACCCAAAGGTCAGTTTCTTTAATCGTAAGCGAGGCCAAAAAGTATTTAATCAGCTTTTCAGACTCAGCCTTAAACTCTTTGCTGTCAAGCTTTAGCCCTGACTTGCCGGTATCCAAAACAAAGTCAAACAACAACGGGTTTTCAGGATGGACTTTCAAGCCCTTCATCATGGTCGGCATATAGGCCGGGCTTGATAAAACCATTGTTCCAGGAGATGGCAGATTCAGGCTCTGGGCATACACCGGAGAGGAAAAGGCACACGAAGACCCAAAGGATATAATCAAAATCCAGGAGACAAGCCGTAAAATAAGGCGACTTTTTAATAATGCCATAGCTTCCTTTATATATATGTCGGTGCTAACGAATCCTCATAAAAGATAACATATATTCTTATAGGAAACCATGTGCAAGGAGGGGGTGCGAGAAAAGGCTTTCTCGAATGTTTTTTATTTTTCAAGCCTGCCGGCAGGCAGGCTTGAAAAATAAAAAACCCCCTGCAACTTTTCAGCTGCAGGGGGCTTGTCAAACAAGTGCTCATGAATCTATTATATTTTCACAACACCCTTGGCTTGCTCTCCCTTGGGGCCATTGACGATTTCAAACTGCACATCCTGACCCTCAACCAATGTTCTACGGCCATCACCCTGAATTTCGCTGTGATGAACAAAAACATCTTTGCCAGACTCAGGTGTAATAAAACCATACCCCTTTTGATCATTGAACCACTTCACTTTTCCCTTAACCATGACTAAAATACCTCCTTTTATTAAAATTTAAGCATCTTTCAGTCGGTAAAATAAAAAATCCGCAAGGCTTGTTCCCTTCTACCATGCGGTCTAAGATCACCTTCCTTGTAATGCTTGGAAGCAATTATGCACTATGATTCTTATTTTGTCAACCCCGAAATGGATATATCCAGAAAAAATGGAAAACTAAAAATTCTGACCCGTTTCTTTCTGGAGAGCCTCCAGTTCCTGCCAGCGCTTGTATGCTTCCATAATTTCAAACGCTACTGACTCTGCGCGTTCTTTTATTTTGACAATTTCCATGGAATCTCTTTTATAGAAATCAACATCCGCTGACAACGCGCAAAGCTGGGCCTGTTCCGCTTCAAGCTTCTCAATTTTTTTAGGCAGATTTTCAAGTTCACGGCCTTCCTTAAAAGAAAGCTTGGAAGAAGTTCGCGGCTTCTTCATTCCCGGGTCTCTACGAGCCTCAGCTTCCTTGACAGCGGACACCTTGTTTTGTTCCCGCTGGCTAAGCCAATCGTCATACCCGCCCACATACTCGTTAAGCTCTCCCTCACCTTCAAACACAAAGGTGGATGTCACCACATTATTTAAAAACGCCCTGTCATGGCTCACCAAAATGAGCGTTCCGGAATATTCCACCAGAAGGTCTTCAAGAAGCTCAAGCGTTTCAATGTCCAGATCATTGGTCGGCTCATCCATGATCAGAAAATTAAAGGGCTTGGTGAAAAGCTTTGCCAAAAGGAGTCGGTTGCGCTCCCCGCCGGAAAGAACCTTGACCGGCGTGCGCGCCCTGTCAGGCGAAAATAAAAAGTTTTGAAGATACCCGATAATATGACGTGGCTTACCGTTAATCACAACCGAATCGCCAGACCCGCAGATATTTTCCGCAACTGTTTTTTCTTCATCCAGCTCTTCACGCATCTGGTCAAAATAAGCAATCTCAAGGGCGGTACCGAAGCGCACGGTCCCTTTGGTTGGCGGCATTTTTCCCACAAGGACGCGAAGGAGCGTTGTCTTACCGCTGCCGTTGGCGCCGATAACCCCGATCTTGTCGCCCCGCATGATATTGGCTGAGAAATCCCGGATCAGGCATTTCTCACCGTATCGATACCCCAGCCTTGAGGCTTTGATGACCAAATGGCCTGATGGATCAGATTCCTGCGCGCGCATGCGCACCTGCCCGGTCTGGCTGCGCCTGGCACTGCGCTCTTCACGCATTTTTTCAAGGGCCTTAACCCGGCCTTCATTACGGCAACGGCGGGCTTCAACGCCTCTTCTTATCCAGATTTCTTCCTGGGCCAGCTTTTTATCAAAATCCGCCTGACTGGACTCTTCCATCTTTAAGGCAAGGGCCTTTCGCTCCAGGAAAGTTTTATAATCGCACGACCAGCTTAACAAGCGGCCGCGGTCAAGCTCGATAATCCTTGTGGCCAGATGCTCCATAAAAACGCGGTCATGGGTCACAAAAAACAACGCGCCTGAGAAATTCTTTAGAAACCCCTCGAGCCAGTTGATGGAATCAATGTCCAGATGATTTGTCGGCTCATCCAACAGGAGCACATCAGGCTTCGAGGCAATGGCCCGCGCCAAAAAGACGCGGCGCTTCTGTCCACCGGACAAATGCTCAAAATGATCCTCTGGCGAAAGCTTCATTTTGGAAATGACATGCTCAATGTCATGGTCGAGCTCCCAGCCGTGCGTACGGTCAAGTTCGGCCTGGATGCGGTCAAGTTCACGCATGAGTTCCGGAGTATGTGTGGCGTGAAGGGCATGGCTCACATGATGGTAATCGCTTAAAAGCCTGGCCTGCTCGCCTAAGCCGGAGGCCACAATGTCAAACACCTCACCTTTAATATCGCGCGGCACTTCCTGAGGCAAATAGGCCACCTTTAGCCCTTTTTGAAAAATCGCCTCTCCTGTGTCGGCGCCAAGCTCGCCTGCCAGAACTTTAAGAAGCGTTGTTTTCCCGGTACCGTTCCGGCCCAAAAGAGCCACGCGCCCCACCGGCTCCAGCTGCCGTGAAAGCTGGTCAACAAT
>JADFYI010000041.1 GCA_015233145.1 Candidatus Omnitrophota bacterium
GATCAAAAACCCCGCCAAAAACGCCTGGAAAAAGCCTTTTATCGCAAGCCCCGGGCCCGCAAAAATCCCCCCGCCCTTCACCTCCCAAACCTTCCCGCGCCCCAGAGGGGCCAACACCAACCCTGGCCCCCGCCTTTTGACCGGCTCCGCCCCGCCGCACGGCCCCACCCCAGAAACTTCTTGAGGGCTCCCGCTTTCGACGGCACAAAACCGACACTCACGCGTGCAGACCGCGCCTAAAATCATGAACGTAGCCGTGCCCTTTTTCCAGCAAGCCCCCTGGTTGGGGCAGCGGGCGCCTTCACAAACAGTCGAAAGGCCTGCGCTCTTTAAAATGCCTTTCATCTGCCCGAGCGCAACCGGGTCAGGCACCTCCTGCTCAAACCATGCCGGAAGCCTCTTAGCCATTCTTTTTTCCTGAAGGTTTCGGCTTTTGAAAAAGATCGCTCAGCTTCGTGAGCTGGTCTTTGTATTTCTCGCGGTCTTCCTTGGATGCATAATCAATGATCATGCGGCCTTCCAAATGGTCAATCTCATGCTGAAAAATCCTGGCCTTTAAGCCTGAAAACTCTTTTTCTACCATGACATTGTTATCATCAAGGTATTTCACTTTAATGGTGGCCGGCCGCTTGACGTTGACCTTGATTTTGGGAAGGCTCAGGCACCCTTCTTCCATTTTGGATTGCTCAGAGCTTTTCTTCACAATTTCAGGGTCAATCACGGCATAAGGGCCATCGCCGTCGTCGGCCACGAAAATCTGCAAATCAAGGCCCACCTGGGTTGCGGCCAGGCCAGAACCGTCAAAAGCATACATGGCCTCAATCATTTCACGAATGAGCATGCGCTCCGCAAGGCCGACATTTTTAACAGCCTTGGCCGCTTTCCTGAGGCACGGGTCTCCATAATATCTAAGCTTTAATGCGGTTGCCATCGTCGAGATAAACAGTTTTTGTCTTCATCTGCCTGGCTTCATCCGGCGTAAGGAGGGCGTAACTTACAATGATAAGCTTATCGCCGACATAACCCGTACGGGCCGCCGGGCCGTTTAGGCACACCTGGCCTGATCCGGCCTTGCCGGCAATAACATAGGTTTCAATGCGTGCGCCGTTATTGACATTAAAAATTTCAACCTTTTCACCGGGAAGGATACCGGCCGATTGGATGATTGATTCATCAAGGGTAATACTGCCTTCATAATAAAGTTCTGCCTGGGTCACCCTGGCATTGGCAATTTTGGCTTTACAAAACGTAAGCAACATTTTTACTCCTGTTCACATATGCGCTTTTAATTTATCCAGAATCTTGACCCTGGGGACTGCACCGATGATCTGATCAACCATCTGGCCGTTCTTGAAAATAAAAAGGGTCGGAATGGACATCACATTATAATCCGCGGCCAACTCCTGCGATTCGTCAACATTCACCTTGCAAACCTTGACCTTGCCCTGAAGCTCAGCGGCTAGTTCTTCCACGATGGGCAAAAGCATTTTGCACGGGCCGCACCACTCTGCCCAAAAATCCACCAAAACAGGAAGACTGGACTTAAGGACTTCGCTTTCAAAATTATCTTTTGTAACCATAGTAGCAGCGGACATAAAATCCTCCCGTTTCAATCCTTCTTTATAAGAAGTTGTATTATATAGATGCGGTAAAGCCCGGGCAAGACAATTCAATCCACCTATGCCGAGCGCCTGGGGACAGAATATTTTGCCGCATTAGACATGCTCCCTTTTCCCTTCACAGGGGGAACAAACCTTTTGTTACCCTGTTCACGCAATAACCTGGCAATATCTTTTTGTCTGTTATTGTTATTTTGTGGTTGTGTCATCACCCTGCTCCTTTTTTGTCGAAATCTTCTTAAAAAGTTTACAAACGTATTGCCGTGCGTATTTCCGCGCGTATTGCCGCCGTCTGTGGACGGCAAACCTACGCGGTTTCCCAAGTCTCTAAAATTTTCTCGCAAGGCCTATCACTGCGGTCACTGTATAATCTTCCCCCACAATGGGGCTCTTACGAATTCTATCGGATAAGGCCTCCACTTCAGCCTTTGTGACCACAATCCAGTCTTTGGAAATACCAAAATTAAACATCAACCCTGAAAAATAATTAAGGGCGCTGCCAGGGACATATTCCTCTCGGCCAGCCTGCGCTTCGTTGGCTTTAACGCCGTAATAATAATCCGTCATCTCCTTAGACTGCCAACGCACTCCCGCGGATGGTGTCAACTCAAAAAAAGACCCCTTAAACTCTTTGGCCAGTTTAACTTGCGCCTCTCGTCCGCGATTGCGCGAAAGGACATCATTGACAATCTTCATATCCAAAAATGCCCCTTCCCAGGGCAGGGAAATTTCAGCACTTAATCCCGCATCCCAGGAATATTCCCGGTCTGCCATGCCGTTTAACGCTGCGCTGTCATCCGAATGATACCCCATAAAACGCGGGGCCGTGACCACAGAAAGCCTCAACGCCCTGGTATCATAAAAATGATACCCGGCCTCAACCCCTTTAATATAAAAATTCTTGTAGTCCCAGACGATGAGCGGAGCAACCAGGGTTTTGGCATCAATCCCATGATAAGCCGAGGTGGACACCAGAACGCCCGCGCCAATCAACTTCATGCTCTCTTCTGCCAAAGCATTCCCCGCGTTCATCACGCACAACAATGCTGTCAGAGTAATAAATTTATTAATTTTCATAAATATTTCTACTTTATAAAATAAGGTTTCTTGAAAAATTAATATACCACTCGTCAACCTGCCGCGCTACTGCAAATTAATGATCGTTGTGCTGGACGAAATAGCAGGCAGAGCCGAAAGAATGTGTTTTATGCGAATTGTGGAGTGAGCTGAAAAAGAGAGCTATTATTTTATTTGGATTCTAAACTAGCCAGCGAACGCAACGCTGAGCATAAAATACATTCTAGAGGATCTGCCAATACGCGCAATCCACTGTAGGGCGATGCCCCTCCACGGAAGGCCAGGGTAAGCATCGCCACTACAATTTAAATTTCTAATAATTTTGGATACTTGGCGTGGCTTTGGGCAGTTTCTACAGTAATAGAACCATTTTTGACCAAACGGGACAGGCATTGTTCAAGGGTGTACATGCCCTCCCGGCCGGATTCCATTTGTGACCGGAGTTCTGAGAGGGAATTTCGGCGGATCATGGTTCTGACCGCGAGATTGGAGACTAAAATTTCAGAAGCAAGAACCCGGGACACGGAATCCTTTCGGGGCAACAAATGCTGGCCCACAACCGCAGAAAGAGTTTCCGCGAGCTGAACGCGAATCTGATTTTGTTTATCACCCGAATAAACGTCAATAATACGGTTGATCGCCTCACTCGCATCCGGCGCGTGGAGCGTTGCCAAAACCAGATGCCCGGTTTCCGCGGTGGTCAGGGCCATGGAAATCGACTCATGGTCGCGCATTTCCCCGATCACAACAACGTCAGGGTCCTGGCGAAGCGCGTATTTAAGCCCTGAGGCAAAACTCGGCGTATCAGACCCCACTTCGCGCTGGACAATCAATCCCTTTTTGGATTCATAAAAAAATTCAATAGGGTCTTCGATCGTAATGACCTTGGCCTGCCGCTCCTTATTAATCAGCTCAACCATATGAATCATGGTTGTGGTTTTTCCGCTTCCGGCCCGGCCGACAATCAGAACCAGCCCGGAATGGCGGCGCGTCAAATCTTCGATCACCGGCGGAAGCCCAAGCTCGGAAAGGCTTTTGGTGGAACCCGACATAATGCGAATCGTTGCCCCCACAGACCCCTTTTCGCGATGGACATTGACACGGAAATAATACCCCCGGAAATCATGGTAAGAAAAATCAAGCTCCGGCCTTTCTTCAAAAGCAGCCCTTTGATGGGGGGTTAACATTTCATAAATGATTTCTTTAAGCTGGGGAGCGTAAATCGGCGGAAGGTCGGCAGGAGTCAGTTTCCCCTGGATGCGAAGTATCGGCGGCCGGCCCGCCACAAAATGAATGTCCGAGGCCTGTGCCTTGACCGCAAGGTCAAGATAGGCCTTGATTTTCAACTCTCCCTGGGGGGCTTCTGTCATATATTTTCCTGTGTCCTTTAACAAGTTCAATAACTTTTAGAAGGATAGCATATCGATCGCCGCTTCGCCAACCGCGACGGCGTGATTACTGCTTCTCCAGCCTTGCCTTGTTGGCGTTAAAGGCTTCCGCGCTGCCCAGAACCTGGCGAGCCAGCTCGTCTTTGTTTTTGCCGTTCCCAAAATCATACTCAATAATGGCAGCGTAACTGAGCACGTTCATAAACGGAGCCTCGAGCATGCCAGGCATCTGAGGCACAAGGGTGTCGATAAATTTCGCGTAAAATCCCGGCGCTTTTTTAATCGTAATCCCGGCCCTGGCAAAACGGTCCATATACTCGCCCACAGTCAATATTTTGATTTCATTGTCAATAATCTTCTCCCAAGGCTTTGCAGAAACATCCAGGGCACTCCAAAGCTCATGGATTCCGACGGAGGTTTCAGGCTCATTCGGTTTTCCACCATCGGGTGAGGCGCCTGATTTCGATGACATGACATCCTGCGCAAGCTTGGCGCCTATAGCGCTCTTGGCCTGATCGTGCTGTATTTTGGCAGATAAGGCCGCCTGAGTTTTCATGGCACGCGCCTTTTGATAAGCATTATACTCAAAAAGGTCTTTGGCTGTCTGGACCTCCTTGGCCTGCACAGCCTGGGCTTCTAACAGGGCTTTACGCCTGGCCAAAAATGCGGCATACTGCTGAACCTCGCCATTAACCTGGGCTTGCGTTTGAGCCTCGGCCATGGCTTTGGCCTGAGCCGCCTGGCTGTACTGGGCCACTGCAGACACCTGTTGAACGGCTGCGTATTGCTGGGCTTGCTGCTGGGCAATCTGAATTTGAGCATTTCTTTGCGCGACGGCTGCCTCCATCTGGGCTTTATACTGGGCATATTGCTGGGCAGCCTGTTGATACGCAGCCTGTTGATACGCCTGTTGATAGGCCGCCTGTTGCTGAGCGGCCTGTTGCTGCTGATATTGCGCCACCATTTGCTGCTGGTATTGCGCCTGCATCTGCTGCTGATACTGGGCCTGCATTTGTTTTTGCATCTGCACCCGGCGCTGGACAGCGGCCGCTGCAAAAGCATCTGAAAAAGAAAAAAGAACCAGGCACCCAACACCTGTTAGAAGACATCCGTAAACAGAAACCCTAAAAGAAAGTTTCATTGAATCATATCCCATTCTTTCGGGCTCAATTGATTGAGCCCCTTCGCTTTTTCTTTAACATCCAACTGATTATAACAAACGCGGCGCAGAGCCATAAGAAAATATCCCCTAAAATCGTATAGAGCGTTGTTCCTTGGCCTGAGGGGACATCAGCCAAAGAAAACCCGGCGTTTTGCAATGGGAGCCGGCTTGCGCCAAGCGCCATCCCGTCGGGAGAAAAAACGATTGTAAGCCCGGTATTGGCGGCGCGCACAACCGCACGCCCGGTTTCAACAGCGCGAAAAGGTGCATTTTGGGCGTGCATCATCAAGGCCTCAGGCGCTTTAAACCAGCCGTCGTTCAGCATCACCACAAGAAAAGAAACATCCCGCTTGGCTAGTTCACGAAAAAGCAAAGGATACGCTTCTTCGGAACATATGCTGACCCCGATAAGGCGTTCCATGCGCGCGCGCCCGTTGTTTTCTTTGCCGACACTCAAAACCCCAAAGGCTTTTCCGGCGATAAAATGATATCCTGTCACGCCAACAGACTTTTTTATCATGGCAGATATCTGCGGAAAAAACTGTTCATCATTGTCAAAAGGTGAGTATTCGCTGAAAGGAACAAGCTTTATTTTGTTGTAAAGGCCTCTCCATTCACCGTCAGGAGACACGAGAAGCGCACTGTTCAAATCATGGCCCGCGTCATCCATAAGCGCGGAGCCAATAAGAAAATTTACCTTGAAATTGCGCGCCACCTGGCTCACTCTTGGCCGCCATTTGAAATCTTTCAGGATATCATCGGGAAACGCGGTCTCAGGCCAGATGATGAGATCTGGCGCGCCCTTCACAACGCTTTGCTTTGTCAGCCTTAGATGGGGTGCGACATTTTCATCATACAGCTTCTCATTCGTTTTGTCCTCGCGTGAAATATTTGGCTGAACAAGCCCGACCCTCCAGGTTTCTTTCGTCCGGGAAAGCTTGTGAACAATTTCGCTCCCCATGCCGAAACTCAAATTCAATAAAAAAGCCACGGCCGTGATAATAAGAAACTTTTTTCGTTCCGGGCCGTGCGTTTTTAACGCCCAATACAGGCCCATGTTGACAAAAACAATCACCCAGGCAACGGCATAAACCCCGCCCCAAGCGGCAAGATGAATCTGCTCAGGGTAAAATGCCTGCGAATAGGCCACCGACCAGGTGAACCCACCCAGGATCCATGAGCGCAGGCCTTCGGAAACCACCCAGGCACAAGGAATATAAAACAACGAGAAAAATGAGGGCGAGAAAGAAACGGCTAATACTGAAAATACCACCGGCCCTAACGCAAGCGCCAGGGCAAAAATAAGATACCCGCCAACACTGACCGGCATGAGCCAGTGGACCAAAAGCAAAAAAACAACCCCTCCCCATAAGAGCCCTAACAGGAAACGGCCCTGCAACGGCGCGGCATCCAAAGCCCTTAAAAAAGGAACGAGGGCTACCCACGCTAATGGTGGACAGCCCTCGATAGAAATAACATTGGGAAATGCAAAATACAGAACAACTGCCGAGAAGAAAACAAGCGCGAGGCGAATCACAGCACCTCCCTAAACTGCTATTTTAACGCCGGATTAGAAGATTCCGGTTTGTCCGCTGCCGGAAGAACCGGTTGAGCAACGGGCAGCTGGCCCGCTGAAGCGGACGCTGCCTTCTTGGCGTCGTTTTCCGCATTGGCCACGGCATTGGCTTCTGACTGCTGTTTGGCAGAAGACACAAAAGCGCCTAACAAAATCGTGGCGCGCATGGTGCCCTCTTTATCGCCCTTAACCGTAAAAATATCAACGCTCTTTCTGGCCGCCAACACCGCCGGAAGAACATTGCCCGCGCCTTCGTGCGCAACCGCCAAAAGATAATACCCAACGCCATTATCCGGGAATTTTTTGACCGTCGCCGCAAGGATCGCCTCAGCCTGTGTAAACTGCTTTAAACGAATCAAGGTTTCTGCCAAAAGATAATAGCCTTCAAAATAATCAGGAGCGGTTTTAATGGCTGTTGCAAAATTCTGAATCGCTTTGGCAGGCTCACCCTGCTTTAAAAACACAGTGCCCTCAATGAGCATCTTTTTGGCGTTTTCCACACCAGGAGCTGCAGCCTCTTCTTTCTTGGCGCAGCCGGCAAAACCCACGGCCATTAAAAGAAGAACACATAAAAACTTTTTCATATTAACCTTTCTGGTTAACCTTCATTTTTTGAGACTGCAAATAGCCGTCTACCCCGTCGGCAGCAGAGCGGCCTTCATAAATCGCCCAGACCACAAGCGACTGGCCCCGCGTCATGTCTCCTGCCGTAAAAATTCCGGGGATGGAGGTCATCTTCTGGGCATCAGCCTTCACATTACCGCGATTATCAAGCTCCAGGCCTAATTTTTCAATAAGGCCTGTTTTGACCGGCCCTAAAAACCCGAGCGCCAGAAAAACAAGGTCGCATTCGATCTCAAACTCCGAGCCTGGTATTTCCTTCATGACAGGCCGTCCTGTGGACTGGTCTTTTGACGACCAGTCGAGGCGCACGGCATGGATTTTCTTAAGCTGGCCGTTCTGTCCGGAAAATTTCTTGGTCAAAATGCTGTAATCGCGTTCACAGCCTTCTTCATGCGATGTTGAGGTGCGTAAAATAAACGCCCAGTGCGGCCAGGGGTTATCGCCCGCCCGCTCAACCGGAGGCTTGGGCAGAAGCTCAAACTGCTTGACCCACAAAGCGCCCTGGCGGTTGGAAGTTCCCACACAGTCTGAACCCGTGTCCCCGCCGCCCAACACCACAACGCGTTTACCCTTGGCATCAATCGCATCTTTGGCATCAATTTTTGCGCCCAAAATACGGCGCGTCTGCTGGGTTAAAAACTCCATGGCAAAATAAACACCCTTGAGGTCGCGTCCGGGAATCTGGACATCACGGGGGTTTTCCGCGCCGCCGCAGAGCACCAGAGCATCAAACTGTTTTTTAAGCTCCTGGGCCTCCATGTCAACGCCGACATTGACGCCGGTCTTAAAAACAACTCCTTCCTCGCGCATGCGGCTGACGCGCCGCTCCACAATTTCTTTCTCAAGCTTGAAATTAGGGATGCCGAGCGTCAAAAGCCCGCCGACAACTTCGTTTTTCTCGTAAACAGTGACCTTATGCCCCATTTTATTAAGCTGGTCGGCACACGCCAAACCCGCCGGGCCGGAGCCTACCACCGCAACCTTGAACCCTGAGCGGTTCTTGGGAGGTTCGGCTTTAATAAAATCTTTTTCATACGCCCTCTCAACAATCGCAAGCTCAATATTTTTAATTGTCACAGCCGGACTGTTCACCGCGAGAGTGCAGGAATTTTCGCACGGCGCCGGGCAAACGCGGCCCGTGAATTCAGGGAAATTATTTGTTTTATGGAGCCGCTCGATCGCGTCTTTCCACTGCCCTTTGTAAACCAGGTCGTTCCAGTAGGGGATGATATTGCCTATCGGGCATCCCCACTGGCAAAACGGCACACCGCAGTCCATGCAACGCGCGCCCTGCTTCTCAAGGTCTTTGTCCTCGGGAAGCTGCGTAAATTCTTTCCAGGTCTTCAAGCGCTCCTCCACAGGAGCTTTCTTGTAGTCTTCACGGCTATATTTTAGGAAACCTTTGGCTTCACCCATATTGACCTCACGCTATTTTGCTGCTTTTTCCTGCTCTTCAATCACGCGGCGATAATCGCGCGGGTAGATCTTGACGAACTGCCCTGAAACCTTATCCCAATGGTCGAGAATCTTTTTGGCAACGCTGCTTTGCGTGTATTGATAATGATTCTCAATCATTCCTTTTAACTCTTTGAAGTCCTTTTCCTCTTTAACCGGGAAAAGTTCCACCATCCCCATGTTGCATCTTTTAGCGAATGTTGCCTCGGCATCCCAAACATAAGCAATGCCGCCCGACATCCCTGCCGCAAAATTCCTCCCCGTTGGCCCAATGACCACAACGCGGCCACCTGTCATATATTCGCAGCCGTGATCGCCCACTCCCTCGACAACGGCATGAACGCCGGAGTTGCGGACACAAAAACGCTCTCCCGCGACCCCGCGGAAATACGCCTCGCCCGCAATGCCGCCGTAAAGCACAACATTGCCCAC
>JADFYI010000042.1 GCA_015233145.1 Candidatus Omnitrophota bacterium
CCGGAATAAGAATAATATCCCCGCCGCTCGAAAGCCCCGTATGAAGGGCGATCCACCCCGCCTTGCGGCCCATCACTTCGAGAATCATGACCCGATGATGCGATTGCGCGGTTGTATGAAGCCGGTCAACGCCTTCCGTGGCAATGGTCACGGCTGTATAAAATCCAAAAGTAATGTCCGTTCCCTGGACGTCATTATCAATGGTCTTGGGAATTCCAACCACCTTAATTCCTTTTTGGCTTAACTGATGCGCAATGGATAATGTGCCGTCACCGCCGACACACACCAGGCAATCAATCTTTAACTGGCGTAAATTCTTGAGCACAACCGCTGAGACGTCCTTGTAAACAACATCCTTGCCGCTTTTGACCGGATATTTATAAGGATTGGCCTTATTGGACGTTCCTAAAATCGTTCCTCCCAGATTTAAGATCCCTGAGACATCCTTACTCCCCAACTTTCTATGCCTGTTATGGATAAGGCCTTCAAAACCATCCTCAATGCCGATCACTTCATAGCCATGCTCAAGAATAGCCTTCTTCACAACTCCCCGGATAACCGCATTCAGGCCCGGGCAATCTCCGCCGCCTGTCAAAATTGCAATCCTTTTTATCCCCATAACTTTTCCCCTTTATTTATCTTTTTATTTCTTATTTTTTAATATCTCAAAAACCATTAAACGATCCTGCGCCGCTGAAACATCGGCAGGGCGTAACATAAGATAGGCATCATAATCGCGCAATGCCGAGGAGAAATCTTTCCTGGCCTTGTAGGCGACCGCGCGATTCTTTAAAGAATCCGCATAGTCTTTATCAATTCCAAGGGCCTTTGTATAACAATCTATGGCCTCGTCATATTTTGCCTGTAAAAAGGCCACAGACCCCATATTATTATAAATTGCGGCTGATTGCGGATTAATTTTAACTGCTTTTTCAAAATCCGCCAGCGCGAGATTATATTGTTTTTGATCCGCATAAAGAATGCCCTGTCCATTATACGCCTCACTGTTAGACGGGCTCATGGCAATCAGTGTGTCATACATTTTGAGCGCCAGGTCAACTTTTCCTTTAATCTTATAAATTCCCGCAAGATTAAAATATATTTCAGGATAGGTCGGATTCAATTGCATGGCCCGTTCATAATCCGCAACAGCCAAATCATACTGCCCCTTTTTCTGGTACAGCGTGGCGCGGTTGTTTAACGCCGCCACATAGTCCGGCCACATTTTGATCGCTTTGTTAAAATCTTCGAGCGCCAGGTCATCATGCCCCTGATTCTTGTAAATAACACCCCGATTGTTCCTGGCCTCGGGGTTATCAGGGTTTTCCATAAGGGCACGGTTAAGATAATCCAGCGAAGAATTTTCATCCCCATGATTCTGTAAAGCCGCGCCCAGGGCATTCAAGGCCCGTGATTTTTGAGGTGATTTGAGAACAACATCCTTCCATAACGAAACCTCATCTTTCCAGACCTGGTTGCGCTGATAAGTCAATACCGCAAGAATTGCCGCTATCCCCATGCCAATGATAAAAAAGGCTTTTGTTTTCCTTTGAAACACATCATATAAAAGCACCGCCGTGGCCATGCACAACCCCATCGATAAAAGATAAAGTTTATGTTCAAAAATCACATTCGCCCTGGGGATCAGGTTCGGGGTAAATGTCAGAAAAAACCATAAAATCCCAAAGGATGCCAGCCTCCCCTGATAGCGGCCGTATTTGATGGCAGCCGCGAAAATAACAGCAAGAAGAATGAAGCAACCAGATGTTTCCGGATCAAAAAAGGTTTTTGATGTCAGGAAATCATAATCAAAATTCTGTCCAACCGGAATAAAAAAGAGGCGCAAAAAAGTCACAGCCACCCGGCACTGGGTCAAAAGATATTCTCCAAAAGTAAATACATCGCCTTCATGAGATTGAGAAATATACTTTTGGTTGAAAAAAGCGCCCGCCTGAAAAGAAAAGAATGACGGAATGATTAAAAGAAAAGCCAAAAAAACCGCAAACCCGGTCCATAACTGCCAAAGTTTAACGCCAGAACACATTTTCTTGACCGACCCATGAAAAAAAAGAACCTCTATTAAAATAACCATGAACGGTAATGTGATGGTTGTTTCTTTGGAAAACATGGCCAGCAATGCCGCGACTCCCGCAACCAAAAACCCAACGGCACGGCCATATGACGAGCTGGCCAGACGAGCTTTCAAATAACAGCAAAGGCTCAGCATATAAAAACATACGGCCAGCGATTCACAGCGCTGGGTAATATAAGAGACTGCCTGGGTTTGAACCGGATGAAGGGCAAATAAAAACGCGGCCAGGGACGCCACGTTGTCCCGGCGACCATTTTTGTCAGAAGAAATCAGCCAGGGTGTGCCAAATAAAAGGCGAATGAACCAGAACACGAAAAGCGACGTGGCAATATGGATAAAAATATTGGTCAGGTGATAGGGAAAAACATTTAATTGGGAAAAATGATAATTCAGGGCAAAAGAAAAAAGGACAACATAACGTGATATCTGGGCAATGGCAGCGGTATTCCCAATCTGGGAAAGATGCGACAAATGACGGATGGCCGGATTATTGACAATATAAATATAATCATCAAAAACAAATTTTCCGTTCAAAACAGGCGCATAAATCAAGAAAACAATGGCTGTTAAAAGCAACAACCCTATCCAATAAAAATACTTTGACCCCCAAGCCACCCTCACATACACCTCATGCAATTTTCTTGCCAAAAGCTGTTGCCAGGTCTTTGACTCCTGGCTTGTTCCTGATCTCCCCTGAGACTCCGGCATTGGGCACAAGAAGCGATTCAAACATCATCCCCGTATAATCTGCTGTCATGCGAAAAGGCTTTTCGACCACATCAAGGCCGACATCCTCAAACCCGCTTAAGACCAGGGCCAACATCTTGCCCTTAAGAGGCGTTCTCATGGTTCCTGCCGCATTATCCCATTTATAAAGTGAAAACATGCGGTCAAAAATCACCTTAAGCTGGGCACTGGGGCCATAAAAATAAAGAGGGGTCGCCATCACAATCACGTGAGCGCTTATCATTTTCTGAAGGACAAGCTTCCCCTCATCTTCTATCACACAGATATAATCTTTAAGCTTCTGGCAGGCACGGCAGGCTGTGCATCCGGAAACCTTGAATGCCATGGTTCCTGCATTCAAAATTTCAACATCAGCGCCCTTAGACCGGGCCGCGGCGGCCACCCATTCTACAAGCAGAGAGGTATTGCCATCTTTTTTAGGGCTTGCGGAAATGATGAGAATATTTTTCCCCATACCAGCACTCCTTATTGAATCCCCCTTAAAGAGAACCCCCATACGATGTTAATCATACGGGGGTTATGAGAAAATAATATAAATATATTATGCTTATTTCTTTCCTACGCGGCCAGCCGGACGCTTGGGCGCTTTGAGCGACTTCATATGATACTTCATCCAGGCATCTGAAAACTTATCGAGCCAATCATTCGCCGCCTTTTCATATCCAATATCCGCGCCAGCCTTTTCGCTTTCAATCCACCTGTGGCGTTCAATCTCTTTTTTGACCAAATCCTCATTTAATAATTCTGCGTTTTTCATTTCTATCCCCCCCGTTTTTATAGCAGTAAGAATTATTATGTTACTCTTGAGAAGTTATTTTACAACAAATTAATCTTTCTGTGAATAATTTATAACAACAGCTGTTTTTTGCCGGCTTTGGGGCATGCTATCCTCTAAAAAAACTAACCCGCCAGAACCCTCTCAAGATATTCAGGATATCTGCGCCGTATTGTTTCCCTCACCCAATGATGCGCGGATTCTTTAAGGAGCGGGTCTGACTTTACAAAACTCACAGCCTCTTGACGCGCCGTCTCAAGGACCTTCAACTGAGTCAAGGGGTTAACAACCCTCAACTCATTAAGCCCATGCTGGTGCCGGCCAAAATATTGGCCAGGCCCCCGGATCTCCAGGTCTTTTTCTGCAATCTTAAACCCGTCGGTTGTTTTGATAACAGCTTTCAGGCGCATCTCCCCTTCTTGCGTCTGCGGATCCCCTAAAAGGACACAGACAGCACTCTTCTCACTGCGGCCAATGCGCCCGCGAAGCTGATGCAATTGCGCCAAACCAAAGCGCTCGGCATGTTCAATAACCATCACATTGGCATTGGCCACGTCAATCCCGACTTCAAGCACTGTTGTGGTCACCAAAATGTCAATCTCATGTTTTTTAAACTTCTCCATGGTCAAAAGCATCTCAGAACGCTTCATTTTTCCATGAATAAGCCCGACACGAAAATCCTTAAAATCCTCTTTTTTAAACCGTTCAAACATCGCCACCGCTGCCTTCAGGTCAGCCTGTTGGGATTCTTCAATGATAGGATAAACAATATACGCCTGGGTTCCCTTTTTCAGCCATTCGGCCACGCGTTGATAAACGCCGTCTGCCTGCTCGTCCACCACGTGATATGTTTTGACCTCTCCCCGACCTTGCGGCTTTTCATCAATAACAGATACATCCAAGTCGCCATAAAGCGTCAAGCACAGCGTCCTGGGGATAGGTGTCGCGGTCATGACCAAAACATCCGGATTTTTACCCTTGGAAGACAAAAGGGCCCTTTGTTTGACACCGAATTTATGCTGTTCATCAATCGCCACAAAGCTTAAATCCTTAAACTGAACATCCTCTTCAAGGAGCGCATGGGTGCCGATAATAACATCCACGTCACCTGCTTTAATTTTCGCTAAAATATTGTCTTTCTCTTTCTTCTTAAGAGTTCCTGTCAAAAGAACAGAACGGACATCACCCAGGGGGCCATCTGAAAAATATTTTGTAAATGTCGCGAAATGCTGTTCCGCCAAAATCTCTGTAGGCGCCATCATGGCGGCCTGGTGGCCATTCGAAACAGCGGCGAGACACCCAAAAAAAGACACGACGGTCTTCCCGGACCCCACATCGCCCTGCAAAAGCCGCAGCATGGGCGTTTCTTCACGCAAATCCCGGGTAATTTCCGCAATGGCTTTCTTTTGCGCTGATGTCAAAACAAAAGGAAATGCCTTTTCAAAACGCGATAAAAGTTCCGGCGGGATGAAATGGGCAAAGCCTTTCTTGCGGGCAATGCTCAAACGCCGTAAAATCACAGACACCTGAAAAAGAAAAAATTCATCAAAAGAAACCCGCTCATTGGCCGCAAGCTGGGACTTCTCATCATCAGGAAAATGAAGCTGCGAGAGACTGCTGCTCAAAGAAGAAAACCCCTGGCGCTTGAGGATATCCTGCGGGACCACATCAACAATGAGTGATCCATATTGCGCCAGCGCCGTATTCATAATTTTCCGCAAATATTTTTGCGTTATGCCTTTGGTCAAAGGATAAACCGGGACAATACGCGCGGTGTTGAGCCCGTCATCGCCATCAGTAATGATTTCATACTCCGGGCTTACAATCTGAATGCGATCATTAAAAAGCTCCACCCTGCCGTAAAGAACAACCTGGTCCCCCACATTGATATAATTCTCAAGATACGGCTGATTAAACCACACACAACGAACCCGACCCTTATCATCCGCAATGGTTATTTCAAACAAATGCTTTTTATGAAAAAACGCTCGGCGGCCGCCTTTGGCCATGACTTCCCCAACCGTGGTCTGCCATTCGCCGATTTTCAATTCTGAAACAGGGGTTAATTTCCTGCGGTCTTCATAACGATGGGGAAAAAGGTAAAAAAGATCTTCAACAGTCCGCACACCCAGATTTTCAAACAGCTTCACCCGGGCCGGGCCAACACCTTTAATAAATTGGATGGAAATATCCCCAAGAGATTTCATGCTTCACAAATCTTTCACGCTTTACCCGCAGGCAGCGGACTGTCTTTCTCATAAAGATACTGAAGAATTTCAAGCTCATCTTTGTCAAACCAGACGCGCGCGCAAATCCGGCACTTGTCAATTTCAATAGGATACCTGGGATTAATGAACCGACGGGTCATGCGTGGCGAGGACGTCAGGCACCAGGGGCAAAGAATACTTTTTTCATCGTAAACAGCATCGTAAGGGCTGCGTTGAAGCGGTTTGGGCTGCTTCATCATAATATCCCCCATTTCTGCAATCTGGGAAGAAAACGTCATTTCACGCGTCCCAAGGATTGAGAGCACATCCATTTCTTTAACTAAAACACCCTGACAGGACGGGCATTTCAAAACACGCACCTTTTCGTAAGGGACTTCCATGAGATCAACCTGGCAGCGAGGGCATTGATTTTTCTTAAGCTCTTCTTTAGCCGGTAAAGCAGGAAACAAATCATTATCTTCGTCTGCCTGGCTAATAACAGGAGCCCCCATCTTGCGGACCATAGTCGTAGGGGTCAGCCAATCCTGATGCCTTAGCTCATCTAAGCCCATGGGGCCCACCCACTGACCGGCACGCATCGCCATCCATAAAAAGCCCTTTCGGGGATCAGGCGGGGTTGTAGGCGACACTGGCTCGGTATAACGCGCATTGGCCTCACTTAAAGCAGAATCTAAAACACTTTTATCAGTGTGGGCCATGTCTAAAAGGATCCCGATCCGTCGATTAATGGGAGGATGTGTTGTAAAAAGGTCGGAGAACCAGTCTTCATTGTCTTCAAGATAATTCCGGCGCGGGCTCATAATAAAAATCGCTTCCATGGATTGTCCAGGCATTCCAACACCTTTCCAGCGATTGGAAATAATATAAAGGGCCTCAGCCAGGGCAACAGGATTTCTTGTCAATCGCACAGAAATCGCGTCTGCACGATATTCTCTCTGACGTGAAATAAACATGGATCCTAAAAAACCCAGGGACTTTAAGATGCTCGACAAAACAAGAATTAAGATGGCCAGCATAAAAAAAGCGCCACCTCCTCCTCTTCGGTCATACGCGGCTCCGTTAATAATCATTTGAGCCGCGTCAGAAATATTATCAAAAACGTTAAATATCGAACTCGTCACACACGTCGAGAGCGAATCACCTGAAGCAATATGCCCGGCCTCATGCGCAATCACGGCCTCAAGCTGACCACGGTTAAGGCGCTTCAAAAGCCCCTCGGTAATCCCGATCACAGAACGGCCCTGAAAATCCTGAACAGCAAAGGCATTCATGGCTGACGTTGGAATAATATAAGGCTCTATGCGGTACCGCCCTCCTGTCGCGACAGAAACCTCTTCAACGATGTTTTGAAACATCTTCTCATCATCTTTTAAAGGATCTGCTACGCGTCCATGCATAAACCAAAGAATCTTGTCAATGAGCGCGTCCGTTGAGTAATTCCAATGAATAAAGCCGGCAACCCCTGCCCCTAAAAAAGTCCACAACAAAATTCCCCAGTCAAAAATATGGATTCTATACCCTGGAGTCATAAGTTCCCGGTTAGAAAGCAGATGCATAAGAATAAAACCTCTAACCGCAAAAACAAGAACGGATGCGCCAAAGAAATAAAAAAGGATGAGAACTGCAAACGACCACTGGATCGTCTGCGTCTCATCCCTCTCTATCTGAACAAACGAAAAAGGCATGTTTGATGCCTTAATTAAAACTTAACTTCAGGAACTTTTTTGTCAAGAGCATCTTCCACCTGGAAAAACTCAACCTTTTGAAACCCAAATTGAGCTGCAATAATATTATCAGGGAACGACTGAACAGCAACGTTTAGGCGGTTGGCCTCGTCATTATAAAACTGGCGGGCAAAACTGATTTTATTTTCCGTCGTCGTTAACTCTTCCTGAAGCATGATCATCTGGCGGTCAGCCTTTAAATTCGGATAATTTTCAGAAACAGCAAAAAGGCTGCGCAGTGTTGATGTGAGCATATTTTCTGCCGCGATCTTGTCTTTAACAGTGCTGGCGTCAACGGCCATTTGCCTGGCCTTTGTCACGCTCTCAAGCGTCCCGCGCTCATGGGCCATATATCCTTTGGCTGTTTCAACCAAATTCGGAATAAGGTCATGTCGACGCTTAAGCTGGACATCAATCTGCGACCAGGCATTCTTGACGCTTTCGCGCATCTGCACGAGCGAGTTATACATCCCCACAACCGTTAAAACCAAAAATACGATAATTGCCAGAAAGATTAAGAAACCAACCATCGAATCTCCTTTTGTAAGCGTTATCTTATTTTCTTAATTGATTGCTCAAGCTGACGCAAATAACATTGCCGCAGGCTCTCCTCAAAGCTTCCGCCGCGGAAACTTTCAAATGTATCTTCTTCCTGCTTGGTCAAGATCCCATTATTCACAAGATTAAAAACAATAGCGCCCACATCCTCGGTTGCCAAAATCCCCCAGCGGGAAAAGACGGTAAAAGCCAGGGCGCCAAATTTCCTGACCGCAAACTCAATAACTCCGGCCACAAGCTCCTCACCTGAAACATGGCGCTCACGACGGAACTTTTTTTGAGTAAAGGAAAGCGCCTCCACGATAAACTCATACGCCTCGGGCTTATAACGCTGGTCGCGGGTCGTAATCCCACTGATTGTCTCGAGAAATATCTGATCCATAGGCAGTATTGTATCACAGCGCCCCATCGAGAAAAATGAATTTTTCCTCTTCTCCATAAGAATTTTTGTGGCATAATACGCCGGATGAAAAGAAAAATTCATATTGGTTGGCTTATTTATCTGGCAGCGGTCAGCTGGCTCTCTTTGGGGGGCCTCTCCTCCCTTTTTCAGCCTGATTCAGATATTGCTGTTTATTATGCCACCCTCAAAGCCTTTCACGACCCGGCCGGGCATTTCCACACTGCGGCCATTATTTCAATTATTCTCACCCTGATATCCCTTTGGACCGTTTATGCCCGTGTTTTTGGGAAAGCGTTTAAAGCCATCCTTTTTTTCAGGATTCTTTTTTTTATGAGGATTATTTTTGAAGTGACAGGGCATTATTATGAATTGCAATTCTTAAAAGCTACGCATCATACGGACCCCATCGTGGTTTGGGTGGCTATCGGCGTTTTTATCGCAGTTGTCGCGCCTTCCTACAAAGCGCATTTTGATTATGCGTTTCACAAAAAATAATAAAAAAGAAAAACCCGCTCTAATCATCAGATCAAAGCGGGTTTAATTCCTTATAAATGAATACCCCTAAAGCTCCGATGGCCTATCGGCCATCAGGTAGCTTTAGGGGTTATTTTTCGAGAATCCTCGAAAAATAAGAAACCCCTGTTTCCCGGGCTCGCTGTAAGCTCGCCACGCGGAAACAGGGGTTTTATTTGAAGATTCCTTCAAATAAAACCGGTAACTATCTACTCTCCCACACCCAAAGAGTGCAGTACCATCGACCT
>JADFYI010000043.1 GCA_015233145.1 Candidatus Omnitrophota bacterium
CTTTTCAGGGTTGCGAGCGGCCTTGATTCCATGGTTATTGGCGAGCCGCAGATCATGGGGCAGATCCGCAAGGCCTATGACGAGGCCTGTGCGAATGGCGCTATCGGCCCATGCCTTCACAGGGCGATCCAGGACAGCCTTCAAGTCGGCAAAAAGGTGCGGAGCATTACCGGCATTTCCCGCGGGGTGACATCCATCTCTGGCGTTGTTGTGGAGCTTGTTAAAAAAGAGCCGGGCCTCGCCACCAAGAAAGTCCTTGTGATCGGCGCCGGAAAAATGGGCGCGCTCACTGTTGAGAAACTCGCTGATTTACCGATAGGCGGGATCACGGTCATTAATCGCGACACGACCCGCGCCGCAGAACTGCAAAAGCTTTGCAATGTGCGTGTGAGTGATATTCATAAGCTTGGGGAAGAAGTCCGGGCCGCTGATATTGTTATCGCAGCCACAGCCTCAACACAATACCTTTTGGACCGCGCAATGGTCGAGCAGGCTTTGGGCCATGGCCGAAAAGAACTTGTTCTTGTTGACCTTGGCGTTCCCCGTAATATCGATGAGACGGCTCGCGTCCTTGATGGCGTTCGGCTTTTTAATATTGACGACCTGACTCCGATCGTTAAAGAGACCCTGCGTAACAGGGCCATTGAAGCTGAGAAAGCTGAGGCGATCATAGAAAGCAAGCTTGAGATGATGGGAGTAAAGCCCCTTGTGACGGTTTCGAAGGAGATCAATGCGAACGATCGTATTTGGAATAAGGAAGAGTGCCTTAGCGCGAAGGCAGCTTGAAGAGTTCATTGCGTATTTGGCAAAGAATAGCGTAACGATTCCCCATACTGTCAAGGCCATCCAGACCCAGGGGGACAAGGATAAAACTTCTCCCATGGATCAGATGGGTCAGGGAATTTTTACCAAAGAGATCGAGCGTGCGATTCTTTCTCATGAAATTGACTGTGCGGTCCACAGCCTCAAGGATATGCCGGTGAAGGCAACGGCAGGAACTGTGCTTTCGTTCTGCGGCCCGCGTGAAGATGTCAGGGATTGCCTGGTTCTGCGTGATGGCGTTTCAGGGAATGATTTAAAGGGATTACGTATCGGAACCGGAAGCCCTCGGCGTGAAGCGTTCTTAAAAGAGATAGCCCCGTCGGTTAAGTTGTTACCCATCAGGGGCAATGTGGACACCCGGCTGCGCAAGCTGGACCAGGGTGATTATGAGGGAATCGTGCTTGCGGCATGCGGATTGAAACGGCTCGGATATGGCAACAGAATTAGCCGTTATTTTGATCCACAGACGTTTGTTCCTGCCGCTGGCCAGGGCGTTATCTGCAGTCAGACAAGGGCTGATGACGCGGAAATAAACAGCGTGCTTGAGAAATGCGCGTCGCTCGATACCGCGCAGGCGGTTGCTGCGGAAAGAAAAGTTCTGGAGGCGCTCGAAGTCGGGTGTCATACACCTTTTGGCGTGTATGCGCGTTTTGACAAGGAGCAGTTCATTATTTCAGCCAGGCTTTATGTTGAGCACAATAACAGATATATCGCCGAGCAGAGGACATCCTCTCGGATGGATCGTGAGAAGGTTACAGCGGATTTGATTGATGGCTTAAAGAAGCAAGCAGGAAAACAGAAGTGATGATAAAACCACGTTGTCCAGGAAAGGTTTATCTTGTCGGCGCAGGCCCCGGCGATGCAGGGCTTGTGACTGTGAAGGCCTTGGACTGCCTCAAGAAGGCCGACGTTGTTTTATACGATCGCTTGGTTGCCCAGGAAATATTAAAAGCCTGTGGTGAGCGCACCTTACTTCAGTATGTCGGCAAAGAAAAAGGGGATTCGTCGGACCAGGGCGCCATTAACGAGCTCATCTTGACGCATGCCCTTTTGGGCAAGACCGTGGTCAGGCTCAAAGGCGGGGACCCTTTTATTTTTGGCCGCGGCCAGGAAGAGATGTCTTTCTTGATGGATCGCGGCATAGATTGTGAGGTTGTTCCTGGCGTCAGTTCTTTTTACGCTGCCCCTGAGGTGTGCGGGATCCCGCTTACTTATCGCGGGATTGCGAGCAGCTTTCTGGTCGTGACTGGGCATGAAGATCCGGCCAAGGGCGAGGAAACTGTTGATTGGCAGAAGATCGCCAAATTTTCAGGCACGCTTGTCATCATGATGGGGCTCTCGAATTTAAAAGAAATAACCCGAAAGCTTTTGCGGTACGGAAAAAACGGCAAGACCTTGGCCGCGGTTGTTTCAAACGGCACCACAAAATCACAGAAAATGATTATGGGCGACCTTTCCAATATTGCCAAAAAAGCTTCGCGCCTCAAGGCCCCGGCTATTTGCGTTATTGGGGATGTGGTCAAGGTTGCCTTTCAGTTGAACAAAGATTTAAGGCCTTTGGCCAACAAGAGATTTTTGACAACAGCCAGTGATAATTTGAATCGCGACATTATTGCGGGCTTAAAAAAGTTTGGGGCGTCAGTCCATGGCCTGCCCATGATCAAGATTGTGCCCAACAAGGATACTTCAGTTTTGGATGACATTATTCGGAACTCAAAAGATTTTTCATGGCTGGTGTTTACCTCCCGCCATGGGGTTCAGTATTTTATGGAGCGGTTTGGGCGTCTCAAGGGCAAGGCCGGCGCCCTCCACGGGCGGATCGCCTGTGTGGGAACAGGAACGTCTGCAGAGTTTGTCAGGCACGGCATCAAGGCGGATCTGATGCCGGATGTTTTTACGACCAAAGATTTGGCCCTGGCCCTGGTTGCTCAAGGGCTTAAGGCTAAGAAAGTGGCGCTCCTGCGCACGCCGCTTCAGGAAGATCATTTGAAGGATATTCTGGTTAAGGCCGGCGCTGTGATTACGGATTGCATTGTTTATAACGTTAAAGAGCTTGCCCCCAACGGAGCCTTGACGAGCGCCATTCGGTCAAAGCCGGACGGCATATTTTTTCTCAGTCCCAGGGGTGTTGATGTTTTCTTCAGCCGGATGTCAGTGCCGATGCGCCGGCAGGTCAGGCGTGAGGCCAAGTTTTTTTCCATAGGGCCTGTGACAACCATGGCATTAAAAAAGCAGGGTGCAGAGAAGATCAGGGAGCCGCGGGAGTATTCGGTGCGCGGCCTGGTTCAGCTTTGCCTGGAGGAATCGCAATGATCCCCTGCACCAAGATATTTAAAGGCGAGCGCACGGAGCATAACCACAGGAAGATGGGGCCGCTTTTTGTCTGGAACGTGATCAGCCAGTGTAACCTCCGGTGTGGGCATTGTTACCGCGATTCAGCGTCGGGGGTTGTTGAGCAGGGGTTGTCGGATGACAAATGTTTGAGCCTTGTCAGGGAGATTGCCTTTGTCAATCCGCCGATCCTTCTTTTGACCGGCGGTGAGCCGTTGCTTCGGAAAAATATTTTTTCGATCATTGCGGCCTGCAAGGCCGTGGGGCTCCGTGTGGGGCTTTCAACCAACGGAACCTTGATTGACCGCGCCATGGCAGAAAAGATCGCTCAGGCTGGCGTAAACTATGTGGGTGTCAGTATCGACGGGGATGAGGACTCCCACGACAAATTTAGAGGCTTTTCGGGAGCTTATGGGGCGAGCTGGGAAGGGTTGAAACATTTAAATTCGCTCGGTGTGAAGACCGGTGTGCGCTTTACCTTAACAGCGGCCAACAGCCATGAGTTGTTGAATGTTTTACACAAGACTGTTCAGAGCGGCATTCAAAGATTTTGCCTGTATCATCTGGTTTATGCAGGCCGCGCCTCAGCGGGGCTCGACCTTTCGGTTGCGGCCAAAAGGGAATGCATGGCCCGGTTTTTAAAGAGGGTTAAAGAGCTTTCAAAAAGTCATCCTGACCTTGAGGTCCTGACCACAGATAATCCGGCTGACGGGATATTCATGGCGCGTTACTCCAACAATGAAGATGCGATCTTGTCGTGTATTTCTTCCCACGGCGGATGTTCGGCTGGCGACCGTGTGGTTTATCTTGATTCAACGGGAGATGTTTATCCCTGCCAATTCCTGCGCAACCATTCGCTCGGGAATGTGAAGGAGTCTTCGCTGGATCATATCTGGAAGAATTTGGAAAATGAATTTTTGAGCCAGTTGCGCAACAAGAAGTCTTTTTTAGAGGGGAAATGCGGCACATGCTCGCATGGCGAGATTTGCGGCGGATGCCGCGCCAGGGCATTGGCGTATCACGGTTCCTTTTGGGCCGAAGACCCGGCATGTTATCTGGAACAATCGGAAATTGAAAAGAATGTCTTATCAGTCCATGCATAAACTGTCGCGTTTGAGACGCGGTCCTCAGTTAAGGGCGCTTGTTCGTGAAACGCGCCTTAGCAAAGAAGACCTGGTCATGCCGCTTTTTTTTAAGGAAGGAAAAGGGGCTGAATCCATCGCGTCCATGCCCGGAATCATGAAGATGCCCGTTGACGCGCTCCTCAAGGAAGTTGAAAAGTTGCAGAAGTTGGGGCTCAAGGCGGTTCTCTTGTTTGGATCGTCTTCCCGGAAAGATGACCAAGGGACTGCAGGCTTTGACCCGGAAAGTGCTTTTCATAAGGCCTTGCGCAAGGTCAGGCAGTCGACGGATATGGTCATTATGGCGGATGTTTGCCTGTGCGCTTATACCGACCACGGGCATTGCGGGATTGTCCAGAAAAGCGGCCCCGGGTCATCAAAAGACTTGAAGTGCGGTTCGTATACAAAAGGGTGTTTGTGCATTGATCAGGAGAAGACTTTGGAGGCTTTGGCCAAGATCGCGTTATCCTACGCCCATGCTGGCGTGGATATGGTCGCGCCGTCAGCCATGGCTGACAATCAGGTCGAAGCGATTCGAAATGCCCTTGATGAGAGCGGTTTTTTGCAGACCTCAATCATGAGTTATTCGGCCAAATATGCGTCGAGCTTTTACGGGCCGTTTCGGGATATTTTTGATTCAAACCCCGTGTCAGGAGACCGGCGCTGCCATCAGATGGACCCGGCGAACAGGCGTGAGGCTTTGCGTGAAGCCCTGGCAGATGTGGAGGAAGGCGCGGATATCGTGATGGTCAAGCCTGCGCTTTCTTATCTGGATATCATGAGCGCTATCAGGGACAAGGTGAATGTCCTGGTAGCGGCGTATAACGTGAGCGGCGAGTATTCCATGGTCAAGGCCGCGAGTGCCAAAGGATGGATCGATGAACGTGCCGTGGCCCTGGAGATGTTGTTGGCCATGAAGAGAGCCGGCGCAGATATCATTATGACTTATTGGGCCAGGGAGGCAGCCGCGTGGATTTAACGCCAAGGATCATATTCTGGGAAACAACCAGGGCCTGCAATTTGCATTGCCATTACTGCCGCATGCAGAAGAACGCGCCTGTCATGGAACTGACGACGGGAGAGGCGAAAAAGACTATCGAGGGGATTGCGGAGGCCTTTGGCGCGCCAATCCTTGTTTTGAGCGGCGGAGAGCCTTTGTTGAGAAAAGATATTTATGAGCTGATTGCTTTTGCCAAACGTATTGGCCTTCCCACAGCGGTTGCGACCAATGGTGTGCTTTTGGATGAGAACGTGGCCATGAGGTTAAAAGAGAGCGGCGTGAGCCGTGTCAGTATCAGCCTTGATTCAGTCAATGAGAGGTCGCATGACCTGGCGCGCGGCCTTGCCGGCGCGTTTAAAAGAAGCCAGGTAGCTGCCGGAATTCTTAAAGAGAAGGGAATTCCTTTTCAGATCAATTTTACGATTACAAAAGAGAATCAGCACGAGCTTCGTCCGGTTGCGAAGCTTGCGATATCTCTGGGCGCTGAGGCGGTCCATTATTTTGTGCTTGTTCCTGTTGGGTGCGGCAAAGAGATCCCGGCAAGTTCCATGCTGGATGCTGATGGCATTGAAGGGGTGCTTGCGGTCATTAAGGCGTTGTCCCGAGAGTTTACAATCGAGATCAGGCCGACCTGTGCCCCGCAGTATGTGCGTTTGACAAATGACCAGCGTTACCGTGGTTGTCTGGCAGGCACATCAACCATGTTTATTTCTGCCGAAGGGGATATTTACCCTTGCGGATATTTTCCTGTTCAGGCAGGGTCTTTGCGTGTTCTGCCGATCAAAGACATTTGGCGCGATTCTTCTCTTTTTCAGACTTTACGGAAAAATGATCTCAAAGGCGGTTGCGCTGTCTGTGACTGGAAAAATGCCTGCCGCGGCTGCCGCGCCCGTGCCTATGGCATGACAGGGGATTATTTGGCAGGTGATACGACTTGCGCACATGCCAGGGCGGTGACGGTATGACGCGCTTGTCCATGGATGACACGATGAAAAAGCTTTTGCTTCGTTTGCAGGAAGGCCTCCTGATCAGCGTTGCGCCTTACAAGGCCTTGTCTCAAGAGTTGGGCGTCGAAGAAGGCGAGACCATTAAACGCTTGGGCTGGCTTCGCAGGAAAGGTTATTTGCGTAGGATTGGTTTCAGCATGAATACACGTAAACTTGGCCTGACGAGCACTTTGGTGGCTTTAAGCGTTCCCCCGAGGCGGATTGCAAAAGCCCAAAAGGTCATTGCGGCTTATGGGAACATTACCCATAACTATCTGCGTTGCCACAGGCTCAACATGTGGTTTACGTTGACCGCCTCTTCGAAGAAGATGCTGGGTGAGACATTAAAAAGGCTCAAGCAAGAGTTGATGGCCGATGAACTGATCAGCCTTCCGACGAAAGAAGTATTTAAATTGAGGTTCAGGCTCCATGCTGTCTAAAAAAGAAAAAGACGTGCTGGCATTTTTTTCTGTCAATGACCTTGAGGCCTCATCACGGCCGTTTGTTAAAGCGTCCAAAGCCCTGGGCATGAGCGAGACCGGGCTTATCGATATGCTCAAAAGTTTGCAGAAAAAAGGGTTTATCAAGGGATTGCGCGGGGTTGTTGATCATCGGCGGGCTGGTTACCGCGAGAATGCGCTCATTGCCTGGCGCGCTCGTCCGGGGCAAAAGAAAGCGAAAAACAGGCTTGTGCAGGATGTTTTTATGGCGGATGACCGGATTTCCCATTGTTATGAACGCTGTCCGCATGAGAAGTTTAATTACAACATTTTTACCATGATGCACGCCAGGTCAAGGAAAGAAGTTTTGGATTTTGTCCGCAGCCAGGCCACAGACGGCAAGTTTGACCATGAGGTTCTTTTTACCGAGAAGGAGCTTAAGAAAGACAAGCTTCATCTGGGGGAGTTGTTATGCTGACTTTGGAAAAATCTCACAAATTGTTTGATAAAGCCGCGCGCAGCCTTGTCGGCGGCGTGAATTCGCCTGTGCGCAGTTTCAAGGGCGTTGGCGCAGACATGCTGTTCGCTCAAAAGGCCAGGGGCGCCTATGTGTGGGATGCGGATGGGAATAAATATATTGATTACATCATGAGCTGGGGCGGCTTGATTTTAGGGCATGCCCATAAGCCGGTCGCGGGTGCGGCTATTGAGGCAATTAAAAATGGATCCAGTTTTGGCCTGGCCACAGATCAGGAGATTGGGCTCGCAGGCCTTGTCAAAGAGCATTACCCGTCGGTCGACAAGGTGCGCTTTGTGGCCTCAGGCACCGAAGCCTGCATGACCGCGGTCAGGCTGGCCCGCGCGTTTACCCGAAGGCCCAAGATCATCAAGTTTGACGGCTGTTATCACGGGCACTTTGACAGCCTTCTTGTTAAAAGCGGTTCCGGCAACCTGACTTTAGGCATCCCGTCGGGTGAAGGAATTTTGCCCGCGTATGCCCGGGATACGGTGTCCATACCGTTCAATGATATTGAGCTTTTTAAAAAAACGCTTGAAGAGAATAAGGAGAAGGTCGCGTGTGTTATTGTTGAGCCGGTCTTGTGCAATACCGGTGTTATTCTTCCCAAAGAAGGCTTTTTAAAGGCGCTGGTCGATGTTGCAAGGCAAAACAAGGTTATTGTGATTTTTGATGAAGTGGTCACGGGTTTCCGTTTGTCACTCAAAGGCGCGCAGGGACTTTGGGGCGTTGTGCCTGATTTGACGTGTTTCGGGAAGATTATCGGCGGGGGATTTCCTGTCGGCGCGGTTGGCGGAAGGCAGGATATCATGGACCTTCTGGCGCCGGTCGGGCCGGTTTACCAGGCCGGGACTTTTTCAGGCAATCCGGTGTCGATTGCGGCAGGGATCAAGGCGCTGGAAATTTTGGCGTCTGACAAGGCTTTTTATAAGGACCTTGAGAAAAAAACTGCCCGTTTGGTAGCCATCATAAGAAAAGAAGCTCTGGCCAATGGAATTGCCCTCACAGTCAACACGATCGGATCGGTTTTTTCAGTTTTTTTTACGGACCGGGAAGTTATGTCTTACGCGGATACGCTGGGGGCTGATAAGGCGCGCTACGTCCGTTTTTTTGCCTTGCTCTGCCAGGAAGGCGTTCTTTTTCCGCCGTCCGCATTCGAGGCCTGCTTTGTTTCGCAGGCTCATAGCGATAGCGCCATAGAAAAGACAGGGGCAGCTGTTCAGAAGATTTTTCGTATCATAAGGAGAACCTGATGAAGGTACAGACGGTAATAAAAATAATCGCAGGGCTTGTGGCTGTTATTTTCTTTGGGTTCTTTGTTTTTGAGAACCTTGATCCTGTGCGGATATGGCTTCCGCTGATCAAAAACAGGCAGTGCGGGTTGATTTATATCATCCTGGTTTCCTATTTGCTGGGCGTGTCAAATATGTTCTGGTTGATGGTCCACTTTGGCAGCAGGATGAAGCGGAAGCAAAAAATATTAGAAGAAGCCGCGGAAGACGGCCAGGAACTGTTTGAAGACGAGGCGTAAGACAGATGAAAGATCCAAAGAAATGTGAAGCCTGCGCGCGAAAGACGATCCTTTGGGGGATCTTAGCCAACGTCTTTCTTGCGGCTTTTAAGCTTTTTGTCGGCTTTTTGGGGCGCAGCCGTGCCTTGATCGGCAGCGGTATGTGCAACTTAAGCGACGTCGGCGCCTCTATCGTTGTTATTCTCGGTGTGCGGTACTCGAAAAAGGCGGCGGATGAGAAATATCCTTACGGCTACGGCAAGATCGAGTTTATTGCCCAGGTCGGGCTGAGCGTTTTGATGATTTTGGGCACGATCGCGCTTATTTTAAGTTCGTTC
>JADFYI010000011.1:0-1820 GCA_015233145.1 Candidatus Omnitrophota bacterium
CGTTTTTTGACGAGCTGATTCATTTTTTGATGGGCGATCTCCACAATCATCAGGAGATGGTTTTGAGCATGGTTTTTACCGGGGAAGAGGCTGTTAAAAAGGCGCGGGAACTTGCCGGTGCCACAAATCCCGAGCTTGCGGATTTTAGGTCTGTCCGGGGGAGCCTGGGTCGGGTTACGACCAAAGGGGTTTTTGAAAATGTTATTCACGTCTCATCCGATGCCAAAGAAGGCGAGCGTGAAATTAAATTATGGTTTACGCCCGAGGAATTGGCGCAGGAGCTTTTTCCTACGGCGTTACAGGGACAAAGAAAGGTGTGGGCATGATTAAGGGCATGACAGGGTTTGGCGCAGCACAATTTAGCGTCGGAAAAATAAAAGGGCTGGTTGAGGTCAAAAGCGTTAATCACAGGTATCTGGACCTGGCGTTTTATCTGCCGATCGGTTTTGGTTCTGTGGAAAATAAAATCCGCGATATGGTGGGCAAAGAGCTTTCGCGCGGACGGGTGACCATCACGGTCAAGATTACCGATAAGCCGGCGCAGGCGGTTTTCTTTAATGAAGACATGATTGAAGAATATTTGAGGCACGCCAAAAGCATTGAGAAAAAGTATAAGCTCATGAATAATTTGACCCTGGCCGACCTTGTGCGCATGCCAGGCATTGTGGATGTTAAGGAAGTTTTTGTGGAAGCCGCTGAAATGTGGCCGCTGGTGGAAAAGGGCATGGTTCAGTGTTTGAAAAGTTTGCAGGCCATGCGCTGCCGCGAGGGAAAAAGCCTGTCGGCAGACATTACCGACAAGCTCAAGCGCATGTCTTCAAAATTAAAGCTTATTGAAAAACGCACCCATGAAATCTTAAAACAGCGCCAGAAAGAATTGAAGCCCGAAGAATTTTCTTCGTTTCAAAAGAGCATTGATGTCAATGAAGAGATCGCCCGTTTTTACCATTATATTGACGAGATGTCGCAGCAGTTAAAGGCGAACATTCCCGTCGGGAAAAAGATGGATTTTATTGCTCAGGAAATGCAGCGCGAAACAAATACCCTTGGCTCCAAACTGCAGGATGAGCTGGTTTCAAACGCGGTGATTTCATTGAAAAGCAAGATTGAAAAAATCCGCGAACAGGCGAACAACATTGAATAAAAAAGGCCGCATCATCATTCTTTCCGGCCCATCGGGTGCGGGAAAGACAACGCTTCACGACCTGCTTCTTAAAAGTCCGGAATTTAGGGGGCGCATCGTGAGGTCTGTGTCTGCCACGACCCGCAAGCCCCGCGGGACAGAAAAACAGGGCCGGGAATATTTCTTTTTTTCCAAAAAGATGTTTGAGCATAAAATCCGCACCCATCAGTTTCTGGAATGGGCGAGAGTTTTTGATAATTATTACGGGACCCCGATAAAAAATGTCCGGGAAATCCTTTCGCGCGGCCGGCATGTTCTTTTGTGCATTGATGTTCAGGGCGCAAGGCTTGTCAGAAAAAAAGTTCCTGAGGCTTTTTTGGTTTTTGTTAAAACGCCGTCTTTAGATGAACTTCGCCGCAGGCTTGAAAAGCGCGGCACAGACAGCAAGGAAAGCATCAGCCTTCGGCTTAAAACAGCGCGCCTGGAACTCAAGGATGTTTCGCGCTATGACTGCGTTATTGTGAATGATGAGCTTAACCGCGCTTTTGGCGAGCTTAAGCAGGTTTTGGCAAAAATATAGCCCTCCCCGTGCTTTCGTTGACATTTCACCGCAGCTGTGTTATATAATAAGCCCTATAAAAGTGTTTAAAGGGAATTCGACCTCAATCTGGGCTTCGATAAGCTGATAGATAAATAA
>JADFYI010000011.1:1864-39927 GCA_015233145.1 Candidatus Omnitrophota bacterium
ATAAATAAGGAGTCAAGCATGGTGTATTTACCCGTAGAAGATTTGCTTTCCAAGTCTGCCCACAGTTCTTATAAGCTGGTGACCATGGCGTCAAGGCGCGCGCTTGAAATTGCCAATGGCTCTCCCAAGCTTGTGGAAGCGCCTGCCAATGAAAAATCAGCGACTACGGCTTTGCGTGAGATCATGGCCGGGAAGGTCATGACCAAAGAAGCTGCTGACATTATGGAAGCAGAAGCAAAGTCCAAGAAATCCAAATAATTTTTTGGGTGGTTGTTATGAAACCTAAGCACATTGTTTTGGGTGTTACTGGAAGCATTGCCGCTTATAAGGCGGGCGATATTATTCGCCGTCTTCAGGACAATGGCTGTGAAGTTTCTGTGATCATGACGGATGGCGCGCAAAAATTTATCACACCGCTCACCCTTGAAGTCCTTTCCAAAAAGCCCGTTGCGGTTTCCATGTTCGAGCGCGACAGCGAGTGGGATATGGCGCATATTTCTCTTGCCAGGTGGGCAGATCTTTATTTGATTGCCCCGGCGACAGCGAATGTGATTGGAAAATTCGCAAACGGCGTTTCTGATGACCTTCTGACCTGTACCGCGATTACGACCAAGGCGCCGATTGTGATTGCGCCGGCCATGAATACCGACATGTATACCAATGCGATTGTTCAGGATAATATTACGAAACTTAAAAAGCATGGTGTAACGTTTATTGAGCCCAAAGAGGGCAAATTGGCGTGCGGTGATTTGGGCAAGGGCGCGCTTGCAGATGTCGACGAGATTGTCAAAGTCGTTATTGGTCTTTTAAAATAAAAAATTTTGGCGTGGTAGCCAAGTGGTAAGGCAGCAGTCTGCAAAACTGCTATGCACCGGTTCAAATCCGGTCCACGCCTCCATTTTTTCTTCCTTTAGAGAAAAATTTCTTACCCGTCAGGGAGAAATTTTTCGACTTTTTGGAAAAGAAAAAATGGACTCTGAAAAGGAGTCTTTTCGGAGCGTAGAAAGATATTAAAAAATTATAGAGTTTATGCGATTAGCAGTTCTTCGGCGTTGCGAGAAAGTAAAGGGTTTTTAGCGTTCGTTTTCGTCCTGCAGCCTCGGGCGGCTCGATGGCCGCCAGCGTAGGCTGCAGGACGAAACCCCAAGAATTCTTGGGGTTTCGGGCAAGTGGTGGAATGGTATACACGAAGGACTTAAAATCCTTTGGTCGAAAGGCCTTGAGGGTTCAACTCCCTCCTTGCCCACCATCTTTTCTATTTAGGTCAAAATTTTTTACCCGTTAGGGAAAAATTTTGACCCTTTTATTAGAAAAAAGATGGTGGGCCCTGAAAAGGATTCTTTTCAGGGCCAAAGAAAAGAACTGCTGGCTTCAAAAAATTTTTCTTGTGACTTTTTGGTTTCGAATATATACTTGACCAAAATTAAAGATTACAGAAAAGTTGTTTGAGCGAAGTTTTGAAAAGATATCAGAAGTTGAATTCGTTCTTAGCCCTCGGGGCCCTGTTGGGGCCCACGTAGGGCTAGGGACAAAATCAAAAGAATTTTAAATATTAATTCGCCCCACAGTCTCGGGCACTTGTAGAGTGCCAGCGTAGACTGTGGGACGAAAAACCAAGAATTCTTGGTTTTTCGGACCCATAGCTCAGTTTGGTTAGAGCGCTTCCTTGACATGGAAGAGGTCAGAGGTTCGAGTCCTCTTGGGTCCACCATTTTTTCCTTAATGCAAAAAATTCCTTACCCGTATGGGAGGGAATTTTTTGCTATATAGGAAAAAAATGGTGGACACTTTTGGTCGTCCCTGACCAAAAGTGCCGATTGCCGCTTCGCAAACCGCGCAGGCGATTTAAAAAGGATTCTTTTTAAATCGTATCTGAAACCCGCGTGATGGCCAACAGGCCATCCGGGGTGAAGATGTTTGATGTAAGCGCGTGTTGCCTTCGAAAAAGATTGGCTTGTTCTCTCGAGAGTGGTATACTTCGATTTAATAAATAATGATAACAACAGGTAAATATGGACTATTCCCGCGATATTGATAAGCTTCGTCACTCCTGCGCCCACGTTATGGCGCAGGCTGTCAAACAAATCTGGCCCGACGTAAAAGTGGCCATTGGCCCTGCCATAGAAAACGGTTTTTATTACGATTTCGATAAAAAGGAGCCTTTTTCCGACCAGGATTTGGCCCAGATCACCAAGGCCATG
The DNA here is from genome assembly GCA_015233145.1 of Candidatus Omnitrophota bacterium. GTDB lineage: Bacteria > Omnitrophota > Gorgyraeia > Zapsychrales > Fredricksoniimonadaceae > JADFYI01. The sequence goes on from JADFYI010000011.1 coordinate 4,066, forward strand.
CAGAAAATCATTAACCGCAATTTGCCATTAACGCAGTCGTTTATGGACAAAAACCAGGCGGCTGAACTTTTTCGCAAACAGGGCGAAATTTACAAGGTTGACCTTATTGCGGGAATTTCCGACGAAAAAGTTTCGATTTTTACAACCGGTGACAATGAATTTGCCGATCTTTGCAAAGGCCCGCATGTGGCCACAACCGGAGAAATTAAGGCGTTTAAATTGCAGTCTGTGGCGGGCGCTTATTGGCGCGGCGATGAGAAAAACGCCATGCTGCAGCGTATTTACGGCACGGCATTTCTTTCGAAAGAAGAACAGGATAAGTATTTTAAGCTTCTCGAGGAAGCCGAGAGGCGCGATCACCGAAAGATCGGGTCTGATCTTGACCTTTTCCATATTTATCAGGAAGAGGCTGGTGCCGGCCTTGTGTTTTATCACCCGAATGGCGCCTTGATGCGCAAAATCCTGGAAGACTTCACCAAAGAACTGCATTTAAAGCGCGGGTATCAACTGGTCATTACGCCCAATTTTTTGCGCGGCAAGCTTTGGGAAATTTCCGGCCATTCAGGCTATTACCGCGAGAACATGTATTATTTTAATCTCGACGGGGAAGATTACGCGATCAAGCCCATGAACTGCCCGGGGCATATGTTGATTTATAAGTCAAAACTACATTCCTACCGCGAGTTTCCGATAAAATATTTTGAACTTGGCACGGTTTACCGTTATGAAAAAGCCGGCGTTTTGCACGGGTTACTGCGCGTGCGTGGCTTTACCCAGGACGATGCCCATATTTTTTGCCGTCGGGACCAGGTGCAGGTTGAAGTGGAAAAAGTTTTGGATTTGGCGTTTGAACTTTTGAGCGCTTTCGGGTTTAAGGACTATGAAATTGAATTGAGCACCCGGCCGGAAAAGTTTATCGGAAAAGAGGAAGACTGGGATTTGGCCACGGAATCTTTAAAAAAGGCCCTGGAGAAAAAAGGGATTTCTTATCAGGTCAACGAAGGCGACGGCGCTTTTTACGGCCCCAAGATTGACCTTAAACTGAAAGACGCCCTGGGCCGCAAATGGCAATGTTCAACCGTGCAGTGCGATTTTGCCCTGCCGGAACGTTTTGACCTTACCTTTATGAATGAAAAAGGCGAGGCGGAACGGCCCATCATGCTTCATCGGGCGCTTTTTGGAAGCGTTGAAAGGTTTTTTGGCACATTGATTGAACATCACGCCGGAAACTTTCCTTTATGGCTTTGCCCTGTTCAGGTTGTCGTGATTCCGATCAGGCCTGAACACGATGCCTTTGCCAAAGAGATTCTTGAAAAACTTACCGCTGAGGGGTTACGCGCAGAAATGGATGCGCGCAATGAATCGCTGGGAAAAAGAATCCGTGAAAACCGCCTTCAGCGTGTTCCTTACATGCTTGTGATCGGGGATAAAGAGCTTGAGGCCAAAAAGGTTGCGGTCAGAAAGCGCCCGGAAACCGATTTAGGCTCCATGGACGTTTCAGACTTTTTAACCATGGCCCGTAAAGAGATTGTTGACAAAATTTAGTTTTTTTAGATAATGAAGCTCCGTTATCTTTAAAAGAAGCGGCAGCATGGTATAATTATACAAAAAAGGAGAGTTAGTTATTCAGAAAAGAGTCCGCATTAATGAACAAATTCGTATTCCTGAGGTACGCCTTATAGGAGCCGACGCTGAACAGCTGGGAGTGGTTCCTGTGGCGCGTGCCATGCAGATTGCAGAAGAAGCAGGGCTTGACCTTGTTGAAGTGGCACCCACGGCAAAGCCGCCTGTTTGCCGGGTTATGGACTACAGCAAGTTTAAATATGAGCAGGAAAAGAAAGAGCGCCGTGCCAAAGTCCACGCGCATGTGTCGCACCTGAAACAAATCAGAATCAAGCCGCATATCGCAGAACACGATTTTCAGACAAAACTGAAACAGACGATCATGTTTCTTGAGAAAAAAGACAAGGTTCGTGTAAACCTTTTCTTTTCCGGGCGTGAAATGTCGTTCAGGGATCACGCCAGGGGCCTTTTAGACAGAATGGTTGCTGAAACCGCGGACATTGCGAGCATTGAAAAAGATATTTCCCAGGAAGGGCGAGTGATGTTTTTGGTCCTCACCCCCAAGGGATAATTAACGAAAGAGGAACAGATCATGCCGAAGTTAAAAACAAAAAAGGGAGTGCTCAAGCGCTTCAAGATTACAAAGTCAGGTAAAATTAAAAAGCGCAGCGCCAATCGCGGCCATATTCTTTCCAAGAAGTCGTCGAAGCGTAAACGCAAGCTGCGCAGAAGCAGCTATCTCGCTCCGATGGATGCGAAGAAAGTCAGGAGGATGTTGCCGTATGGTTAGAATTAAAGCGGCGGTCTATCGTAAGAAGGGCCGCAAACGTTTATTTAAATTGACCAAGGGTTTTTATGGCCAGAAAAAGAACCGCTGGGGGCAGGCGATCCGGGCTGCTATCCGCGCTCTTCGTTATTCCACCAAACACCGCCGTGCGCGCGCGAGGGATTTTCGCAAGTTGTGGATTGTCCGCATTAATGCCGCCTGCACAGAAAACGGCCTTGCTTACAGCCGTTTAATCCGCGGGCTCAAAGAAGCCAAGGTTGTGCTCGACAGAAAAATGCTTGCTGAAATCGCGTTAAACGATCCGAAGACTTTTGCGAAGATCGTGGCGGTTGCAGATAAGGCATTGCCGTCGAACGTCACGCGCATGAAGAAGAATTAAAAAGTTTTTTCAAAAGCGAATCAATAAAGGGGTCTGGAAACAGGCCCCTTTTTGTTATATGCTATAAGACACTCAGGGAGCCATTATGAAAAGGGTAATGCTTTTGGTAGTCTTATTGTTAGCCGCTTCCGGCTGCGCGTCGTTGCCATGGACAAGTGCCGTTGATTTGTCTGATGGCGTCAATCGGTCAGAAGCGTTAAAACTTGCCCGCAAGCAAATCACAAACACCCAGTATGCGGATGATGTGGATGTCAAAAGCGGCAGGGTCGTGGTTAATAAAAATACGGCCTGTCTTGTCAATTATTGGCTTGTGACTTTTCGGGACAACAATCCCTTTTGGCAGCAAAGATATTATTATGTGCTTGTTCATAAAACCGATGGCCATGTGTTAAGAAACGGTATTAACTGGGTCAAGGGCGACCAATGGACGCCCATGCTCCACGGCGTTGATCAATGTCAATAGGGTTCGTAATTTTAGTCACTTGACAGGGTGTGATGATAGCAGTAAGATAAATTTGCCTGCAGAAGCGATGATCTCGAACATCTCAAGAGCAGGTATTTCGGGCGGCCAATTCTGGCCGCCTTTTTTTTCGAAAATTTTCGAAAAAAAACTCCTAAGGCTACGTGGCGAGCTAACGGCGAGCCCGAGCCTTAGGAGTGTAAGAAAGAATAAAAAGAATTCTTACAAAATAACTCCTAAGACCACCTGGCAGCCTTACAGGCTAGGGGTAGCATTCCACACTCCGCACGTCTCCGCTCTCCGCCGCCTAGGGCGGCAAACCGCGAGGTAATTTTCAAAGGATTCTTGGAAAATATCCTAAAGACAACCTGAGCCATTAACAATGGCTCGGTGTCTGTGGATTAGACCACTTAAATAACCCGACTAAACCTCCGCGGTTTCGCAGTGTCATAAAATGGCAAAAGACGTAAATATAGTGTATATTTCTAGAACTCTTTATATAGATATCCTTTTTAAAGATAACCAAAAAGACTATGAATTGCTGTGGATCAAAAACAGGGCGCAGGGCTGTGGCGCTGGCTCTTCTTTTAACGTTTCTTGTTTCAGGAATCGTGCCGCCGCGCTATGCCCTGGCTCAGCAAAATTTTCCGCTTCCGCAACCTCAGGAGAGGCTTTCTCTAAGCCCAGCATTTATCCCCCCGCTTTTAAAAGGTGTTAAGGTTTATCCAGATAATCCGTTTCAGCTTGATTTTATCCTTGATAAAGGAGATTCAAGCGTATTGCCTGAGGTGATAAGGGGCGAGTCGGCCCGCCTTATCAAATATTTTCTTGCCGCGCTCACGGTTCCTGAAAAAGACCTTTGGGTCAACCTCTCACCTTATGAAAAAGACCGTATTGTTCCTGACGCTTTTGGCGTCACGGAAATGGGCCGCGATTTGCTGGCCCAGGACTATATTCTCAAACAAATCACGGCATCGGTTATTTATCCTGAGAGCGCCACAGGAAAAGAATTTTGGGAAAAAGTTTATGCCGAGGCCCAGAAACGTTACGGCACAACAGACATTTCCGTGGATACGTTCAACAAAGTCTGGATTGTCCCGGAAAAAGCTTTGGTTTATGAAAATAAGAATGCCGCGTATGTGGTTGAGGGCAAACTTAAAGTCATGCTGGAATCCGATTATCTGGCGCAGGGGAAAAACGGTGCGGGGGTAAGCCCCAAAGAGGATATTGCCAAGCAGATTATCCGCGAAGTTGTTATTCCCATCCTTGAAAAAGAAGTGAATGAAGGCCAAAATTTTGCCAAGTTGCGCCAGGTTTACCAATCGCTCATTTTGGCCACCTGGTACAAAGATAAAATCAAAGCAAGCCTGTTAGGAAAGGCCTATGTTGACCAGAAAAAAACAGGCGGCGTTGATATTGAAGACAAGGCTGCCAAAGACAAAATCTGGGCGCAGTATGTGTCAGCATTTAAGAAAGGTGTTTTTAATTTCGTTAAAGAAGAGCGTGACGAGGCCACCGGCGAAACCGTGCCGCGCAAATATTTCTCTGGCGGCGCCGGGTTTAACCAGATCAGGGATGTTTATCGCACAACTTCTGAGCGCACCCAGCTGCCGCAGGACATCGCTGAGCGCGCAATGATTGTGACCTCGAGATTTGACCCGGCTGATAATGCCATGAGAAGCCCGGAATTTGAGAAGGCTTTTTCGTTGGTTCGACACGCCGACTGGGAAGATATGGGCGCTATCCATTTATTGGAAAAGATTGGCGTTCAATCGAACCAGGCGCTTTTGAGCGTTGGGCCTGGCCTGGGGATGACGCATCTTGTTTATGCTTCTTTAAAAGGGGCCAGGGTTGATATTAATCAACCTGAGTTTTATGTGCCACCTAAAGAAGGGGCTCAGTCGCAACCACATTTGGAAATGCTCGAAGACGCGTTAGCAGATATTCATGACGAAGCTGTGAAAAGAATTAATGTCAGGGCCTATCCCGTTCCTATCCAAGAGGCGAACATTCCTGAATCGTCGTATGATTTTGTGTCGTTATTAAACGTACTGGATGGGGTGAATCTTCGTGAACGCCGGGAGATTGCAAAGCACGTTGTAGCGGCTGTTAAAAGCAACGGAGTTATTTTATTAAGCGCATTGAGTGAAAACGGCTTTTCAAATTCCCTTTTGGAATTAAAAGCCGCGGCTATTTCATTGGATGGAACTCTTGATAAAATCGCTGAAAACGATGATGTTATTGCTTTTCGTGTGCGTAAGCATATTATTCCAGCCCGATCACCCGAGAACACGACTGACCGCGCGCAGGTAGTTTTCGACACAAACGACCTTTCCCAAGAATTGATTGATAAAAAGCAGGCCCTGCGTGAGGAGGAGGTCGCGGCCTTTGAAAAAGAGCTTCCGCAGTTTGATTGGGGTAACGCCGCCCAAGTCCCCTGGAAAGAGGTTATTCGTTTCTCTTCAGAGCAGCCCCATGGCCCTGAGACCCGGAATCGCAGTTTTTTTGATTATGGGACTTTTGAAAATCAAAAGAATTATTGGGATAACAATGTTTTGGTCCGCAGGCATTTTCTGTTTTTAGTGAGAGAAATGCTCCAGAATCAAAAAATGTCTTTGATTGATTTTAGTAAACGCGTATCAGAAATACATTTTGCCCTTCGGCGGGGAAAGGGAAGCTCTCTTTATAAATCAGATTTCGGCACGGATGAAGGCAAAAAAACAGGCGTTTTACTTCCATTCTCTCCCCACTTAAATCGTGTCTTTTTAGGATTTAAGAATTTATTAAAACAGGATGTTGATAAAAATAATCTTTCCCGCAACATTGCTCTTGTGGTGGATTTTTACAGGAGCCTTTTTGATGACGACAATGATTATTTGTTTGAATACGGCCAGGGAAACAATTCCTTTTATATGAACATGATTAACGGGATGTTCCGTCTTTATGCCCTTCAAGGCATCAGTCACGCGTTTTTGGACCATAAAGTTGTTTTTGATAAAGTGACACTCGGTGTGCTTTTGGGATTATTTTTGCAATCTTTAAAAGAAGCCAATCCAGAGAATCAAGGTCTTGGGGCTATTGCATCAGCAAATAATGTTGATGCGGCGCAGGCCCGGGAGGATGAAGAAAATAAAGACCTTAAGCGCCTCATGAAAGACGGACTTGTTATTTCTTCCAAGAACGAAGGCGCGGGGAAAGAGTTTATGAGCCTGTCTGATTCTTTGGCAGGGCAAGTTCAAAAGGCGGTTATTCCGAATTTGGAAGAGATTGTCCGCGACCTTAATGAGCGCATCACAAGGCTGGAAGAAAAATACTTGCCGCCTCAAAAAGACAAATGGTATCAAAAAAACGTTCCCATATTTTTAAAAGCCTCCAGGGAAGGGCTTGAAAAACTAAAGCGGCTTTATGAGTCTGGCCGCATTTTAAAAAGGCCCATGATTGTTCAAAGCAAAAACAATTTTGCGGCAGGATATTCTTCCGAAGACCGCATGATCATGGCCGAGGAGTTTTTACAGAAAGACAATGTCTTTTTAGCAGAATATTTGTTGTATTTGTCTACAGATTTTGGAGAGGACAGCCCTGTTTGGAGGGGCCTTCACGATGATCTTTTTCCTGAAAATTATAAAAAAGGCGAGCGGGGATCTTTTCGAGGAGTGAACACTGAAATCCGAAAAAATGTTTTAGAAAAAGCCTCAGTTCGTAATGGCATTGATTACCGTGCCATGACCCAGGAGGCTGTCAATACGTTATCGAATACCCAAGACTTTAAATTAGAGCTGACAGACGGAAGTGAGCCATATTATTGGGCGCAGTCTGGCGGAGAATTGGAACAGTTTTTGCGGAGGGATAAGGATACCATTTTTTATGGAGAGTGGAGCGCCATTCTTTCGTCATCGTACGCTGTGCGGTCAAAGACTAATGTCAATCAAAGCAGGATCAAGGTTCTTTTGGACCGTGAGCATGGTGTGGTGGGGGTATGGGATGTTTCTTCCAGGCTCAATGATATTGTGAAGAAAGTATTATCGCAAAAAGGCGTTTCTAGCGCTGTTGTCCTCAGCGCGGTGCCTTTATCTATTGTTATTGATTTTTATGAATTGGGACTGCCTTTTTCCGACGAGATTTTAAGAAATTATATTGAACAAACGGTTTTTGATCCCCTTAAAACCTTTTTGCCATACGAACAATTCGCGTCTATTTTAGATGAGTTTATGGTTCGGTTTGACCGCAATGAAAGAATGCTTGGCACAGAATCCAGGTATTACAGCGTTCCGTTATTTTTTGGTTTGCTTGAGCCAAAGGCTTTGGCCGGGTTTTTGCGCCGTTATTTTGTGGAGCATCATGTGGAACCCCGGCAAATCAGAAAAACGCTGGGAGCTGTGCTGGAGAGTACGAGCGCCGCAGAAATGTTATGGAATATTTATTTGAATCCTCAAAACACGCCTCAAGATAACGCATTGTTTTTAAAAGCCCTGACGATCCAGGGCAACGAAGACATCCAACAGGCCCATTGGAAAATTTATAATATTTTATCTCAAAAAAACCTTGAGGCCTCCAGCAAGGCTATTCAGGTTTTACTGCGCCTTGAAAATGCCCGAGAAAATCAAAGTTTGTTTGGCGGGACGCTGTTTACCCTTCCTGAGGTGGCGGGTCCTTTTGAGGAGGTTGTGTCGTCTTATGTCCTGGCGCATTTGAAATTGTTTGGCGCTAAAACCCGTGCCGCGCGCGACGGCCGTGACAGCGAGAGCCTGGATGGTTTTTCGTCAGAGATTTCTTCTGACACGAGAAATAGTTATTATTATTTAATGCAATCTGATGCTTTAAAGAGGCAGGGAGGGGCTTTTGCGCCGGACGTAGACCCTCAAATTTTTTATTATGCCAAAGCCCTTGATGGGGATGCGGATTATCCCGGAAGGAATGGCCAGACATGGTTTACATTTTTGCGGGGCAGCATTCATGAGTCTGTGGATAAGAAGCATTTGTATCTGGTCGAGGGGATATTGGAATTTTGGAACACGCTTGATCCTGGCATTTCCCAAAAAGTTTTTGAAAAGACGGGGATTAATTTTGGACTTTTGGATGCTGTTGTGGATGATCCAAAAAAAGAAAAATTTTCAGAGGTTTTAAAAAAGACGGTCAAGGCCCTTTTGGAACAGGGAAAAATTTCTACCGAAGAAGGTGCGATTGAACAGCTGCTGCTTTTAGATGAAGACGCGGTGGCTGATGCCGTAGAACAGGCGAATTCCGATTATGATCCGCATTTTGTCAGACAAGTTGAGACCATGCTCAGGCTTTATTTTGCCTTAAGAAAAAAGTTTACAACAAATCTTCCCTGGGCCATTGACGCTGTTAAACGTGCCGAAGGACTGACCCACGAGGAGCATGAGGAGCTTATGGCCGGCCTTGAGTCAGGTGAGAGCCTTCAGGTGCTTGAGGCGGTTGTCAAGGCGAGGCTTACGATCAGGCAGTATTTTTTCACGCACAAACTGCCGCAAATGACACCTAATGTTACAGATGAGGTTGTTGAACAGTTGCATTATGAAGAGGCGAAAAGAAACTCTCTCGCCGCGCTAGACCACAATCTGCAGATTATTGGCCGGTATTATTTAAACAGTGTTTTTAATGAAAAAGCCGCAAAGTTGAGCAATCCTCGCGATATCCAGGCCAATATCAAGGCCCTTGTGGGCATGGCCAGGTTTCTTCAATCCGGGGGCATTGGCGGCATTGATTTTGAGGAATTTATTGATGAATTGGAATATGACAAGCTTTCAGCGTCACAGCTGCGGGATATTTTACGAGGGTTAGGCCTTGAAGCGCTCAAGGCAACGCAAAGAATCAACAATAACATGCGATTCGTTATTGCGCCGATTTTTAAAAATGATATTTTTCACTACCTGACGGCTTCATGGAGGCCCTTGCTCAAAGAAGAAGTCAGGACTGTGAATCTTAATGGCGAAGAATATGAAAGAGAAGTTGTCACAGACCAAAGCAAGCTTGATATTGAAAACGCGCTTGTGGACGAACTCCTCCGCGATGCCGGTCTGGATATTTTTAAAATGACGTTAACAAAATTCGACCAGGTTTTGGACGAGGCCTTAAAACAGGGCGATGAGAAGCGCGAGCCAGTTCAAGAAAAACAAGAAGTTGCGTTAGAGGAACAATTTTTACGCTTTGGCCAGGGTGTTGGGCACAGGGCTGATGCGTCGCCAACCCTTTTATCGTCATGGAGCAAAAAGGGATTGAATTTGGTGCGTATGAGTGAAGAAGGGTTTCCTGTTCCGCCTGGAGTTGTGGTCAGTTCTGGCCTGATGACGCGTTCAGACATTATTCATTCCGCGCCGTTTAAGGCCAAAGTTCAGGGGGAAATTGAGAATTTGCGGAAATATTCCCAATATCCTGACCTGAAATTGCTTTTGTATGCCCGAAGCGGGTCCGCCTTTATGCTGCCGGGCCTGATGTCCACCATTCCCAATATCGGCATGAACGACCAGGAGGCTGAGGCGCTAGCTCAAAGCACGAACGACACCTGGTTTGCGTATGACACCTACGCTTCTTTTATCCGCGCGTTTTCTGTTTATGTTTTGGGGATTGATGAAAAACGTTTTCAGGCCGTGTTTGACGTTTACTCGAAAGATAAAGTTTCCGGCGAGAAAATGAAGCAGGTGGTTGAGGAATATAAGGCGATTGTGCGTGAGGAGAGGAAAACCATTCCTGAGCAGATGATTGACCAGGTGATTGAGGCCATGGAGGCTGTTTATGCGTCGTGGGATTCTCCGCAGGCCAGGGCGTATCGGGATGTTCATCAGATTTCCCAGCGCTGGGGCACGGTTGTGATTTTACAAAAAGGCGTATTTGGCAATATTACAGAAACCAAAGAGGGCAAGATTTCAGGCGCTGGCGCCGCGTCCTTGACAACAATGCCGGACGGCACGCCTGTAGTGAGCGGTGAATTTCGTTATCGCGGCCAGGGCGACCAGATTATGAGCCATGCTGACCAGAACACGGTCTCTGTTAATCGCCAGGAATCGCCTCTTCAAAACGGCCAAACACTCGAAGAGCTCAACCCGGAACTTTACAAGCAGGTTTTGGCCGCGGCGCTTAAGGTCAGGGATATTTTCGGGTATGACCCGCTTTTGGAATTTGTGATTGAGAGAGGCGAGCTTTGGATCACACAAAGCAATGATGATTACAGGACAGACAATTTCTTTGAGTTTTTCGAGGCCGCGGACAGCGTCAAGCCTTTGGCGCGCGGCAAGGGCTTAAGCGGCGGGGCTGTGCGCGGGTGGGTGGCCAATTCTGTTCCCAAAGCAGAAGAGCTGCTTTCAAAATATACGAAGCTTAAGGAATCATCGTCTGACGAGGTAAAAAATGTTGATGGCGTGATTTTGATTCTTGACCGCGTTAATCCGGAAATGATTCCGCAAATACCCGCAGGCGTTCACATTTTAGCCAGAAAACTTTCCGTGCACGCAATTTCCCTGGCCCAGGCCGCAGGCCTTTCTGTTGTGGCCGAGGTTCCGGAAAGCCAGATGAGCTTTGATGAAAGCGCGGGTGAGTGGGTGGTTTCAGGTGAACATTTGTCTGATGGAAAAATTATCAGCATCGATGGTCATCGCAATGCTTTTGTCTATCACAAAAGCGGACACATTTATCTTGGAAGCCTGCCCTTGGCCCCAACGTTAGATCCTGCCATGGCTGAGCCCGCGCCTTCTGATAGCGGAGAGGATGTCACGCTAAAAAAATATATGGCAGATATTGAACGGGCAAGGCAAGAGGGATTGATTGTGGATAAATTGGAAGGCCATGAAAACGATCAATATTCGCATTTAAAAAGTTTAACAGGTTATAACACCAGATTTCTTGCGCCTTTGGCCAAAGAATTATGGGGAACTTTGCTAAAAGGAGCACAAGGGGATGTGGAGGTTATGGAGCTTGGCGCCGGCGCCGGAGTTGCAGTGTCAGAAATGAGCAGGATGGCGGAACAGTTTGGAACAAAAGTTTTCATTGATACGGTAAGCCTCGCACCCCTGCCTCCCCGGTTGCGGTGGAGCGCGGATAGCGGAAAAATTTTAAGGCAGGCCTTGTGGCCGGAGGGGGTCCCGCAGCAGAACATAAAAGGCCTGATAGCGTATTTGCACGATGTTCCGTTAGAAAAGATTTTGAAATTACAGAATCAGGGGTCTTTTATTTTTGAAACCCTTCCTGAGCCTTATGTGCGCCAGCAGTATCTTCAGGATTTTGCAAAGTGGGAAGGAAACGGGAGGAAATATCGTTTTATTTATGACAATTTCGGCAGTGCGTATCATGCGTCCATGGATTTAGAGCGCAGACAGGAGATTTTTGAAAAAGTTTTTAATATGCTGGATGACGACGGTGTTTTTTATTACGAAGTTGACGAATTTGACGACGTCAATAATCCTGAGAACAGTTATCTTTTAAAAAATGTCAGGATTCCGGAAGGTTTTGTGTTGTTGCGAAGTGAAGAGAAAGGAACTGTGAGAAGAATCATCACACGAAAAACCAGCGCCATTGCTAAAAAATTTCTTAAGGATCCCCGGACCCAGGAAAAAATAAAAGGTGTTGTTTACAAGGTTAAAGATTTAAAGACCGTGCGTGAAATTTTATCAAGCGCCTCAGCGGACAGTGCCATGCAAGAGCCCGCAAGTGTCGATGCCTATAGGGCAGATATTGAGCAGGCGCGGCAAGAGGGATTAATTGTGGATAATTTGCAAGGCACGAAGAAAGATCGGTTTTCGCATTTCCAAAGGTTAACAGGTTATAACACACGGTTCCTTTCCTCTATGGGTAAAGAGCTGTGGGAAAATGTTTTAAAAGAGAGCGGCCATGATGTGGCGGCCCTCGAGTTTGGCGCTGGTGCCGGTGTTGCTGTTTCAGAAATGAGCGCCACGGCAGAAGAGGTGGGGAAAAAGGCATGGATTGATACCATAGGCCTGACGCCTGTGGCTCCGCATTTTCGCTGGAAGCAGGGTTTTGGGGATAACCTTGAGGAGATATTAAGCGGGCAACAACCTGCCTGGCCGCTTCCCAGGGAAGGCCTGTTGATTTTAGGCAGAGTACTTTCTTTAACAAGGATTATGGAACTGCAACGGCAGGGCCACCAGGCGTTTGAAATACTTTCCGAACCCTATCTGAGGACACAATACCTCGAGGATTTTATCAAATGGCAGGGCAATGGCAGGAAGTATCAGTTTATTTACGATAACCGCGGGGCGCTCTTTTATTTGTTCGGCCGGTTTTTTAATCGTGAAAAGCTCTACGCAAAAATTTTAAACCTGCTGGATGACAATGGCGTTTTTTATGCCTTTGGCATTTTTGACAGAATCGGAAGCCTTAATCTCATGAGAGAACAGGTGGCTTTTCTCAAAGACAAAAAAATATTCGAAGGTTTTGTGTTTTTTAATTGCACGGAACGTCCGGAGGGTGGCTTTATCACACGAAAAACAAGCACGATTGCCAAAAAGCTTTTGAGTGATTCAAGGGTTACGGAAAAAGAAACCGGCATCTGGTATACAGTGCCGAATTTAAAAGTCATGAAGGAAATTTTAGGGCCGCTTCCTTTGGACAGCGCCATGGCGCAGGCAGATCTCACCGACTACATCGCAAAGGCTGAAAGCCTGGGGAGCACGCGCAAGCCGCAAGCCTATGAAGCCCATTCCATGTTTGATCCTGAATCAGTGCTTGATTTCACTCCGCAGCAAATGAGCGTTGTTGAAAAGGCGGATGGGAGACCGGAAAGATTAAAATTCGGCGCAGGGAATTTATATCACGGCACCAAAGATTTGAATCAAATTTTATCAGACGGATTTGTGGCTAAAGGCTTTCTTTTGACACGCACACCAGCTCAGTATGGTGTCCTGGGATTTAACGATGAACATGAAGCGCCGGCTGTTGTGATGGTTGATGCAAGTACCTTTAATGATTTGAGGCAAAAAAATGAAGCGTCTTTGACGCTGGTGGGTGACACCGCACCTGATCCTTATCCGAAGATAGAGATTGATTTTCCGCTGGACCGCATCAAAGAGATCTGGGTGAGCCAAGACACCTATGAATTTTATAAAGATATTATCAGTGGCCGAATATCCCCTGAACAGGACGGACAGTTCAAGGCCAATTTAATCAAGGTATTCGCTAAAATACATGAACTTCCTTTTCGGCATAAGCATCTGAAGCGCAGCCTGGCGTTTGGCGCAGTATGGGGCGCGGTGACGCGGTATGTCTTAGAAAGAAATTTGCTTAAAGACATGCCGGTTTTTGAATTAACCGAGGATGTCGCAGAAAAGAGCCCTTCTGTGCGTGATGATGCTTTGGCCACGAAAGGCGGTATTGATTTGACCCGCGATAAAGTGAAAATAGACATTCAAACCACAGGAAAGGCTTTGGAGTTTCAATTTGACCCGGTAATGATCCAGAAAATACAAAATTCCTCAGGCCTTACGCCTGTGATTATCGGCATTGAACCCATGACAACAACCCTGCCGGAATTTTTGGGTTTAAATAATAAGTTGCCTGCAGAACAATTTGCCATGCGGTCATGAAGCCGGTTAAGGGAAAAATATTTTGCATTCCCTCGGGTTTGTGTATAATACTCCGACGTTTAACCTTTTTTAAAAGTGCTTATGTCCTGGGATATTGAAAAAATCAAAGCAGATGTTGCCGCGGATGTTGCTTCGGCGTCTTCACTCGATGCGCTTGAATCTGTCCGTTTAAAGTACCTTGGCAAAAAGGGCCTGGTGCAGGAAATGTACGGCGGGCTGTCAGAGGCGTCAGCGGATGAGAAAAAGCTTATCGGTAAAGGCGCCAATGACATTAAAACCCTGGCTGAGGGCTTGATTGCCGATCGAAAAATTGCTATTTCCGCACAATCCAAGCGCGCGGACGCCATTGACGTGACCATTCCCGGCGCCCAGCGCGGCGTAGGCACACAGCACCTGATTAATCAAACAGTCATTGAGATTTGCGATGTGTTTGAGCGCATGGGGTTTGTGATTCAGCGGGGCCCCGAGATTGAAACCGAGTTCCATAATTTTTCCGCCTTGAATATTCCGCTCGACCATCCTTCGAGAGATTCGTTTGATACGTTTTATCTGGATCAGGAAGACCCCCAGGTTAAGGGGCATTATTTATTGCTTCGCAGCCATACGTCTCCCGGACAAATCCGTGTGATGAAACAGCATAAGCCGCCCATGGCTGTTATTATTCCGGGCAAGGTTTACAGGCCTGATGCGGTTGATGCCAGCCATTCCTTTATGTTTCACCAGATTGAAGGGCTTCTGGTTGATAAAAACGTGACATTCGCTGACCTTAAAGGGCTTTTGACCGCGTTTTGCAAAAAATATTTTGGCGATGATGTGACCATGCGCTTTCGTCCACACTTTTTTCCGTTCACCGAGCCTTCGGCTGAGGTGGACATCCAGTCGAACATTTTTAAAGGCCGCGCCGGCAAGTGGCTTGAGATTTTAGGCTGCGGTATGGTGCATCCCAAGGTTTTTGAAGCTGCCGGATATCCGGCGGGTGAGTATACAGGCTTTGCCTTTGGCATGGGTGTGGAGCGTATTGCCATGCTCAAGCATGGCATCGGCGACATCCGTACGTTTGTTGAAAATGATATAAGATTTTTAAGGCAGTATTAATATGAAACTAAGCATCAATTGGCTCAATCAATATATCGACCACAATCTCACGCCCGAGGAGCTTTCGCACAAGCTCACGATGGCCGGGTTAGAGGTTGAAAGTGTTTCCCAATTCGGAACTGATACGGTGTTTGAAATTGAGGTCACGCCCAACCGTCCTGACGCGCTTAACATGCTTGGCCTGGCGCGTGAGGTTTCTGCAATTACGGATAAAGATTTAAAACAGCCTGCTGTTGGTGAATATGAAGATGTTGGGAATTTTGATGTTTCCATTGAAGATAAAGACGCCTGTTCCCGTTATATTGCGACGGTCATTGAAAATGTTTCTGTGAAGCCGTTCCCATCTGATAAATCCATTTTTTTGCAGGCTTTTGGCGCCAAGCCCATTTCAAATATTGTCGATATTACGAATTTTGTCTTGTTTGAGTTTGGTCAGCCTTTGCATGCCTTTGACCTTGATAAGCTGGAAGGCGGAAAGATCATTGTCCGCCGGGCAAAAAAGGGTGAAAAGATCATTACTTTAGACGATGTTGAACGCACGCTCGATGAAAGTATTCTTGTGATTGCAGATGCCCGAAAACCTGTGGCGATTGCCGGCATTATGGGCGGCCGCGATACGGGAGTCACGGCATCAACCAAACGCATTGTGCTGGAGAGCGCGCATTTTGACCTGGGTGTTATCCGCCGCGCGTCGCGCAAGCTGGCCCTGACTAGTGACGCGTGTTACCGCTTTGAGCGCGGGGTTGCCTGGAAAACGATTGAAATCGGTTCTAATCGCGCTACAGATTTGATTCTTGAACTCGCTGGCGGAAGTGTGGCCGCAAGAAAAGACCTTGTGGCCAAAGAGCTTTCCCGCGCGCGGCATGAGGTTGTGGTTTCCATGGCAGACATCCAAAAACTTTTAGGCGCACCCTTGGAACTTGCACGCTGTGAAAAGATTTTAAAGCGTTTGGGCTGTATTGTTGCGGCCGGCGCCAATACGCTGACCGTGGTTCCTCCGCATTTTCGCAATGACATCAAAATCAAGGAAGATTTGATTGAAGAACTGGCGCGCATGGTGGGGTTTGATAATTTACCCATGAGTCTGCCGCAGGTTTCAGCCAATAACATTAGCGTGAACCAGGATAAAGAAAATTTTAACCGCCGTGTGGCTGAACTTTTTATCGCCGAGGGCGCTAATGAAATTGTCACTTACGCGATGGTGAGCGCACCTGCGTTGGACAGGGTGAATTTTGAGGGTGAAAAGCCTATCCGGATGCAGAATCCCATGTCAGCGGAGCAGGAACTGATGCGCCCCACGGGCCTCGCCAATGTTCTGGCTGTGGCAGCCTCGAACTTTAACCGGGGAGCGCGTGATTTAAAGCTTTTTGAAGTGGGTAAAAGATATTTAAGGACAGGCGAGCGCTGGACCCTGGATGTCCTTTTTTCAGGCAAGAAAGATTCCGACTGGCGCCGTACGAAAAAAGACCTTGTTGATTTTTATGATATTAAAGGCGATGTTGAAGAAGTTTTTTCACGCCTGCGCGTGCGCAGCCTTTCTTTTGAAGCAGCGGCCCATAAGGCGTATGAGCCGGGCCAGTGCGCCAGGGTTCTTGTGGGCGGCCAGGAGGCCGGGTTTATTGGAAAGATTTCTGATGAGGTTCTTGCGCGGTTTGAAATTAAAAAGACCGCAGTCTTTTTTGCGGAAATTGATTTGGAAATTTTGTCAGGGGCCGTGGCTCCGCGGGAAAAGTTTATGGAGCTTGACGGTTTTCCTGTCATTGTCCGCGATTTAAGCCTGGCGGTTAACCCGGCAGCGGTGACTTTTGAGCAGATGAAGGCCATGGCCTTTGACAATAGCAAGGGCCTGCTTAAGAAAATCGATTTTGTTGAGCTTTACACCGGAGAAAAGGTTGAAAAGGGGTGTAAGGGCTATGTGTTTTCCTTGACATACCAGTCGAAAGAGCGCACACTGACAGATGAAGAAGTGAATGCTCTTAACGAAGAGATAGCCGCAAAGTTTATTGAAAAATTCGGCGTGAAGCGACGCTGAGAAATTCATCAAACTTCGTTTGAAAAGCTGATTGCTGTCCTGTTTTACCAGGAGGCTTTTTTCGCTGACGCGAAAAATTTTGTCTGGGTAATGGACAAAACCGCCTCGGCAAAACAGGACTGAGAAATTCATCAAACTTCGTTTGATTCATTTCTCTGCTGTGTTCGTCAGGGGGTATGTAATATTAAACCAATACAATATTACAGGGGATTGTTGTCTATCTGGCCCGTGGGCCAATAGCTTTTCCCCACCTGTTTATCAGGTTTGATACGCTACTTCCAACGGCATAAGCGGAGGCTTATTTAACCCCGGTAGTTTCGAATGGCTCATTCGACCTGTCGGGGTTTGTTTTTTAAAGGGTTTTATGTCCGAACTTTTCGAAAATAATTTTCCAACCAACGCGCCGCTTTCTGCGCGTATGCGGCCGCGTACTCTTCCCGAGTATGTCGGCCAGGAGCATATGCTGGGGCCGGGAAAGCTTTTAACCCGCGCGGTGGAGGCAGACCGCATAAGCTCTCTTATCCTTTACGGCCCTCCGGGTTCCGGGAAAACAACCCTGGCGCTTTGTATCAGCGAGCGCACCCAGGCGCATTTCGAGTCGATCAACGCGGTCATGTCAAACGTCGAGGAAATGCGCAAGATCATTGCGGCCGCCAAAAACCGCCAGCTCACCTCAGGCCACAAGACTATTTTGTTTATCGACGAGATTCACCGCTTTAATAAGGCTCAGCAGGATGTTTTGATGCCGGATGTGGAAAGCGGCAACATTGTCCTTATTGGCGCTACGACCATGAATCCATTTTTTTCTCTGGTAAGCCCGCTTTTGTCGCGGTCGCTTGTTTTTGAATTAAAGCCGCTGACAAAAGAAAATATTTTGATGCTTCTTTCACGCGCGCTCAACGATAAAGAACGCGGCCTGGGCAACCTGCCGATCAAGGCTGATGAAAAGGCTTTGGAATTTTTGGCTGAGATTTCTGACGGCGATGCCAGGCGCGCGTTAAACGCGCTGGAGGTGGGGTGTGTTACAACCCCGAAGGATAAAAAAGGCATTATTCATTTTACAGCTCCCGTTGCCGAAGAATCCATCCAGAAAAAAATCGTCCAGTATGATGCCGACGGCGATGTCCATTATGATACCGCCTCCGCGTTCATCAAATCCATGCGCGGGTCAGATCCCGATGCCGCGCTTTACTGGATGGCCAAGATGATTTATGCCGGGGAAGACCCCCGTTTTATCGCGCGCCGCATTTGCATTTGCGCCGCGGAAGACGTGGGCAATGCCGATCCTAACGCGCTTGTTGTGGCGTCCAGCGCTTTGCAGGTGGCTGAATTTGTGGGCCTGCCTGAAGCACGGATTCCGCTGGCCCAGGCCGCGGTCTATGTGGCGTGCGCGCCAAAATCCAACGCAGTTTATTTAGGCATTGATAAGGCGCTCGATGACGTTAAAAACAAAAAATCTGGCAATGTGCCCAAACATTTGCGCGATGCCTCTTATTCCGGCGCGGCAAAATTGGGGCATGGGCAGGGCTATAAATATGTTCACGATTACCCCAACCACTATGTGGCCCAGGAGTATATGCCCTTTAAGGCTTCTTATTATGAACCCACTGATCAGGGCTATGAGCACAAGATCAAAGAACGCCTGGCCAATCTCCGTAAATCTCGAGACTAAACCCGAAAAGATTGTCATTTATTGAGGATTTTCTTGATATAATGTTTTAAAATTTTGATATCTAATCTTTGGATTAATATGAATTTTAAGCAGATTCTTTTGTTTCTTAAAGCTCCGGCTCAAAGGCGCTGGCCTTGGATTTTGGGGCTTTTTTTATTATGGGCGTTTTTGCATAAAGAGTTTTTTTTGAATATTTACCGCTTGAGCCAGGGTGAAGCAATAGTGCCGTATACTTATGCTCTTTACTATTTTAATAACCTTTTGGAAGGTGCATATCCTTTGTGGGATCCGTTTCATAATTGGGGCTGGGTTGATAACATGGACCCCGTGTGGATCGGTTTATTTAATCCAGTTTATGTGTTTGTCGGAATTTTCAGGGTTCTTCATGTCCCGCCGCATATAGCCAGCACGCTTTTTTTGGGTATTTATTTGTTTCTGGCACTTTGGGGGCTGTTTTTATTGTGTCGAAAATTTTCGAATGACGAGGCGTCTTTGTTATGCGGTTTTGCGGCCATGCTTTTTTCAGCGTTAAGCGTGACGCTGTTTTGGCAAACGTGGTCAATCCTTTTAGTGGCCCCAATGGTGTGGTTTCTTTATTTTCTGGCCAATTTTATAACAAAAAAAGACAGTGATTCTATCCGGATGTCGGCCGTTGGCATGACATTTTTATTGATGATTATTGCCGTAACCTATGTGCCGTTTTTTATTGTTACGGTACTTTTGTGCGTTTTAGCAGGATTTCTTCTAACTCAGCCAGGGGAAGTTTGGGCAGGGGCTAAAAAAACACTGTCTTTTGTCAAACAAAACCGTTTGTTGTTTTTTTTATTATTATCAGCCGCCATATTGGCCAGTACAGAGGTCGTGCGCTGGTATTTTTTTTCCAAGAGCGGTGCCATGGTCATTGATTTTCCACGCGGCCCCAAAACCGATGCTTTGAATGTTCCGCTAAGCATGATCAGCATCAGTGGATTATGGTCGGAAACATCGATTCCGGAAATGTTTTCAGACCTGGGTTCCGGGATGCAGAGGTTTAGTTTTCTTTCGTTCTTCATATTTTATGTGCTGTCTCTTTTGGCGCCGTTATCAGCGCCAAAATGGTGGCAGGGCGCATTTGTTTCAACGGTCATTGTTGTTTTGTTTTTTTCAACGGACGCGTTTCCTTTTCATGCCTGGGCATATCACCACATTCCTTTTATAAGTACTTTTAGAAATTACTTTATGATTTGGCCCGGGGTTTTAATTTTTTTGACGTTTCTGGCTGTTACGCGGCTGCGCGAACTTGTAGCGGCTGGCGAATCGCGGAGAGGCTGGTTTATGGCCTGGCTTTGTGTCGTGACAGTCCTTTGGCTGTGGTATTTACACGGGCTGACCAGTGTTCAGCCCTCGATTTATGTCACAATGGCGCTGACGGCGTTTAGCTTAATTCTGGGTGTTTTTCAAATTATTCCCTGGTCAAGCCGCTTAATGAGGCTGCTTCTTTTATCTGCTGTGATAGCCCAGCCGCTGGCTGTTTTTTGTCAGGCCAAACCATATTTTTATAGCCATGGAGCATTCCCTGCCATTGATGAAAACAGGCCGGTTTTTTCATATGAACGTTGTTTACCGGAAAATGACCCGGATACCAGGCCGGCGCATGTGATGAATAAAAAAAGAGTTGATGATTCTGGTTTTCCTGCGGATGGCAAAGGGTATATCGGAAGCGTTTACGCCAATTCTTTACGGGAAAAATTTCCCGCTCCGGTTTTGAAGGAATACGTCCGGTACAAGTTCATTCTTTTTGATGGCGTTATGTTTGAGGATCCCGCGGCTTGGGATTGGGCTAAAACCGAGAAAGTAATACGCGGTGAAGAGAGGCGCGCGCTGGTTTATGATGCTTTGGCCGTGCGAACATCTGAATCTGTTTCTCAGCCGGAGAAAATTTCCGGCCCAAGGCCGGATTTTTTTGTTAAAAAATTTAATGTCAATGAGGTCGCGCTACGGACTAACTTTGTGTCCAGTAAATTCGTTGTTTATAACGACAATTTTTTAAAGGGCTGGACTGTTTTTATTGACGGGCGTAAAGTGCCTTTGTACCGTAGCAACGTGGCTTTTAAAGGCGTCTGGGTTCCGGCGGGACCGCACGATGTTCTTTTTCATTTCGGATCGTTGGGAGAAATTATTTATCATTTGCTCATATTTTTTCTTTTTTTAGCTGCGGGAGCCTTGAGCGTTTATGCTGTTTTTCGAATTGAAAAAAAATCCTGAGTTTGGAAAATTTTTGCCGAAAATTGATAAAATTTTGGGGAGCATCGGGTTCCTTTACCTTGTGACTTTCTTTATTGTTATTTTAAGCGTTAATCCAAGGCAGGCGTCCATCACCAGAATGAATAATTTGATGCGCTGGGATGACAACGGGTTTGCTTTTAATAAAGAAACAGGTTCCCGTTATGACTGGGAAATAAAAGCTCTTTATTATAAACTCATGATTCAGGCATTTCCGAAGCTTCCCGATGCCTACGGAGCTGCGGGGTATTGTTATGCCAGGATTAATAGAAGTGATTTTGCTGAAAAATATTTTCAGGATGGTTTAAGCCGGTTCCCTCGGAATTTTTGGTTTTTGTATAATGCGGCTGTTGTGGAATACAGCGAAGGGCATCAGGAAAAAGCCATTCGTTATTTCCGTGATATTGTTCATTTGTCTGAGGAGGAAATGAACCGGGGTGCTGTTTTGGCGCCGCTGGCGTCTCTTCCTGAAGACCAGCGAAAAGCGTTTTATGGTATAGCGCTTAGGTTTGCCTCTCAAATCAGGGAGTCGTCATGGCGGGCCCTGATTTTGATGGATGCGGCAAGGGACAGCAGGGACTCAGCGCTTCAGTTGGCAGAGGAGGCGCTTAAAGATAACTTTACGGTGAACAAGGCCTATTTTTTGAAAAAGGTAATTTTTCTAAAAAACAATGCTCCGGATGCGGAACTGGTTGATTTGTCGCTTAAGGATATTGTCCTTCATCCCTGGCTGAAGGCCATTTCGCCAGGGAAAGAATACTTTTTTTAAACAGGATTTGAAAGTTTTTATGAAACTTATCATGATGAGAAGGCTTGATTCTTGGGGAGGCATCCCGGCGTGCTTTCTTTTAACACTTGTTCGCCGGATTTTGGATTTTTTTGGCCGTTTTTCTCCCCCCAAAGAGACTCCTGTCAAAACAATACTTCTTGTCAAGCTTTCGGAAATGGGCGCGATCGTCCTCGCCTATCCTGTGATTATGGACTTAAAGAAGAAATACCCTGGCGCGCGGGTTCTTTTTTTGACATTTTCCAAAAATCGTTCCGCCTTTAACCTCCTTAATAACGCTATTTTACCGGAGGATATTTACACCATTGAGGAAGATTCTTTTGTCGGGCTGGTTTTTGATACCGGGCGTGTTTTATCAGCGTTACGTAAAAGAAAGATTGATATTGCCCTGGATTTGGAATTCTTTTCCAGGTTTGCGGCCATTATTTTGTTTTTTTCCGGCGCGAAAAAAAGGGTTGGTTTTTACAAGTATTTCTTTGAAGGGCTGTATCGCGGTGAGCTTTTGACGCACAAGGTTCAGTTTAACCCGCTCATCCATTGCAGCGTATCGTATTTATCTTTGGGTGAAGCAGCCCAGGAGCCCCAAAAGAATTCTCCGGAGTTTCAGGAGAATATTTTTACCGCGTCAAATTATCCGGAATTTGTGTCATCTCCTGAAAGGCGAAAGGCTGTTGTTCAAAAACTTAAAGACCTGGGCGTTGGGGATGAAGAATTGTTTCTCATTAATCCGGGTGAAGGTGTTTTAGCAATGAGGGAGTGGCCTCTTGAAAATTATATTGAATTGACCCGGCGCATTTTAAAAACGCCGCATCGCGCTGTTGTTGTTGTGGGGAGTAATTTTACAACAGGAAAGGATAAGGCGCTTGTGAGTGCTGTCAATCATCCGCGGTGTATCAGCCTGGTTGCGCAGACAAAAATCCATGATCTTTTGGAATTGGGCTGCTTTGCCAGGGTGTGTATCAGTAATGATTGCGGCTTGCCGCATATGCTTTCTTTAACCCCTTGTCCCGCAGTAGTGCTTTTTGGGCCGGAAACTCCTGTTGTTTTCAGCCCGGTTGGAAAAAACACGCACATTCTTTACTCTCATTTTCCCTGTTCACCCTGCCTGTCTGTTTTAAATCATCGTGAATCGTCCTGCCAGAACAATCGCTGTCTTCAAGTTATTAGTGTTGATGACGTTTTTGATGCGGTTAGAAAAATAACTGGTTAAAACCTAATGAAACGCTTAAGCCTGAAAAAGTTGCATAAGGGCTTATTATATGTTATATTTCCAGTCTATTTACATCCTTTGACATTCTTTTCGTCTATATTCAACCAAAATTTAAAAAACAGGGACAAAAATGAGCGTGCAATCTCTTAAAAAAACTATTATTTTTAAATTAATTTCTGTCGTTGTGCTGGTTGGATTTATACTATCCTCAGTCGTTCCTCCACGCCAGGCTTTAGCGCAGGCGCTCAATTTACCACAGCCAGGAACCATGGTTACGTTAAGCCCTGTCTTTACACCGACACAGCTTAAGGGCCTGGCGATAGACCCCCAAAATCCTTTCAAGTTTGATTTTCTGATTTATCGCGGGGATGAGAAGCTGGTTGATGCTGATAAACAATCCGAGTATTCCAAACTGATTAAATATTTTCTGGCGGCATTGGCTGTTCCTGATAATGAGCAGTGGGTCAACCTTTCGCCTTATGAAAAAGACCGGATCATTCCTGATGCTTTTGGCAAAACTGAAATGGGCCGCGACCTTTTGGCCCAGGATTATATCCTTAAGCAGCTTTCTTCCTCTTTAACGCACCCCGCAACTGAGCTTGGCAAAAAATTCTGGGACCAGGTTTATGCTGAGGCGCAGGACAAGCTTGGAACTGTCGAAATCCCCACAGATACGTTTAATAAAATCTGGATCATGCCGGACAAAGCTGTGATTTACGAAAAGGATAATACGGTTTATGTGGTTGAGCATCATTTGAAAGTGATGATGGATTCTGATTATTTGGCCATGAAAAACAATGGCGTTGACGCCTCTCTAGCCGACCAAAACAGCGTCACAAAAATTTCAAGCCAGGTGATGCACGACGTTATTCTTCCGGCTGTCGAAAAAGAAGTGAACGAAGGCAGGAATTTTGCGCAATTAAGACAGGTTTACAGCGGCATGCTGTTGGCCGCGTGGTATAAGCGTGCGCTCAAAGAGTCGATCCTGACAAAAGTTTACGGCGACCAATCCAGGCTTAAGGGTATTGACCAGCCTGCCTGCCGCCAGGCAGGGACCCCTTGTCAGCCTAACCAGGAAATTTATGATCAGTATGTGACTGCCTTTAAGAAAGGCGCTTTCAACATGATCAAGGAAGATGTTGATAAATATACCCAGGAAGTTATTCCAAGGAAGTATTTTTCCGGTGGTGTTGTTTCTGACGGGGCCATGTTTAACGAGATTGTGACGCGCGCCTCGGAACTGCCCGCAGCGGATGCCGCCCAGACCGATGTGGCCACGGTTGAGCTCAAGGCTTTTGATGCGGCGCAGGTATTGAAAAAGCCCGGCATGGTATTGCCCAAAACACAAGATGTTTTGGCAGGATATAATTACACGAGTTTTGTTTTAGCATTGACCAGAAACAGCGGCGCAGGTGCAAATGAGTTTTTGCCAGCCAGCAATGCATTGTCTGTCGCAGGTTCGGTTGATTTGGCGCAGGATTCTCTCAAAGGTCTTTGGGATGGGTTTAAAAGTGTTTTACAAATGTCAGCTCAGGGATTGTTTTTTGGAACAGTGTTATTGGTAACAGCAGCAGGCTGTTCTTCAAAACCAGCCCCGGAAGTTTCCAATCCTCCCCAGCAGGTCGCTGAATTGCAGGGTGTTGCCCAGGCTGAGGCTGCGCATGATAAGCCCAAAGTAGAGGAGATCCGTAAAAATGTTGCCGAAAGGGTCAAAGCGGCAGAGGCTGTTCAGGCGCCGAAAAAACAGGAATCCGTAAAAAAAGAAGAGCCTCCCAAAGCGCTGCCTCCCTCAAAAGAAGATAAAAAAGCAGAAGAGGCCCTGGACCGGTTGATTTTAATGGCTGCTGATTTTGCCAAAATAAAGATTTCTTCCGAGAAGCCAACCGGAATCTTGGCTGCAGTTTGGGGGCAGGAGTTTGATATTTTAGAAAAAGATGCGCTTTCTTCAGGAAATGAAAATCCTTTTTTTGTTCGCATGTCTGATCTTGCCAAAGAGATTCAAATGTATACTGAGAAAATCAATAATTTTGCAAAAGATGTCCGCGATTTTGAAAATAACCCGCCAAAGGCTCTTGATGAAAATCAGGTTCAGGCCATGCTTAAAGAGCTTAATAAAAGGCTTGTGGGTGTTCGGGCAGAAATCGATGCGGAAAAGTTTCTTTATAACACGAAGCTCAAAGCTATTTGGGATAAGGCCAGGGCAGACCTTTATCGTCAAGACAAGGCCTTTCATGAGAAGGTTGACCAGTTAAAAACATTAGCTGTTGATGACAAAAAGCGTGCGACCCTTCAGGCTGAAATTAACAAAGCGATTGCCTTGGCAATCCGTGAGAAAGAAAAAAAGGCAGGGATCAGCCTTTCTCCGGTGTTTTTACAGATGCGCGCCGCTGACCGGGCGCAGTCTTCTCTGGGGCAAGCTCAGGCCATTTTTAAAGCAGCTGCAGAAGTGCCAGCTGATGTTAAACGTCATGATGCCTTAACCCTGATTGCCGCTCTTTTAGGCGGAAAAGAGAAAATTGAGGATGCCGACAAGCTTTTGGAAGCAACAATTGCCCAGGGGTATGATGTTGAGGCCGCAGCCATGGTTGCCCAGGCTGGGTTATTGACAAACGACCCCGTGAAATTCGCCGAGCTTTCAGCCGCCGCAAAAAAAGCAGGCGAGAGTGATGATGAGGTTGCAGCTATTTTATTGATGACAGCATTGTTAGGCGCTGAAGTTTCGAATGTCAGTCAGGCGGCAGATATTTTAGCGACTATAAAGAAAGAAAATCGTGATGTGAAAACAACCCAAGCCATGGCGTTGTCGGTTGCGGCTCTGGGAGGCAAGGCCGAGAATTATCAAAGGGTTCATGAACTTTTTTCTCTGGCCGCAGAACATACGCACGGCCTTGAAATGACGCGAGCCGTGGTATTTATCGCAGCTCAGCTCGGTGGAAGAGACAGCAACCTCATTGACGCGCGGGATTTGTTCAATAACGCTTTTGAGCACAGCATGAGCATGGAAATGGCTGTGACCATTGCCCAGGCAGCAGTGCTTCTTTTAAAAGACAACGCCATGCAGACAAGCGTTGAAGAGGAAATCATGGTTGTGTCGGGCCCCAATGTTTTTTTAGCCAGAAACATGCAATTGGTGATCGATGATATATGGGATCAATTGCGATCACTTGAAACTGGCAACAGGCAGGTGAGCGGCCCTGGCATTGAGAAGGCTTTTTTGATGTCACGAGCTCCTGTGGAATTTGGTATTAAGGGAAATGAGAAAAAGGTGTCCTGGGAAATTCCTGAGGAAAGTGTTGAGCCACTTCAAGACTGGTTAAGACAGGTGGAAATGTTTATTTTAGGAGATTCAAAGGTTCCTCCTGTCATGGGTGAGGGCCAGGCCTTATCTTTAAGGAATGAAAAAAGATTGTTTTTTCGCGATATCAGCGGTTTTATTAATTTGGCGATAAATTTACCGGAAGCGCGTGAAACCATTCAAAATCTTCTTGATGCGCTCAGCGAGTCTGAGGTTCAGGATGTTGATATTTCTTATGATGACAATGATTTTAATATTCTGTTTGTAAAAGCCGCATTTAGGCACAGCGTTCAGAGCACAGATAGTAAAAAAATGACAGTGGCTCGACAAGATGTGAAGTATTTTAAAAAATGGTTAGGTGTGCAATTAGCCAAGATCAACGAGGCTTCTGACGCGGCCATGGTTACTGCGATTAAGCCTGTTGATCGCGCGCAAACAAGTGACGATTTCACCCGCGGCGGTATTGACATGAATGCTGCGAACCTTGACCTAACAATCAGGCGCGATGGCCGTGGCATGCCGCTTCCCACAAGCGAGCAAAATCTGGATAACATCCATATTGACGGCCTTGTGCCCGTGATTCTGGATATCAAGCCTGCGGCGACTCTGGCGATTTTTAACGGGCCAAACACGTAAGAATTGACTTCATGCTCGGCGGAGAAGTGGTTTTTAACCATTCTCCGCCGATTTCTTTTGTTTTAGGCAATTTTATTTTTTCTCCCCGGTAAAAACTCCGCAACTTATTATTTATCAGCTGTTTATGGGTTTAACAGGGGGTGGACAGGTCCTGCCGTTGTATTGTTTTCCATATAGTCTATATGTTATATTTTCTCCATGTTCCCGAGGACAACGTCGAAAATCCTTAACAGTATTTTCTGCATTATTTTTTTTATCACAAGCCTGGCGCCGATGGCGCGTGCGCAGGGCCTGCCGCAGGTAGGAAGTGTGCCTGGACCGGTTTTTTCCTGTCCGGTTCTTCGCGGGGTTGAGGTCAATCCTGAAAAGCCGTTCGGCTTTACGTTTTTTGTGGATAAGGGAAAGTCTTCTTTCTCTCGCGCAGATTCTGAAAAACTCATCCGTTACTTTTTAGCGACTCTTGCCATCCCCAACGACCACTTGTGGGTTAACCTTTCTCCTTATGAAAAAGACCGGATGATTTCCGGGGATTTCTCAAAAACAGCCATGGGCATGGATGTTCTGGGGCAGGATTTTATTCTCAAGCAAATCATGGCGTCTTTTCTTAATCCTGACAAGGAAACCGGCCGTGAGTTCTGGCGCAAGGTTTACCGCGCGTCGTATGAAAAGTTCGGCACAACCGATATTCCTGTGGATACGTTTAACAAGGTCTGGATTTTGCCTGAAAAAGCGTCAGTGCTGGAACGTGGGAATACGGCGTGGCTGTTGGATATGAAGCTTAAAGTCATGCTGGAGTCTGATTATACCGCGGCACACCGCGCAGGTGACGGAGCCTGCAATCAAGGTGGCAGCGGAGTCTCCTGCGCGGTGGCCGATAGGGGCAATAAGGCTGCGGGCTCTGGCGAAGTCCAGCAAATTATCCGTGAAGTCGTGCTTCCCGCGCTTGAAGAGGAAGTGAACCAGGGAAAAGAATTTGCGAAGTTAAGGCAGATCGTTTATTCCATGGCCCTGGCGGCCTGGTATAAAAAGGCGCTTAAAGAGTCTGTGTTATCCAAAGTATATGTCAACCGAGCCAAAGTGGGCGGGTTGGTTAAAAATGATCCCAAAGAAGAAGAAAAGATATTTGAAGAGTATTTAAAAACTTACCGCCAGGGTGTTTTCAATTACATCAGGGAAGAAAAAGACGAGTTTACAGGTGAAACTGTTCCGCGCAAGTATTTTTCAGGCGGGTTTGACCCGGCGCAGGCGCTTGATAATGCCATGGTGTTCCATTCGTGGGCCGATGTTCCCGCGGAGTTGCAGCGCGAGGCGTCCACGGCTTTTTCCAGCGCCGAACTTCTGGCTGTCAAAAGCGAGTTCAAATCCCCCGAAGGAAAAGATGGGGCCATGTCCCCAGCTGCGGATGAAGACCCTTTAAAAAAGCTGGAGGAGTATCTTCAGTCTCTCGCCGGCCAGCCCAGAAGCAAGAAACTTGAAGAATTGGGACGGGTGAAAGCCGTTTATGAACAGCTGGGAGAGTCTTTTCATGGCATTGTTGAGCGCATTGACAGGGAAATAGCGACAGTGGAAAAAACCCAGGAAGGTGTTATTCCCAAGCAGGATATTGTTGTGCAGCTTAGGGAGGTTTCCAGGGCTGTTGCTTTTTTACAACAGGATATTCGTCAAAAAGAAGAAGAGTTAAGAGGCTTTTATCAGCCGGCCATATTTCAGGTGGTTGTTTCCAATAAAGAAGAGACGGCTTTTCCTGCGAAGGTCGAGGCGTTTTTCAGCAAGGTGGTGTTCAAAAGCCAGTTGCAGGGTATTTTTCCTTATGAAATTCGGGGAGAAAAATTTTATTTCGGTTTTGGTTCCAGAGGCAGAATCCGCATGGTGGACCGCGAGGGACAACCTCATGGCAATTCCCTGGTAAAGGCTATTGAGGACGCACACACCTCCGAAGACACCATAACAGGAATGTTTGTGCGGGAAGATAACGGGGAGCGGCATATTTATGTTTTCAGTCATGTTGACCGGTTTCCCGGGGCCACGAGCAAGATCCTTGTTTTTAAGGAAGATGGAACGCAGGTTGAAAATGATGTCCTGGCCAAAGGCTTTCGCAGGGACGCGCTTATAGATCATCAGATGGTGGATGGTCGCGGTGTTTTTGAGTATGCGTTTAAGGGGCAAAAAAGATTTGTTTTGGTGTTAAATCATCAAATTTATCTGTTTTTGGAAGATGGAACGCAAATGAGCGGAGCCAAAGACCCTTTGGTTTCCGCCATTGCCGATGGCTTTCGTTTCGGGATGACGTTTTCCAGCGCTTATACGGAAAACAGGGAAGGTAAGAAACGTCTTTTTTTGACAAGTCTTTCTTCGCGTTTCGAAATTCAAACCAATGAGCCGATCTTAAAAATCGAAGCTTTAAAAAGAGAACTGGCCCTGCTCGAAGAAAAAGAAGGACAGCTCAGGGCTGCCTTGGCCCAGAGCGAAGACGCCCGCCAAAAAAAAACTTTTGAACGATTCGGCCATGGCATTCGGAGAAAACGAATCTGAAATCTCCGTACTTGAAGCGCATTTCAAATCTCTCAAGGACAAGCCGTTTTCAGAACGGCTTTCCGAGCTGACCGCGCTGAAAAAAGCGTATGCGAATCTCGGGGATTCTTTTGCTCCGATACAAGAGCGCATTGCCCGCGAAATCCAGAGGGCCGGGGGCGCCGAGAAGCAGTTTAAAGAAAAAGAGGTTGTCGAAAAATCGCTAAAAGAAATTCACGAAGCGCTTGTAAAGCAAGGGGCTTTGGTTGCGGCCAGAAAAAAAGAGCTGAAAGAAAAAAAGACGAACGAGCTTTTTGTGGCCTCGCCCCTGGAGGAGGAGACGCGGTATCCTCTTCGGGTCAGGGATTCTTTGAGGAGTGTTTTTAAAAAAGGTTTGTATGCAATTTTTCCTTATGATGTTCATGGCGAAAAACGTTATATCGGCGTTGGAGACAGGGGCCGCGCTGAAGTGGTGGATGCTAATGGAGAATTGCTGGATGACGATCCTCTCTCCAAAGCCATACGCGCTTCCCATAATGACAGAGAGATTGTTTCCGGTGTGTTTATCCGTCTGGTGAGGGGCGAGAAGCGTTTTATGGTTTTTAGCCAAACGGAAGGCTCCTACAGCACCAGCAAAGAACTTGTGTTTAAGGAAGACGGCACCCCGATTCGGATAGATCCCTTGGCCAATGATTTTCATGAAAACGCCCTTGATGACGGGCGCAGCGCCAGGGGCGTTATTGAGTATGAACTCGACGGCCAGAAAAGATACGTTCTTGTCACCTGGCCTTTGACGTTTGCGTTTCTCGAGGACGGTACGATGGTCTATGGGGTTTTTTCGGACCAGGTTTATGTTTACAAAAAAGAGGAAGACCCCTTGGCCATGGCTATTGACAAAGTTTTTCGCGTTCACATGAAATATTCGGCTTATACCGAGGAGGTAAACGGCAAAAAACGGATTGTCGTTTCAGGGGAGGACGGAATTTTTGAATTCAGGCTGAACGAAGCGGTTGCGGCGTTGTCGGCAGAAGTTGAAGGCCTTGAAAAAGAAGAAAAATTGCTGGAGCAGGAAAAGGCAAGCCAGGAGCGGCTGCTGGCAGAAAAAAATTCGGAGCTTTTAAGGGTTTTGGAGCCGGATGCGGCCATGAAAAACAGTGTTGAAGAAGGCGGCCTGGAGGCGTATTTGAAGCTTCTTAACAACAAGCCGCTGGCCGAACGGCTTGAGAAATTGATGCAGCTTAAGGAAACCTATGACGCGCTCGGGGATTCTTTTAAAGAGGTTTCCGCGCGAATTTCGGCGGATATTGAAAAAGTCAAAGAAGAGTTGTCCAAAGCGCCTGCGGAGAACAAAACCGCGGGTTATATCGAAAGACTGAAAAAAGCGGAGGCCGAACGCGACCGCGTTAAGGCTGAATTGGAAGCTGGAAGGCAGAAAGCTGGCGGCGATAAGCTTCTGGGGGGAACCAACATTTCTTTTGGACACTCTGCGGTGCCTGATTTGACGGAAAAATTAACAGAACTTTTTTCAAGTCCTGACGGCACCATTGTTATCAAACATACCTTTTTTGCCAATGCCTCTGTTTTTTATCAATCCAAGGATGGAAAAGAGTGGTCGTTCGTCAATTTTGAGGATATTAAAGACTCTTTACAGAGAGTGGAAGAGATCAAGCCATTGACTTTTCAGATAGTTGATGGCCGAATAGCTTATGTCTATAAACAAAAAGTTCCGGGTGAAGACATCTGGCAAGTGCCCCGGGAAGATATTCTGTTGGCTGTTGGCTGGCATCAGGGGGCGCAAAATTTGGCCAGGGAATTATTGGAAGGTCATTTTAAAGATTTTTGGGAGCTGGCTGACGGGGTTTTATTGGCAGAGGATAAGGACCATCGATGGACGATATGGCAGAGAGAAGATGAGGCGATTTCTTCCTGGAAAGTGGCTTATGAGCTTGCCATGGAAGGAGGCATTGGTTGTGTTGCCCGCCTTCCTGACGGCAGGGTTTTTATTCAAAGTTTTTCCCCAGAACAGCATCAAAACAGCGATGCTTCGGTCTGGAAGTTGCTTGAGCCTGCCAAGAGATCTGATGACATAACGTTATTGGAAGGCAATCTTAGCAGGCTTGAATCGCAAATAGCCCGCCTTGAAGAAATTCTTCGCGTTGAGGAAGAAGCGGCAAAGGTCAGGGCCGAGCTGGAAAATGCAAAAAATAAAGCATTACCTCAAAACCCGGTCTACGGGCCCGGGTATCGCGTGCCGGACACCGATGTATCAGCCCAACTGGCCGCGGCGATCAGCGCGGCGCATGAAGGCAAGAAAATACGTTTTCTTTTTGCGTATGATAATGCCCATGGGGAGAAACGTTATGTGAGTGTGGGGGATGGCGGCAAGGCCTTTGCCTTTAAAGAGGATGGAACTGAGGATTCGGACGACCCGTTGGCAGAAGGTATCCGCGATGCTCATAAAAATCAGGATATTCATTATGTATTTTCGTATGAGGACCAGGGAGAAAAAATATACATTAGCGTCGGCAATAAAGGCAAGGCTTTTGCGTTTAAGAAAGACGGAACTTTGCTGGTTAAAAACTGGCTGGCAGCCCAGATACGTGAAGCGCATCAGGGGAGCGATATCTTTTTTGTGTTTTCTTATGAAACACAATATCAGAGCCGACCAGAAAAGCGTTTCCTGAGCATGGGGCGCGACGGCAAGGCGTTTGTATTTAAGGAAGACGGCGTGCGCGTTGAAGACGACCCGTTGGCGCAGGCCATGGTTGAGGCTTACATGGGATTTAATATATGCTTTATGTTTTCGTATAAAGTTCAGGGAGAGAAGCGGTATATGGCTGTGGGGGCTTCGAACCGTGTGTTTAAAGAAGATGGAACGCCTGTTCTTGATGACTCCTTGCAAAAAGCCATGACAGCGGCGAACGGAGGGAACGGAGCAGATTTTGTCCTGGCCTATGAGATGCAGGGAACCAGGCGATATTTGGGTTTCGGGGATCATGGCAGGGTTTTTGCGTTTGAAGCAAATGGCACACCGGCCGAAGATGATGAGCTGGCCGCGAGTATCCGCACGGCCTATAATGAAAAAATGTGGTCAATGGTCAATTCAGTATTGTCGTACGATGTTGATGGGAAAAAACGCTACATCAGTGTCGGTATCGATGGCAAGGCTTTTGCCTTTGGTCAGGACACAAGCAGCTCCCGTCAGCATCTGGAAGAAAAAATTGCTGCTCTGGAAGAAAAAAAAGCAGAGCTGGTGCATTCTTTATCTGTTGACCCTGCCCAAAAATCAAAAGACCTGGGGGGTATTGATTTGAATCCCGACCATCTGTCCATGACAACCTCTGGAAACAGGGATTCTTCCGTGCTTTCTTCCGGAAATATGGATGTGTTTTTGAAGGACAATTTTCCTGGTCTTATTCCTGTCATTCTTGATATTTCTCCGGCACCCCTGCCTGACTTTGCTTCTCTTCGGTAAATTATTGTTAATAAAATAAGCGCCCCAAGATTTTTATTTGAGCATTTTAAAGAATAATGATATTATAATGCGCTTTTAAAGAGTATTAAAAGGCTGATGAGTAAGAAAATCAGCCTTTGGCTTTTCACCATGGGGATGGTGGAGAGAGGAAAAACGAGTTAACCCTAATAATTTCAAGTGGTTATAACATCAAAAAACGAACTAAGACAAAGCATTCTTGAGCTCATCAACCAGCAAAAGGAGGAAGAGTTAGTTTTTAAGAGCCGGATTATTTTGGACAAATTTTTGGCTTTACCGGTCTTTAAGAAAGCAAGAGTCATTTTATTCTACGCTTCATTAAAAGGCGAGGTGGATACCTGGGGCCTGATTGAGAAAGCGTTGGAATTTAAAAAAAGCGTTCTATTACCGTTGGTTCAGAAAGAAAAAAAGGCGATCATCCCTGTGGAAATAAAGTCAGTCAATGAATTAAAAAAGGGAGCGTATGGTATTTCAGAACCTTGTTTTTCCCCGAACAGGGTTTTAAAGCCGTCAACGATCGATCTTGTGGTTGTCCCTGGCATGGCCTTTGATCACAATAACAACCGCTTAGGCCGCGGCGCCGGGTATTATGACCGTTTCTTGAAAGAACTGCCGCCTAAAACGCCCACCATTGGCCTTGCTTTTGATTTTCAGGTTGTTTCCAGCATCCCTGGAAAAGAGGCTCACGACCAGCCGGTATCGCTTGTCCTGACGAATTAACTGAAGTGCAAGGGAACAGGTCTTTTAAAAAAGGCACTGGTCCAAGTCAACCACGTAAAAACCGTGTTTCATTTATAGAAGGAGTATTACATGGGAGCATTAGAAATTCTTATTTGTGTTATCGTTGGCGCCGCAGCTTTCGCCGGCGGTTTTCTTTTGAGCAGGATTATCAAGGGCAAGCAGCTTAAAAATGTTGAGCAGGAGGCTGCTACCATAAAAGAAATGGCCCGCCGCGAAGCCGAAACCATGAAAAAAGAGGCTGAGCTGTCGTCGAAAGACGCCATGATTAAATTGCGCCAGGAGTTTGAACAGGAAACCAAGCAGCGCCGCGAAGAGCTTTCGGTGGCTGAAAAACGCATTCTTCAGAAAGAAGAGAACCTTGAAAAGCGTTTAGACCTTCTTGAAAAGAAAGAAAAAGACCAGAACCAGCGTTTTGATGTTTTACGGCAAAAGGAAACCGATGTCGCTGCCAAGAATGAGGAGCTGATAAAAGTTATTCAGCAGGAAAAAGACGCGCTGCATAAAATTTCGAATTTGAGCCGTGATGAGGCCAAGGCCATGCTTTTGGCCAAAATTGATGAAGAGTTGATCCACGAGAAGGCCACACGGATACGCCAGACCGAAGAAGAGATCAAGGAGAGCGCGGATAAAAAGAGCCGTGAGGTTTTATCCATCGCAATCCAGCGCTGTGCCTCCGACCATGCCGCAGAAACCACCATCAGCCTTGTGCCGCTTCCTTCCGATGAAATGAAGGGGCGCATTATCGGCCGTGAGGGAAGAAACATCCGCGCGCTGGAACAGGCCACGGGCGTTGATATTATCATTGACGACACCCCTGAAGCGGTCACGATATCGGGTTTTGATATGGTTCGCCGCGAGGTTGCGCGCATTGCCCTTGAGCATCTTGTTTCCGACGGAAGGATTCATCCCGGCCGCATTGAAGAAGTTGTGGAAAAGGCCAAGAAGGAACTTGAGCAGAAGATCAAGGAAGAAGGCGAAGCGGCCGTATTCGAGCTTGGCATTCACAACATGCACCCTGAGCTTGTGAAATTGATCGGGCGCCTGAAGTATCGTACGAGTTTTGGCCAGAATGCACTCCAGCATACCAAAGAGGTGGCGCGATTGATGGGTGTTCTGGCGCATCAGCTGGGGCTGGACCCGCAGATTGCCAAGCGTGCCGGTATTTTGCACGACATCGGCAAGGTTGTTTCAACCGAAGCTGAAGAAGGCACGCACGCCACCGTGGGCGGGCGTTTGGCCAAAAAGTTTGGTGAAAACGAACTTGTGGTCAACTCGGTTGAGTCTCATCACAATGAAGTGGAAAGCCATTCGATTTACGGCGTTTTGGTTTGCATTGCCGATACTGTGAGCGCGTCGCGTCCAGGCGCCCGCGCGGAATCACTTGAAACTTATATCAAACGCTTGGAAAATCTTGAAAAAATCGCGAATGCCTTTAAGGGCATTGATAAGGCGTTTGCGCTTCAGGCTGGGCGTGAAATCCGTATTATGGTGGATCCGGCCAAGCTTAATGACGATGAAGCTGTTGTTTTGGCCCGGGACATCCGTAAAAAGATTGAGGCGGAAATGGAATACCCGGGGCAGATCAAGGTTCTGGTTGTAAGAGAAACGCGTGCCATTGAATTTGCAAAATAAGGAGTGGGATGAAAGTCCTTTTTCTGGGTGATATTGTCGGCGCGCCTGGGCGTGAAGTGGTGCAGAGGCTGGTTCCTGCCATGAAGCGCTCAGGCGAGGTTGATTTTGTGATCGCGGATGCTGAAAATGCCGCGGCTGGTTCCGGGATTGTGGAGCGTAACGCCCAGGAACTTTTTCATAACGGCGTTGATGTGATAACGCTGGGTGACCATGTGTGGGACCGCCGGGAAGTTTATCCTTATTTAAATGAATCCGAGCGCGTTTTAAGGCCTGCCAATTTTGTCAAGGAGGCGCCTGGCCGCGGGACGTGCTGTGTGGAAATGCCGAACGGCGTTAAAATCGGCGTTGTTTCGCTTTTGGGCCGCACGTTCATGAAGATGGCCTCAAATTGCCCTTTTCGCACACTGGACGACATTTTGACAGAGCTGTCCAAGGAGACGAAAATTATTTTTATCGATTTTCATGCGGAAACAACGAGCGAAAAAGTGACCATGGGATGGTATGCCGACGGCCGCGTAACCGCGGTGTGCGGAACGCATACGCATATCCAGACCGCGGATGAGAAAATTCTCCCCAAGGGAACCGCGTTTATCACTGACCTGGGGATGACAGGCCCGTATGATTCTGTGATCGGGCAAAAGAAAGAGCTTATCATTGAACGTTTCTTGATGGGAATGCCCACCAAGTTTGAAGTCGCTGAAACTCCCGCGACTATGTGCGGGGTCATTATTGATGTGGATGAAAAAACGGGGCG
>JADFYI010000012.1 GCA_015233145.1 Candidatus Omnitrophota bacterium
TTACGACGGTTTGGCCCTGGCCTGGGCGCTTTCCGAGAACCTGGCTGAGAAAAAACTCCGCAAGGAACGCCCCGTGTCATTACCGAAAAACTCGGTGTTATTGCCGAAGACATCGCTTCTCTTAAAAAAGACATCCTTGCGCGCAACAAAGACACCAAGGAACTCGAAATCCTTATCCGCAACCTTATTACTGAAAACGACCAGCTTTACATGTCGCTTAACAAGCGCTCCCGCGACGTCATGGAGCTGCGCGAAAAACTTTACGGTATCCCTTACGCGCGGCAATACGCGAGCGTCATGAAAGAGCTCCCCATTGAACGCGTGCCGCAGCACCTTCACCAAACCAATGACATGCTTCCGCCTCCGCCGGAAGTGGCTGACATAAAAGAAGAAGCCCAAAAAGCTGCGGTCGACCTGGCCAGGGCCAGGGCGTCTGCCGATGCCCTGACCGTTGATATTGCCCAGCGCGAGGAAGAGTTAAAAGCTTTGGATGATTCCAACGCTGACCCTCAAAAACTTGAACAGCTGCGCTCTGTGTTGAGCGATAAGCGCAATGCCCTGCTCGAGAAAAACCTGGCCATGATCGAGAAAAAAGACCGGCTTGATTATCTTAAAAACAGCCTTTTAACCATGAATACTGACCTTAAAAGCGCTGACAGCCGCTATCTTCTGGTGATTGAAAAAATCGACCGCTATTATGAGGATATTAAAAGCGATTTAACCCGCAAGAACAATTCTGACAACAAGGCCCTTTCCAGCCTTATCAGCGACTACGCTGTTAAAGTCCGCGAACTGGAAGATTTGAAAATGTCGGTCAAGACCCGCGACAATGAACTTGCCAAGGCCAAGCCTGTGCTCGTGGAACAAGATAAAAAAATTGCCACCATTGACAGCACGATTGACAATAAAGACAGGCTTCTGGCCGAGTTAACCCAGAAGATCGCCCAATATAAGGAAGAAATCGAACAAAAAGATAAAACGCTTAAAGGCGCAGACAAAAGGCTGGATATTGTGACGGCCCAGGCCAAAGATATTGATGCCCTGCTTAAAGAAAGCGACGCCGAGCTTGCCAGCCTTTCCGACGGGATTAACAAGGCCAAAACCCGGATAGCCCAAGAAGCGCTTTCCGTTACCCCGGCAGAATCCGGCCTGCGCGAAGAACTCAAACAAAAAGAAGCCCTGATCCGCTCTCTCAAAAGTGACTACGCTGAACTCAATGAAAAATTTCGTTTGAACGAAAAAGAAGTTCTCCAGCAAAGAAATGAATCTTTGAAAGACCGCCACGAAAAGACTTCCAGGCAAAAATGCCTTACTGGCAAGCTAAGCAATACGGAAAATCGCCTGACGACTGCAGAGCTTGCCGTTAATGAGAAGGAAGAAGAAATCCTTGCCCTTAACGAAAAAGCCGCAGCCCGTGAAGAAGAAATGTCGAAACTGGTTAGCGCGCTCGATGAAAAAAACAAAAGCGCTGCCGAGGGTGAAAAATTTAAAGCAGAGCTGGCCACCCGCGACCAGCAGCTTTCTGACCTTAACAAGTATCTCCTGCAAAAAGACGCGCAAATAGCAAAACTTAACGACGCCATCCGCGAATTTAAAGATAAGGTCACCCAAACCGGCATGCTCGCAGTCCAAAAAGACAATCTTTCCCAGGAGCTTGAGCGGCTGACAAAAACTCTTGCCGACCAGGAAACTGTGAGCAAATCTCAAGAAATCCAGAGCAATGTCCTTTACAACATGCTCCAGGAACAAAAGAAAACCCTGATTCTTGAAAACACGGCTATGAAACAGGGCGTTGGGGAAACTCGCGCATCTTTGCAGGCCATGGAACTTGACCTTAAAGAAAAAGACCTTGCCCTCACGCAAACCAAGGCTGTCCTCGCCCAGAAAATTGCGGCTTTAACAGAGTCTGACAACACGATCAAACTTTTGGAAGAAAAATTTGACGCCCTCCAAAACAAGCAAAACGCCATCAAGGCCATTGTGGACAAACGTGACACTGAGATTGACCGCCTCGAAGCAAGCCTCAAGATGGCCAAAAAAGACGCTGACAACGCGAAAAAAGATGCGGCGGGGTTAAAAATGCAGGCAGAACAACTTCGCGAAGATTTGAAGACTGCCCACGCCCTGGTTCAAAAACTTAACGCTGAGGCAGAGAAGTAAGTCCGCTCTCTACCTCTAAAAAAACAAAACCAAACCTACGCGGTTCGCCGCTTCTTCTAGAAACCGGGCCTTCCATTCACCTTCGGCCCATTCGCCTTGAGCTGTTGAATCCCACACAATGCCGCCACCGATGCCCATCTCAGCCTTTTGGCCTTCAACCAAAATAGTGCGGATCGGAACATTAAAAAAAAGATCGCCCCCGGGAGTTACATAGCCGATAGCGCCGGTATAAATTTTTCGGTCTTCTTTCTCGAGCGAACGGATAATTTGCATGGACCTGACCTTGGGCGCGCCAGTCACAGAGCCTGAGGGGAAAATAGCCTGAAACAGCCTCTCCATAGAAATTTGAGGGTCGAGCTTGGCCGTCACGGTTGATGTCATCTGAAAAATCGTGCGGTAACGCGCCACATCAAAAAGTTTTGGCGCCTTAACCTGACTGCCGATACGCCCCAGATCATTTCTTAGAAGGTCGGCAATCATCACATTTTCCGCGCGATTTTTCCTGTCAAAATGCAGTTGCATCCCGCCAAAAATATCGTTAAAAACACCCTTGCCGCGCGGCCAAGAGCCTTTCATGGGCTTTGTGATAATCAAATCATGCTCTTTTTTCACAAACATTTCAGGTGAAAGTGAAAGAATTTTATAACGCTCATTCTCGATGAACGCCGCATAAGGCACGGGTTGGCTCAAAAGCAGCCTTCGGTAAAAGCTGTAGGCATCGCCTCTAAAAAGAAATTTCTTTTTAAGGCAGTAGGTGATTTGATACACGTCGCCAGCGGCAATGTGTCTTTGAATGCGTTTGATATCTGAAAAATAATCTGCCCTTGAAATGTTATTCTGGATTTGGGAGACATGAAACAAGTTTTCATATCGATCCGGAGCCGTTTGCGGCGCATCATAAACCCCCATGCACAGCAACGGGAAATGCCCATGAAACAAATCCTTTAACGCCGGCTCAAAAGCATAACCAGCCTCATACGACAAAAATCCCGCAACGTAAAAGCCGTCTTTTATTGCGCCTTCCATGTCTTCAAAGGCCTGATGCAAAAATTCTTTTTTTTCACAAATAATCAGGCGGCGGGGATGGGTAAAGTAAAGAGGCTTTTTTTCAAACTCGATAAGGACGCGCATAAAACACCCCTGACGTTACAGCCTGGGTGTCTATCGAAGACTAAAGCATAACTGTTAGGATTCCGCCGCCTTCGGCGGTTAGTGTTAATTATTTTCCGATACAAAACTTCTCAAATATCTGGTCAATCATATCCGCATCCACGTTGCGGCCCGTAATCGCGTCCAGACAGTTTACTGCAGACTTGATATCTTCAGACACAAACTCGAATGACAAATCTTCCTGAAGCGATGTTGTAGCATGGCCAATGGCTTCCCGCGCCGACTGAAGCGCCTCGACATGGCGGATATTGCTGACAACAATGGCATGCCCCAGCTGGACATCCATCCCCGTTTTACCAACAGCAAGCTCCAGCATTTTATCTTTAAGCACCTCAAGCCCGTCTTTTGTCATCACAGAAATCTTCACAACTTCTGCGGATGAAAAATGCCCTGAAACTTTGGCAACATCCAAGCCTCGCGGAAGGTCTGTTTTATTCACCACAACAATCAAATGCGGATTTTTGATGCCCTTAAAAAGCTCGGTATCTATGGATTCCAAAGGCGTGCTAAAATCCAGCACCAGAAGCACAATGTCCGCGCCGGCAATCGAAGCGCGTGAACGCCTGACCGCTTCTTCTTCTACTTTATCGCGCGGCGTTAAAATCCCGGCGGTATCCACAAGCGTTAAGGGAATCCCCCGGATATTGGCCGTCTCCTCAAGGACATCACGGGTCGTTCCTGCCACATCGGTAACAATCGCGCGCTGTTCTTTTAAAAACGCATTTAAAAGCGACGACTTTCCCACATTCGGCTTGCCGCAAATAACAACCCTCAACCCCTCTTTTAAAATCCGCCCGCTCTGCGCTGACAACACAAGCGCCTCCACACGCCTTAACATTTGAGAAAGCATTTTTAAAAGGGATTCTTCGTGGCCGCTCGCGGCTGCGTCATCTGGAAAATTAATAATGGCTTCAAGCCCGGCCAAAGCTGTTAAAAGGCCTTCACGGATGGCTTCAAGCTCTGTGGATAAATCCCCTTTAAGCTGGTGCGTGCTCGCCCGCAGGAACGCTTCGGTTTTGGCATGAATAATATCAGCCACAGCCTCAGCCTGCGCTAAGTCAATGCGGCCGTTTAAAAAAGCCCGCTTTGTAAACTCTCCGGGCTCAGCCAAACGGGCCCCCTGTTTAAGGCAAAGCTCAAGCACGGATCTTACGACTGCCGCGCCCGCGTGGCAGTGAATTTCAACAACATCCTCGGTTGTATAGCTTTTGGGGGAACGCATCAGCATGACCAAAACTTCATCCAGAATATCTTTTTTCCCCAAGTCACGCACAATCCAGCCCAGCCGCGCCGAATGGCTTTTCCAGGAGGAAATTCCCTCCTGGGCCCTGGCTAAAAAAATATGCTCAAGGATGGAAAGGCTCTTCTCCCCGCTTAAACGCACAATGCCAATCCCCCCGGGCCCCGGAGGGGTGGCGATGGCGGCAATCGTATCTGTTTGCCCTTTATACTGGTACATTCAAAAACTCCCTTGCCTCGGCGGCCACAAAAACCGAGCCTGCCACAAGAATAATATCAGTGTCCCTGGCTGAATCCAGGGCCTGTGTCATGGCGGCCGGGACCGTGGCAACCTTTGGAACAGGCGCCTGCCCCAAAACTTCGTGCGCATTGAATTTAGAAAAGTCACAGGCACGGGCATGATTCGCCTTTGTTAAAATCACCCGGTCAGAAACAGCCCCCAGCTCTTTTAAAATGGCAGGAATATTTTTATCCTGGCTTGCGCCAAACACAAGCGTTGCCTTTCTCCCCGGGAAAACGGCCTTGAATGTCTGCGCCAGTGCCCTGGCTGATTCAAGCGTGTGTGCGCAATCCAAAACGACATACGGCTTCTTGTGAACCATTTCAAAACGCGCCGGCCAAAGCGCTTCGACAAGCCCTTTTTGAACAGCTTCTTCGGTTAAAAGAAGCCCGTACATCTCAAGATCCTCGGCCATGGCAAGCGCTGTCGCCGCATTCACCACCTGATGCCTGCCCAATAGCTTGATATACAAATTTTGATAATTCCTGCGGCCCTGGGCCTCAAAACAAGTTCCCGCTTCATCCTGGGAAACAATTTGAAACGGCAAATCCTTTCCCACAACTGTGGGAGAAAGATAAAATTCTCTGGCGCGGGCTTCCAAGACAGCCATGGCCTCAGGCTCCTGGGGCGCTAAAACAACCTTTTGCAAAGGCGACTTCACGATCCCCGCTTTTTCCGCGGCAATCTTTGAAAGTGTATCGCCCAAAATTTGTGTGTGCTCAAGGCCGATGGACGTAATGCCGCAGACCGAGGTTTCAAAAACATTGGTGGCATCGAGTCTTCCGCCGAGCCCGGTCTCTAAAACAACAACCTCAACATTGTTGGCCGCAAAATAGGAAACAGCAATCGCAGTCAAAAACTCATAATACGTCACGCGCCCGCCTGATTTTCGAAACTCATCAACAGGAGCGCTGTAATATTTAACCCGGTCAAAAAATTCTTCTTCGGAAATCATGCCTTCAAAAGATGACGGCGTTCCGCCTGGGCTTAAAATACGGATGCGCTCACGCACCGAATAAAGATGCGGTGAGGTGTACAGGCCGACGCGGTAACCTGCGGAGCGCAAAATCGATGCCAAAAAAATCGCGGTCGACCCCTTGCCTTTACTGCCGGCGATGTGGGCAAACTTTAATTTGTCATCCGGGCGGCCAAAAAGAACAATGAGCTTCTCAAAATCATTCAGAGAAAAGGCCTCAGGGCCGGCTTTTTGAAGGTGGGCTTCCCAGTCAAGAAAGGAGTCTAAATAGGATTGCAGAGAAAATAGCATGCGCGAAAACTCCCTCTATTTCCTGGCCAAAGGAACTTTTTCCCATAAAACATTGGCCAGGTTTTCAGCGATCATGCGGTTCCCCAAAGGAGAGCAATGCCCGAAATCGCCGGCAAAATTATCCCAGAAATACCGGGAAAAATCTCCTTTTTGAAGGGCCGCCAGAAAATTCGTGCGGTTTTCGACAAAAATAATTTTTTCTTTCGACGGGAATAAAGCTTTCAGTGTTGATATCGGGCGCAAAGGATACTGCATGGCCACCATTACTGCGCCGCGAGCATGAACAGCTTTGACAATCTCATTGTAATTTTCTGCCGTGGCCGGAAAATAATTATTGGCGCGCTTGTTTTGCCGGGCAGCCTCCGCGCGAAGGTTTTTCAACTTGTCGGCCCTTCCGAGAGCTTCATAAACTTCTTCAAGAAGGTCAATGGTCGTAAGGTTCCAGGTGTTCATCTGGTAAGACGTCTCAAGCGCGCGCTCGGCATCATCCAGGAAATTGTTATTCTTAAACCAGGACCCTATTTGAAGATAAAGCCAGGGCTGGTCTGGCGGGTTTAACCCTGCTGTTTTTAGAAAAATTGCCCGGGCTTCCGGTATTTTTCCCATATCCGACAAGGTCTCGGCCATCTCCATCCAAACCAAGGGTTCTTGGGGCACCACCGCACTCGCCTGCTCCAAAATCATAAAGGCCTGTGGAAAGAATTTCTGGGCTCTCAACGTGCGGGCATATTCAAAAAGCACGGAAGGATCATGGGGGTTCAACTTTAAAGCGATTTCAAGGGCTTTTTGGGCCGCAGGATAATCTTTATTAATAAAATGAAAAATACCGATCAGTTTGTAATCCTGCCTTATTTTTTCCTGCAAAAACATGGCTTTCCCGGCAAGCTCTTTTTTTGTAGCATCGGGAATTCCAGGAGTCTGAAGCCAATGGCTCACCTGAACCATGGAGCTTTGTAGCGGCCTAAGCTCCTGATTAATCTTAACGTAATATTGCTCGCCCAAAGCGTCCGGTGGAACAAGCCCTCCTGGCGCGGCAAACGTATTTTTAACACTCGTTGGGACGTTTTTATTTCCCGCTAACCGATGCGCCAAATGCTGTTTTAAAAGGAAAATTAATTTACAAACACGCCACTGCCCAAAAGCCTCTGTCCACGACTGCCTGGCAAAAGCCCCCCGGGTCTGGGGGGTGTCATTAACGCCAATCATCGCGACCACGATATGCGGCCGGTAGCGTGTCAAATTATCATTCAACTGATCAAGAATATCGCGCGTATTCTTGCTCACCATGCCCTTGTTGATAACCTTGAATCTTTCTGTACCAGACTTTTGGTTAAGCACGGTTTTAAGGATGGCAGGGTAAGAATTGTCATCACCCAGCGCTGTGGTGGACTCCCCGATACAAAGGATGCGGATTTCATCGTCAGAAAACGAGGCCTTGTTCATCATTTCCTGGCGGCAATGAAACACAAAACCCCCGAAACGTAAAACGCATTCGAGGGCTAAAAAAGTCAAGGCAACGCCCAAGAAAATCAAGGCGATCTTTTGAGCAAAAGTTGTTTTGGACATGAATTAATGCCTGAAATGCCTGATACCGGTTACGACCATGGTAATCCCGCGTTTATC
This sequence comes from Candidatus Omnitrophota bacterium, assembly GCA_015233145.1. Classification (GTDB taxonomy): domain Bacteria; phylum Omnitrophota; class Gorgyraeia; order Zapsychrales; family Fredricksoniimonadaceae; genus JADFYI01. The sequence continues at coordinate 7,740 of JADFYI010000012.1, forward strand.
AGCTTCCTTGATAACTTCAGGATCAGCTATCGAACCGCCGGTTTGAATAATCGCCTTAACACCCATTTTAGCTGCTTTGATCAGCGTATCGGCTTTTGGCAAAAAGGCATCGGATGCGAGCACAGCTCCTTTAGAGAGCTTGCCTGCGCGGCGAAGCGCAAGCTCAGCGCTATCCACGCGCGAAGTCTGGCCCATGCCGATACCAATGGTTTTGGTCCCTTTGGCGAGCACAATGGCGTTAGACTTGACGTATTTCACAACCTTCCATCCAAAAAGCATGGAATCAACCTGGGCTTTTGTGGGCTTCTTTTTGGTCACCACTTTCAGTTCTTCAGGTTTAAGCTCCCGTGTATCTGCCTCCTGAAGAAGAAGGCCCCCGGAAACCTTTTTAAAGTCGTACTTATCCTTCTTGAAATCTTCCGCTGCCAGCTCAATCAAACGAAGGTTCTTTTTTTGTGTCAAAACATCCTGTGCGCTTTTTTCAAAAGCAGGAGCAATGATACATTCCATAAATCCGCTTTTTATGATCGCCTCCGCCGTCTTTTTATCGACGGGACGGTTAAGCCCGATAATGCCGCCAAACGCCGACAACTTGTCACAACTCCAGGCATTGAGATAGGCTTTGGATAATTCTTTATCCTCGGCAACACCGCAGGGATTATTGTGCTTGATCACAACCGCCGCAGGATTAGCGAAAGCATAGGCAATATCAGCCGCGGCATAAAGGTCGAGAATGTTGTTAAAAGAAAGTTCCTTGCCGTGAAGCTGTTTCATTTTGGCAAGGCCGGAAACACTGTCAGCGTCGCGATAGAACGCGGCAGGTTGGTGCGGGTTTTCGCCGTAACGCAAATCCTGAACCTTGACAAAGCTCATGGAAATATTCTGCGGCAGACTGGTGAACGCCTCTGAGCTGAAGCGCTTGTTTAAAAACTGGGCAATGGCGCGGTCATAGGCGCCTGTGCGTTCAAAAACTTCAACCGCCAGGTTAAAAAGAAGCGCGTCCGGCAGGATTCCGCTGTTGGTTTTGAGCTCCTTTAAAACCTCTTCATAACGCGCCGGGTTTGTAACCACGGCAACGCTTTTGTAATTCTTGGCTGCTGACCGGAGCATGGAAGGCCCGCCGATATCAATATTTTCAATCGCCTCCTCAAGGGAAACATTTTTCTTTTGAATGACTTTTTCAAAAGGATAGAGGTTCACGACCACCATATCAATAAGGCCGATGCCGTGCTCTGTAACGGTTTTCATGTGCTCGGGGTTATCGCGCAGCGCCAGAAGCCCGCCGTGAATCTTGGGGTGAAGCGTTTTAACGCGGCCATCAAGCATTTCCGGAAACCCGGTGTATTCAGAAACATCCTTAACCGGAATACCGGCTTCGCGAATGGTTTTGGCAGTCCCACCTGTAGAAATAATTTCCACGCCAAAATAATGAAGGCCTCTTGCCAACTCCAGAATGCCAGTCTTGTCAGAAACCGAAATCAGGGCGCGCTTGACTTTTATCATAAAAGAGCCTTTTAACTTTGAAGTTTTTGAATGATGGCTTTCACAAATGCCGGTAAATCATCGGGCTTGCGGGCGGTTATGAGATTGCCGTCCACAACCGTTTCTTCATCCACATATTTTGCTCCGGCGGCAATAATATCGTCTTTGACCGAGAGAAAACAGGTTGCGCGCTTGCCTTTGCAGCAATCCGCAGACACGAGCATCCACCCGCCATGGCAGATCGAGGCAACAACCTTGCCGCCCGCATTGAGGTCCTTGACAAACTGGACAATTTTAGGATAGCGCCTCAAAAAATCCGGAGCCCATCCACCGGGAATCACAACCGCATCAAAATCTTTGGCACTGACCTTTTCAATGGAGCAATCAACCCTGCAGGGATACCCTTCCTTGGAGGGAAAGGTGTCGCGGGTGCCGTTGCCGATGGTCACGACCTCGAACCCTTCCTCGCGCAGGCGGTACAAAGGATACCAGACTTCCAGGACCTGATAAGATTCATCCACGAGAATCGCGATTTTCTTGGACATACCAACCTCCGAATGCTTTTAAAAAGTTCTTGCGGCAGAAGTTGAAAATAGCAACGCCGTCCTGAAATACAGAACGGCGTTGTTTTTATACCAGGGACTTTTATCTTTTTCCCTTTTTACGCTTGCGCTCAGAAGGCTTGGCGTAAAAACGACGCTCTTTAAGCTCTACCAAAAAACCGTCGCGCTGACACTGCTTCTTGAACTGACGCAGGGCCTTTTCAAAACCGTTTTTATCGGTTACTCTGACCTCGACCATGAAAAATTCACCAACCTTCAAAATTTAACGGGTTATTAATCTCTAATTTTTCCTATTATATTAGGGAAAGCAGGGTTGTCAACTAGATTGGCTGACAGGCGGTTTGTATTGAAGGGCTGGCCACAAGGCCCCCAGCGGTGCAAAAACACTCTTTTTGTTCATGGCCAGGGCATACTGGACGTAAACCGGGTCTCTGGAAAGGTGCCGCTCCTCGGTTTTGGCTCGGCCATAATAAAGCACGGCTAATAACGCCAAGAGCAGGCACTGCCTAAGCCCGCCACGCCAGCCGCTCTCTGATATCCAGGGAACAGAAATCAAGGCAAAGGAAACCAGTTTGGCGACATAAGCCGGATGCTTGGTCCAGGCGTAAGGCCCGTTGGATATAATTCCCCGGTGAGTTAAGTTGGAAAAACGTATCCCGAAAATAACAGAAGCATACAAGAAAATCCCTTCACTCACCAGAATAGCCACCCCCCAGACAGGATACCAGAAACTTGACCCCAGCCAGCCCCCCCAGGATATATGGTCCGGATTATACTTGAGGAAACTATCTGACATCATCCCCCAAAAAGGCTGATAACACATCAAGGCCACAATCCAGCCGGACACGGTTGGTTCCGCAGAACGGATATGCGAATCAAATAATTTCATGGTTAAAAAATATCCGACGGTGACAATCATGACATCCAGAAAAAAAACACCATGAAAACAAAGGTTATAAAATGACTGGAACCCCAGGAAGGCTTGGTGAAAATTTGTATTCTGAAAGTTGACCGCCTCTTGAAGAAAATACGAATACATGAGCGGCAAAAAAAACGCTTTGACAGTCCATCCTAAAAAAAACTGCCAAAGAAGTTTCCTGTTCACGCTTTTCCAGGCGCCGATAAAAAAAAGACCGGCCTGGTAATAATCATCCTCAGGCGAAGCCATAAACCGGTCAACGAAATAAAAATACGGAATCACCAATATCAAAAAATACGGTGCTATCAATTCCAGAAATAAGAAATACCGGACATAAAAAAGATTCTGATACTCTGGAAAAAGCCAGTACGCGAGCCCTGCCAGACACAAGGTTCCGCCAAGGCCTGTAAGCTTTATGGCAACACGCGAAATATTGGCCGGGCGCATTCTTGAGAAATCAAGACCCGTCGAAATTCTTCGATAATTCTTTAAGACAATGGCTTCTAAGGCAATCACCGGCAAGGCATACGAGGCCAGAAGAAGCCCCAGGGAATGCGCTGAAAAAAAAGACAGCGATTTTCTTAAAAACACGCACGTTAATAGAAAAGTTATGAGGCCCACAAGGCCGATCGCCGGATGGGTGCAGGATGAAGGAATGGACGGCTGAGTTTGAGGGGTGTGCTTAGACATAATGGGTTTAAAAAATTATACTGCTGCTGCCGCCAGCCTGACTGGGGCTGGCACTCCGCTGCGATGTTCGCTTCGCTCACCTATATCGCAGCTGCGCCCTCTTCACCTGTTCTAATGCGATATAAATTCTCCAGATCCAAAATAGCGATTTTGCCGTCTCCGGTGGCATCGGTTTTGGCATTCTCCCGGATGATCTCAACGATCGTATCTACTTGGAATTCATCAGAATAAATCTCAATCTTGATTTTTTCCTGAAGGCCGTTACGGTGATGGCCAAACCCCTGAACTGTCGTCACAGTCATCCCGCCGATACCGGAACGCTCCAGGGCTTTACAAACATCATCAAATTTTTCTTTCCGGACAATGGCTTCAATTTTAACCATATCTCTCCTATCCTCACCGTATTCCCCCGCGCCGGTTAGACCATGAAAAACGCCGCCCAAACCGTCGCGGTTAACAAACGCGGGTTATACTAACATGGCACTTTAAAAGCGTCAATGCGCTTGGATGGCGGAACGATTAAAATACGCGTCTTTAAACCCAGGATCCAGCAAAATCGCATGATCCAAATCAGAAAGTGCTTCGGCCTTATGGCCCAAACGGAATAAAACAATAGCCCGGTCGTTGTAATAACGAGGTTCAGATGGATTAAGCTCAATCGATCTGTTATGGTCAGACAAAGCCTTGTCAAAATCCTTAAGCGCGGCCAGGGCATTGCCGCGGTAATGATAAGCCTCTGGATAGGAAGGCTCCCTCTCAATGGCACTGGAAGTGTCTCTGACCGCCTTGTCAAACTCGCCCAAAGAAAAATAAACACTGGCGCGCTGGCTGTAGGTTCGCGCATAATTCTTATCCCAGAAAATCGCGTCAGAAAAATCTTTTAAGGAAAGGCCATAGAGCGCTTCAGCTTCCTTTTTCTGGCCGTTTTTTAAAGAACGCTCTGCCCAGTCGCGGTAAGTGACCCCCCTGTTATAAAACGCGAGCGCCTTGTTGGAAGCAAATCCTAAAACCGTGGTCAAGTCCTTAACCGCCAGTTCAAACCGGCCTTCGTCTGCATAGGCCACAGCACGGTCGTTATACGCCAATTCTTTACGGGGGTAATTTTTAATCACATACGTCCAGAGCGTTTCATTATTTCGCCAGATGCGGCACTGTAAAAATGTTTTAACACCCAGGAGTAAAAACAACACCACAAGCCCCAACAATACCCAACGCTTGATATGGATGCGCTGCAGTTGTTCATGAAAAAGATTTCCAAACCAGAAGCAAAGCCCTAAACTCGGCAAGTACATAAAGCGGTCGGCCACCCCATGAACATCTTTGGCATCAAAGCGCAGCAAAAAGAAAATCGATAAAAAATACCATCCCAGCGCAAACCTTAAAAGCCTTTCCCCTCGCCGAACGTATAAGGCGAGCCCTGTCGCGATCAAGAAAATGATTGTTAAAAAATATGGCCCATAAAAAAGGCTGACCGGCTGTGGCAAATCATAAAGCGGATGAAGGCTCCAGGGCCAAAGAAATTTCCAAATATAAAAGCCCAGCGTCCAGAGCCATGTCAAGGCGCTTAGGCCAAGAGAAGCAATGGGATTTCTCACATGGTGCATATACGTCAACCATCCAATGCCGATGGCCAAAACAAAAAAAGGAATGGATTGAAATACGCTTTTCAGCGAAAACTTACCCTGATACCATGCCACCCAAAGCATCACGCAAGGAAGGCTCAAGGCCATGGGCTTTGCCAACAAGCTCAGTAATGTCCAAAATATCGCCAAAATATACCGGCGCCTTGTCATTGCCAAAACTGCACCCAGATAAAACATGGAATAAAGCACATCTTTTCTCTCGGTGGCCCAGGCCACGGATTCGACATGCATGGGGTGAATAGCAAAAAGCAGTGCCGCTAAAAACGCGGCCCTCCGAGAAATTCCTAACTGCAATGCCAGGGCCAGGGCCAACAGGACCACTCCTGCATGAAATAAAATATTGATGCCATGCGTCACCGCCGGTGTAAATCCAAAACAAAACTTCTCCAGCGAAAAACTTAATGTTGTGAGGGGAATATAAATGTCCTGGACTGTTTCCGTAAAAATCGTTTGGACATTGGCCCAGGAAAGCTGTTGAACGGGTTTGTGCTTATAGAAATGGCTGTGGTCGTCCCAGTTTAAATACTGAGCCTTAAGGCAGGGCGAAAAAGCGAGAAAAATAAACGCCGCGATGATGACAATAAAAAGAAGATTGCCGGATAAAAAAGTTTTTTGGTTAGACACGCCTCACCCAACAAACGCGTGATAAATCTTTTTTAGAAAAGGCTCCAATGGAGAAATAAGAAGGAGCGCTGTCAGTCCAATAAGAATAATTGTCGTCGACCAGCCAATAATATTCTGAGCTCGGTTATTGACATACTGCCCCATGATAAACGGGCTGTTGACCATATAAATCATGGACATCAAAACCACGGGAAGAAGCATGGCATTAATGACCTGGGTCCAAATGGTAATCGCAATCAAGGGCGCGTTGGGCCACAAGATGATCCCGACAGCGATAACGATAATACTGCCAAAAAGCCAATAGAACTGAGGGGCTTCATCCACGCGTTTATCAATACCCGCCTCAAGCCCAAACGCCTCGCACACATAAAAGGCTGTGGCCAAAGGCAAAATTGTTGCGGAAAACGCCGATGCTATAAAAAGGCCAAACGCAAAAACCTGCGAGGCCAAAACCCCGGCAAAAGGCTTTAAAGCCATGGCCGCGTCACTGGCTTCCTTGATAACAACGCCATTCTTGTAAAGCGTCGCCGCGCAGGAAACGATAATAAAAAACGCTACAACAACCGTGGCTGTGCAGCCGATAATAACGTCCAGCAAGGCAAACTTGTAATCCTTGATGGTGATGCCTTTTTCAATAACCGCAGACTGCATATAAAACTGCATCCAGGGCGCGATCGTGGTCCCGATGAGTCCCAGGACTATGCTCAAATATTCATTGTCCATTTTGACATGGGGCTTGATAAAAGCGGTCCCGATCGCCACCCAATCAGGCTTGGCCATAACGGCGGAAACAATATAAAAAAGCAGGCAAAAACTGAAAAAAAGAAAAATCCTTTCCGCGATCTTGTAATTGCCCTTGGTTGCGAGTATCCACACGGCAAACGCCGTCACCGGAACTGAAATATACTTGGTCACGCCAAAAATCGACATACTTCCCGCAACACCGGCAAACTCGGTTGCCGTATTACCGATATCCGCAATAATCAAACCCAAAAAGATAAATGCCGTAACCTTGACGCCAAAGTTCTCCCGAATCAGGTCTGCCAGGCCCTTGCCTGTAATCATACCCATGCGCAAATTCATTTCCTGAATCACGAGAAGAGCAATAAAAGACGGGATAAGTGTCCAAAGAAGGTTGTAGCCATACAAGGCACCCGCAACAGAATACGTTGTGATACCGCCGGCATCATTGTCCACGCTGCCCGTGACAATGCCAGGACCAAGAATGGCCAAAAAAACCACAACGTTCCTGATCGCCGGGCTGTTTTTGATATCGTCTATAATTTTCATAGCTTACCACCGTTCGCTTCGCGACCGCGGTGTTCCTATAGTTGGTCTTTATATTTTTTCCACGCCATGGTGATCAACTCCTCCATAACGTCGTCTACTGTAATTGAACCGACAAGGATATCATTCTCATCTAAAACAGGGATGGCAGAATATTTATACTGTTCAATTAAAAGCGCTACTTTTTCCATGCCGTCATCGGTATGCACAAAAATCCTTTGAGGATGGCAGGTATTAAGAATTAGCCGTTCCGGTGGCTCATTGATAAACCGGCGAATCGTGGTTGTGCCAACAAACTTGTTTTGCTCATCAACAATATAAATCGTAGTCAAACTACCCGGAAAATCAACCGATGCCTTCACCTTGTTCATAGCATCCTCGACGGTAGCATCCTTGCCGAGGCTTAAAAACTCGCTTGCCATAAGGCCGCCTGCCGAATTCTTGCGAAAGCCCAAAAGGGCCCGCAGGCGTTTGGAGGTTTTTGACTCCATACTGCGCATCAGCTGATGCATGCGCTCTTTGGGAATGGTCATCAAAAAGTCGGCCGCCTCATCCGAAGGAATGTTGGCAATAATCTGAACGAGCTCGCGGTCATCCAGAAGGCCGACAAGGCCTGCCTTGTCATCCGGCGCCATGTCCGCAAAAACTTTAAGCTGAACATCAAAGGTCAACGTACGAAAAAGGGATGTCTGTTCGAAGATGTCCAAATCGCGCATAATATCCGCAAGAGCGACCGGCGGGATTTTGGCAATCTTGGCACGCGCCACATCAAGCTTAAGCACGTTTTTTTGGTTCCCTAATGTCAAAACCTGGGAATTTTTCCATGACACAAGCTCTTCGGCCGATAAATACTCGGCATTGCGGTTTAAAAACCGGATAATAGTGTCGACAAGCGGCTCAATATCGAGCCGCCGCACAAGCGCCCTTAATCCGACATCGACGTGCGCAATATGGAGCTGGTTGTCAACACGCAAAAGGTGGACGTCATTAACACGCACGACTTTTTTGTTCTCAACATCAACAACCTGCTGGTCGAGAACATCGCGCCTCAGGGCAAACTCGGTTTCGACCTTGCCTTTCTGAAATTTTATGGAAGAAACGCTGACGCGCAGGGTGATTTTGCCGTTTAAACTTGAAACATCATTCACCAAAACTTCGGAATAAGACCGAAAATAAAACCCTCTTTTCAGAATAACGCCTTTAACGCGCGGATAGATGTCGTTATTGAGCGCCATGGAAAAATCATACAATTTTCCGACAAATTTTCCGTCGCAATCCACGACAGGCTTACCCAGAAACTCTGAAAAATAAATAAAAAACTGGTCTGCCATTATTACACTTCCAGATTTTTTAACGATGAACCGTGACGCCAACCCTGGCGCAAAGGTCCTTCACTGCGCAAATACTGCATCTGGGCGAAATAGGCCTGCATATATTCTGCCCCCACAACACCAAAAGCGCATTATAATCTTTCCAATATCTTTTGGGAAGTTTCCGGCGAAGCTCACGTTCCGTTTCTTCGGGACTGCGCGTTGCCACGAAACCCAGACGGTTCGAGATACGGTGCACATGAGTATCCACACAAACACCGTATTTTCCAAACCCCTCCACCAAAACAAGGTTTGCGGTCTTGGGGCCCACACCTTTAAGGCTTAAAAGCCCTTCCATGGTGTCAGGCACTTGAGCCCCAAACCTTTCTATAATATCAGCAGATATGCCTTTGATCCGACGCGCCTTGGTCCGGTAAAACCCCACGGGAAAAATCGCGCGTTCAATGGCCTTAAAGGACAACTTTAACATGGCCTGCGGAGTAGTCGCAAGCCCAAACAACCTTTCCGAAGCCGGCAAAGTTGTTGAATCTTTCGTGCGTAAACTAAGAAGGCATGACACCAAAACAAGATACGGCGATTTCCATTTCTTTCCAACCAGAGTCACCGAAGGGCTCGGCCAGTCGGAAACGGCCTTCTTAAGACGACGAATGATGATTGGCATGGCCTTATTGGAAATCATACCCGAGCCTGTTATGCAATTTTTTAATGGCCAGGCACGCGCAGTGGAATAAGGCCAGCCATAAGCCGGACAGCGCTCACAACCTCTTCCACGGTGCATGGCTTGGTCAGATAATGGTCTGCCTCAAGGTCAAAGCCTTTGCGCATATCCTCAAGCTCTGTGCGACCGGAAACAATCACCACCGGAACCCAGCGGCCCGGCGGAGTAATGGCGCGCAATTCTTTTAAAACCGTAAACCCGTCTTTGCGCGGCATATTAAGATCCAGAACAACAACATCCGGGTTTTCTGTCTTGATCAGTTCAACCGCAGAGGCACCGTCATAGGCGCCAACAGCCTCAAACCCGGCGGCTTTTAATCTTTTCACCGTAACATCCGTGACAGACTGTTCATCGTCAGCCACAAGAACTTTCCAGACCTTATCGCCCATCTTTTTTCCCTCCGGACGGCCCATCTGCAGGGTTCCCCTTACCCCACAATCCCAAATTGGCGGCACGGGCCTCTTTAAAGTATTCTTTAAATTCATCCGCATGTCTTACGTTCGGCGGAATTGTCATCGGGTACGCATAGCCATTTTTGATAATCTCGGCATTCACAAATGTTCCATCGGTCAGGTAAAGGTATGCCAAAAGCCTGCCGTATTTATCGCGTCTCACAACATCGAATTCCAAACGAACCTGTTTTTGGTCCACAAGCGGCTTAACATACCTGTAAGCCTCGCGCCCCATGGTAAGAATTGTTTTTGTGTCCATGCCTGAACGCGCCGAGTCGCGCATGAGCTTTGGATTTTCATGCATTTCAGGAGCGTCAATGCCCAGAAGCCTGACATGCTCACCGTTATCAAGCTTGACCGTATCACCGTCATAAACATGCACCACGCGGGCATTCTCGAAATCCGCGGATTGCGGCGCCTTGACGACAGATGACAATAAAATGCCAAATCCCGCAAGAATAGCAATAACAAGGAATCCGAAGTATTTTAGAAAAAAACCTCTCATGCTAAAAACTGTACCCCATATCCGTTAAGATATAATGGTCATCCCGCCAGTTTTTTTGGGTTTTCACAAGAAGATCGAGAAAAACCTTTGTTTCCATGAGTTCCTCAAGTTCTGCGCGGCTCATCATGCCGATTTTTTTGATCATGGCGCCCTTGGCGCCGATAACAATTTCTTTCTGCGAATCCCGCTCCACCAGAATGGTCGCGGTAATGCGGGTCGTTTTCCCTTTGGCAGGCCGGATCTCATCCACAGTAACGGCAATGGAATGAGGGATTTCTTCCCGCATCAGGAAAAAAAGCTTCTCGCGAATAATATCCGATACAACCTGTTTTCTGGGGATGTCGCAAACGGTGTCAGGCTCATAAAAAAGCGGGGCTTCGGGAAGGAAAGAAAAAACAAGGTCAATGAGCTTTTCCACCTGCGTGCCTTCTTTGCCGGACAAAGGGAGCATCATAAAATTTTTCATTTCCGTTATTTTTTCACCGCGGGCCTGCTCCCAAAGGCCAATATATTGCGAAACAAACTCGCCCTTAAGGTCAATCTTGTTAAGCCCGAGGATAACCGGCACCTTGATATTCTTTAAACGCTCCACCACCATCCATTCCTCTTCGCCCACAGGCTTTGAGGTATCTGCCAAATGAATGACGCAATCAATCCCATCGAGCGCGTTCTGGCAGGATTTGTTCATGAATTTATCAAGCCCGTCACGGCCCATGTGCCAGCCGGGGGTATCAATAAAAACAATCTGCCCGCGTTTGTCATTATAAATCCCCCGGATCGCGTTGCGCGTTGTCTGGGGCACGGTAGACACAATCGCAATCTTTTCCCCCACGATATTGTTCACAAGCGTGGATTTTCCGGAATTCGGACGTCCTACAATGGCGGCAAAGCCGCAGTGAAGAGGTCTTTCTTTATTCACGTTTTTTCCTTTGACGATATTTCACCACAGCAAAAGCCACTCCGGAAAACAAACCAAAATTCACAAAACTGAAAACTTTAAGCACAATATCTTTTGTCATGACCGCCCAGGGCAACATAAGGGCCATGCAAATCCAGACGCCAAGCGCCCATGACAGGCTCAAGTCTTCAGACGATTGCCGCTGAAAAATCTTTACAATAAGCGGAATGTTCCACAAAGGCATGACAATGGAAGCCACAAGGGCCATGGATTCCCACGAATACATACGCTAAGCCCATGCACAAAATTGCTGATATTCCTTGAGACGTTTTTCAACTTCACGCATGGTCAGCGGCGCCGTCTCCCCAACACCAAAGCCCTCGACATTAAAACTGGCCAAAACCGTGGCGTAAACAGCGGCCCGGCGAAAAGTTTTTTCATCAAATTTTCTGGCCTTTGCAATAAACCCAAACAGCCCGCCTGCAAAAGTATCGCCCGCACCGGTAGGGTCTACCACTTTCTTGACCGGGAACGCCGGATAGCCGAACTGGAAAGACCCTCCAAAAACATAAACACCATGTTCGCCTTTTTTGACAACCACAATGCGCGGCCCCATGGCCCTTAACACTTCCGCGGAGCGCACAACATTGGCCTCTCCGGTCAGGAGCCTGGCCTCGCCGTCGTTTAAAACCAGAAGATCAACCTTTTTCATGACGCGCTTCAAATCCCGCAGGGCCGTATTAATCCAGAGGTTCATCGTGTCCATGCCGATAAACTCAGGGCTTTTCATCAGTGACAAAAGTTTTTCCTGGACGAGCGGTGCCAGGTTGGCCAAAAATACATATCCCATTTTCTTCTGGTCCTCGGTAATGACCGGCGCATAATCCGCCAGCACCCCGAGTTTGGTGTCATGGGTCACCGCGCTGTTCAGGTTTTCTTTCTTATATTCCCCGGACCAGCGGAAAGTGGTGCCACTGGCCATTGTCAATGAGGAGGTGTCAATCCCCTTGCGCTTTAAAAAATCAAGATGGACTCTCGGAAAATCCTTGCCGACAACGCCGACAACATTCACATCATCAAAAAGCCGCGCGCTCATGGAAAAATGGGCCGCGCTTCCGCCCAGCATGTTTTTCTTGACTCCCGAAGGAGTTTTGACATTATCGAGCGCTACTGTTCCTAAAACCAATAAAGCCATAACATCTCTCCTTATTCATCCGCCTCTCCGCGGTATCCAGAGCAAAAAACGAATTACTCGCCAATAACTTTTATTAAAACGCGTTTTCTGCGGCGGCCGTCAAATTCGCCATAAAAAATCTGTTCCCAGGGGCCGAAGTCCAGTTCTCCTTTGGTCACCGCCACCACAACCTCGCGGCCCATCACCTGGCGCTTCATATGCGCATCAGCATTGTCTTCGCCGGTATCGTTATGGCGGTACTGCGACGTTGGCGCGTGCGGCGCCAGTTTTTCGAGCCATTGGTCGTAATCGCTCAAAAGGCCGGATTCCGCGTCATTAATATATACGCTGGCCGTAATATGCATGGCATTGACCAGGCACAGCCCTTCCTTGATGCCGCTTTTGTCAACCGCCGACTGAACCTTGTCGGTAATATTGATATAATCCCGGCGATGCGGCGTTTCAAAAAAAAGTTCTTCCCGATAAGACTTCATGGGTTAGCCTTGGCTTTAGGGCCAGTGCGCACACTTTTCAAATACTCGGTAAAATCACTGTCTGTCATCAAATTCAACAGGTCAGGATCACTTTCAAGGTGCTTCCAGTCATCATACCCGCAGGCCACGGCACGCGACATGGCCTTACGGGCCTTTGGAATTTCATTCAACAGCGAATAGCTGCACGCCAGGTTATAAAAAACAACCGGATCCTCCGGGCGGAGCGTCGAGAGCTTCTCGTCAACGGCAAGGCCTTTCTGGTAAAAGCCTTCCTTAGTATAAAGATCCCCGATCGCGACCAAAGCCTCGATAAAATTAGGGCTGTTTTTTAGCACATTTTCATAAAAAGCGATTTCGAACTGGGGATCGCTTTCAGATCTTTTCTTCATATGGCACTCTAACGTTTTTTCCTTTTTTCTATAAAGCGCTTCATGCGCGCCACAGCTTCTTTCAGGTTGTCGTAACTCGACGCATAAGAAATGCGCACATGGTCCGCGCACTGTGATCCAAACGCATTACCCGGCACAAGCGCTACCTTTTCCTTTTCCAGAAGCTCTTTGGCAAAATCCAGCGAACTCATGCCGCCCAAAGATTTGATGGAAGGAAACGCGTAAAAAGCGCCCTGGGGCATATGGCACTCAAGGCCGATATCATTCAGGCCCGTCACAATAAAATTCCTGCGGCGGTTATACTCCCGCTTCATGGCCAAGACATCTTTCGCGCCGTTTTTGATGGCTTCACGCGCCGCCATCTGGCTTGAAATGGGTGCGCACATGATCGTGTACTGATGGATCTTGGTCATGGCCGAAAGGATTTTTTCCGGGCCTGCCGCCCAACCCAGGCGAAACCCTGTCATGGCATACGCCTTTGAAAACCCGTTTAAATAAACCACGCGGTCTTTCATGCCCGGAAGTGTCGCCATGGGCGTATGGTCAAAGTCATAGGTCAGCTCATCGTAAACCTCATCCGAAAGAATCAAAAAATCGAGTTTTTTCGCAACCTTCGCGATCGCCAGAAGCTCGCTTTTGGTGTAAGACGTTCCCGTCGGGTTGCAGGGATAATTAAAAATAAACGCCTTGGTCCCTTTTTTCCACGCTTTTTGAAGTTTTTCAGGTGTCACCTTAAACCCTTCAGACGCTTCGGTAATCACAGGGATGGGCTCCCCGCCCGCGAGTTTCACAAGCGGGGCATACGCCACAAAGCAGGGCTCGTGAACCAAAACCTTCTCGCCCCTGTTTAAAATCGCGCGGACAGCAATGTCAAGGCCTTCGCTCACCCCAACGGTAACAAGCATTTCCTTATCCCAGTCATACTGAAGGCCATAACGCGATTTTAGAAAATCAACAATATCTTTACGCAGCTCCGCAAGGCCTTTATTCGAGGTATAAGAGGTATAGCCCTGTTCATAAGAATAAATCGCTTTTTCGCGGATGTTCCAGGGGGTCACAAAATCAGGCTCGCCAACGCCCAATGATATGACATCTTTCATGCCTAAAACAAGGTCAAAAAACGCGCGTATTCCTGATGGCGGGAGGCTTTCTACAAGTTTGGAAACGTACATATCATTTGCCTGTACTTTTAATTTTGAAAAATTTTTTTCTAAATTAATAAGAAATGTTCAGTCGTTTTGATTTTGACGGGGCTTTAAAAATTTTCCCGTCTTCTTTATACTTCTTTAATAAAAAATGCGTTGTTGTCTGGCGGACATTTTCCATCGGGGAAAGTTTCGAAGAAACAAATTCCGCAACCGTCTGAATGTTTTCGCCCTCAACGATCAGTAAAAGGTCATAACTGCCGGAAACAAGATAGCAGCTCTTGACTTCGCTAAAGCTGTAAATGCGCTCTGCCACATGGTCGAACCCGACATCCTTTTGCGGCAGGATGCTCACTTCAATCAACGCGCGCACCGGAGGGTGCCCGCGGTCTTCCACCATCTCGGGATTGATGATCGCCTTATATTGGACAATCGTGCCGTCATCCTCGTATTTCTTGATGGTTTTTTTGACAACCGCGACCGGCTTTCGTGTCATCTTTGCGATCTCTTCAGGAGACCGGCGGGCATCATTCAACAATATTTCCAAAATTTCGTCCATGACTATAACTCCTTATTTAATCTACCTTTTGCTATTCCGATTCTGATAACGTAAAAGCGAATTGATCTTATACTCAAGAAGCGCCACGTTCTCGCGCAAATTTGAATTTTCATCCTCAATCTGCTTGTTTTGCTTCTCAACGCCATCGGCTTTTGTTTTTACGACGTCAATGGTATCAGGAAGTGTCGCCGCCAGCGCTTCTTTTCTCTTGAGCTCGTCTTTGATTCCGGTATTGCTTGCCTCTAACTGTGTTTTTTCATTCACCAGCGTAAAATACTGGCTGACCAAAGGCGACTTCTCGAGGGCTGAACGCTTTTCAGCAAGGGCCGAAAGCTGGTCGGTCATCTCCTGTTCCTCAGCGATGGCCGCGTTGATCCTGGCCTTTAACGACGCCTTCTCAATACTTAACTGACGGACCGCGTCAAGCTGCGGCTTTTTAGCGGTATCAAACCCGGCCAGTTTTTTACGGATAATCTTTTCCTGCTCCACAGCCGAGTTGATCTTGTCATGAAGGGAGTCAATTTCGACATTAACATCCCCCAGCGCGGCATTGGTTTTTTCTTTTTGCTCTGCCAGGGCCGTCTTATATTCAAGATCAACCGAATCTGCCTTCAAACGGCGAAGCTTTAATTTGCTGTCCGCCCGCTGCCTGGCTGCCTCCAGTGTCCCCAAAGACTCTTTTTTGATGGCAATGGCTGATTCGAGCTTGGCCGCCTTTGCTTTACCAACCGACATTTCGACCGGGGCATCAAGCTCGTGCTGGCGGGCTTCGAGGGCCAGCGCCCCTTCTTTTATTTTTAATTTTCTGGCAATAATTTCGCTCTTAAGCGCAATATATTCCTGCGAAAGCGCCTGATATTCCGATGACAACCTCGCGTTCATTTCAAGAAGCGATGCCGTGTTTTTCTCGATGGAACTCACAGATTCATTCCATTGCGGAAGGCTTGCCTCCAGCGGATTGGCCACCGTGTTTAAAACGTCTGAAGACGAATTGCCCGGCATATCCTGCGCCCAAAGAGAGGCCGTTCCCATAGAAACAATACTAATAGTCATAAATAAGAAAATATATTTTCTTGGCATGGGCTCTATTATAGAGGGCAAGAGGCAAGAAGGCAAGAGGGCAAAAAGAGAATTTCAGAACAAAGAGGGCTGCGGGCCCTGCTGAATCCTGAAATTCGGCTTCTCCACGCCAAATTGCGTCACCAGGGTGGTCAGGTTGTGGACATCATACTCAGGCGCCATGGACACAAGCCTGTTAAAAAGATGAAATGTCAGCTCAGCATCTGCCTCTGCGCGATGAGTGGAAACAATAGTAATCCCTAAAGACCTGGCGAGATACTCCAGACGATGGCTGGTCAAGTGCGGCAAAAAAGCCCTGGACATCTTCATCGTATCCACGGCCGGCGTCTCATCCTTGAGCCTTCGTCCGGCCAAAGACAATTCATAAGACAGAAATTTTACGTCAAACGACGCATTGTGGGCCACCAGGCAGGCATTGCCCAGAAAATCTATGATCTGCGGAAGTATTTCACTCGAAGTGGGCGCATCCTTAACCATGTCTTCGGTAATGCCGTTAATCTCCTGCGCTCCGGCGGACAATGGCCGGCCGGGATTGACAAGACTCGTCATTTTTTCAACAATGCGGCCGTGCCTTGCCTTGAGCGCCGCGAACTCTATGATCCGATCGCCCTCAAGCGGAGAAAGCCCTGTTGTTTCAACGTCAAAAATAACATACTCGGCATCCGCGAGCTTAAACATCAGCAATCTTTCTCGGTGATGGAATACACCGGCTCAAGATAAACCGGACGATAAGCCATTTTAGCCTGCGTAATATTAGGCATGGCAAAATCATCCATGGTATTGAGAAAATTAAACGGGCGGACTAGAGCGTCTGAGGAAAATTCTTTAAAAATAAAAGCCGCAAGCCCTGTGACCTCGGGGTCTGCCACTTCCAAGAGCACGCAAAAAGTCTCGTCGTTTAAAGGATAACCGAAAGTATACGCGGCCAGCCGGCCATCCAGCTCCACCACCCGGCCCACAAGCCCGAGGGGTTTTGCATTTCGCCATAAAAGCGCGTGCACACCCTTGTTTTCGTTGAGCATGGCACGGTAAATGTCATCTTCATACTTCCGCGCGCGATTGTCAAGCCAGCGGTCAAAAAGATTTTGGGCCTGTTCAATATCCGACGGCACAAACTCCCGGTAAATGCACGTGTGGGTGCGCTCCAGAAGATTAATATCGTGGCGCTTGGACTTGTAATCATTGCCTTTAAGCTCGGCAATGTCTTTGCGGTAATAACAATACTCGTAGCCCTTAAGAAACGAAGCATATCTCGCCGGGTCAAAAAAAGAGAGCTCCTGTCGGGAAACATTTTCGATGCGGGTCACCCCGCTGCCTTTATTATCCCGGCGCATTTCCTCAAAAACATGGGCCACAGCTTCCTGCGAAATCTTTTCCCCCAAAGGCGGCCAATAAAGAAATGTTGCCCCATTCTGACGGGCATAAACACACAGGTTGCCGGCAACCTCTTTAAAATCAAATTGAAAAAAATCTTTCCACGCAAAAAGTCCTGCAAAAGACATGGCTGACACCAGGCGTTCCCGCTGGGCAAGCCAGAAATCCACGCGCGGCTTTTCCTGTAACAGGCTGTCGGAATCTCCGACGATATTTTCCGTGAGTTCAAAAAGAAACTCTGCCTCCTCCGGATAGCCTGAATAATCCGCAAAAACTTTCCAGTTATTTTCCAGATGCCTTTTTGTCTCAGGGCTTGAAAAATAATCGCATAAATACTTCACATACTCAGCCCACAACGCTGTCCCCTTTTTTTCCTGAACAGCGGGGCAGCTCAAATGGGCATACACGCGAAATTTGCCTTTTTCAAAGGACAACAAAAAAGGGTACATCCGGCACTCGAGCGGCCGGACCGGATAAGCGCGGCAATGGTGCGTGGAAGGACTTAAAAAGAAGCACTGCTCCGTGTCTGGGCGATCCGCAGGCACCAGGCGCAGTTTTTTCCCCTCGCTGAACATCGAAGGCACAAGGTCATTAAATACCTGGATATCCTGGATCTCTGCGGGCGACGCACGCGGCGCCCAGTCGCCTGCATCTTTAAAAACACAGCAGCCGCGGCAGGACAGGCAATATTCCGACGTCACGAAGGATTTAAGGGATTCAAACATGAAGGCCTTTGGTTACTTGACAATGCTTCCCAAGGCCACTTCACGGTCAGGGCCCACAACCGAGGCGCCGAGCTCATCCGACGCGGCAAAAATCATGCCCTGCGACTCGACCCCGCGAATGACTGCCGGCTCAAGATTAGTAATAACAACAACGCGGCGTCCGACAAGCTTTTCCTTCTCAGGATACGCGGCGCGGATGCCGGCGACAACTTGACGCTCTGTCTCGCCCAGGCTGACTTTGATGACATACAGCCTGTCAGCGTTGGGATGCTCTGTCACTTCCTTAATCTGCGCGACCTTGAACTCCAGTTTCTTAAAATCTTCGATCGTAGCCATACCTGCCTTCTCCTTACTTCATCATGGGTTTAATAACATACTTTGGATGAATAACATTGTAATACTTCGGATACATAAGCTCAACTAATGTATAACGCTTCCCCGGCGGATCACCTTTTTTTTCAAGCCAGGACACAAAATAATTTCCGGGAACATCCGGCGTCACCCCAAAAGAAAAATCAGGTTCATTTTTATGTTCACGGACAACTTTGTCCAGTGTCTGAAAAAGAACTCTTGAGGCCTTATGATCATTCGCCATTCGTTGAGCTAAGGCGTAAATATTCATGGCATTATAAACGGAAAAGGCAAAAACAACCGCAAGCATCACGCCCAGAACCCATTTCGGAAAAATACGATTCACCCCCCAGGCTGAAATGCCGGCAACAAGAAAAGCCCAGAAAGAATAGTGATAATATAACGCGCTCGCCAGGCCTTCTCCCGAAGTTCCCCGAGTATTCACCCGGCCAATCACAAGAAAAAAAAGATACCCCCAAAGCGCACTGGCGATAAGGATAACCATGGGACGCCAAGAAACATTCTTAGGATCCCGGCGTGATAAAAACAAACCTGTTACGAGTAAAACACCTGCCAAGGCTCCCGGCCAATAAATATTTTTCCATCCCTCAACCGGCCAGGCCCAATGAAAAAAATTCTGCGACACCATAAGACGGCTGACCGGAATAACACTGTCCGGATGAAGAAAAAATCCTCCTGCGAAGAAAACCTTGAAAAGCCAAACAACATTTTTAAAAGTATGCAAAATATCAGGATGGCCAATCTTTGCGGCCTCACCGCTTAAAACCACACCGTTAGACACAAAATTAAAAACATTCCAAACAGCGTATCCTGCGGCTATGAAACAAAAAACACTCGCACGTAACCAGGGGCGGGAAACGTTCTTGACCTGGCTGGCATAAAAGAAAAAACAAATGGCACACCAGAGCGCGACCTCATTGACCATTAATGCCGCGCCAGTCAACGCCACCGCAGCCCACAATGCCCCCGCAGCCGATGCCCCGCCCTGGGCATAGCGCAGAAGCCTTTCCAGGGCCATCAAAATAAATGCCGTAAACGAGACAATGCTTACAATATGATACCAGACAACGCCTTCATAATTCGAAAACAGAAGCGCGAAAAACAACGTCGGAATAAGAGCAAAAACCCCCGCCCCCATACGCCTTAACAAAAGAAAAAGCGCTGTTACAGAAAAAAGATGCATTAAAATTGCAATCAGCTGGCACCAAAAAAAATTATATTTGAAAAAATAATATTCGTTGCCCAGAAAGAAATAAAAACCCGGCCGGAACATAAGCACATCACCAGAATTAAACTTGCCCCTGCGGCTGAGATCAAATGTATCGATCGCCAATTCTTTCCAGGTCGTCAAGTGCGCGACTTCGGCCATATAATTGACCTGATCCCCGCGCGCCACATGCCTGAGGGAAGGAAAATAAGCGGCAAATACAGCCGCAAAGATTAAAACAAGGCCAATGATTGGAATGATTTTTCTGATCAAAGCAGTCATTTAATGTCCCAGGATCCTGCGCCTGAGAGGTTTGGCGGTCATCCGCATGATATGTTCCCGCGTGGATTTCCCAAAACGCTGTTCAATCATGGCAAGATATTCCGGGCGGCTGTGGTAACGGCCGAACGCTTCATCGCGAAAACGCAGCACCTCGGCTGACGAAAGGAATTTTGTCGACATGGGGCGGCAGTCATAGCCGTAAAGGGCATAGGCTTTCCAGTCGGGCATCTCAGCCACCCTGTCAAAAAGGACAGTGCCCGGATAGGCAAAAACCGGATACATGTTCACCCACTCGAAATTATATTTCACAAGAAAATCAAACGTGCGCTTCACGGAATCCATGTCTTCATCCCAAAGCCCGAACATCACATCCGCGCAAATGGAAACACCCTCATCTTTTGTCATGCGGATAACATCATCCACGTTGAGATTCCGGCAGCCTTTTTCCGCCACCTGCAATATCTGCTCGGTCGCGGACTCAAAGCCGTAAGAAATCCAGTTCATGCCCACTTTTTTAAGGCGCTTTAAAAGGTAGCGGCTGATCGTATCCACCCGTGAATAAGCCCACATGTTCAGGTTATACTTGCGCTCATCCAACAGGTCGCAAAACTCCTCCATCCGCCGAGGATTAACCACAAAAAGCTCATCAAGAATCTTTAAGTGCCGCACCCCGTATTTATTGACCAGGATATCGATTTCCGCAACCACATTTTTCATGCTCCGAAAACGCTGAACACGCTTGCCGAAAAGATTGTTGATCGAGCAAAAATTGCATTTGAACGGACATCCGAAACTCGTCCAGATAATCGCGTAAGGGCTGCGGTTCTCCAGATCGCCAAAAGCATGCCAGTTGTGGGCACGGTAACGTTTGGGAGGCATAATCTCCCAATCAATGGGCGGCAAAGCGTCAAGATCAGAAACCAATACCGCGTCCTGGGTTGAGCAATAAACCGAATGCTTAGGATCATCACTGTCCGACAAATAGGAAAGCCCGCTGATGCTCCCCAGCCTTTTATGGCTGGCCCCGCTTAAAAAATGAGTCAAATCCGTAATCGTTGAGTAGCCTTCGCCTCTCACAACAAAATCAGCGCCGGTTTCGCGCAGCGTGCGTTCCGGTAATACCGTGGGGTGAGCGCCCCAGATGAAATTCTTTATTTTAATTCCCCGCTCGTGAAAGCGAGCGAAGAAATCCACAACACCCGCCATCACCATAGTGGATGAAGAAGGGTTGGCTCCGGAACAAATGATACCAAGAGCGACAGGGTTTTCTTTCACAGCAATATCAATAAGGCCGTCGTAAGAAATCCCGTCCACATCGCTTTCCACCATAACAACGTCAATGCCCTGCGACTTGATATATTCAGCCAAAAGCCCCATCTGGATATTGGGGGCAATGGCCGAAAACTCATCCGACGTAATGGAATACAGATCCCGTTTGGCGTTCACTGTCGCCAGAATTATTTTTTCTTTCATAAGGGATTCTCCCGGTACCAGGCGATGGTTCTTCGAAGGCCCTGGTCGATGCTGATGCGTGGCGAAAACTTAAGGATTTTTTTCATCTTTCCAAGATCAACACAGCGGACAGGAATCATCTGCGGCTTTGTGGCGTCAAACACAACTTTGGCTTTCTTATACCCGTCCAAAAGAAGGGTCTTTTTTAAAATATCTTTCACTGTATACACTTTGCCAAGCCCCACATTAAAAACCGAATAAGTTTTTATTTTCCGCATGGCCAGGCACATGACCTCCACCATGTCATCGACATGAATCAAATCCCTGACTTCTTTGCCCTTGCCCCAGACAACAATAGGGTTCTGCCTCTCCACAACCTTGCGGACCAGGGCCGGAAGGACATGGGAAGTTTCAAAATGGAAATCATCGTACTCGCCGTAAATATTGGTCGGCCTAAGCACAATCGTTGTCATGGGCCGCTTTAATTTTTCTCCGTAAATCCGGCAGAGGACTTCGGTATAGCGCTTCATCCATCCGACATAAAAATATTTTTCATACGGCTCGCCGTCAAACATCTCGCTTTCACGCACCGGCCTTTGGCCTGTGGGCGGATAGCCTGTGGAACTGCTCAACCATAAAAATTTCTTTACCCTGGCAAAATACGCGGCCTCCAAAAGCTGGGCATTCATCACAATATTGGGCGTGACATGGACCAGGGGCGTTTTGGCCATGACCGCGGCCCCGGAAGTGTTGGCCGCGCAATGGAACACATAATCCATGCCTTTCACGGCCTTTTCACAGTCCGCGCGCCGCGTTAAATCAGCCTTCACATATTTGATATTTCCTGCCCGAACCACAGGCTTGCGAAAATGATAAACCGCGCGAATTTGAGCGCCGGAAGAGCTCAGGCGTTTTAAAAGATTAATGCCCACAAGCCCGGTTGAGCCTGTCACCAAAACTTTTTTGTCCTTAAAAAATGTCATCCGCGCCGCCATTCTTGAAAAATCATGCTTAATTCCGCAAGGCCGTTTCTGATCGGAGACATCTTGCGGACTCCGCCGATCCTTGCCGGCTCATCCGCAGGGATTTCCGCGATGCGCTTTTTGGCCTTAAGCGCGCGCGCCAGGATCTGCGACCCCCAGGACACTGTGCGCGTTGTTATTTTTAAATCCAGAAGCATGTCCTTGCGATAAGCACGGTACATGACCAGTGAATCTGTAATCTTTCCGTGAAACAAGACATTAAAAAGGGCTGTGAACATCCAGTTGCCAAACGCGGTCACCGGGTCATCATCATCACTTTTTGCGCCAGGGGCATAACGCGAGGCAATAACCATGTCATAGCCTTCATTGATTTTTGCGGTCAGTTCAGGAAGCTTTTCAGGCATTGAATTCCCGTCAGGGCTGAACATGATAAGAATATCCCCGGTTGAACGGGCCACAGCTTCGGAATAGGCCGCGCCAAAACCCTTCTGTTGCTGGACAAAAGCCTCATAGCCCTGTTTTTGGGCATACTCTAGGGAACCGTCGGTGGACCCGCCGTCAACCACAATCATCTGGTCATACCATTCTTTTTTTATTTTCGGCATGACAGCGCGCATGCCGTCGATTTCATTCCAGCTGAAAGCAATGATTGTCACTGTTGGTTTTGGCAAAATTTCCTCCTCTGTCAATTCAGATGGCACAAATGCCGGCAATAAGAATAGACATCCCAAATGTTTTTGTATAATATACCAGCTGTTCGACGATTGCCAGTCAAAAAGCAACCAAAAAATTTTTAGACTCCTTAAAACACATGCCGAAACTTCGTCCTTCTGTAATTTCTTTTTTATGGCTTTTGGGAGTGGCGCTTGCCGGATTTGTCCTTTTAATCCCTTTTGTCAATGTGCAGGGCTGGCTGGCGCAGGGCGACCATGGCCGCGATTGCTATATTTTTGAGCGCATCCTTTACGGAGATATGCCCTACCGTGATTTTTGGTGGGTTTACGGGCCTCTCATGCCGTATTACTTTGCCCTGTTTTTTAAAATCCTGGGGCCTTCGGTCCTGACAGCGCTGATTGCCCACTCGTTCCTTATTTTTCTTTCCGGCATTTTTATTTTTCTGGCATTAAACACTATTGTCCCGCTTTGGGCCGCATTTTTGGGAGCATGCTGGTTCTGGCTATTTTACCAGGGATTTTTCTTTACCTATGACCATACCGGAGGCATCCTGTGTTTAAGCGCTTTTGCCTTTTTCTTTTTATCTTACATCAAAACAGATCTCCGGAAAATGTTATGGTACGCGCTTGCGGTAACTTTTGTTCTTTTGCTTATCAGAGTCAACTTTGGCCTTATCGCCCTGGCCACTTGCGTTGTGACAGCAGCCATGACCCCGCTTTTGCCAGAGCCTTGTGACTCAAAAGACCAAAGGAAAAAACACTCCCCTGCATTTTTTTATACTTCACTTTTCATTATTCCTTTGACCATTGTTCTCATTTACGCCTTTTTTCTATACGGGCTTTCCAATGCGGAGATCCGCCAATGCCTGCCGTACAGCGCTGAGCAGGAACAGCCGTATGTCGGCTCTTTAATGGAAAGGCTTCAAACTTATTTTCAAATGTTTTTTTCGAGCTTGCGCGCAAGCCAAGTTCAGCTCGCACTATGCCTTACTGTTTTGGCCTGCACTGTGCATATGATTTTTCTTGCTCTTAAAAAAAGGATTGTCCATCAAAGAGAAATTATTCTTTGCCTGATTTTTTTAGGGCTTTTTCTTCTTTTGATGCTTCATGAATACCTTTTCAGCGGTTTCTTTTATCGCGCCCTGTGGCAGCGGCCCATAAGTGTAATTTTTATTTTTACTGTCATTGGTGTCTCTGCGGCGCATCTTCAGTCAGCGCCCCGCCGTATTCTTTTGGCTTTTATCACGCTCCTCGTGGCCTGGGGATTTGTGAACAATTCAAAAACCATCCAGGGCATGAAAACGCCTGAACACTACTTTGCGAACGCACGCGCAAGGGTCTATGTCATTAACGATATCGGCTGGCTGAAAACTGTTAATGACACCACGGAATTTCTGAATAAAAACCTTAACAAAGACGAGCTTTTTTTCGCCATCCCCTATGAGCCCCTTTACTATTATTTGACCCGGAAAAAAAGCCCGACGCGCCAGCTGGTTTTCGGGGAGTTTTTGAAAATTCGCCCACCCCAGGAAGAAAAAACTATCCGCGAACTTGAAGAAAACCATGTAAACTGGGTTCTTCTTTCCAGCCGCTCAGCCTCCCCTGAGGGAGGGCTTGGAGTTTTGGGGAAAGATTACTGCCCGCTCATTGCCGACTACATTAATAAAAACTTCACATCTGTGGTGCGATTTGGGGATTGGACGAATGTCCCTGGCTGGGCATGGAATCACGGGACGCTGATATTAAAAAGGAAATAAACAATCCTCATGCCGTGTTTCCGAGGCCTTTTTTCTATAAAAGCAAAAGACCTTTTCCCGTTAGGGGAAAAGGTCTTTTGCTTTAAAAAAACGGGGTCGACGGGACTTGAACCCGCGATCTCCAGCGTGACAAGCTGATATGTTAACCAAACTACACCACGACCCCAAAAATCTAGAAAAGTGAAGCATAGTTTAATAAGGGATATTTTATTTGTCAATGGGATTTTAACAGGCGGGCTTATTTTCCAACTCTCGCGACTGCTATCGCCCTTTTGCTATGGTGCCCTGGCCGGGACAGAGCCCGCCCAGGACACCATTTGTTTTCTCTAAAAAAGAAAAAGACTTTCTCCCATACGGGTTGAAAGTCTTTTTCTTAAGGAAAACAAATGGTGGTCGGTGCAGGACTCGAACCTGCGGCCCCTTGAATGTAAGTCAAGAGCTCTAACCAACTGAGCTAACCGACCAGAAGCCTACTATTCTTCACACCTTTGCCATTTCGTCAAGGATATTGAGCGCGGCGGAACGAGGGTCTTTGGCTTTGACAATGGGGCGGCCTACCACAAGAAAAGAAGACCCGCTCTTGACCGCAACAGCGGGGGTTTCCACGCGCTTTTGATCGCCGGCATCGCTATCTGCTGTACGGATGCCCGGCGTGACAAGAATAAAATCCCGGCCCAATTCACGGCGCAGCATTGCTACTTCCTTTACAGAACTCACAACGCCGTCAAGCCCTGCGGCCTTGGCCAGTTGGGCGCGCTCCAAAACAAGGCGGGATGTTTCGGTGCTCGGCGCGTCACTTGTGAGCACGGTCACACCCACAAGCAGGGGTTTAGGAACTTTAAGCTCCTGGGCACGTTTGTTTGCGGCATCGGCCGCGGCCTTCATCATGTCCAACCCGCCCTGTGTGTGGACGGTCAGCATAAAAAGCGGCGTGAATTTTCCCATGGGCTTTCCGTCACCATCCAACGCATCATGGGGATGAACACCCAATCCCACGGCTGAAGACACGGCATTGGCCACAGTATTGGGAATATCGTGAAATTTTAAATCCAAAAAAACTTTTTTCCCCTGCGCTTCAAGATAACGCACAATAAAAGGGCCATACGCCACAAACAGCTGATACCCCACCTTGTAAATCTGAACCGCATCCCCCAGGGCGTCAACAATAATACGCGCCTCATCAAACGTGGGGACATCCAAGGCCAGGATCAATTTTTCTTTAGCGTTCTTCATCGTTTAATGCTCCCGATCAGTTCCCTGATATCCGTCATCCTGTTTTCCTTCATATAAGCCATGATGCCAATAAGCACTTCGAGCGGCGCCTTGGGATTAATAAAATTATAAGTGCCCACAGCCACCATGGAGGCGCCGGCAATCAGAAACTCAAGAGCGTCATTGGCGTTTGTGATCCCGCCCATGCCGATAATCGGAATTTTAATTTTTGCGGCTGTTTCGCAAACCATTCTGACGGCAATCGGTCGAATCGCAGGGCCGGAAAGCCCTCCGGTAAAGTTACCTATCCTGGAACAGCGCCTTTTGACATCAATGGACATGGCTGCAAACGTATTGACCATGCTCACCGCATCCGCGCCCGAAGCCTCCGCTGCCAGGGCAATCGCAGCGATATCCGTCACATTGGGAGAAAGTTTGGCAATCACGGGGTATTTGGAAATGCGCTTGATCCGCCTTACAACCGAGGCTGTGGCCGCGGCATCCTGCGCCACTAAGACTTTTTTCTTCAAGTTCGGGCACGAAAGATTCAGTTCAATGGCTGCGATTTTCCCGGCGGCATTAAGCTTTTGGGCCATGAGCGCGAAATCGTTCTCGCTATGCGCGGAAATACTCACAATCACAGGGACACCCGTTTTCTTAAGCCCTGGGAGTTTTTTTGCAATAAAAACATCAATGCCCGGATTTTCAATGCCAATCGCATTAATCATGCCCGCAGGCGTTTCGCAGATTCTCCGGGGAGGATTCCCTTCCTGGGCCTTTAAGGTCACGGTTTTAGGGACGATGGCCCCCAGGCACCTGACTTCTTTGAGAGAATAGAGTTCCTCGCTGTGCCCGAACGTGCCCGAGGCCACGGTCACAGGATTGGGAAAAACCGACTTTCCGATCTTTACAGCAATGTTCATGTCATTTCCCAAAAATCAATTTTAAGCCGGCCAAAAGCACCAGAACGCCAAACATTTTTTTTAACGTCGGCGCCGGAAGGGACTGGGCAAAATGCGCGCCCAAAACCGACCCGATCATCATGCCCAAAGACACTAAAAGCGCGACATGCCAGTTAATATGCCCGGCCTTGAAATACATCCAGACCGCGAAAGCAAATGACGGTAAAAGAAGGGTTGCAAGCATCGTGCCCTGGGCCAAATGCTGGGAAAAACCAAACCCCAGGATCAAGGCCGGGACAATGATAATGCCTCCGCCGACACCAAACGCGCCGCCAATAATCCCGCCGGCAATCCCTAAAACAACAAGAAGAAAATAATACATGTCCCTCCTAAAAAATCACTTCATCCAAGGCAAACACCGGGCCGTCATGGCAAACGGTTTTGTACCCTTGTGTTGTCAGGATGGAACAGCCCAGGCACGCGCCCAGGCCGCAGGCCATGACCTCTTCCATCGAGGCCTCGCCCTTTAACCCGCGCTCTTTGGCAAAGGAAGCCACGGCCGCAATCATGGGTTTGGGGCCGCAGGCATAAATCAACGTAAACGGCGCCACTTCGATATTTTTAAAAAGCTCAGACACCCGGCCCTTCACGCCCACAGAGCCGTCATCCGTGGCCACAAAGGCCTCAACACCGTTTTTCTTAAACTCTGCCATGGAAAACGTATGCGCCCTGGCCCGACCGCCGTAAAGAAGCATTTTTCGGGCCTTGTGTTTTTTAAGGATATCGGAAAAAACCATAAACGGGGCAACGCCAATGCCGCCGGCCACAAAAACAATCTGCTGGACGCCTTTGCCTGGCATGGTAAACGGCTGGCCCAAAGGCCCCAGGACATCCAGCGTATCGTTTTTCTTTTTCCTGGCCAAAAGCTTTGACCCCCGGCCAACCGCTTCAAAAAAGATTTGAACCTGCCCCTTTTTAGCGCGGTACACGCTAAAAGGCCGGCGGAAAAAAGGCTCGAAGCCTTCGTTCACTCTAATATGGATAAACTGGCCAGGCTTGACCATTTTGGCCAGGGCCGGTGCCGACAGCGTTAAAAGATAATACGCGTCATTAACCTTTTGGTTAGCTATGACTTTTGCAGTTGTTTGAATTTGATGCATGCCCATTTCTCAGCTTATTTCCCGCCTTCGGCACATTGCGTCACTATTCTAGCAAGAATCTTTCGGGCTTGAGAAATATTCTTGGCTTTAAGAAGGCCTTTGATTTTCCAGCCGCCCAGATTAATGACCGGACGCCCGTAAACACGGGCATAACAAATTTCTGATTCTGTGCCGTAGCTCCCGGGCAGGGCCACCACAACATCTGCCGAGGCGGCAATCATCACATTACGGGAAAAACCTATCGTGGAGGGCAACGCAATATCAACCCAGGGGTTGGCATCTGTTTTTTCGCGGCCCGGCAAAATGCCAATCGTAAGGCCGCCGGCCTCTTTGGCGCCACGGCAGGCTTCTGCCATCACACCCCCAAGGCCGCCGCACACCAGAACACAATCAAGCTCAGCCACCATCCGGCCGACAGCCCCGGCCAGTTTTGCAACCTTTTGGCCGCAGCTATGCGCGCCAACAACAGAAACCGTTATTTTTTGATTACGCATGCTGTTCCTGGTAAACAACCTTACCTGCCGAAATCGTGGTCAAAACGCGGCCTTTAAGTTTCCAGCCGACAAACGGTGAGTTTTTGGATTTTGACACAAAGTCTTCGCGCTTCACGATCCACTCCTTATCAACATCCACAATCACAAGGTCTGCGTCTTTACCTTCTGCAATTTGTCCTTTGTCCGACAAGCCCACAATACGCGCCGGCGCTGCGGAAAGCTTTTCAACAACCTGGGGCAAGGTCAAAACTCCGGGGATAACGAGCTCTTTCATGGCCAGGCCAAACGCGGTCTCAAGACCGATCAAACCCGGCGGCGCTATGTCAAACTCCACTTCTTTATCTTCATGCGTATGAGGAGCATGGTCTGTGGCAATGCAATCAATGGTGCCGTCTTTTAAGCCGGCCTTGATCGCCTCTACATCCTCTTTGGCACGTAACGGCGGCGCCACTTTGGTGGCGGTATCAAAACTCTTCACAGCCTCATCCGTCAGGGAAAAATGGTGCGGAGTGGCCTCAGCCGTCACCCCAATGCCCTGCTTTTTCGCGGCACGGATAAGATCAACCGACCGCGCACAGCTGACATGCATAAAATGAATCCTGGTTTTCAAATAACACGCAAGCTCAATATCACGGGCAATAATAACAGTCTCGGCCAGAGTTGGATCGCCTTTAAGCCCCAACAGCGTTGAGTGATACCCCTCATTCATGACCCCCGGGCCTGTCAATGTGGGATCCTGACAATGCTGCATCACCACAAGCCCGGCCATATCCGCGTATTCCAGCGCGCGGCGCATGAGCCCTGCATTCATCACAGACTTTCCGTCATCGGTCACTGCCAGGCATCCGGCACGTTTTAAATCCATCATTTCCGTTAACTGCGCGCCGTCGCGGTTTTTGGTAATGGCACCCACCGGATACACATGCACAAGCCCGGCCTTTTTCGCCCGTTCCAGCACAAACTCCACTTCCTGGGCTGTATCAATGGCAGGAGACGTGTTGGGCATGGCAAAAATCGAAGTAAATCCCCCCTTGGCCGCGGCGCGCGAACCTGTCTCTATGGTTTCTTTATCTTCACGGCCAGGCTCGCGAAGGTGCACATGAAGGTCAACAAACCCTGGGAGAATATTTTTTCCCGCGCCGTCAATCACTTGAGCGCCTTTAGGGTCAATTGCCTTGGCAATCTTGACGATCTTCCCGTCTTCAATCAAAATATCCTGCGCCGATGGATTTTCGCCGTTAGCATTGATAATTTTAACATTTTTGATCAGCAGCATAATCACCTCTCTAAAAAAACAAATCCCTCTGCCCCGCCTTAAGCGGAACAAAGGGCCGTATGGACTTGAAACACTGACATTCTCATGATGTAAATCCTTCCCAGCTTCACAGAGCCGAGTTAAAGGGCATTCATTCAAGTGGTTAAAAATACCACTTTATCCTCTGTTTGTCAAGCCATTGGATTGGCACCTCCCAAAACAAAAAACATGTGTATTGACCTGCTTTAGCGTCGGTAAAGAAAACATCCTGTTGGGATTTCTGTTTGAAGAAAAGGGTTTCTCCATTTTCCTGTTTTTTTAGTCGCTTGCCATTTTTTAAGGTATACTTTAAATGATAGACGCCACGGGAATTGTGGCCACATTTTAAAAAATATTAATATAATGAGGCATTTTATGCGTCCATTATTATTCCTGGTGATTGCATCTTTAGTCACGACATCTTTCCCTGCTTTTGCGCAAAACCGGCACTACACGGTCACAAGTTATTACCCATCACCGACAGGAAATTACCAAAACCTTAATGTTAACCATGATCTCAATGTTGCCAACAATGTTGGTATTGCCAGTGTTTTAAATACGAATAATCTGAATGTTGCGGGCGTTCTTGGAGTTAATGTCTTAAATATTACAGGAAGCCTTGGAGTAGGGACGCCTACCCCCCAGGCCAGGCTGGATATTCGGGGAA
>JADFYI010000044.1:0-5654 GCA_015233145.1 Candidatus Omnitrophota bacterium
CCATTGCTGACAAAATAATAGCAAAGTCCGGAAATAAGGTTGCCGCGCAAATAATTCTTTTCCAGAATATAGAACGTCAAAAGAGTATCCAAAAGGTTGCCCTTAAACCTTAAGAATTCTTCTTGTGCATAGGCCATGCGCTCAGGAACATGGCTCATCAACAAATCTTCGGCAAGCCCGGGCCATTTTTCAAAAGAAAGAAAACGCCTGGCCTGGGTTTCGCTGTCGTGATGGTCAAGGCCGGCAGCGGCCAGCATCTCGTGAATAATGGTCCGCATGGCGTCTTTGGCATCAAAAACAAAAAGCACAGGATGCTCCTGGGTCAAGTTGCCACCCCTGACCTTCACCTGATATTTGTTTTCAAAATCCCTGATATCCTTAAGCAAGCGCTCATCCGGCTTTGCCAAATGATACTTTTGAAGCCAGGTTTTAACCGGTATAATTTCACCCACAAAAGACAATGCCGCTTTTTCCTCAACTTTAAAGCCCTCCTCAGCCTCAAATACCCGCTCTTCGGCTCGCTTGAAAATGGCACGCAGTTCATTCCAGCCCTCGGGCGAAAGCGGGCCAAAGACTCTGGCGGGGTCATGGCCTTTTTTCCTGGCATCGGCTATCGGGAGGGACGGCGTTCTCTTCGGCATAAAATCTTTTTTGTTCGGGGCAATGCCAACAACCCATTCTTCAGGCAGAACATTTAAAATCTCCTGGGCTGCCTGCAGAATCCTTGTTTTTTGAGGATCAGTTTTTGCCATGACAGCCACAGCGATCTGCCACACACGCAAATCACGTAAAATATGCAAGCCTTTAAGCGCGGCCTCGGCAACATCGTCATTGTCATGAAAAACGTAAGAAGAAATAATGTTATACGCCTCCCCCCGGGCTTCGCGCGCCACGGCTTCAAACGCCTTGATCCTCAGGCTCTGATCTCTTGTCTTTTCAAACACCCTGCGTAACTCATCAACAAACCCTGCCTTGACCAACGACGCCATGGCCGCTGCCTTGAGAGTCAAGTCTTCGTTTTTATGCCTGACAATGGCCATAAGCATTTTCTTGACGTCAAAATTGCCGTTTCCCCACACCAGATGCAGGGCGCGCACACCCTTTTCGCGTATCCAGGCCTTCTCGTCTTTTGAGGCCATGACAATGAGAAGCGCGAGATTGCTATTTAAAATATTCTTCTCACCAAAAATAATAAGCCTTTCCAGGAAATGTGACTGTTTCCAGAATCGGGAGGGATTCACAACCGCGCATGGCTCGCCGAAAAACATATAAATCGCCCGGCTCAGTTCCTCATTAAGGATCCTCGGGAGGGCGTTGTTTAAGACCGCAATCTTTTTCTGCGCCCTGGCCTCACTGCGGCTTTCTGCAATGCTCCGGATAAGCTTTTGATAAGGCCAAACCACCTGGGAGACAGGTTCGCGACGGGGAAAAAGCACGGACTTGACCCACTTTAATATCAACAGCACCATCACGCCAGGCGCCAAAAATTTTGCCAAAAACTCGTCAACAATAACAAACGGGAGCTTCACCATCATGTTGATTTTGGTCCACGGCCAGTTGAGCGGGTTTTGGTTTTTGAAAATCGAAGTTGTCAACCTGTGGAACGCTTCTTCCGCGTCAATCACGGCTCTCGTCAAAGCAAAAAGCGACTCGAAACCAGAGGCTTTGACCGTTGTCCCTTCTTTGGTCGTGGCAACAACCGTTTTCCCCACTCCGTCCAGCCCCCAGATATCATAGGTGACCCAATTTCCTATAAACGCCAAGCTTACCATCACCCAAAAAGCTGCCCGGAAAAATCCGATGAAAGGAAAAGCCAACAAAAGAACAGCCGCGGCAACATCCATGAACGTGGCAAAAACAAACCAATTGCCATACGACGCTCTCTCTCCGCCGCCGCGCTGTATGAGCCGCTGATAAACTCTTTGAGCCGTATTGCTGATCGTTTCATCCGGTGATTTGATGAGCGCATACGCGGCCGAGGCTCCCTTAAAATAACCAAGGGCTTCAAGGCCTTCCAAAACAGCCACAACAACCGGCGTATCATTGGAAAAAGCCTGCGGCATGATGACTTCTGCGGACCGCGCATGGCGCAGGCCCACAATCTCCCGGACAGCCTGGACTTTCACATTGACATTCTGCGATTCCTGCAAAATACGCGCCAGGTCTTCAAAAAATCCGCCTTTCCCTAAAACAGAAACCGCGCGAACCTGCAAATCATCAGACTTGCCTTTTAAAAGTGCCCTGGTGCGCAGCAATAACCCGGCGTCCTTAAACACTTTGAGGAAATCCTTAAGGGCTTGTTGGATTCCATCGTCTTTGGAAGCGGATAATTGAAGGACGGCATCGATAAAGTTGGGGTTAAAAAAGTTCTTTTGGACAAAGTCGTGCAGCATATTCAAGAAACGCACGGCCCTGGCTTTCTGATTTAAGGCAGGAAGCCTGGAAAAGCTGGCTAAAAATGAGCTTGTCATATCTTCGGAGGTTGGAGAGTGATAATAATCCGCCGCTACACTTTCATTGAACCTCTCAAAAGAGGCCAAGGCCTCGTGATGTTCCTGGGTCAAAACCTCATCCCATAACTGTTCATAAGATTTCTTCTCTTCCTTCTTGCGGGATTGACCGGGAGTTTCATACCCATCAGATTCGCTCTCCTCGCGGCTCTCAAAATTGGAAAGGGCAGAGGCAAACGTTTCTTCAATATCATCATGCCCGCTGGCCACAGCCTCCATCTGCAGTTCCCGAATCGTTTCAATATGTTTCGGCCAAAACACCTTCGGGGCCCAGCGCATCATGTTCGCCAGGGCATCGGCAATGATTTTTCGGTCTCCGCTTTCATAAACAGTTTGAGGATAAATTTCCAAAAGGGCATCCACTTGCGTGGCTAAGGCCTGCTTGCGGGCATGATGCCACACAAGGAAATATAAAAGCTGGGCCAGCTCATGGGAGGCGCGTGATTTGGGTGAAGCGGTCTTGAACATATCGCGGATATGCAGGTAAAGGTCAATTCTGTTCAGCCCCCAGAAATTGTTTTTTCCAACCCTGTCGCGAATGACAGCATGGAGAAGATATGTCGAACGAAAAGCCTTTTCTTCATCTGTCCCGCCGTTAAAACGATTAATATGCTCAATAACGCCATACATAAGTGAAAGGTCCTCTTCCACCGCATCGACAATCCTTAAGAGCGCTGTTTCGCGCAATTGCGGGTCAGAAGCCTCGAGGTATTCGGCCATGAGCGACGGGAAAATTTCACGGGGATTGGCGCTGCGGGCAATCTTGAGGAAATAATTCGGACGTTCCGGCGTTAACAGGCCCCTTAAAGAAGCCGCAGCCCTTGCCGCCTCTTCCAGATAAAGGCGCTGTTTATGGGTTCTGGCATCGGCCCAGGAGCGGAGCACCGCATCATAGAGCCAGCCGCCCTCCATCTGGGTTTTCTGGTAAGGGGCAAAATGGCTCAAAAGGCGGGCGAATATTTCGCGGCTGGCGTTATCCTGCTCCTGGTCGTAAAAAAGAAGGACGTTCCAAAACAGATTAGGAAGGGCGCGTAATTGATTGTCAGCATCAAGGGCCGTGGCCTGGTCTTGGGAGAAAAGCTGTTCAGCCCAAAACAGGCACTCTTCCCGGTTTAAATAACTTTGCGCTGTTTCCTCGGCCGCAGCATGGGAAACGCCATATCTCTCGAGGGATTCATGAATGAGAGTCCTCACCATGTCTTCTCCACGGAAAATAACAATCACCTTCTGATGGAGCCTCACCGCAAAAACTTTAATCCCATGCCTTTTTTCAAAAGCCTGGACTTCACCCACCAAATCAATGGGCGCCAGATATAGGGAAGCCCGGCTTAAGGAATCAGCGGCCATCCGCCTTATGCCTTTAAGCCAGGTGGCGGCAATATCTTTTTCCCTTGAAAATTGATATGTTTCTTCAAAATAAGTCCTGTAATATCTGACCAAAATCGCTTCCAGCTCTGCCTTTTCTCCGGAGGTAAGCTCCCGGTCAGTCCTGGCAAAATCTCTTTTTGCCAGCAAAGATTTCTTAAGCTCAGCCAGCGCCTCTTCCGCGGCCAGGAAATCCGGGTTGTCAACGCGCTCCCCCTTAACCCTGATGCGGCGCGGGATAAAAATCATCTGGTGAAGTTTGGCCCAAAAAAGCGGGCGCACATTATCAGGAATCGTTGAGGAGGCGCTGTCAAACACCACACGGAGCTCTGTTTCGCGGCTGATCTCCCCTTCCGCGGCCAGAGCCAGAACCGCAAGCCTGCGGACATAAAGAAGAGTGGTCTTGAAATAAAATTCATTGCGGCGCGCGCGGCGGCCAAGTTCCTTAAGGAGCCCGGAGGCCTCGCGTGTTTTACCGTCGTTTAAAAGGTCTTTGACGCGGTTGACAAGCTCATCCAGGCGGAAGAATTCCGGTTCGCGCAATAAAAGTTTCCAAAGGTCGCTTCCAAAATACATCTGTTCCAAAAGCGCCAGGGCCTGGCCTTTTTGTGTTTCAGAAAGACTTGCCGCCTCTTCCATGCGCCGGATCACGGCCTGGTTGCGGATGCGAAGAAGGCTTATGATCTGCGTAATCAGGGTATCTTCCATGTTTCCGGCAAGGCCAAAACGAACGCGGTCCTGAATATCGCTGATGCCGATATTGTGATCAATGATCCTCGCGGTTTCCCTCTGGCGGCTCTTTAAGTGGTCAATCGCGGCCTGAATCAGCGGCGGCACAGAGGCTCGAGGATTAGGCGTTTCCGCCAAAACCATGGAAATGTTTCTGACAAGCGCCAGGGCCACTCTTTTATCCGCGGCCTGGGACAACGAAAGATCCGCTTCTATTTCTGTCAGTTTTAACAGCACCTGCTCGCGTTCGTTGTCTCCGAAAGGCTTCCTGAATAAATTGAGCAATGCCCCCAGCCGCACAATATTATTTTGAACCCGGCGGAAATATTCGCCTGACGAGACTACAAGATCAATCTGGCCGCGAATAGCTTCCCAGAAAGAGCTGTACGCCATGACTTTGGGCCTGTTCGTCCACTCATCTTTGCTGAAACGCCCGAGCTTCACTATCACAGAATCCCGGCGGAGGAACACGCGGCCGCGATAACTGGCCGCAGCCATGCCCAATTCACGGGCTTCTTGACGGACTTTCTCATGTTTTTCAAATGCCTGTTCCGCGCGGAGTGCCAGGTGATGGCGGCCCAGCGACAAGGCTTTCAGTTCATGGACAAGGGTGGCTTCAAAAGCAGGATTATCATTCACGGCAATGAGGATGACCGGAGCTTCGCGGTTGCCGTTATTAGCGCCATAAAAAATATTGGACGTTTCCGGCCCGGCGAGTATTCTCCCCTGGCGTTTGATTTCCGTGACAAACGAACGTTCTTTGGGATAATGGCTGGCATACCATTCCAAAACCTTTGCGGTACGCGCGTCGTTTTTGATATCTGTAAATCCTAAAAAGCCTGCAGACTCAAGCTCGTTGTAACGGACACGCGCTTCCTGGTCTGTATGCCCGGCGCGTGCTTTTGCAAAATCTTCCGACACCTGGTTTAAATTCTTTTTTAACGGCCTCATCCAGCGGCTCCAGAACCCGAAAGGCTTGACATGGCCCAGGCGCGCGCCGATTTCCTCACCGGAGCGGCTGATAATCGGGATGGCATCGATATCGGAAAG
>JADFYI010000044.1:5742-8297 GCA_015233145.1 Candidatus Omnitrophota bacterium
ATTTCTTCTCTTCATAGTTAAGCCACATCCCGAGGCGCTCTTTCATATTCAAATAATTATAACGGTAAAGAACCTCCCCCAAGCAAAGCGTCCAGCTGTAGGGCACATACGCCGGATGGTTTTGCTGGGCAATGGCATACTTGCGGTAAAGCACGTCGCGGGCCAGGGCCACCAGCTGGACTTTCGCCATCTGCCCGATCCCGTTCTGGTCAATATACTGAATCGTGACATCGGTATGCGGATCAAAAAGTCCTGTGGCCATAAACCTGCGCGCCATGAGGATCATGTCGTTACGCAAAACCCCCATTAATTCCTCCTCAGAGTAAAGCCCGAAGTACCCGTGGTACTTCATGAAAAGGTTGGCAAAACGAGGCTCATACCCCTGAAGTAAAATACCGTCACAGCCGCCTTCGCTGTTAAACTGCATATAACCGCGCAAATGATAATGCGCGAAATTATCATCGGACGTGCCGTAAAACACCCTGAACATGGTGCGTCCGCCTGTTGTCGGGCGGCAAACAAAACCAACGCCAGGAGGCAGGCCTGTTTTATCATCTGGATATTTCCGAACAGCATCGAGAATCATGGCTTTTATCTGGGCCGGGCTCACCAGATAACGCAAAACCCTTCCGTTGGCATCCCAGCCGATGGGGCGGTACTTTTCCTTTTTCTCATTGAGCCTCGCCTTAAGTTCCTGCTCCAGGACATCAATGTCATAGCGGCCCTTCTGGCTTTTTTCCTCAGAGAAAAAGAGGGCATCCTGGGCGCGTTTCCTGTGCTCCACACTGCCGCTTAACTTAAAAAGCCTCATCAGGACATTGCGCGCCAAAGAATGGGCCACAAGCCTTTTGGCCAGCGTATAAACCGAGGCCTGCTGGTCGTTCACTTTCTTGTAGAAACGGAACATGGCCAACGCCCCTGCCGCGCGCGCCTTGGCTTCACGCAGGTCTTTGACGCTAATCAGGCGGCGGACCGGAACTTTGGCTGTTCCATCGAGGCTGAGTTCCGCGATGCCGTAACGGTCATGCGCGCCTTCGCTGTAGAAATCCTCAAATGACACCAGCATGACGCGGAAATCATTGATAAGGTCTATTTTTTCAAAAAATATGGCCATCTCCCTGGTATTGAGCGCAATATAGGTCAAAGGATCCATGTCATCTTCATCGGTCAGGAATTTTTGATCCAGGGCCGGTATCATCAACTTTTCCATTTCCGTAAATTCCGGAACAAGTTCATTCATGTGGCCTTCCATCTGAATAAGGGCAAAGCGCGCGGAAAGCTCCAGCGCCAAATCAGAAATAGACGCCTCGCCCTGTCTTAACTTGGCCGTCGTGCTCTCAACCCTTCTTTTTAACCCCGCCACCTGCACGTCTTTACTAAAGGAAAGCTGGGACGCCACTTTTTCAGCAATGAGCTTGGCCAGCCGCTCATGCAGACGCGTAAAATCACCAGGATTCAGAAGGCTTGTCTCATAAGCCTGACCGCTCAAATACCCCACCTCAATCCTGCCCACGGCGCCCGGCCTTGAGGCAAAATAGGCAAATGACCCTTCTCTCATCTGGTCGGCATAAATAATATGAAAATAAATATCGTAAAGGAGCGTTTCCAAAAACTCATACTGCCTGGATTCTGAAACTGCATACTTGTAGTAATTGATGCGCAGGCGGCCGTTGACAATATCTGCGGAAAACTGGCTGCGGGGGTCATACCCAAAAAAGACTTCCGCGGGCATCAGTTGAGAGAGCCCGGCGCTCTTTAACCCCGGGCGCAGGAGATTTTCCTTGGCATGCTGGACATTTTTGGCCACATCCATGATGCGGACCAGTTCGCTGACAAAACGCTTCCCTCCGCTTTTCTTTTCCCGATAAACAGCAAAAAGCCACTGCATAAGATCATTGGAAACAAGGCCCAGGAATTTTGTTTCCTCCTGTGCTTTAAAAAATTCTTTAAGGCTGGCAAAAAATCCGATCAGCAAAGTCTTATGGTCGTTGGGCTGCCCCAGGAGTTCCATGCGGGGATCAAGCTTTTGAGCGACAAATTCTTCAACGACTTTCCTGTATCCCGCCTGTTTTTCCTCCGAAGACCGCGCTATGATCTGCCAGGTTTTTTGCTGGACCGCAGACTTTACAAACTGGAAATAACGGCGGGTGATCGCCTCATCGGCCGCGGCATCGCTTTTCTCCTTAAGATAAAGTTCAATAAGATCAGCAATAAACAAGGCATCGGCCTGCCCCATGCCAAGCTTCTGCTCAAGATCAGCCGCAAATTGCCCCTGGCCTTCCTTAAAGAGCGAAGGAGCCCAGACCACTTTTTTGTCAACAAACGCGGCCACCGGCATAAAGCGCGTTATAAAGAATAACGCCAGCCTGTACGGCAGTTTTCTTTGCCGCAGCGCATTGTTCTGGATCTGCCGCAAAAGGCCCGCTGTCCGCAGTAAACTGCCGCGGACTTCCTTGCGGCGCACGCTTCGGGCAAAAGACCTTAAATTGACAGTACAGGCGCACCTGGCATTCTTGTCTCCGGGCCATACCCAGGCATGGACAAGCCTTGCCATA
>JADFYI010000013.1 GCA_015233145.1 Candidatus Omnitrophota bacterium
GCGAATTTCCTGACGGCAAGCGCATTCTCCGCGCCAAAATTGACATGAGCGCGCCTAATGTCTGGCTGCGCGACCCTGTGTTGTACCGCATCCGCCACGCTGAGCATCATCATGCCGGCAAGGCATGGTGCATTTATCCGATGTATGATTTTGCCCACTGCCTGAGCGATTATATTGAAGGCATCACCCACAGCATTTGCACCCTGGAATTTGAAGTGCACCGTCCTCTTTATGACTGGATATTGGAATCTTTGGAATTACCGCGCCGTTTGCCGCACCAGTATGAATTTGCGCGGCTGAACATGACCTATACCGTGATGAGCAAGCGCAAGCTTCTGGAGCTGGTGCAAAAAAACATGGTGAGCGGCTGGGATGACCCGAGGATGCCCACGATTTGCGGGATGCGCCGGCGGGGTTATCCGGCATCCGCCATCCGTGAATTCTGCCGCCGTATCGGCGTTGCCAAGGTTGAGGGCACTATTGACCTGTCTTTGTTGGAGTTTTGCGTGCGTGAAGAGCTTAATAAAACCGCGCCCCGCAGGATGGCGGTGTTAAAACCGTTAAAAGTTGTGATTGAGAATTATCCTGACGGCCAGGTGGATGAACTTGACTGTATCAATAATCCGGAAGACCCGGCTCTGGGGACCCGTAAAGTCCCGTTTTCCAAGGTTATTTATATTGAACAGGATGATTTTCGCGAAGCGCCTCCCAAGGAATTTTTCCGTCTGGCCCCAGGGCGTGAAGTGCGGCTCCGTTACGCGTATTTTATCAAGTGCACACAAGTCATCAAAGACCCGAAAACCAATGACATCCTGGAATTGCGCTGTACTTACGACCCGGCCACACGCGGCGGCGATTCTCCGGATGGCCGAAAAGTCAAATCCACGATCCATTGGGTGGATGCCTCGCGCTGTGCGGATATTGAGGCCCGGCTCTATGACCGGCTTTTTACCTGCGAAGACTTGAACAAAATTCCTGAAGGCAGGGATTATAAAGAATATCTTAACCCGCAGTCTTTAACCGTGCTTTCTGGAGCCAAAGGAGAGCCATCCCTTGCCCTTGCCAAAACAGGGGAAATGTTTCAATTTGAACGCCTGGGATATTTTTGCGTTGATTCCCTAAGTCCTTCCGGCAGAAAAGTTTTTAACCGAACCGTCAGCCTTAAAGATGAGTGGGCCAGGGTTGAAAAAAAGGCTGGCCATATTAAATAAAGCAAAATATTATAATTGCGTCTTATACCTATAAGAGCTATTATGGGCTAAATTATTTTTCGTATGTCTTTGAATCCAAAACCTGTTATAGGAAGGCCTATGAAGCATACACACCCTGTTTTTGCCGTGATTCTGACCACGGTTTTCTCGCTGATTTTCTTTTCTTTGGCCCAGGCGGCTGAAATCATCAACATCAATTATCGCTACAAAGTGGCATTTACAGATCTGACGGAAACTGACGTCAGGGCCAATGACCTGGTGAACGTCACGACATCGGATGGAAAGACTGTGCATTTGAAAGTTTTGGAAGCTTTTCCGGTGATGGCAAAGTTGACAATTCCCGATGGTGATGAGACCCTCACAGATGACCAGTTTTCCAGGGTTGTGGTGGGAAGCAAAGTCGTGCCGGCATCGTCAGGGAATCGGACGGCAGCGCCCAAAATAGCGGCTCAGGAATCCAGGCCGCCGCAAACTGCGGCCAAAGAGATTACGCGTTCATCAGAGGCCGAGGACGATACCCCGGCCCATGTGGAAAAATATTCTCCAGCCGAGGCTGTGGAGCCTTCTTATAAAACGCCAGTTCAGGAAGAGACAAAACCGGTTGTTCATGAACCGGTTAAGAAAGATGTTGTGGAAAAGACAGAAGCGTTGAGTGACGCCTCTTCGAAAGACGGATGTTTTGCCCGCATGACCGCGCTGGAAACCCGGCTTGACCAGATGATGGCGCATAATGTGAAGCTTACGGAAAATATTTCCCAGCTTTTAACAGAAAAGAACGAAGCCACGGCCTTGGCCCATGAAAAAGAGGCCAAAGAAGCCGCGGCACGGGCAAAGGCCGAAGATTTGACGTCGCAAAATGGCGCTCTTTTGGAGCGTGTCAAGTCTGCGGAATCAGCCAAAGCCGCGCTTGAGCAGGATAATGCGGCTGAGCGCAAAGAAATCGAAAATTTAAACTTGAAGCTCGGGGAGCTCAAGAAAAAACTTGCAAGGATGGTTGAGATCGTTAACGCCAATATGAAAGCCTATGAAAAACAATAAGCCAGTTTCCCTTCTTCTTGCCGTAACATTCGCCTTTTCAACACTTCCGTATCGCTATGTCCTTGCCGAGGACACCAGCGGTATCGTCAAGCAGGACGATATCTTTTTTCTCCAGGAAGATGTGAAAAACCTTAAAACCAAGCTGGCTGTGAAAGATGCGGAGCTGGGCAAGGCTTTGGCGGAAAAGTCTTCTTTTGAACGTAAGCTCGAGATTGCGGAAAAGGAGCGTTCGCTGCTTGAGGCCAAGGTCGGCCAGATGCAAAAAAACCTTGTTTTGGAGGGCGGCGAGAATACAACGGTTGCGGAAGTTAAAAAACAGCTGCAGGAAAAAGAGCAGGAATTGAAGCTTTCAAAGCTTGTACTCGAGGAAAAAAGCGAGCGGTCCTTGAAGCTGGCCAAAGACATTGAGAGCGCGGGCCTGGAAAGCGAAAGGCTTAAAGCAGAACTGCAACGCGTTAACGGGGAACTTCAAAGCGTTAAAGACAGCTTGGAAAAACGCGTGGCTGAGGAAAAATCAGGATATGAGTCGAAAATAAAAGATATTCAGGAACGGCTCAACGCGGAACAGAAATTCTCCGAAGAAAAAGTCAAGCAGGCCACCTTGCCTCTCGAGGACAAAATCCGTTCGCTGGATTTGAAGGTGGCTGCTAAAGATGAGGAAGCCCGCACGAAAATGACTGCGGCGACAGCGCCCCTTCAGGAAAAAGTGAACGCTCTGGAAAAACAGCTGGCCGCGGCCAAAACATCAGCTTCTGATGAGGTTGTTAAAGCCAAAGAATCGTTGCAAAAGAAAATCGAGGCGTTGCAGGGAGAGCTTGCTTCCAGCAAAGAGGCGTCTTCCTCTGAAATAGAGAAAGCCAAGTCTGCGGCGGAAGCCAGGGTCCATGCCCTGGAAGCTCAGCTTCAAAAGAAAATGGATGAGGCCCAAAAATCCGCAGAAGCCCAGAAAAAAGGATCAGAGGACACGGTTTCTGGATTGAAAGCGGAAATTGAAAAATTAAAGCAGGATATTACCGGAAAAGAGAGCAAGCTCGCGCAGGCGCTGAAAGATAAAGAGGCGCTTTCCAGCCGTTTATCATCCCTGGAAAACGACAAGGCTCTGTTGGCCCAGAAGGCTTCAGGTGACAAGAAAACATCCGAAGACCGTTTGGCGTCGCTGGACAAGGAACTGGCAGGCGTTAAAGCCTCTGTTGGCGAGAAAGAATCCAGGATTTCGGCGCTGGAGTCCCAAAAAACGTCTTTGCAGAAAACAATATCTGAAATGCAGGCTGCTAAAGAAGAAACCGCCAGGCTTGTTGAGGACCTTAAAGCCAAAATTTTTCAAGCAGAGGCTAGGGCCAAAGAGTCTCTCGAGGTTGCAAAATCAGAAACCCAGAAATCTTTGGAAGCCGTGAAAGCGGAGTCTGCTGAAAAAGTTATTCAGGCCAGGGCTGATGCTCAAAAGGCTGTGGAAACAGCCAAGGCTGAAGCCCAGAGAGCCATTGAGACAGCCAAAGCCGAGAGGGAGGCCAAAATAATAGAGGCTGATAAAAAGAATGAAGAAAGCCTTGCTCTTGTTAAGGCAGGAAATGCCAGGGCCAGTGAAGCCCAGGCCAGGGCAGATGCATCTGTGGCTGCCATTAAGGCTGATGCTGCGCAAAAAATTTCCGATGCCCAGGCCAAAGCCCAGGCCAGTATAGAGGCAGCCAGGGTTGAGGCCCAAAA
Organism: Candidatus Omnitrophota bacterium; assembly: GCA_015233145.1. Classification (GTDB taxonomy): domain Bacteria; phylum Omnitrophota; class Gorgyraeia; order Zapsychrales; family Fredricksoniimonadaceae; genus JADFYI01. Next base: position 3,954 of record JADFYI010000013.1, read on the forward strand.
AGCCGTGGAAACAGCCAAGGCCGAAGCCAAAAGAGCCCTTGAAGCGGCAAAAGCTGAGTCAGCTGAACAAATGGCGCAGGTCAATTTAAAGGCTCAGGCCATGATGGACAGCGTTAAAGCTGACGCTGAGTTGAGGATTGCCCAGGCCAATAAAAAGAGTGAAGAAAGCCTTGCGGCAGCTAAGGCAGAGTCTTTGAAATCGGCGCAGGCTAATGCCAGGGCTGATGAGATTGTTTCTTCTGTCAAGGCGGATGCGGCAGTAAAAATCAAAGAGGCGAATGCCAGGGCCCAGGCGAGCATTGACGCAGCCAGGGCGGATGATCAAAAACTTTTGGATGCGGCGAAAGCGGATGCTGCGAGCAAAATTACCCAGGCCAGGGCTGATGCGCAAAAAGCGGTTGAGGCGGTCAAGGCGGAATCACTGGCTGTCATTGATGCGACCAAAGCCTCCAAAGACCAGGCCCAGGCTGTGTCTGATGCCGAGCTTGCCAGGGCCAAGGAAGAAACTTTAAAGTTGAAGGCGTTTGCGGATGACAAGATCAAAACGCTGTCTGCTGTTCTTTCTGAAAAAAATAATCTGGAAAAAGAGTTAAGCCGGCAAAAAGCGGAATCCGAAAAATTATCGTCGGATGCTGAAGCGGCAAAGCAGTCGTTATCCGCGCTTCAGTCTTCGATCCCTGAACGCATTGCCAAAGAAAAGGCGGTGCTGGAAGACAAGATCAGGTCTTTGCAGGCAGAAATTCAAAACACTCTTCAAAGCGGCCAGGAAGCCCTGAGAGCTGCCAAGGCTGACGCCCAAAAACAGATTAATGATTTGAACCTCGCGCTACAGGCTGAAAAATCAGCCTTGCCCGGAAGGCTTAAAGAGTCTCAAGCGCCGTTTGAAGCCAAAATTGCGGAATTAAAGAAGAATTTGGACAATGCCATCCAGGCCGGAAAAGACAAAGATAAAATGTACGGTGATCTGGCGCTCGAGTTTAAGGCAGCCAAATTTAATGAAAAAGAATTTAAGTCCTCGCTGGGGGACTTGCAGGCCAAATTTAAAGAAAATGAGGCCGCCTTACCCGGAAAATTGGCCGAGGCAAAAAAACCTCTGGAAGAAAAGATCAGCCAGCTTAACGGTTCCTTGAACAGTCTGGATCTTGAGATTAAAGACAAGGCTAGGCAGATTTCTTCCATCGGGGCGGAAAGAGACGGGCTTTTGAAAGACAAGGCCGCGCTTTCTTCTTCCGTGGCTGAACTTGAGAAAAAGCTGGGGACGGCCCAGGCGGATGCCTCTCAAGAAAAGTCTTTTGTTGAAGACGCCATGTCAAAATTAAAGGCTTTTTCCGGCGAGCGTGATAGTTTGCTTGCCAGGAAAGAATCACTGACACAATCTTTGGCAAAACTTGAAACACAGATGACGAGCGCCAAAGACGAGATCGCGGCATTATCTAAAAATGTTGATGCCAAAAACAAAGAAACGTCGGATTTAACAAAAGAGCGTGATGCGCTTTTAAAAGATAAAGAAACTTTAAGCGCAAAGGCTGCCAATTTAAATGCCCTTTCCCTAAAGACCCAAGAGGATGCCAGGGCCTTAGTTCAGTCGCTTGAACAGTCTATCCCGGTAAAAATTGCTGAGGCTAAAAAGCCGCTTGAAGAAGCCATTGGCGGCTTAAACGAGAAGATTAAGAAACTCGACGGGGAAATCATTGATAAAGACCAGGAATTAAAAAATATCAGGGTTCAGCGTGATAATCTGGCCCAGAAACTGAACAAGCTCACAGCAGATTATGCGTCTTTGGAGGAAAAATCCGGGCTTTTGAAAAACGAGCTTGCTCAGGTCAGGGCGTCCGTTCCCCTGGAGGTTGAAAAAGCGGTGAAGCCGCTTGCTGCCCAGGTTTCTCAATTAAAAGAGGAAGGGCTTCAAAAAGAAAAGGTTTCGAAAGACCAGATAGCCGCGCTTCAATCAAGCTTGGCGGCGACGAAGGCCAAAGCCAAAGACGATGTGGCCATGGCGCAGGAAAAAATTTCTTCTGTGCAGGCTCAGGCCAACAGTCAAATAGCGACTGTGCAAGCCAAGGCGAAAGAGGATGTGTCTGCGGCGCAGAGTAAGGCCAAAGAGGAAGCGTCTTCTTTGCAGGCCCAATACAACAGCCAAATAGCGACTGTGCAAGCCAAGGCGAAAGAGGATGTGTCTGCGGTGCAGAGTAAGGCCAAAGATCAGCTAGCCGCTATGGAAGCCAAGTCCCAAGAGGATCTGGCCGTCGTTGAGGCAAAATCCAAAGCCCAGATTTCCCAGGCCCAAAAACGCCAGGCAGAACTTTCCGAGGAGTTAAAGGCCAAAGATCAGGCCTTGTCAGCCAGGGAAAAGTCTTTAGCTGAAGCGCTTAAAAATATTGATGCCTTGAATAAAGAGATGGCGAGCCTTGGCCAGGAGAAAGCCGCGCTGCTCGCGGAGATTGAAAAGGCCAAGGCGGCGCAAGCGCAGCTTAATGCGCTTATTCCGCAAAAAGTGAGTGAAGCTCAAAAACCGTTGAATGATAAAATTGCCCAGCTTGAGGCATCGCTGGATGAGAAATCCGCAGGCCTGGAAGCCAGGAGCAAGGAATTATCTGCGGTCATTTCCAAGCGTGACGATATGGAAAAGGATCTTGCCTCTGCGCGCGCTGATGGAGAAAAGCTCAAAAAAGATATTATTGCCCTGCAGGAAAAGGCCCGCGATGCCGTCCAATCAGTGCCTGGCAAAGTGGCTGAGGCGGTCAAGCCGTATCAGGATAAAATCCAGTCTCTTTCTGCCCAGCTTGAGGCGCTCACAAAAACAGAAGCGAGTAAAGAGTCGGAAATTGCTTTCTTAAGCCGCGAGCATGATAGTTTGAGCGCCACCCTTGCGAAGGCCTCTAAAGAAAAAGAAGCGCTCGCAAACGATATTTCTTTGGCGCGTGAGAAAATGAAGTCGCTGGAAGAATCCATCCCATTAAAAACAGCCCAAACCGCTCTGCCTTTGAACGCCAAAATCAGCTTACTGGAGAAGGCGGCTATTGAACGCGACGAGAGCCTGAAGGCCTTGAAAGCCTCGAACGCTGAACTTAAATCCACAACAGAACGCCTGTCTTCGGAAAAAACAGCCTTGACTGCAGAAAAAGCAGGGCTGTTAAATGAGCGCACCCAGTTAACGCAATCTCTCAAAGATCTTGAAGCTTCAGTCCCTGCCAAAATCGCTGAGGCAAAAAAACCGATAGAAGCAGATTTGTCCGAAGCGCGTGAGAAGCTGGCGTCATTACAGTCTGCGCTCAAAAGTAAGGAAGAATCACTCAAAGACGCATCCAAACGCGAAGAGGGATTGTCAAAAGACCTGGAGGCTTTAAAAGCCAAAAAGGCGTCACTGGAGACGGCTTTAAGCGATGCTAAGAATAATATAGAGGCCTTGACCCGGGCGATCCCCCAAAAAGTTGCGGAAGCCCAGGTGCCTTTGAACGCAAAAATCAGCTCGCTTTCCGACGAAATAAAGGCGCGGGAAGCCGAGGCTGTCCAAAAAGATAATGCGTTTAAGGCCCTGGATGCGGCGAAAGCGCAAAAAGAAAAAGAATTGTCATCGGCCATCCTTGCGTCACAAAACAAGGCCGCAGATCTGGAAGGCAAATTGAAGGCCTCGGAAGACCAAGCCGTTTCGCTTAAAGCTTCCATTCCTGTGAAGGTGGCAGAGGTGAGGACAGCCCTTGAAGCCGAAGCTGCCCGGGCGCGTGAAAGAATAGACGTGCTTTCAAAAGATGCTTTGCAAAAAGCCCAGGCGCTTTCAACGTTAACCCAGGAAAAGGAATCGCTTTTAAAAAGCCTTTCCCAGGAACAGTCGTTACGCCAGAAGCTTGAAAAAGACCTTGCACAATCAACGGAAAACTTGAAGGGTGTCCAAAACAGCATTCCTGCGAAACTGGCCGAAGTCCGTTTGCCGCTGGAGCAGGAATCTAAAACGCTTCAAGACAAGCTTTCTTCCCTTTTAAAGGATCTGGGCAAGAAAAACAGCGACCTTGCCGAATCAGAGAAGACCGGTGATGCTTTGTGGAAGGAATTGAAAGCAGCCCAGGAGGAGAAGGCAAAGTCTGACCAGGAACTGTCAAAGCTTCGGGCCTGGGTCAAGGGTATGGAAGCGGGCTTGCCCGGAAAGATTGCGGAAGCTAAAAAGCCGCTGGAAGACAAGATCAATGCCCTGGAAGCAGAAATCCAGTCGCTGACAGCGTCGTTAAAAGATAAGGAAACCTCGCTTAAGGCCCTGTCGAATGAATTCAACAACACTTCGGCGCAATTGAAAGCGGAAAAAGAAAAGGCTCAAAAGCTTGCCGGAGACCTTGCTGGCGCGCAGGCGGAATTGAAGCGGATGACAGAATCAGAGCCTGAAAAACTCGCCTCCGTCCGCACGCCGCTTGAGGCCAAGGTTGCAGATTTTTCCGTCCAGCTTAAAAAAGCCGAAGAAGAAATCGCTGCAAAAAATGAACAGTTGAAAAAGATAAACGAGGAGTATTCGGCGCAAACAAAAGAGCTTTTGTCGACGGGCGAAGCCAGGGCTGCTGTGGAAAAAGCCCTGGCCCAGGAGAAAGAGAACCTAAACACGCTTAATGCCAATATCCCGGGCCGTTTGGCATCTGCCAAATTTCCGCTTGAAAAAAAGATCGCTGACCTTCAGGAAGAATCCAATAGCCAGAAAAAGGCTTTGAGCGAAAAAGAGTCTCTTTATAACGCCGTGATGAAACAAAAAGAATCCCTGCAGGCTGAAAAAGAGGCGTTAACAGCGGCCAAGTCCGCCGCAGAACATGATCTTTTCGTGGCCCGCGATAATCTTAAAAAAGTTCAGGACGCTATCCCTCAGATGACAGCCCAGGCCCGCCAGCCTCTTGAGGAAAAGGTTAAGGCGCTCGAGTCCCAGGTTTTCGCGAGCAACGAAACCATCAAGGCAAAAGAAAATGCCCTGGCCTCTCTTAACAAGTCGTACAGTGATCTTGTGAGCAACAAACAGTCTGTTGATGCCAAAGTCTCGTCGTTGGAAAAGGCGCTTTTGGATGCGCAGGCCGCGTTAAAAAAATCGAACGAATCATTGCCGGCCAAGCTTTCTGAAGCAAAAAAGCCGCTCGAAGAGGCGCTTAATCAACAGCAGGCCACTTTGGAGAAAAAAATAGCGGATTTTCAGTTGCAGATGGAAGCCCAGAAAAAGGCTTTTAATGATAAAAACGCGCAGTATAACGATCTGGCCAGGCAGAAAGACGCGCTTGCTGCTGAAAAGTCAGCGCTTTTGGAGTCGAAAGAGAAAGTTGAACAGGCGCTGGCCCTGGCGCGCGAGGAATTGAAGAAAACCCAGGAGGCTGTCCCCCAAAAACTTGCAGAGGTTACAACGCCCCTGCAGGCGAAATCCGATGAGCTCGCAAAACAGTTGGTAGCCAAAGATGCTGAGTTTAAAAATAAAGTGTCAGAGCTTGAGGCTGTGACGCGTGAGCGTGAGGCCCTGAAGCGCGACACCGATACGCTGTCATTTGCCAAAGCCAAATTGGCTCAGGATGTGGCAGGATTAAACGAGCAGTTGAAGAAAACCACGGCCAATGTTCCTCTCCAGGTTGAAGCGGCCCAAAAGCCTTTGTCCGAAAAGATTGCGTCGCTTCAGGCAGAGTTGGCGGCGCAGGAAAAGGCATTAAACGGCAAAGGCAGTGAGTATGCTGCGTTGTTAAAAGAAAAGAATGCCCTGGCTGAAGAAAAGTCTGCGCTGGCCTCGCAGAAAGACCAGGCCGACCATGCCCTGGCCGCGTTACGCGAGGAATTGAAGAAAACCCAGGAGGCCGTTCCCCAAAAGCTTGCGCAGGCCACGACCCCTTTACAGGAGAAATCCGATGGGCTCGCCAAGCAGTTGGCTGCCAAAGATGCTGAATTGAAAAATAAAATATCAGAGCTTGAGGGCGTAACACGCGAGCGTGAGGCCTTAAAACATAATATGGAGGCTTTGGCAGCGGAAAAAAGCAGGCTTGCGGTTGATGTCGCTGATATCACTGACCAGCTAAAAAGAGCCACGGCCAGTGTTCCTCTAAAAGTTGAGGCTTCTCAAAAACCTTTGTTTTTAAAAATCGCCGCGCTTGAAACGAAATTACAGGCCGCGGAAAAGTCGTTAGACGGTAAAGGCAGTGATTATGCAGCGCTGTTAAAAGAAAAAAACGCACTCGCTGAAGAAAAGTCTGCGCTGGCCTCGCAGAAAGACCAGGCCGATCATGCCCTGGCTGGGTTGCGCGAAGAATTGAAGAAAGCCCAGGATGCTGTCCCCCAAAAACTTGCAGAGGTTGCAACGCCTTTGCAGGCCAAGTCCGACGAGCTCGCAAAACAGTTGGCAGCCAAAGATGCTGAACTTAAAGAAAAAACAGGCCAGATAGAAGCGTCAAAACATGACCAGGAAGAGTTAAAACGCACGCTCGAAAAGTTGTCTTTGGAAAAAACAGGGCTTGAAAATCAGGTGACTGCGTTTAATGAAAAAATAAAGGCTCTCACCGATGCGGTGCCGGAAAAGATTTTAGAAGCAGAGAAACCTTTGACCCAAAAAGTTACGGCCCTTCAGGACGAGCTGGCCAAAGACAAAGAATCCCTGCCGGAGAAACTGGCAGGCGCGAAAAAGCCTTTGGAAGAAAAACTGGAAGCTGTGAGCGGCCAGGTGAAATCTCTGGACGCGGCTGTTAAAGAAAAAGAGGCTGCGCTTAAAACCCTCGGGAAAGAGCGCGACGACTTAACCCAGCAGCTTCGCGCGGAAGAAGCCAAGACCTCGAGGCTTACAGCAGCGCTTTCAGCATCCATGGCAGAGTTGAAAAAGACCAATGACGATGTTCCTCAAAAGCTGGCCGTGATGCGTCAGCCTTTGGAAGCAGAAATGTTCAAGGCTCAGACCAATCTTGAAAAAACCAGGGCTGAGGTCACGGCCAAGGCCGCCCAGCTCGAAGGGGTTTCTCACGAGCGTGACACTTTAAAGCAGAACATTCAGCAGTTGTCATCGGAGAAAGAATCTTTGACAAAACAGATTGCGGAACTCAACAATAAAATAAAGTCTTCGGCCGATGCCTTGCCTGGCCAGTTGAGTGAGGCCCGAAAGCCTTTGGAAGAGACGATTGCCCGCTTAAACGACCAGATGAAATCCATCGAGTCGTCAGTCCCCGCCAAGGTGGCCGAGGTTAGAGATCCCCTTGAGAAGAAAACAGCGGCATTGCAATCTCAAATTGATGCGCAGTTAAAGGCGCTCAATGACAAGGCCCAGCAGTATAACGAGCTTGCGAAAATGAAAGACAGCCTCTTATCGGAAAAAGAGGCGCTGGCTTCTGCCAAACAAAAAACAGAGGGTGAGCTTGCCCAGGCTCGTGAAGCTTTAAAGAAACTGGAAGGCTCTGTTCCTGAAAAGCTGGTGCAGGCCACCACCCCGCTTCAAACTAAGGCCGACGAGCTGGTAAAGGCTCTTGACGCCAAAGGCGCTGAGCTTAAAGCCACGCTCGTGGATCTCGAATCAGTGTCGCGCGACCGCGATGGAGTAAAGCGCAGCCTTGAGTCTGCCCTTAAAGATAAGGATAGCCTTGCCAGCCAGATTGCCGGGCTTAATGAAAAAATAAAATCCGCGGCCGCCTCTGTTACGGACCAGGTGGCAAGCGTGAAAAAGCCCCTGGAGGAGCGCATCAAATCTTTGGAAGTGCAATCGTCTCTTCAGGCTGAAGACGTGAAGGCCAAGGTGGCATTGATTGACGATGCCCGCCGTAAAAATGCCCAAACCGCCAAAGAGTATGAAGCGCTTTTAAAAGAGAAGGAATCCCTGCTGGGGCAGGTGGATTCTTTAAAGAAGGAAGTTGCGGCAAGGGAGGCTGGCCTGGCCGATAAGCTCGCGCAGGTGCAAAAGCCTCTTCAGGACAAAGTGGGGATCCTTGAAAAAACAGTTTCCGATTATACCGCGCGCCTTCAGGACAAAGACACGGATGTGGCCAGGTTCAAGGGTGAGAAATCCATGGCCGAAGCGGCTCTTGATAACGAAAAAAAGGCCAGGAGCTCTCTCGAGGAAAAAATGAAAGACCTTCAGTCCCAGCTGGAAAAGACCGGCACCGGGATTCAGGAGAAGATCGCCCAGGTTCGCGAACCGCTCGAGAAGCACATCAAAGATCTTGAAAATCAATTAAAAGCGACTGACATTTTGGCAACGTCCAAGATCCAGCAGACCACGATTCCCTTAAATGACAGGATCAGCTTTCTTGAGAATGAACTCAAAACAGCCCAGGGCGTGCGCACAGAGCAGGAAGGCCTTGTGAAAGACCTTTTGGCCAAGCGCGATGCGCTTTTAAAAAATCTTTCCGAGACTGATGCCGAGCGCCAGTCCCTGAAAGGCCAGGTCACGGCATTGACAGTCAAGGTTACGGAATTGGAAAATGGCATGCCGGTCAAGCTTGCGCAGGCCAAAGCTCCGGTGGAAACAAAACTTACCGAGGCCAAAGCCGAGGCTGATCGCTTAAACAACCAAATTGCCAGCCTTTCAACATCGCTTGATGAACGTTCCAAAACCATGAATGAGTTAAAGGCCCAGAATGCGGATTTGTCCACCAGGCTTGCCGCTCTTTCAGCAGAACGCGCTTCCGCGGACAAGCGTTTTGCAGAGACCAGCGCCGAGCTTAAGAATTTCCAGGATTCCATCAGCAAGCGCATCGAAGAGGCCCGCGGCCCCCTGGAACAGACGCTGCATTCACTTGAGAAAAACTTGTTCGAGAAAGAAAACGCCTTGAAAGACAAGGACGCAGAGATTGTCCGCCTGACAAAAGAGCGCAGTGACTTTGTCCAAAAATTGTCGCGCGCAGATGACCAGCAAAAAGCAGTCGCCCAACAGATCGTGGAAGCCAAAGCTCCGCTCGAAAAAGAACTGGCGTCGCTCAAGGCGAACATGGCCGATCTTCAAGCAGTTCAGGTCAACACAAAATCAGCTTATGAAGACAAGATTGCGGTGCTGAAGAAAGAGGTTGTGAGCCTGTCGGAATCAATCAAGGCGAAAGACGCGCAAATGGCTGACAAGGTTTCTTCCGGTCGAGCGGACCTTGAACAAAAAGTCGCGGAGCTTGAAAAAGCGTATCAGACCAGGGATATGCAGTTAAAGGAAAAAGAGCTCGCATTATCCCAGGCGGAGTTAAAGGCAGAGTCTATGGCCAAAGACGCGGACATGATCCGTCAAGACAAGGAAGCGGCGGATGCGGAAAATGCAAAAGTCAGCAGCAAACAAGCGGAGCGTGACGCCTTGATTAAAGAGCTTAAAGAGTCGCTTGCAAAGCTTAAGGATGAGAAAGCCGCCATAGCAGCCGAGGCGGCTTCTCAAAAAGCCAAGGTCTCTGATTTAGAGCAGGCCCTTCGTGCCAAAGATGCGGCGTTAGGTGACGTTCGCCAGAAGGCGGATGCCAAGTCTGAAAACCTGAAGGCTGTCAAAGACGAACTTCAGGGCGCGATGGAATTGATTAAATAATAAAAAACAGCATTTCATTGCATATCTTGCAATAAAGATGATTGATAAGGGCGTGATTCCTAAGAAGGAGCACGCCCTTTCTATTTATTAATAAATTTATTATATCTATTCTTGACTAATCATTTAACAGAGTCAAAATAAAGACGGGTTTGACTTTAAAGCACATTCAGAAGGGAAAGTCTGTCTCATGATAGCTGAGTATCAATATCTGTGGGGCACAATGGCAAGATTCCTTTGGCCTTTTTGCGCATCGGTTTTTGCGGTCATCGTTTTTACGCCCCTCATGATTTTTATCGCCCGCCGTTTTAACATCCTTGATTATCCTAACGCACGAAAAATTCATACGACACCTGTGCCCCGTCTCGGCGGGGCAGCGCTTCTTTTGGGGTTTTGGATTGTGGCGCTTTTTAACCTTCCCTGGACCAGGGAATTTTTGGCCATGACAGCGGCCGGAACGATTGTCGGCGTTATGGGCATCATGGATGATGTGCGCACGCTTTCTTCCCGCATTCGCCTTGTGGGGCAGATTGTTGCCTGCGCGATTGTCATGTCGTCAGGGCTGGTTGTTTCTTTTATGCCGAAAATCTGGTGGGGCCAGGTGTTCGCGGTTTTCTTTACGATTCTCTGGATTGTCGGCATTACAAATGCCTTGAACTTTTCCGACGGCCTTGACGGCCTTGCGTCAGGCATTTCTTTTATTGCGAGCCTGTTTTTCTTTTTAGTGGCGATTTACCTTCGCCAGCTTCCGGTGGCGTTTGCCGCAGCACTTCTGGCAGGCTCCTGTCTGGGATTTTTGGTCTGGAATTTCAAGCCTGCCAAAATTTATCTGGGTGACGGGGGCAGCACCTTTTTGGGCTTTATGCTGGCGTGTCTGGCGCTTTATGGAGGATGGTCAGAGCATGGCTGGGTGATTGCCTGCGGAATCCCGACGATCATTTTGGGTGTTTTGGTTTTTGACATGATTTATATCACGATCGCGCGGATAAAAAACGGGCAGGTTCGCACCTTTCAGGAGTGGCTTGATTTCACGGGTAAAGACCATTTTCATCACCGGCTGATGAGCATGGGCTTAAGCGAAGTGATGGCTGTTGTTTTCATTTATCTTGTCTGCCTTATTCTGGGCTTAAATGTGCTGGTTTTGGAGAAATTACATAATCCTTTGGCCGTGACCGTGCTGTTGATTCAGTCGGTTATGATTTTTCTGGTGATTTTCTTTTTAATGCGTGCCGGCCATGCATTAAAAGACACAAAAAAGAAATAGAGTGGTGGATGGCTAAAAACGATATTCGTTCGAGAACAATCACTTTTTTGGCCGCTCAAAGCATTATTTTGGGCGTCATCATGCTGGTGTTCATTGTTTTGGCGAGCGTTTTATTTGTCAAAAACGCGACACGCTGGACGCTTAAAACCATTGAAGATGATGTCCTGATGTTTGTCCAGCAGACCGCGCGCATGGGCGAAATACCTAAGCGCGGCGATCTGGGCGAGCACACGTTTTTTATCCTGAATCAGGATGGGAAATACGTTTTGCCGAGGCTTTCGCACTCGGATGAGGATGCCAGGCTCTGGCAGGAATATGAGCTGAAGCTGATTTACGAAATGCAGAAACGGCGCGACGGATGGATTTATTATCCTGAACGTTTTGGCATTGATGAGGGCCAGCATGTGATCCGTTATATTTATCTTGAAAAACAGGGCTGGATTGTTGCGGCGGAAGGCTACCTTCCGGGTGCCTGGAATATGCTCAAAGGTTTTTTAACGCCGAAACTTTTTTTGGGCCTGTTTCTTGTGGTGTGCCTGGCGTATGGCCTTATGCTTTTAAATGCTTTCTGGCATTTTCGAAAAATGATGAAAGCGATCTTGCGTTCGCAGGAAAATAATTTTATTACTGTCCCGAATGCGGTGAAGTCCCTGGCTCCAGAGCCTGTCTTTCATAAGGCCGAAGACCGGCCTTTGAGTGATGGCATGATCCGTAGCGCCGGAGACCGGGCCCTGCCTAAGACCCGTGTTGAGCGCGAGCGGGCTTATGAAGAAGCGCCGCCCTTAAGCCGCCAGGAGCCGGAAAGTCCTGATCAGGGGCTTGAGTTTTCTCATGTTGAGACCAATATGGTTTCTGAAAAAAAGGAAATCGAACAGTTTACGCCCCGTCAGCTTGACAATGTTAAGGGCTCAACAATTGATACCATGGATATCCGTTCTCCGTTGTTAAAGAAAGTGATTGAAGAAATGCGGGGGAAAAAATAAGCGTTTATGTATACGCAACACTGGCATTTATATGAAAGGCCTTTTGAGCTGACACCGGATCCCAAATATGTGTACTATTCCAAGGCCCATGAAGAGGCCCTGTTACGGTTGATGTATACGGTCCGGGATTCCAAGGGCGCCATGCTTTTAACGGGTGGCTATGGCTGCGGGAAAACCGTGTTGAGCCGTGTCTTTTTAAACGAGCTTGTGGTCGCGGAAAAATACGAGGTGGCCCTGATCACCAACCCGCGGTATTCGGCGAAAGAACTTTTGGTTGAAATCATTTATCAGCTCGGCGGAGACCGTAACGATTACAAGTCCAAGGGGGAGCTTCTTCACATTTTCAATGAAATGATTTACCGGAATCTGGAAAAAGGCAAGGAAACCGTTATAGTGATAGATGAAGCGCAGGCGATTGAAGATTTGGAGACCTTTGAAGAGTTAAGGCTTCTTTTGAATTTTCAGCAGAATAACAGGTTTCTTTTGACCCTGATTCTGATCGGGCAGCCGGAACTGCGTTCGCGCCTGAAGGGTCTGCCGCAGCTCAAGCAGCGGCTGATCATCGAATATCATTTGAATCCTTTGGATGAAAAGGACTGCTATCAGTATATTGATCATCGCCTCAAGATCGCCGGGGCAGGGCGGGAGATTTTTGACAATAAGGCCAAGCAGCTGATCTTCAAGCATTCGAGCGGGATTCCGCGCGTGATTAATGGGCTGGCCGATACCGCCCTTTTGGTGGGGTTTTCGGAAAATAAAAAAGTTGTCGATGATCAATTAATGAAGCGCGTCTTTGAAACAAGCGGCGCGCTTGAGGGGCATGTTCCATGGTCCGCCTGATTAAGATTATTAAAAACAGTTTCAAAAGGTCCAGGGAGGCCGCAGGCCCAGACAGCCAGGTGGTCTCAGGCGCTTCAGGGATGCCGCAGCCTTCCGCGCCACCGGCGCCCATCGGGAGCGTCCGCAGCGCAGAAAATCCGTATCGCAGAAAATCGTCCTCGCAATCCAGCGCCCCGGAAACGCAGGAAACTGTTGAGCGTATTTCAGGGCTTAAAGATCTTTATCGTGACCTTCAGGCTGCCGTGGAGTGCGCCCTGACCGGCATCATTGCCCGTCAAAAAGTTGAAGATGTGATCGCTCACGTTGTGCATGCCTTTGAAAAAAGGCCTTACAACGAGCTTCTTGTGATGGCGTATGCTTTTTCCAAAAACAATTATCTGGCATCACATATTACCAATGATGTCATTTTGTCCGTCGGATTTGCGGCCAGCTTAGGCTACAGCCGCCAGGAAATGATTGACCTGGGGGTTTGCGCCTTTACCCATGACCTGGGGATGTCGGGGTTTGACGGCGTTGTCAAAAAAGGCCAGCAGCTGTCTGACCAGGAAATTGAAGACATCAAGCAGCATCCGTTACGTTCCGCGGAAATTGTCAGGCCTGTTTTTTCCGAAAAAGTGGCTGCGGTTGTTTTGGATGTCCATGAACGCGAAAACGGCCAGGGGTATCCGCGCGGCATCCCCGGCGCGGAAATCCATTTATGGGCCAAGATCATTTCAGTGTGTGACACGTTTGAGGCATTAACACATCCCCGGGTTTTTCGAACACCTTACAGCCCCTATGAGGCTATGAAAATTATTATTAAGAAAAAAGACATTCTTTTTGACGACACCATTGTCAAAAGGTTCATTGATTTTATTTCGATTTATCCTGTGGGTTCTTTTGTGTATTTAAACAGCGGGGAGACGGCCATGGTTGTGGGGAGTAACGCCGGGTTTCCCACAAGGCCGATGGTCAAGATTCTGGTGAATGAAAACCGTGAGCTGGAAGAAGGGCTCAGGATTATTGATCTTGCCAAACAGGATTTTGTGTATATCAGCGGCGCTGTAGAGCCGGAAAGAGAAAGAGACATTGACCATTTTCTTAAACCTCGCGGGTTGGCGGTGACGGATGAACTGGCATAAATATTTCAGGTTTTTTCTAATTGTGGTTTTTGGGGGAGGGTACGTATTTTCTTCAGCACAAGCCCTGGCCCAGGCCGGAGTTTCTGATTCCATGCGCCAGGACATGGTCCTTGAGTATGGCAGGAAACTCAACATGGAAGATAAAATGTCTGTTTCAGCGCCGCAAGGGAGCGCCACGCCGGTTAATCCATATGCCAAAGAGGGCCAGCAAATGGAGGCCCAGCTGCAGGTGATTGCCGACAATGAGGATGCCAGTTATACCATTGTCGCTGGAGATACGCTTACCATTTCTTTTAAAGACCGCGACCAGACCAACCGTGCTGCTTATAAAGTTTCTCCGGCCGGAGAGGTGTTCTTTCCCCTTTTAGGGCCGGTGAAGGTGGCAGGCTTGAATCGTAAACAGGCCCGTGACCGCATGGACGCGATGATGAAAGAGTATATCCGGGATCCCAGGCTTGCCATCGCGATTAATACCGACGGGAGAATTATGATTTTTGGCGCAGTGGGAACTCCGGGGATTTATAACATGGTCAATAAAATGTCAGTGATGGAGGCCCTTTTGGCGGCCGGGGGATATTACAAGCAAACCGCTGAAATGGGAAGCGTCATCGTTATCCGCGGCTCATCGGAAAAGCCTGTCCTTTTAAAGCTGAATTTAAAAAAGATGATTACCCGAGGCGACCGTTCGGAAGATATTCCCGTGAAGCCCGGGGATTTTATTTATGTTCCGACGTCATTTATCAGCAACCTGGAAAGTTTCTGGAATACGGCTAACGGCCTTATTGTGCGCTGGTATACCCTTGGCGGAAGCCAGCCCGTTGTTAATGACAGGTTTCACTGGTTCGGCGTCGGCAATCACGATAAACAGTAAGGGCTATCCTTAAGATGGAAGACATTGACAATATTAACGAAGTGCCGCTCAGCGAATACTGGCGTATCGTCAAAAAGCGCCGCATGACGGTATTGGCGATTTTTCTGGCTGTTATTGCTTCCACCGCTATTTTTACTTCCTTGCAGCCTTCGGTGTATGAAGCCTCCATTGAATTGAAAATTGAAAAAAGCGTGCCCTTGGGGCGGGATTTAAAGGCAGATGCCCAGGGGCTTGAAAAACCCCTGGACTTGGGGACTGAGCTTCGGCTTTTTAAGAGTTTAAACATCCTTTCAAAGGTTGTGGAAAAGGTCGAAGTCCTTCCAGTTGACCCTGAGCAGCGGTCCCAGGCCCTTCATGCCATGGCTCTGGCTTATCAGAGCAGGATTCGTGTTGAGCAGATTCCTGATACGACCATTATCGTTATCCATGGCATGGCCGAAAGCCCTGAAAAGGCCAAGCTTTTGGTGAGCGCGATCGGGGATGTTTATGCCGCGGAAAATATTCATGGCAAAAAGAAGCAGATGGAAGCGGTTTTGGTTTATATCGACGGGCAAGTTGCGGAATATAAAAAACAGATGGAAGATACCGAAGCCCAGCTTTTAAAATTCAAGCAGGATGAAAAAGTTTTTGCGGTGACCCCCGAAGTCAAGGCCAGCCTTGACCGTATGACGGTGGAACGTACATTTGATTTTGAAAGCCAGATGCTTTCGATTGACACGGAACTTAAAAGTCTGACAGCAGAGATCGACGCCAAAAAAGCGGCCGGGACGCTTAAATTTATGACCCCCGAGCAGTTGTCGGACAACTTTATTTTTACAGGCCTTAAGCGCCGCATGCAGGAGCTTGAGTTTGAGCGGTTTTTGCTCTTGGTGGATTATACCGAAAAACATCCTGCCGTCGTTGAAAAAGACAAGACGATCAGTGAAATTAAATCAAAGATTGTGGAAATGATCAAGTCGCATACCCCTGAGCCTGTTGACCTCGCCGCCGAAGGCGACCTGGCCCTGGTTTTAAAGAAGCTTTTCCTCGAAAGCCGTAGGGAGGTTATTTACCGCATCATTAATAAATACTACAGCGATGAAGGCTCATTGTCGTCGAACCAGCGTGATTATGTGAAGTTTACGCGCGAGCAGGAACGGATCATGAATGCTTACAATACGCTTCTGGCCAACCGTGAAGAGGCCAAACTTTCTTTGGCAAGCACCGACAGCCAGTCGGTAGCCATTGTTTCTCCCGCGAGCGCCGGACGCAGCCCCATTTCGCCCAAGGCAGGGCTGAATTATCTTGTGAGCATTGTTGCGGGGCTTATTTTGGGGGTGATGTGCGCGTTTTTGCAGGAAAGCATGGACACCACGATTTCAACGATTGTGGACGTGGAACACAAACTTCAGTTATCGGTTTTGGGTATTATTCCTATTATGAAGTCTGTTGAAGAGGTGACCGTGGCCGAGGGGGAAGTGGAAAAAATTGTCCCCAAAATTGATACGTTGGTGACCTTTCACGAGCCGCGTTCATGGCCGGCGCAGAGTTTTAAAATTTTAAGGACCAATCTTTTACAGGGCATGAAAAGCGATTCTCATAGCCCCTATGGCGCTTCAGGCGGCAGGGTTATCCTTTTTACGAGTTCCGAACAGCAGGAAGGGAAATCCACGGTCATTGCCAATGTCGCCATTTCCATGGCCCAGCTGGGGAAGAAAACCATTCTTGTGGAATGTAATCTTCGTCGACCGACGTTATATAAGCGGTTTGGGCTGCGCCGCGACCCGGGCGTGACCGATATCCTTTTGGGAAAACTGCCCTGGAAGGAAGCCCTTAAAGGGCCGACGGATATCCTGGCCGGAGGGTTGGATGTGGATAAGCTTTTAAAGATGCCGGGGCTGGACAATTTACGAATTATTACAGCCGGGTATTCTATTGATAATATTTCCGAGATATTAAGCGCGGGCATTTTTGATACGTTTATTGCCCAGTTGCGCCAGGAATTTGACGTTATCCTTCTCGACTGTTCGCCGGTTTTGCCTGTGCCGGATTCCAGCATGATTGCCAGCCGTGTCGACGGTGTTGTCATGGTTTATAAAGTCGGAAAAACATCAAAAGACGTGCTTCGGATGGCAAAATCAAGGCTGGAACATGCCAACGCAAAAATTTTGGGGATAGTCCTTAATCAGATAAGGGCAGAAGAGCAGGTTGGCGCCTCCGCGTATCATTTCCGTGAATACGTTGAGACAAAGCCCAAAGCCCCCTTTTCTCCGGCACAATGGTTTACAAAAAATTCATAACCCCAGGGATTTTCATGCTGAGACGCCAGTCAGCGTTGGTTACTCCAGGAGCGCTCTGGCCGATTGTTGCCATTGTTTTGCTGGGGCTTTTTGTCGGGAAATTCGTTACGGTTTCCCCGGGGTCTTTGCCGATACTCGCCCTTGCAGCGGTCGTCATGTTTTTTCTGGCGTTTTTTAAGCCAAGCATTGCTTTGGTTGTGATGGTCTTTGCCATGCTTCTTTCGCCGGAAGCGGTGATCGGGTCAGTTCCCAAGCATGATATTGTCATCCGTATTGAAGATTTTCTGATTGTGGTCATGGGCGCGGCATGGATCGCGCGGGGTGCGGTTTCCAAGGGGTTTGATGTCATTCCCCGCACGCCGGTCAACATGTGGATTGGCTTTTATTGCGTGTGCATCGTTGTTTCGACTTCCCAGGGGATTATTACAAGCGGGGTGAATCCCTTAAAGGCCAGCTTTTATATTTTAAAGGAGCTGGAATATTACATTCTTTTTTTTATTGTGGTTGGCTCAACGTACAAAGCGTCGCATTACCGGATGTATTTGACCGCGTTTTTTTTAACTTTCATGGCGGTCAATCTTTTTGCGTTCAGCCAGATCGGGCATGTCCAGCGTGTTTCAGCGCCTTTTGAAGGGCCCAGGGGCGAGCCGAACACCCTGGGCGCGTATTTGCTCCTGATGATGTGTATCGCGCTCGGCCTTTTTTGCCATTTACGTTCCAGAATTTTACGCTGGGCTGTTCTTTTTTCCATGATCGCGGGGCTGCTGCCGTTTTTATATACCCTGTCTCGCTCGAGCTATCTCGCGATTGTTCCGGCGTATTTGGCCCTGATTTTTTATAGCCGTTCTTCGCGGCGGGGATATTTAGTCATGGGTTTTTTGGCGGCGGTCGCTTTGGGGCTGCTTTTTCTCCCCGAACATGTCAAAGACCGGCTTTTGTATACTTTTTTGGCCAGGCCGCAGGCCAATATCAAGCCTGTTGAATTTCTGGGCCTTAAGCTTGACCCGTCGGCTTCTTCGCGCTGGTGGGACTGGGTGGCGGCTGTTCAGTACTGGATCAAGCAGCCGTTTTTCGGTTACGGGGTGACGGCCAAAGCGTTTATGGACAGCCAGTATCTGAACAATCTCGTTGAAAAAGGCGCGGTCGGATTTTTATCGTTTGCGTTTTTGATCGGGGGGCTTCAGCGTAATGCCTTAAGGATTTATCGAACCGGCCGCGATGAACTGACCCGGGGGCTCGCGCTCGGATTTTTGGCCGGTAATATCGGCATGCTTGTGCATGCCATGACAGCGAACACTTTTATTTTGATCCGTGTCATGGAGCCGTACTGGTTTTTGTCGGCGTTGGTCTTGTCAGCGCCAAGGGTTTTGGAAGCCAAACCGGCCGCAGCGCCGGCCAGAGGCAACGCCTTGCCCCAGGAAAAAGATTCTCGCCGGGAATCAGGGGAAGAAAAGACTTTCTGGCGGCGCAATATCAGTTATCTTTTGAGAAACGGCCCGGGTTCTCCCAAAGGAGGGACCGATGCGACATGAGCGCTATGAACCCAATCGCATGCTTAAAAAAGGGATCAAGGCCTGGGGCCCCATGGTTGTTGAGCTTTGGGAAGCCAGGGAGCTTGCCTCCAGGCTTTTCATGCGAAACCTGGCCGCGCGTTACAAGCAGGCGTTTTTAGGATTTTTGTGGGCTGTTATAGTTCCCTTTGTGGCGATCGGGACTTTTATTTTTTTAAACCGGATGGGCATTGTGAATATCGGAAAAACTGATGTGCCCTATCCTTTGTTTGCCCTGTTAGGCCTTTCAGCCTATCAGCTTTTTTCAACCGGGATAACAGCCTCTTGCGGCGCTTTGGTTGAAGCCGGAGACATGATTGCCAAGGTAAATTTTCCGAGGGAAGTTCTCGTGATTGCGGCGATTGCGCAGGCTGTGTTTGAGCTCCTTATTAAAATGGCTTTAATTGCAGCGGTGTGTATTTATTATCAGTATCTTCCGCCGGTAATGGCGCTGATGGCTGTGGCGGCGCTCTTGCCTTTGCTGGTTTTGACCATGGGCCTGGGATTGATTTTGTCGCTCGCCAATGCGGTTGTGCGTGATACGGCGCAGGCTGTGGGGATCTTGATGACGTTTTTGATGTTTTTAACACCTGTCCTTTATCCGGCGGTCGGGCCGCGGGCGTTTTGGCTGAGGGTCAACCCTTTGACAGCGCTTATCGAGGGGCCTCGCGATCTTTTTATTTACGGGAGCCTTCGGCATCCCACAGCGTTTTGGGTCGTTTCTTCTGCTGCCCTTTTGATATTGTTGTGCGCCTGGCGGGTGTTTCATCTGGTTGAGACCAAAGTGCCGGAAAGGCTGTAGGAGTAACGAGCTAAATGTTTTTACGTTATTTTTTTATCGGAATGATTTTGAGTTTCTTTTTTTGCCATGACGCCATGGCGTGTGTGGCACAAGAAGCGCCCTTTTTGTTCAAGGTGCAGTCATTAACGATTAATAAGGCCAGGCTGGAAAGCCTTTGTCAAAAAGAAACATGTGTTGTTGAGCCTGATAAAAGTGAAATCCGGCTCACCGCGGCTTCAGACCCCGGCATAGGGGTCAGGGTTTCAACGTCTTTGGTTTTTGTATTGCCTTATAACATCGGGAAGGTTTGGCCAAAAATCTGGCCGGGCAAGGCAGACCCCAAAACGTACAACTGGGCTAAAACAGTTCGCGCAGAGCTTTTGCATTTGAGAGACCTTGGCGTTTTGGACATGAGCGATGCGGATATTTCTTTTGTGACAGAACATGCTGGAAGCGGCAAGGCTGTTGGGAAATGTTTCAATGAATGGTTTGAAGGCGCGGCAGAATGTTTCCTTGGGTGCCGGGCAAACGGGGAAGGTATCAGCATTTATGATTGGAGTGTTAAACAGCTTGGCATGGATTGGGAGGATTTTGTCCAAAAAATAGAGCAGTTCAAGTGGGGGCGTGAGGAGAGCAGTAACCAGGTCTTTCTAAATTTTGAAAAAATTTATTCTTCCCGAAAGGATTGGGAGCAGGTTTTTGGTAAAAATCTTTCAATGTTGATTGAAAAGAAAATTGCAGAGTCCATGTGGATGTGCCCGAACTGTGTGACGGGTGAAGTTAATGCCACGGAAAATTTTCCTCCGGAGGCGCTTTAAAGACAAATGTTAGTAGGATTTCGGGGTCACAATGCCTGATTTTGCCATCCGCGTTTCAAGCGCGGGAAAAAAATTTTCAAAGTCGCTTAAAGACATGATGTTTTACGGCGCCAAAGATATTGTGCTGGGGTCTTTTGCCCTTGGAGATGAATCGTCATTGTTAAGGCGGGGTGAGTTTTGGGCTGTGGACGATGTCTCTTTTGAGCTCAAGCGCGGAGAGTCGGTCGGCATCATCGGGCCCAATGGCTCAGGCAAAACAACACTCCTTAGGATGCTCAACGGTATTTTTATGCCTGACAAAGGCACGATTGAGGTGAACGGCAAGGTCGGGGGGCTTATTCACGTCGGGGCAGGGTTTCATCCCATGCTTTCGGGCCGTGAAAATATTTATGTCAACGGCGCAATCCTGGGGATGTCCAGGAAAGAAATTGACCGGAAATTTTCTTCAATCGTGGATTTCGCCGACATCGGAGATTTCCTGGATTCTCCGGTGAAGCAATATTCGTCGGGGATGTATGTGCGGCTGGGCTTTTCGGTTGCCGTGCATAGCGATCCGGACATCCTTTTGGTGGATGAAGTTTTGGCTGTGGGCGACAGGGATTTTTCGCTCAAGTGTTACCAGAAAATGAAAGAAATCCGTGAACGCGGCACGTCCATTGTCCTTGTGTCGCATAACGAATATGTGATCCGCGAGCGCACGGAAAAATGCCTTTATCTGGAAGGCGGAAAGCCCAAAGCTTTTGGGCCGAGCGACGAGATGATTTCTTTATATATCAAGGATGGGCTCTTGAAAAAGGCAGCGAACCGTCCGTCGGCACCTTATGAAGGGAAGGCGCAAAAACCGCGCAGGGCGGAAATCCTTTCTGTCCGGTTTTTGTCATCTGACGGCACTGAGGTGCGCGGGCTTTCTTCAGGGGAGGATTTTCGTGCGGAGATCCGTTTTCGTGCAACAGAAGCGGTTGTGGAGCCTTTTTTCTCGGTTAATTTTTATACGGACCGGGGGCTCGTGTACGCCGCCAACAGCGCTTATGAAAAAGTTGCCTTTGACACGATCGCGCCAGGGGATGGAAAGCTGACGCTGCACCTGCCTCGGCTCGATATTCCGACGGAAACATATTATGTCTCCGTTATTATCGGTGAGGGTAGGGAGTGTTATGCTCTGGATGCCCAGCATTTTGCTTATACTTTTATCGTTGAGCGGGCCACAAACGCCCGCGGGCTTTTAAAATTACCGACAGCCTGGAAAATGGAGTGATTTGTAATGAAAAATTTGGCAATTGTCCCTGGAAACAGCTTTGAAGATTTGGTGGAAAAAGGCCTCGCGCAGAGCCTCGCGGGCTATTTCAATCCGCAGGGGTTTTTTGATAATGTTTTTTGTTTTTCCCCTTTTGAGAATGTTGAGCGAGAAGCGTTTAAGATGCACATTATTCCGACCAAAGATGTGGACCTGGTTTCCCGAATCAACGCGCTCGCGGTTGACATTGTGCGCGCCTACGGCGGCGGGACGCCGCTCGAGATGTCGGTTTTTTTCAGGGCCAAGGGGGTGCCGGTTGTTGTTTCCATCCATGACAAGCGATTGGAGAAAATCAGCCCGGCCATCCGTTTTGCTGATGCGGTTTTTGTGGTTTCCGAGGAGTTGCGCGCCATTGTCCAGAAGCTGAATGTCCGCCGCGAAAGGATTTTTGTCGTTCCTAACGGGGTTGACGGGGCTCTTATGAAGCCCCTGGGGCCTAATGATTTGGGAGATTTTCCGGCGAGGTTTCCTTTCAAGCGAAGGATTCTTCATGTCGGCAGAAAATCCAAGGAAAAAAACATTGAGGCCATTATCCGTGCCCTTCACAGGCTGGGCCCTGAGTATGGCCTTGTGGCTGTCGGCCAGGGAGACCCTTCTTTTTATGAAACGCTGGCCAGGCAGCTCGGCGTTGCGGACCGCTGTATTTTTTTAGGCGGGATTTCACAGGCGGAGGTGGTGCGTTTTTATAATTGGGCGGATTGCGTGTGCCATCCGAGCAGGTCAGAGGCTATGTGCAATGTGCTTTTGGAAGCCCTGGCCTGTGGGATTCCGGTTGTCACCACTGACACGGCAGCTGCCGGCCTGGGGGACGCGCCAAGCCGGGCGATGCTCCTTGTGCGCGACCCTGAAGATGACGAAAGCCTTTCTGTTCTTATCCGCCGCGCGTGTGAAAATCCTGAAGCCCGCCGGGAATTGAGAGACAATGCCAGGAAAAGCGTTGAGCATCTTTTTTTGAAATACACGCAGGCGCACGAGATTGAATGCTACAAAAAGGTCTGGCAGATGCACCTTCGGGGCGATTTTCGCCGCGGCATTTTTGACGCCATGGAACTGAAGGTGGCGCATATGGAGCGGAGGGCTGAAAAAAAGCTTCAGGAGAAAAAATGAGCAGCCGCGTGACGATTGTTGTTCCGACGTATAACCGCGTCAACTTGTTGGCCGAGGCGCTTAAAAGCTGCCTGGCCCAGACGCATGAGGACCTGGAGGTTATTGTTGTCGATGATGCCTCAACAGACACCACGGAAAGTTTTGTGCGCGGCCTTTCAGACCCCCGGGTTATTTATGTTAAGAAGCCCCGGCAGACAGGTTCGGTCGCTTCAATCAATATGGGTTTTGCCCGCGCGTCAGGTGATTACCTGACCTGGTCTTCGGATGATGATCTTTATGCGCCCGGAGCCATAAAAAGGCTTGTCAAGGCGCTGGAAGAAAATAGAAGCATTGATTTTTTTTATGCCCATTATGCGATGATTGATCTTGAGGGAAAAATCCTTTACCCTGCGCGCGTGGAAGATCCCGAAGGCCTGGACCGGGATAATTATGTGGGTCATTGTTTTCTTTACCGCAGAAAAGTTTATGAGGTGGTGGGAGATTATCACGCGGAGCCAGTGCTGGCCGAGGAGTATGAATATTGGCTTCGTGTGCGTGCGAAGTTTAAGATGAAAAGGATACCGGAGCTTCTTTATTATCACCGGATACATCCTCAAAGCATCACGGTCAAAGCGGGAGAGTCGCGGGTGCAGGAAGCTGTGGCTCAAGCCCGCCGCCCGTTTATTCCGCGCTGGAAGCACTATTTTTATCGCGGGGAATTGTTTTATCATAACGGCAGGCGATGGAAGGCCGCGGGATGTATTTTAGTTTCGATAGTGCTTTGCCCTCTCAAGAAGGCGGCATGGCGGATTTTGGCGAAATTAATTTTGCAAAACAATAAGGCAAAATAAAACATGTGCGGCATCGCGGGATATATTTTGAAAGAGCGAAAAACGGTTGATCCGGCTTTTATCGCGCGTTTTTTAAACGGCATCCGCCAGCGCGGGCCTGATGATGAAGGTGTCGGGCTCATCGACCGCGCCGGCCGAAACACGGGCTTTTTCTGGATGGAAAAGACCAGCAAGGAGGTTTCTGCCAAACTTTCCCGCCTGGAAGGGAAAACCATCCCCCATGATGTCGCATTGTTGCATACGCGTTTTTCGATCATTGACCTTTCTTCCGGAGGGCATCAGCCTTTTGTCAGCCAGGATGGGCTGGCCGTTCTCATCTTTAATGGCGAAATTTATAACTATCTGGAACTGAGGACAGAACTGGCGGCAAAGGGCGTGCGTTTTCGGACGTCTTCGGATACTGAGGTTTTGGTTGAAGGGTGGCGGGCCTGGAAGGGGGATTTGTGGAACAAGCTTAACGGCTTTTGGGCCGCCGTCATTTATGATAAGAAAAATAATACGGTTGTCTTTTCACGCGACCGGATGGGTGTGGCCCCCCTTTATTACCGTGAAACCCCGGAGGGGTTGTTTTTTTCAAGCCTGATTGATCCTTTGCGCTTTATTGCTCCCGGCGGAGACGTTTTCGATGAGGATGCTATTCGCGGGTATCTCGACACCGGGATCAAAGACCATGACGGGACCACATTTTTTCGCTATATCCGCTCATTTCCCGCCGCATCCAGCGTGACTTTTAACTACGGCGCCGGGTCCTGGGTTTTGGGTGCGGAGACCCGCCAGTATTGGGACCTTCCCTCAAGGCCTCTCACCGAAGACGATATAAGCCTTAAAGACTCCTCAGCCCAGCTGGAAGCTCTCCTCGTGGACAGTGTCCGCCTGCGCCTGAGGGCCGATGTCCCCGTAGCTTTTGAATTGTCAGGCGGGCTTGACAGCTCATCGGTTGTGGCGGCCGCTGCCAGGATGTATGACCGGAAATTAACAGCCTATACCATCAAGGTGCGCGGCAAGGATGAAGAGCCTTATGCCCGGGCCATGGCCAAACGTTACAATATTGATTTGCGGGTGCTGACAAATGTGGAAGACAATTTCTCCCACAATGCCGAGAGTTTCAGCCGTGTGATGGAAGAGCCCTATGACACGCCTGCCAATTATGCCCATCACGTGATGCTTAAAGAGATGCGGCGCGATGGGTTTAAAGTTGTGCTGACCGGCGCCGGTGGCGATGAAGTGCTTGCCGGCTACGAGGCGAGTTTTTGGCCAACGGCATGGCGTGAGTGGCGCGCTCACGGCGGAAAATCTCTCTGGCAGGCCGACTATTACGAGTTTTGCCGGCGTTTCCGATGGGGGCCGGATTTGAAAAAAACCTTTGGCGCCTATGGGCGCGGGTTGATGCGCATGACCGGGCTCGCGGGAATGTTTCGAGGCCCTGAAAAAGACTTTGTATTTTCAAGGGCCTTTAAATATGTTGAAGATTATGACGAGTTCCATTTTTACGAACAGAGGCGTTTTCATTTTTATATAGCCCTTTTGCCGTATTACTTGCGGAGCACCGATCACTACACCATGAACATCCCCGTGGAACACCGTTTTCCATTTCTGGATTATCGCGTGGCCGAGTTTGGAATGCTGATGCCGATTTCTTATTTGTTTCGTAACGGCTGGAATAAATATATCCTGCGCCAGGCCATGGCCAAGAGACTGCCTCCCAAAGTGTTGTGGCGCGGCAAGAAAATGGGGTTTCCTTTTGATTTTGAAAATTATTTCCTGCCGCGCGCGGATGAATTCCAAATTTATCTGAGGATTCTTGAGTCCAAGGGGTTTCGTTCCTGGCAGGATGAAACTTATAAAACGCTCGCCTTGAAAGAACCCGAGCGTTTATGGCGCATGCTTTCTGTCGGGATTTGGCTTAAAAGCTTAAAAACACAGGCCGTTGATTTGACATGAAAATAGCTTTTATTGTCGGTGCTTTTCCGGCGGTATCAGAAACGTTTGTTTTGGACCAGATGCTTGGCCTTTTAAATGCCGGGCATGAGATTCTGATTTTTTCCGGCGCGCATGGCGATGAGGTGGTTGTCCATGATGATGTTCTTTCTTCCGGGATCCTGAATCGCGTGCGTTTTTATAATGAAAGGCCTGTGTCACGCTGGGCGCGCGTGACACGCTTTTTTGCTCTCTTTCCATCGGCAGTGCGAAGTTCGCCTTGCGCGGTTTTAAATTCGCTGAACGTTTTTCGTTTTGGCCGCGAAGCGCTGTCCTTGAACATGTTTTTTAAAACGCTTGTTTTTCTGGAAGCCAGGGACGTTGACATTATTTTTTGCCACTTTGGGGCCAACGGCCTTGTGGGTGTCTTGATGAAAGATGTTGTCGGCTTTCACGCCGAGCTTGTGGTCGTGTTTCATGCGGGAGATCTTTCTTCGTATGTTGAAAGAAAAGGCAAGGGCGTTTATAAAGGCCTTTTTCAAAAAGGCGCGCTTTTTTTACCGGTAAGTTTTTACGCGCAAAAGAAACTTGTTGAGTTGGGATGCCCGCCGGAAAGAATCCGGGTGCATCATATGGGCGTTGATCTTTCAAAATTGCCCATGACAACGAAAGATTTTCGCGCCCAAGCTCCTTTAAGGCTTTTTTCCGCTGCGCGGCTGGTTGAGAAAAAAGGATTGCGTTATGCCCTGGAGGCTGTTGCGCTGCTTGTAAAAGAGGGAATCCCTTGCGAGTACCGCATTGCCGGCGACGGGCCGTTACGGTCAGGCCTTGAGGCCCTGGCCAGGGAGCTGAATATTGGATCGCAGGTGAAATTTTTCGGATGGCAAAAAAGAGATGCCATCCGGCAAATGCTCAGGGAGGCTGATATTTGCCTTTTGCCGAGCGTCAAGGCTGTTAACGGCGATGAAGAGGGTATTCCTGTCAGCTTGATGGAAGCCATGGCGTGCGGGGTGGTGGTTGTGGCAACGGCTACGGGTGCAACTTCGGAGCTTGTTAAAAACAATGAAACCGGATGCCTTGTGGAAGAAAAAAATGCGCGTGCCATTGCTGAAAAGGTTTGCTTTTTATACCGCAACCCTTCCGAAGGCCGCAGGATGGCCTTGAAGGCGCGCGAAGAGGTTCAAAATCAATATAATAACGATGTGCTAAACAAAATTTTGGCACAAGAATTCCAGGCGGTGGTTTATGAAAAGTAATTCTCGGGATGTGTTTTGGACAATTTTTGTATCAGCATGGCTTTCCATGGCAGGGTTTGTCCTTGTTATGGTGACAACGGGTGCTTATGGGCTTGGCGTTACCCCGGATACGGTCAACTACCTGCATGCGGCTAGGTCTTTTTCTGTGGGCGAGGGGTTTTTGGGCTTCTCGAAAATGGGAGAGGCTATTCCTTTAACGCACTTTCCTCTGCTTTTTCCAGCGGTGCTGTCTTTGGGGAATTATTTAGGGCTTGATACCCTGGAATGGGCCAGGGTTCTCATGGCTTTTTTGTTCGGTGTTAATATTTTCCTTTTGTCCATGATCGGATTTTATACCACGGGAAACCGGCGGGGCGCTTTGTTGGCCGGCGGGCTCGCGCTTATTTTTGTACACATTGTTGAGGTCCACCTGATGGCGCTTTCGGAGCCCATGTTTTTGACAATCATTCTTTTGTTTTTAGGAACGCTCATGCGGTATTTGGAAAAAGGCAATATCAGGGAACTTATTTTGGCAGGATTTTTAGCCGGGACAGCGATTGTGACGCGTTACAGCGGCGTTGCGCTTTTGCTGACCGGGGTCGTGGTCGTTATGGCCAATTCTTTTAAATCAGGTAAAGAAAAATGGCGGGATGTTTTTTTCTTTTTTATGCTGGCCATCATTTTTCCTGTGCTGTGGTTTTGCCGAAACGTGAATGTCTCCGGGCATCTGTTGGCTTATCCTCTCGGGCTTTCGCGGCATGTCTTTGTGTCACTTGGCAACGGGGTAAACACACTCTCTGAATACCTGATGCCCGATACCATGCCGTTTGCGGTGCGGCTTGTTATTTTAGGGGCGTTTCTCACTTTTTCCGGAGTCTTGGCGTATAAGGTCATTTCCACGGCTTCTGTGGATGATAAACGATCGCGCGCCTGGCTGGGCTTAAAGGTGATGGGGATATTTTTTGTTGTTTATACGCTTGTCGCTTTTTTGGCCATTATGTTTGTTGACAGGGGCGCTGTTGAACTCGATAAGAGGATTTTGATTCCTTTGGCGGTTGTGTCTGTGGGATTGGTTCCGGTCTTGATGCCGAGAGCGGTTTCGGAAAAGAAAACAACGCGAACCTTGAGGGCGAGGATGGTTTTTTTAATTATTTTTATGGTTTTGATGTTTCTTCGCACAACACAGCTTGTTAAGAATTTTCGTCACGACGGGTTTGGGTATAACGGACGAGAGTGGACACAGTCGTCTTTTGTTAAAACCGTAAAAACATTAAGCGACCAGGGCATTGTGTATTCCAACGACCCTGAGGCGTTTTATTTCCTGACACAGCGGCCCAGTGTCCTTATTCCGCAGGAAGGGCGGGTTGTTTCCTATTTTTCCCATCCCGAGGAAGCGGCCAGGGCTTTTGTTGAGAAAAAGGGGCTTGTTGTTATTTTTGAAGAAAAATATTTTCGGCCAGACCCTTTATGGTGGAAGTTTTCCCAAAGCGCGTCTCTTGTTCCGTTGCTGCGCGACGGGTGGGGTGTGATTTATGGTTCTCCTTCGCTCAAGCATGCTAAATAATTTCAAAGGAGCTTCGCAGAAATGGACGGTTGCGGCTTTGGCCGGAGCTGTTTTTTTTGGCATAATTTATTTTTTTTCGGTGAATGCCTTTGACCATTCTGTTCCCGGGGGAGACACTTCGGCTTATGTACTTCTGGCAAGATCGCTCAAAGAAACCGGGGCATTAAGGTCGGTTTGGTCGGTCGGCTCGCCGCTTCACGGGCAGCTTTCGACGGGGTTTCCGATGCTCTTGGTGCCTTTTTTAACACAGGGCGGCATCCATATCACCCTGGCGCGTTATATGGTGGTCGTGTTTGCCGCCGGGTCGTTTTTGGCCGTATTCTTTTTGTTTCGCCGGACATCTGAAATCCTGGCGCTGGGGACAGCCCTTTTAACAGCAGGGAATTTGCTGATTTTTCTTTATGGCCGGAGTGTCCTTTCTGAGGTCCCGTATCTTTTTTTATCGCTTGCCGCATTGATGGCCTGGAACTGCTATGAAAGGGCCGAAGCCAAAAGCATTGCTTTTGATTTTGGTCTGGCTGTCCTTTTGGTCGAGGCATTTTTAATGCGTTCGGCGGGAATTTTCTTAATTTTGGCGATATTGGGACGTCTCATTGTTCTTTCCCGTAGGCGCGGTGGCAATTTCTTAAGGTCGAATCCATGGTTGGTTTGGCCCGTGATTGCGGTTGTTGCGCTGTGGTGCGTCAGGGAAGCCTGGGTCGTGCATCTTTCCCAACAGACGTATTTTTACGAGATTTTCGCTGGAGATGAAGGCCGCGGAGGCTCTTTTTTGGCGTTTCTCAAAGGCGGCGCGCGCGGTGCGTATGCTTTTTTAGTTTATGCCATTCCGCAGGCGTTGTCGAATGTTCGTTTTAGCGGCAGAAGTTTTTTGGCCGTGTCCCTTTCCGCTGTTTTTTTGTATGGCTTTTTACGTTCTTTGATTCACGAACGCCGTGCCGAAGCCATTTATGTGGCCATGTATCTGGGCTTTGCCTCGTTTTGGCCGTGGGTACAGACCTCCGGGGCAAGGTATGTGGCGCCTTTTGTTCCGTTTTTAATTTATTATTTTCTTTTGGGGGTGAAAGATATTTATGGTGTTATCCAAAAAAATCTTTTTTTAAAAAGTTTTTTTTGGATGGCAGTGTTTCTGGTCGCAGGGGTGTATGGGGCGCATGGGCCCTGGGGGATTCAAAAGTCCCTGTCAGTTGCCCAGGAAAATTCTGCGCCCGCAGTGTTTGAATGGGTGAGAAGCCATGTTTCTGCCAATGAGGCTGTGTTCAGCTTTGACCCGCCGGCCATGTTTTACAACACGGCCCGGCGGGCCCCGGATGCGGCAGTAACAACAGTCAGTTCAAGGTCTTTACAAAGGCTTGTGAATAATGGCCGCGTTGCCTGGGTTGTGGATGACACGCGGCTTAAAGAATCAGGCACGGTTGTTGCTCCCCTGGTTAAGGGCGGGGTTTTTCAGAAAGAATTTGAGGCCGGGACCTATATCGTCTATCGGGTTAAAAGACAGGTGTTATGACAGAAGAAAGAGCGCCCAGTGTCAGCGTGATTATGCCAACCTTTCGACGGCCAGAACTTTTAAATATGGCCGTCACAAGCGTTTTGGCGCAAACTTTTACGGATTTTGAGCTTTGCGTTATTGACGATGACCCCGAGGCATCAGCGCGGTTAGCAATGGAAAAGTTTCACGACAGGCGTATAAGCTATTCTCTGAATCGGGGTGAGGGGGCTGCTGCGGCGCGTAACACGGGCCTGGCCCGCGCCCGAGGACAATTTATCGCGTTTTTAGATGATGATGATGTCTGGAAGCCTGATTTTTTGGAAAAAATGACGCAAGCCCTTAAAGTCCTGCCGGCCAGGGTTGGGGTTTTGCATTGCGCGGTTGAACATGTTTTGGACAACGACAAAAGCGTTATTAATTATC
Organism: Candidatus Omnitrophota bacterium; assembly: GCA_015233145.1. Classification (GTDB taxonomy): domain Bacteria; phylum Omnitrophota; class Gorgyraeia; order Zapsychrales; family Fredricksoniimonadaceae; genus JADFYI01. The sequence continues at coordinate 33,789 of JADFYI010000013.1, forward strand.
CTCGCCACAAGGATGATGTTTTTACCGCCATGCTGCGGGGGGAGAAATCCAGCGGGATTATTGCGCTTGTCCGGCGGGAAGTGTTTGATGCGTGCGGCAACTTTGATGAGCGGCTTTTAAGCGCCCAGGATTGGGAGCTATGGATCCGGGTGTCGAAAAAATTTCATTTTAATTATATTCCTGATGTTTTGGCTGTAATCCGCGCGCAGGGTGATCGTATTTCGAAAGATCCCGGCCGCGCGATTTCTTCACGGGAATTGATTCTCCAAAAATATTCAAGTGATTTTAAGCGTTATCCCGAGGCGCGCGTGATTCTTTTAAAACGCCTTGGGAAATTGAATGCCCAGCTTGGGCAGTGGAAAAAGGCCTGGCATTGGTTTAAACAAGCGGCCGAAAACAATCCCGCAGAGTGGTTAAAAATTGTTGGTTGGCTCGTTATTGAGCAGCCGCTTTTATCCTCTAGCGGGCGGTATGCCTGGGGGGCTGTTGGTTTGGCTGTGGCGGTGGCAGGGTATTCCCAGTTTTATGCGCTTAAGTCCATGTATGTCATGAACGATGATGTGTGCCAGCACATCTGGTGGATGGAAGTTTTTCGAAACCCAGCGCTTTTTTCGCATGACCTTCTTTTGAGTTATGCCCTTACGATTGAACACCTGGGCATGCTTCTTTTATACAAGGCCGCGTCTTTCGTGATGGCGCCGCTGACGCTGACCAAGGTGCTGCCATTTTTGCTTTTTCCTGCGTCGGCATGGGCCATATTTCGGATTGCTTTTACCTGGACGAAAAGCCCGTACACGTCATTTCTCGTGTCCATTGCATTCATGGTCACGCCGATTTATATTCAGCACATGACCGGCGGGCAGGCGCATGTTTTTGGATATCCGTTATTTCTGTTCTTTTTATATTTTTTATCAGCGGAAAAGTATCGTTCTGCGCTTTTGGCTTTACTCGTGAGTGTTTTCTTTTTTCCAGTGATTTTTGTTTTAGGGGTTGGGCTTTGGGGCGCGGGATGCACAAAATTAGAAAATAGAAAAATCCTTCTTAAAGGCAGCCGAGAATTTTTGGCGGCAGTGTTGATTGGGCTTGTGATTTTGGCATTTAAGTTTTTGGCCCTTAGCTCTGTGGTTTTGGGCGAGCCTTTTTCAAGGGCCCAGGTCATGGGGATGCCGGAATTGACATCGAGCGGCCGCTGGCAGGTTTGGCCGGTAGACCCGATGCTTCGCATCATGGTCCATTTTGCAGAACAGGGCGTTTTTATCTTTAAAGCTGTTCAAAAATCAGCCTTTCCCTTATCAGTCAAACACGCCCTTTTAAACATGCATATTCTTTGGTGTGTTTTCTTTTTGGGGGCTTTGGCATGGTGGTGGCGCGTCCGCAAAAATGTTTTAGACGGCGCGAAATGGCTGATGGCCGTGCTTGTTGTCAGCGGCGTATTTTATGTCATCGCCGGGCAGTTTCTTTTAAAATTTTACGCGCCTGACAGGTATGTGTCTTATTCGGTCACGATTGCAGCGCTCTTGTTTTTAGTGATTCCTCTGGGGATGTTCGTATCGCAGTGGCCAGAGCCAGGTGTTCAGCGGGTTTTAAAGGTTGTTGCGGCTGTTCTTTTTTTAAGCGCAGTTCCCTTGGTCAGAAACGCGGGGCTCACGGATTATTCTACCCATAAAAAATTGTATGCGTTCTTAAGAACCCTTCCCGCGAATGTCCTCATCGCCGCGTATCCGGAAACAGCCGACGGGATCCCGACATTCTCAAAACGCAGTGTTTTTATTAATGAGGAGCTTTCGGTTCCTCTTTATGACCGTTACTGGCAGACCATCAAACTGCGGACGTTTGATTTTTTTTCAGCGTATTATGCCGGCGACCCAAGGGTTGTGAATTCTTTTGTCCGGCGTAACGGGATTACGCATCTGGTGATCGAGCGAAAACATTTTTCAAAAGATTTTTTGGAAGGAAGAATTTATTTTGAACCGTTCGGCTCCTGGGTTAAAGGATGGCTCAAGCCGGGGCAGAAGTTTTATCTGGAAAATATCCCGCTCAAAAACTGTGTTTTTCAGGATCAGGATGTTTGTGTGCTGGAGGTTAAGCGTTAAATATGAAAATTGTTTTGTGCGGAAATCATAACCCGTATTTTTTTAACAGTGTCCAGTGCCGTGAAAAGGCTTTGCGCGAGCTGGGGCATGAGGTTATTTTCTTTGATAAACGAAAGTTTTTGATTCCCGGAAAAATCCGAAAAATATTTCCCGCGCTTCATGCCTGGGACCTGCGCCGCATGGAAAAGGAACTGGCGCTGCTTGTCCGTGTGGCCTGGCCTGACCTTTTTCTGGTCATTGGAGGGGGCATTTCGCCGGATGTGGTGAAGGAAATTTCGGCGCGCGATGTCCCGACCCTGCTTTGGACCACGGATGCTCCTTTTGATGTGCCCGGGTTACAAAAAGAGGCAGCTGCTTATGACCATGTCATTTGCTCAGGGAGCGAAGCGGTTCCCATTGTCGCTGAAGTCAAGGGAAGTTCCCGGGTAGACTGGATCCCTTTTGCCGCAGACCCGAAAATTCATTGTCCGGCAATGCTGTCCAGTGAGGATAAGGCAAAATACGGCCGTGAGGTGGCTTTTGTGGGCTCTTATTATCCGAACAGGCAAAAAACCCTGGAAAGCATTTCTGACTTTCGCCTCGGCATTTGGGGCCCGTCGTGGGATCGTGCGGAAAAAACACCTTTGGCCTCTTTGGCAGAGGCCCGGCGTGTGAACGTGGCGGAGTGGACAAAAATTTATACTGCGGCCAATATTGTTGTGGTTGTGCATTATAGAGACGGGGAAACGCCCTGCGACCAGGCCTCCCCCAAGCTTTTTGAGGCTTTGTCCTGCGGGGCTTTTGTGTTATGCGATGACCAGAAAGATGCGCGAACGCTTTTTCAGGATAAAAAACACCTTGTTTTCTTTAAAGACAACGATGATTTGAGGGCCAAGGTTGAGTATTATTTGCCAAGGTTTGAAGAACGCCGCCGCATTGCCGCTGCGGGACGGGAGATTGTATTAGCGCGCCACACGTATCACAACCGTATGGAAGAGATGCTCAAAATAGTTGTCAAAGGGTAATATTATGTCACTCGTCAATAGCACAGGAATTCCGGCGTTCATGAGGGTTATTCGCCAAAAAGAACTGGCTGTCCTCATTTATCATGGCGTGCGCCGTTTTGTTAATGCCGGAGAGTATACTCCCTCTCTGGCAGCCCATATCCCGGTCAGGTTTTTTGAAGAGCACCTGCGTTATTTAAAACGTTGTTATGTACCGGTGTCTTTAACGGATGGCCTAGCCTGGCAGAAAGGGAACGCCCGGCATC
>JADFYI010000045.1 GCA_015233145.1 Candidatus Omnitrophota bacterium
ATGAGCCAGGTTTTGGCAACCATTATCGGAGGGGCATGAAAGGATTTTCTCTTTCTGAGCTTTTGGTGGGGGCGAGTATTTTTTCAATCCTTTTTATGGGGCTTCTGGGAGTTTTGACAACCGCAACGTCAACATATATGAGGAATTCAGTGCTTTTAGATTTAGAGCAGGAGGCGCGGACATCTGTGGAGAGAATTGTGCGGGAACTAAGAGAAGCTTCCAATAACACAATCACGGTCGTAGACGCTGATAGCGACACGCTGGCTTTTGATACCCCTTTGGTGGTTGGCATTTCCTATTATAAGAGCGGGTCGGTTTTGACGCGTCGCGCATCGGATGGCACAACCAAACCATTGGGAGAAGATATTACGTATCTTAAGTTTGCACAAAACAAACAGCTGGTGACCCTTAATTTGAAGGCAGAAAAAACAGTATATAATCAGCTTGTTTCGTTTCCTTTAACCGCTAAAGTCAAATTACGCAATGAAATTCAATAACGCTCCAAAGTTTTTGTCAAACCAAAAGGGCTCGGCGCTTGTCATTACGCTTTTTTTTGTGATCATCGTTGCCATGCTGGGAGCTGTTATTTCCTTGCGAAGCTCCGGGGAGGCCTGGCTTTCCCAAGGGCAGGCGAACTCGAGCTATGCCTTTTGGGTTGCTGAAGGGGGCATACAAAAAGCCTATTGGCTGATTACCAAAAGCGATTGCGTTGGATTAAAAAATCAGGGAACCTCTGCGAATTGTGCAGCTTGCGCCAGTTGCGGCCCGGGGAACCTTGCATTATCGGAAAATTTTGCCAGCGGAAGCTATGCGGTTGTCATTTCTAATGGTAATAAAAAACTTAATTCAACAGGGACGTATTCTCCCAACAGTTTTTTAACGACCACGCGCCAGATTGAGGTGATTTTAGGCTCACCTCCTTTATTCGGGTATGCGGCTTTTTCCAGGGGGCAGATGACGTTTTCTAACAATGCCAAGGTGGACAGCTACAATTCCACACAAGGGGCTTACGGCGGCACGAATGTCAGCAGCCAGGGAAATATTGGTACTATGAGCGCTGGCGCTGATGCCATTGTCTTAAATAACAATGTCACAATCAAAGGCTCGGTCACAACAGGAGAGGGCGGAGGCGTTCAGCAGGGAAGCGGCGTAACGATCACGGGGACTGTTTCTGATAACAATGACCGAACGCTCACGGTTGTGACGGTGCCTCCGGAACTTTTGTCAGCCGCATCGTTAGGCCCCCTGACGTTTTCTAACGGCGACACCAAGAATCTTTCTGCAGGAAAATATCGTTATGATAGTATTGGCTTTGCCAATAATGGCGAACTTGTTATCAGCGGAGACGTTGTTTTGTATTTAACATCCAGCCCGGCCATTGCCGCTGGAAATAATAATAAAGTTACCATTAATACCGGAGGGAGTTTAAAAATCTATACGGATGGCGCGATAGCATTTAATAATAATGTTTTACTCAACAACGCAACACAAGATCCGTCAAAATTTTCTATTTTAAGCCGGTATTCCGGAAGTGACGGGGTCGTTATCAGCAACAATGGTAATTTTTACGGCACTATTTATGCGCCGGATGCCGGTGTCAACGTGAGCAACAACGCCCAGGTTTATGGTGCCATTGTTGGTTCAGCAGTTAATGTGTCCAATAATGACCAGGTTCATTATGATTTGGCGTTAGGAGCGATCGATGATACGAATGCGGCGCCTGTTTTACGCAATTGGCGGGAAGTATATTAAAAAAAGGAAAAATATGAAAGTTGTTCTGCTTCGCTCAGCAGATTAAGTAATTTCAGTGGAGCTTCGCAGGAACTAAAGAAGAGAGGGACATATGAAAGTTGTTGCCTTTAACGGAAGTGCCAGAAAAAACGGCAATACCGCGATGTTAATTAACCTGGTTTTTGATGAACTGCATAAACATGGTATTGAAACAGAATTAATCCAGTTCGGTGGCGAGCCTTTATATGGCTGCAAGACGTGTTACAACTGCTACACAAGCAAAAATTGCCGCTGCATCATCAAGGATGATGCCGTGAATCAGTATATTCAGAAAATGAAAGAAGCTGACGGGGTTATTTTAGGCTCACCAGTGTATGTGGCTGATGTTTCTTCTTCCATGAAAGCGTTTATGGACAGAGCCTGTCTTGTGAACCGGGCCAACGATAGTTTTTTAAAGCGCAAGGTGGGTACGGCTGTTTTGGCTGTGCGGCGGGGAGGCGCGATCCATGCCTTTGACACCATGAACCATTTTTTTATGATATCGGAAATGTATGTTGTGAGTTCCTCCTACTGGAATTTTGCCTTTGGCCGTGAAATCGGCGATGTGGCCAAAGATGAAGAAGGTGTGGGAACCATGAAAGTTTTAGGCGAGAACATGGCCTGGTTACTTAAGAAGATTCATCAAAGAAATTAAAAAATGGTTTTTTCTGCGTTGTCCTTATTGTTAGGCCTTGTGGTCATTCTTTTTGCCGCGGAATGGTTCACCAATGGCGTTGAGGTTTTGGGCCGGAAATTTTCTTTTTCTCAGGCCGTGGTGGGGAGCATCCTGGCCGCTGTCGGCACGGCCCTCCCGGAAACCATCCTTCCTGTGGTGGCCATTTTTTCTTCTGACACGCATTCTGCCCGCGACATCGGCGTTGGCGCTATTTTAGGCGCGCCATTTATGCTGGCAACTATTGGTTTTTTTCTTATTGGTTTAACAGCATTGGTGTCTTCAAAAAGAGGCCGGCGCGAAGCGGGGATTCTTGTTGAGCCGCAAACGCTTAAACGCGACCTTTCTTTTTTTATTGTCATGTATGCCATGGCCATCGGTCTTCCGCTCGTGTTTGGCAGGGTTAACCATGCTGTTTTGGCAGTTCTTTTGGTTTTGGGATATTTTGCGTATGTGAGCTTGACGATTCATGGCGAGAGTGCGCAGATTGAACATTTGGAGGGGCTGCATCTTCTTAAATTTCCCCGTAAGTGGCGCTGGACAACACATGAGGTTCCTCATTTTATATGGATTGCCCTGCAGATTGTTTTGTCTTTGGCAGTGATGGTGTGGGGCGCGCATATTTTTGTCAAAGGCCTTGAAACAGTTTCCCTGCGCCTGGGCTTAAGCCCGCTTTTATTTGCCCTTTTGGTGGCTCCTGTGGCCACCGAACTGCCGGAAAAATTCAACAGCGTGACCTGGGTCTTGAAAAAGAAAGACAGCCTTGCCGTCGGAAATATTACCGGAGCCATGGTTTTTCAGGCCACTTTTCCCGTATCGGTCGGACTTCTTTTTACCGAATGGAAAATTGCGGGGATGGCCCTTGTTTCTGCAGGCATTGCCATGGTTTCCGCCGGAATTGTTTTAGTCGCGGCCTTTAGAGGAAGAAAACTTTCTCCTGCGCTGATGATGCTGGGTGGAGTGTTGTATGTTCTTTATGCCATGATTTTAGTGTTTTTCAGATAAGGAGGGTTTTTCAATGTGGATTTGGATTCAAGAAAGGCTTAAGCGCCTTTTTAGGCTTCGTTTTGCAGTTCTTTATCCTTTTGCCATTTATCTTGTTTTTTGGGGAAAGCTCACGGCTCGATCATTGTTGTGGGGAGGGATTATTTTATTTTCAGGGATGCTCATTCGCCTGTGGTCCAATTGTTACGCCATTAAGATGGGCAAGCTCACCACGTCCGGGCCGTATGCCCATGTCAGAAACCCGCTTTATGTGGGGACCATTCTCATGGTTTTGGGCATTGTTGTGATGCTTAAGGTTTTTATCGTCGGTAGCCTGGCATTAGTTGCCATGGCCTTTGCCTATCGCCGTACGATTATCCAGGAAGAAAAAATGCTTTCTGACAAGTTTGGCAAGGCCTTTGAAGATTATAAATCTAAAGTCCCGGCCATGATTCCTTCATTTTTGCCATATCAGGCCGGAGAAAAATGGCCCATGTCTTTGGCAAGGCTTTGGGAAAGTCGAGAACATAAGGTTTTTTTGTGGGGATCAATTGGTGTTATTGCCTTTTATCTTAAACAGGAACTGTGGGTTGGGCACAGGGCTCTTGATGCCAAAATAATTTGTTTGATTGCGATAGCTTTGGTTTTTTGCCTTTTGGACATTGCCGGGGAACTTTTTAAGAAACAGGGTTGTCTAAAGAAATAGAGCATACGATGAATTGTTTAAATGAACCGGTAAGCCCGGGCGAAGAAGATATTGTTCGTCAAGCAATGGCCGGTGATATTGACGCGTTTGAAATGATTTACCGGAAATATTCCGGCATGGTTTACGGCATTGCGCTGCGGATGACAAACAGCGTTGAGGATTCTGAAGAAATTGTTCAGGACGTTTTTGTTTCCGCGCACAGGTCGCTTAAAAATTTTCGTGAAGGGTCGAGCCTCAAAACATGGCTTTACCGTATTTCGGTGAACACGTCGTTAAATGCGCTGCGACGTACACGATCTATTCGCGGACGTGAGCTTCCCATGGCGGAAGGCGCGGATTTTGAAGACCGGCGGAACCTTCAGGCTGAGGCCGAGGAATCCGAAGCCATTGAAAAAAAGGTCAAGGATCTTTTGGCGTTGCTTAATCCTGACCAAAGGGCATGTTTGGTGTTGCGGGCCAAAGAAGGCCTCAGTTATGATGAAATTGCCCGGGTTTTAAATGTGAATATCAATACCGTGCGGACGCGTTTGAAGCGAGCGAGAGCCATGATTCAAAAGCATGTCCCGGCGTCATAGTTCAGGGGCTTAAAAAAAGAAAAGGTTAAGGATGAAATGTCAACTTGCCAAAGAACTGCTTTTGAGCGATTATATTGACAGCGAGCTTGACCAAAAGCGGTATGTGGAACTTCAAAAACATTTGAAAAGCTGCTCGGAGTGCTGGGAAGTCTTTGAAGCTGTCCGCCGGACAGAAGATATTTTACGCACATCCACAGATCCCGTGCCGCCTGAACATGTCTGGCTTTTGATCAAAGAGAGGATTGTTTCAAGGCCTGGCTATGTTTTGGAAAAAATAACGGACCGGCTGTCATGGCTTTGGGATGAGTTTTTTTCCGCGCCGCGGCGTTTGGCGTATGGCGCGACGTTGGCGACGGTTGTTATTTTTTGCGGCATAGCCCTGCCGCTTACAATGCATTTTTTACCGGAAAAAACAGCTCCGGTTTATGAGGAGAAAAATCAGGCTTCCTCAGCCGTTGAAAGTGCTGACAGCCTGTTGTGGCTTGATGAAGAATTTTTGGAGATTGTGGAAGACCACGCGTCTCTTTGAGGACAAGAAAGTTTAACGAATCTTTTAACAAGGGGAAGAAAAATGAAAAGGATTTCTTTAAAGACAACGGTTGTTTTAATCAGCCTTTTGGCAGGTACGTCTTTGACCGGCATTGTTTGGGCAGAAGGCAAGGCCCAGCCCGCTTCGGCGCCAGCTCCGCAGCAGGCGGCAAAGCCGTCAGCTTCGGCAGTGGCAAAGACATCGATTCAGGCTGAGGCCGACAAGATTGCGGATGAGCTTGGGCTGACGCTTGAGCAGCGCGAAAAAATGAAAGCCCTGACTGATGATTTTTCAGCCAAAGAAAAAGCAACCACGGCTGGGCTCAAGGCGAAAAGAGATGCTTTAAAAAACGAGCTTGATAATGACGTTTTGGATAAGGCCAAGGTTGATGCCATTGTGGGGGAAATCAAGGCGCTTCAGGCCAGTCTTTTAGAGAATCGTGTGGACCAGACGGTCAAGATGCATCAACTCCTCACTCCGGAACAGTATAAAAAGCTTAAAGAAATCCGTGAAAAGCGTCATGCCGAAAGAATGGCGGCTAATGCGAAAGCGAAAGCACCGGCCAAGGGAAAAGACAAGAAATAACCGGGTTTAAAATTTCTCAATGGTTTCTTTAGCGCGTTTATTTGGACTTGGTTGCTGCATTTTTTGTGTTTTGAGCCTGGGCTGTGCGTTGGCGGCTGGTCATGATACCAGCCAGTCTTGCCAGCCTGGGTATTATCCTTTCATAAAGCCCTATACCCTCAATTTTGAAGAATCCCAGAAAATCGGCATGTCGAGCCATGATTTTGAAGTTTTTTCCAAAGCCGAGCAAGGCCTAGAAGATCAATCCGCAGCCCTTTTGAAAACATATTCTGAATCGGAAACAACGCTTAATAATATTTTAATGTTAAGCCGCCCAAGCCGCAAAAAGGCTGAGGACGTTACGGCTGAAATGGAGAGGTGTTTGACAGAAATTAACCGTGCAAGGGCTGATCGGGCGCTTTTGATTGCGGAATCTTTTTTGCCGAAAGCCGCTTCAACCCTTGTTGCCCTTCATCGTTCGAAAAAAGAAAAAGATGAAAATTGCTTTGGGGGAAGGGTTGTTGAGGAACGAATACATGTCCCCGTTGACCGCTACTCCTTAAGAGAAAATGAAAAGGAGCTTTTGGGGTTAAGCGAGGACGAGCAGAAATATTTGAAAGATTTTTTTCTTCGCACCGAGAGACTGCGTAAAGAATACCTGGAGCTAAGAGCGCGGCTTAACCAGGAATTTTCCCGCCCTCAGCCGGACAGGGCGCTTATTGATGGCCTCCTGGAGCAGATGGCTTTGAATATCCGCGAAGATGCCACCAATAGCCTGGACAGTTATTTTTACAGGGAAGCGAATATTTACACACCTCTACGCATTGAAAAACTTCTTTTGTTTCGTAAAAAACACAAATCTTAAATAAAAGATAAATATATTATTGGCTCCTTCTATTTTTTTATTGCGGGAGATGCCTGCGGTCTGTAGAATGAGTTTTCAACCGAAAGGAAATTTATGCGTTCTGACCGTATTAAAAAAGGCCTGGAGAGAATGCCCAACCGTGCGCTTTTGTATGCCACAGGATTACACCATTCGCACATGGAGCGCCCCTTTATCGGCATTGCCTCTTCTTTTACAGATATTGTCCCGGGGCATACCAATATGCGCATTCTGGAGCGTTATGTGGAGCGCGGGATTGAAAATGCGGGCGGCGCCCCTTTTGTTTTTGGCGTTCCGGCCATTTGCGACGGGATTGCTATGGGCCATGCCGGCATGGGTTTTTCCCTGCCTTCGCGTGAGCTTATTTCTGATGTCATTGAAACAGTGGCGAGCGCCAATGCGCTCGATGCCCTGGTGCTTTTGACCAACTGCGACAAGATTACGCCGGGCATGATTATGGGTGCTTTGCGCGTGAATATTCCTGTGGTTGTTGTGACCGCAGGCCCCATGATGACCGGCCGCCACCAGAAGCGCCGGCTGAACCTGATTACCGACACTTTTGAGGCCGTGGGAAAGTTTAAGGCTGGGCAAATGTCAGAAGACGAACGCCGCGCCCTGGAATCCGAGGCTTGCCCGTCGTGCGGGTCTTGCCAGGGGATGTATACGGCCAATACCATGGCGTGTCTGACCGAGGCCATGGGCCTTTCGCTTCCGCAGTGCGCAACAGCCATGGCTGTTTTATCCCAGAAACTTCGTATCGCTTATGAAAGCGGCCAGCGCGTGGTTGGCCTTGTGAAGAAAAATGTGAAGGCGCGCGATATTGTGACCAAAAAATCTTTGGAGAACGCGATTCGCCTGGATATGGCACTGGGCGGCTCCTCTAATACTGTTTTGCATCTTATGGCCATTGCCAATGAGGCCAAGGCCCCCATTACGCTTAAGGATTTTGACCGCCTGAGTAAAGACACGCCGCATTTGTGCAGCATGAATCCGGCGGGGAAGTGGTATATGGAAGACCTGCACCACGCGGGCGGCATTCCGGCCGTTCTCAGGA
>JADFYI010000046.1 GCA_015233145.1 Candidatus Omnitrophota bacterium
ATTTTCAGAGGCAATAAGCTCTAAATTGCCCTGCTGACGCTTAAGCTCACCCTGGATTGCTGAAAAAACCTCTGGATCAGAATTATTTAAGTCTTCCATCTCGCATACCCTCATTATTTCCTTACCACTTTATAAATCTTTTTTTCCATGGCTTTAATCTGGTTTGTCCGGCGAAGGTGCCTGCCACCTTCAAACTCAGCCGACAACCAGGAATTGATAATATCAAATATCCTGCTCTTTGCGACAAATTTTGCGCCCAGGACAAGGACATTGGCATTGTTGTGCTGACGGGAAAGGATGGCGGCTTCCTTGTTATAACAGAGCGCCGCGTAAACTCCTTTGATCTTGTTGGCCGCAATAGAGTGGCCAATCCCTGTCATGCAAACCAGGATTCCTCTGGAATTTTTTGTTCGGGCAACTTTTTCCCCGAGCAAAAAAGAATACTTCGGGTAATCGCACGGGCAATTTTCATCGTAAGAGCCCAAATCCTCGACACTGTAGCCAAGTTCGGAAAGAAGGCCGACGATCTTCTTTTTTAAAACAACTCCGCGATGGTCTGCGGCGATAAAAATCTTATGTTTCATAACATTCCCTAAAGATTATATGAGTTGAAGGACTTTGGAAAGTGCGTCTTCAATAACCGCCAGGCATTCCTGATACTCAATATGCGACCGGCCTATCGGGTCAGGGATATCCAGATCCGATTCCCGGCTGATCGCTGAACTGCGAAACTCTCCTAAAAGGTAAACACGTTTCTCAACACCCGGCACATGCTCCAAAACCTGGCGGCGGTGCGACCGCGTCATGACAAAAATAAGGTCTGACTTCTTAAGAAGAATATTGGTGACCGGTTGAGAGTGATGGCGGCTGGCATTAATCCCCTTCTCCCCAAGGACGTTTAAGGCCTCCTGGCTCGCCGACGTTGGAAAAAGCACGCTGGTGCCGGCCGACGCAATCTCGATATCCTTGCGGCCCTGGGTCATTTTCCGAAACGTATATTCGGCCATCACTGAACGGCAGCTGTTGCCGGTACACACAAAAAGGATGTTTTTCCGCTGTGTAATCTCATCGACATCGCCCTGCTTGATGACGCCTTCACGCACCACTGTCGGCTTGTCTTTGGTAAAATCCACAATCGTTGAAGCCGTGCCGATTGCAACCGGCCCGCTGTCGATCGCCAGGTCCACAAGCCCGTCTAAATCACGCAAGGCCTCCTCGCATGTTGTGGGCGGAGGGTTCCCTTCAAAATTCGCCGAAGGCGCGGCAATGGTACAGCGCGCATTCTCTACAAATTTAAGCGCCACCGGATGGTCAGGGATGCGGATGCCCACGGTCTCATTCGGCCTGTCCGTCGGAACAATAACAGTCAACGGCCCCGGCCAATAGCGGTCAATGAGCTTGTAAAGCTTGGGGTCTGCGTAAGGCGTATAGTTGCGGATCAGTTCCCTTTGTGCCACCATGATTGAAAAGGGCTTGGCCTCAGCCCGTTTTTTAACTTCCCTCAAGCGCGCCATAGCCCTGGGATTAACGCAATCAGCGGCAATGCCGTAAACAGTTTCTGTCGGAAATATAACAAGCCCGCCCTGATGCACCACGCGCGACGCCTCAAGCACACGGTCCATTTCCGGCTGCTGACAATTGATTTTAAGGACTTTTGTCTTCAACTTAACCCTTAAGTATTTTTTCTGCCTGTTCTTTAGTGTAATCTTCGAGTTTTTTCAATAACGCCTTATCAGAAAGCGCCAGGATGCGAATTGCAATTAAAGCGGCATTCTTAGCCCCGGGCTTGCCCACACCAACGCCCGCCACCGGCACTCCCGGCGGCATTTGGATTGTGGAAAGAACGGCATCCAGCCCGTTAAATCCCATGGAATCCAAAGGGATGCCTATGACCGGAATCTGCGTATGCGCGGACACAACCCCTGAAAGCGCTGCAGCGCCACCCGCAGCGCAAACAACCACCTTAACCCCGCGCCCCATCAGGGCCTCGGCATACGCCGCCGTTTCTTTGGGCGTGCGGTGGGCTGACAAAACTTTCATTTCATGCGGAATGCCGAAATCTTTAAGTATCTTGGAAGTTTCTTCCACGACCGGCATATCATTTTTACTGCCCATCATAAGTGCCACGAGAATGTTATCCATAAAAGACCTTTACCTGTTTAACGCTTTTTTACCTATATCTTGACGATACTGGCATCCTCTAAAAGAAATCTTTTTCACCTCACGGTAAACATTCGTGATGGCCTCGGAAATGCTGTTGCCCTTTGATGTTACACCCAGAACCCGTCCGCCGGAAGTCAAAATTTTATCGCCCTCTTTTTTGGTGCCGGCATGAAACACAACCGCATCCGCAGACACTGTATCAAGCCCGGTTATCACATCGCCCGGCGAATATTCACCAGGGTATCCGCGGGCGGCCATGACCACACAAACACACGCGCCCGCATCCCACTCGAGTTTAACGTCCTTTAACCGCCCCTCAATTGAGGCCAGCATGACATCCACCAAATCCGACTTGAGGCGCGGCAAAACCGCTTCGGTTTCCGGGTCGCCGAAACGCGTATTAAATTCCAATACCTTTATGCCCTGCTTCGTAATCATGATCCCGGCGTAAAGAATGCCCTTAAAGGGCATTTCTTCCCGGGCCATGCCATCAATCATGGGCTTGATAACCGTATCGGAAATTTCTTTCATAAGGGCAGGAGTCACGACCGGCGCGGGAGAATAGGCGCCCATCCCGCCGGTATTCGGCCCCTTGTCGCCGTCAAAAATACGCTTGTGGTCCTGCGAAGATTCCAAAATAACAGCAGGAAAAGACAAAGGCAGAACCGGAAAAATAATAAAATCTTTACCATCCGCCACGGCAAGAATGGAAGCCTCTTCCCCGACAAGGAATTCCTCGATAACCACCCGGTCACCCGCATCCTTAAACACGCGGGCTGTCATAATAGCAGTCAGGGCATTTTCAGCCTCAAGGCGTGACTCACAAATAATAACGCCCTTGCCTGCGGCAAGGCCGTCGGCCTTGATGACCACCGGAAACGAAAAATCTTTTAAGCCTTCCCTTGCGCGCACCACCTGGCTAAAAGAACGATACCTTGCCGTCGGAACGCCATGGCGGGCCATAAAATCTTTGGCAAAAACCTTGCTGCCCTCCAGCTGTGCTGCGAGTGTCGAGGGGCCGAAAATCTTGAGCCCGCTCTTTAAAAAAGCATCTACAATGCCCAGCACCAAAGGCACTTCCGGGCCGACAACCGTCAGGTCTATTTTTTCCTGCTGGGCAAAACGAAGGAGGGCGGGAATATTATCAGCTTTGATATCCACACATTCCGCGAGGGACGCTATGCCGCCATTCCCCGGCGCGCAAAAAATCCTGGAGACACGGGGGCTTTGCCTGATCTTCCAAACCAAGGCATGCTCACGACCGCCTGAACCAATGACCAAAACTTTCATATCATTACCCATCCGGTCTCGGATTCGATGAATCGAACCCCTGCGCAATATTAACCTGGAATCCATGCTCTATTCGAATTAAATACTTAGCAAAGCTCCAGCTTTTCCCGGCCGCGTTTGATAACCTTGCCGATGACATACGAGCGTATGCCGGTCTTTAAAATCGCCTGACGGACTTTGGGGACATCCGCCGGAGCAACAATCACAATAAAGCCAATGCCCATATTAAACGTGCGGTAAAGTTCGCGTTCTTCAATATTGGCTTTCGCCACAATCAGCTTAAAAATTTCCGGCAACGGCCAGGAGCCTTTTTGAATTTCCAAAGCGCACGCGTCAGGCAGGCACTTGGTAAGTTTCTCGTAAAAAGCGCCCCCTGTATTATGCGCCATACCGTGGATATCAAATTTAGCCACAAGCGGTAAAATATTTTTTACATAAATACGTGTTGGCTCCAAAATCAGCCTGGCATGTTTTTTCTGCTGGGCTGATGAAAAAACCTTGCGCACCAGCGAATAGCCGTTGGAATGGATGCCGCTCGAGGGAAGCCCGATCACGACATCCCCCGGCTTAATTTTCCGGCCATCAATAATTTTATTCTTCTCAACAATGCCAACGGTGAATCCTGCAAGATCATAATCTTCGTTCTTATACATACCGGGCATTTCCGCGGTCTCTCCGCCAATCAGGGCACATCCCGCCTGACGGCATCCCTCGGCAATGCCTTTCATCACATCCACCAAAATCTTTTTATTAACCCTGCCGCAGGCCACATAATCAAGAAAAAACAGAGGCCTCGCGCCAACGCACAAGACGTCATTGACATTCATGGCCACAAGATCAAACCCGACGGTATCATGCTTGGCAAGGTGATTGGCGATCAAAAGCTTTGTGCCAACGCCGTCAGTGGAGGAAACCAAAACCGGATTTTTCGATTGAGGAAGCGCGTACAAAGAACCGAACGCACGGGTCCTGTCCATCACGCCGGCATTGCGGGTGGATTTGACAAGGCCTTTGATTGCACCAATAAACGCATCCGCCTTTGCAATATCAACGCCGCTGCCTTTATAAGTCAGTTTTTTTGTCATAAAAGGTTCTTTTTAACGTAATTAACGCCGTTTTCAAAAACCCTGGCGCCGTCGCCAAGCTTTGATTTCTTGCCCAGCCTTGTCCAAAAAGGATGCTGGGTGAAAAGAAAATGCCTTTCCGGATGCGGCATAAGCCCCAGGATACGCCCGGTCGGGTCTGTAATGCCCGCGATATCATCTGTGGAACCGTTAGGATTAACAGGATACCCGCTCGGGCTCCCATCAGCACGCACATACCGGAACGCCACCTGGCCTTCGGCATCAAGTTTCTTCAAGACCTCACTGTTTAACGGAATAAACTTGCCCTCACCGTGCGCCACAGGCGTAAAAATAACGTCTTTAAGCCCCTCGGTCCAGACCGACTTGCCTGAGACTTTAAGATAAACCCAGCGGGCTTCAAATTTTCCCGAATCATTGTTGGTCAACGTTGCCGTCTGATGGTCCACAGCCGAGGGATTAAAAACTCCGGGCAAAATCCCGGCCTTGACCAGGATCTGAAAACCGTTGCAAATCCCGATAATAAGTTTCTTGTCCCTGATAAATTGCTCAATGTCCTGCCCCAAACGGATGCGAAGCTCATTGGCAAAAATACGGCCCGAGGCAATGTCATCGCCGTAGCTAAAGCCGCCCGGTAACGCCATAATGTGGTAATCCGAAAGCCTGGCGTTGCCCTTAAAAAGCTCTTCTAAATGCACTTCGTCCACCAAAGCGCCGCTCTCTTTAAAAGCAAACGTTGTTTCAACGTTGCAGTTGGTGCCTGCTGTGCGCAAAACTATGACACGGGGTTTTTTAGCCACGGCTTATTTCTTTTTCCCTTTATAAAAATCATTAATGATCTTGATAACATCCTGCGGCTTATCAACGATGCTGTAAAGATACAGGTCATTCTCGTCGATACATTTCTCTCCGAGAAGGTTTTTGGCCATCCACTCTTCCATGCCTTTCCAGTAATAACTCCCGAAAAGGATCACCGGAACCTTGGGCATGCGCCCGGTCTGGACAAGAGTCAGGCTCTCGAAAAGCTCATCGAGCGTGCCGTATCCACCCGGAAAAATGACAACCGCTTTGGCATACTTGACAAACATGACCTTGCGGCAAAAGAAATAATGAAAATTGATAAGCGTTTTAATGAACGGGTTCGGTTTTTGCTCAAAAGGAAGCTCAATATTGAGCCCAATGGAAGACCCCTTGGCCATAAAAGCCCCGCGGTTTCCTGCCTCCATGATCCCCGGGCCTCCGCCGGTAATGACCGCGTAACCGTTTTTCACCAGAAGTTCTCCGGTTTGTTCGCAAAGCTGGTACATCTTATGATCCGGCTTTAAACGGGCAGACCCGAAAATGGTCACCCCGTTATCAACCTTATGCAGACGGTCAAACCCTTCCACAAACTCTGCCATGATGCGAAAAATCCGCCACTGGTCCATTTCGTAAGCATCATCTTCTGGTTGGACATTCTTTCTTGTCATAGGCTCCTCGGCTTAAAATTGTAACGGTTTTTTCCAGACCTTTTTAAGTTCATCAATATCCGCCTTAAGGCGTAATTCTTCCTTGACGCCGTAAACAAATATTTCAGAGGAATCCTGAACGCGGCCAAACATGCCGAAAGGAATCCCGTCCAGCAGGCGTTCAAATGCCTTCTGGTCTTCAGGCTCGACTTCCACAATAATACGCGAATTGGATTCTGAAAACGCGATCATGTCATCGCGCCGGACCTTGCCCTTAAAAGGGACTGCTTTCAAAATCGCGGTCGCGCCAAACCCTCCGGCAAACGCCATTTCAACAAACGCGGTGAGAAGCCCCCCTTCCGAGCAGTCATGCGCAGAGGCAACAAAGCCTTTTTGCACAGCCCTGGAAAATGCCTTGTAAATTTTCAACGCTTCCCGAGGATAAACTTTGGGGACGCCGCTGCCGGTAAGCCCATAGGTTGAAAGATACGCCGAGCCGCCCCATTCCTCATAGGTATTGCCGAGCACATAAATCAGGTTACCAGGCTTTTTAAAATCCATGGTCACGCACTGGTTGACATCATCAATGACCCCGATTGCGGAAATGAGCAGGGTTCCGGGAATGGCAATGGATTTACCCTTATCAGCATATTCATTATAAAAACTGTCCTTGCCGGAAATAAACGGCGTGCCAAATGCAACCGCAAAATCATGGCAGCCCTTGGCCGCGCGCACCAGCCCGCCCAAACGGTCCGGCTTATCAGGGTTTCCCCAGCAGAAATTGTCTAAAATCGCGATTTCCTTGAGATCGCCGCCCACAGTCACAATCTGGCGGATGGCCTCATCAATGGACGAGGCCGCCATCCAGTAAGGGTCGATTTTCCCAAAACGCGGATTGATGCCGTTTGACACCGCAATCCCTTTATCGCTCCCGAGCCGGGGACGGAGGACACTGGCATCCGACGGGCCATCGCAATTAATTCCGGAAAATGGCTTGACTACACTCCCGCCCTGGACTTCATGGTCGTACCTGCGGACAACAGCCTCTTTGGAACAAACGTTATAATCCGAAAGAACCGCGTTTAGTTTTTCTTCAAAATTTTCAGGGCACGCGAAATTGGGCTCTTTGTGTTGAGGTGCGGCCCACAGGGCTTCTTTGGTGATTCTGGGCGTGCCTT
>JADFYI010000014.1:0-32068 GCA_015233145.1 Candidatus Omnitrophota bacterium
AAGCTGCCCGATATGGACCGTCTTAAGGTCAAGCAGGGCACGGTGCGCGGCGCCCAGTTTTTGCAGCCTTTGTTCGAGTTCTCAGGCGCCTGCGCCGGTTGCGGTGAAACGCCATATATCAAGATCGTCAGCCAGCTTTTCGGCGACCGGGCTATCATTGCCAATGCTACCGGCTGTACCTCGATCTATGGCGGCAATCTTCCGACCACGCCTTATACCAAGAACATCCTGGGCCGCGGTCCGGCCTGGTCGAACTCGCTTTTTGAAGACAATGCTGAGTTTGGTCTTGGGTTCCGTCTTGCCATTGATAAGAAGGCAGAGAATGCATCCGAGATCCTGAAGAGGATGGAAGGCTCCATAGGCGCTGAACTTGTCAATGCCATTCTCAGCGCGAAACAGAATGATGAGGCAGAGATCTTTGAACAGCGTAAACGTATCGATACCCTTAAAGAGAAGCTCAATGCGAACTCGTCTTTTGAAGCCAGGAATCTTTTATCTTTGGCCGATTATCTGGTCAAAAAGAGCGTCTGGATCTTTGGCGGCGACGGTTGGGCTTATGACATTGGCTTTGGCGGTTTGGATCATGTGCTGGCCACTGGCCGCAATGTCAATGTACTGGTACTGGACACGGAAGTCTATTCCAATACCGGCGGGCAAGCCTCGAAGTCAACGCCGCGCGGCGCAGTTGCCAAATTCGCGGCCTCAGGCAAGAGCATGTCTAAAAAAGACCTGGCCCGCATCATCATGACCTATGGCCATGTTTATGTGGCAACAGTTTCGGTTGGCGCAAAAGACGAACATACGATCAAGGCGATCATGGAAGCTGAGAAATATCCCGGCGCATCTCTTATCATTGCCTACAGCCATTGTATTGCTCATGGTATCAGCATGGCCAATGGGCTCATGGAACAGAAAGCCGCGGTTGAGTCAGGCCACTGGCCGCTGTTCCGCTATAATCCTGAGCTGATCAAGGAAGGCAAGAATCCTTTGACCCTGGATTCGTTAGCGCCTAAGCTGTCGTTTAGGGATTATGCATATCATCAGACGCGCTTTAAGTCCTTGACCAAGACAAAGCCTGAAGAGGCTGAGCGCCTGATCAAGCTGGCCCAGGAAGACGTGAACCAGAAATGGGCTATTTACGAAGCCCTCGCAGCCCAAACAGGCGCGATGGTAAAGCCTGCGGCATAACAGGTATGATCCAGACGATCCTAAATCGCCGGAGCGTGCGTAAATTCACGGGTGACCGTGTTAAACGGGAGGACCTTGAGACCTTGGTCCGCGCCGGTATGGCGGCCCCTACTTCCAGGGACACAAGACATCTGCATTTTATAGTCATTGATGATCCGCTCCTCATACCTAAGATGGCTGAAAACCTGGCCAATGCCCGGATGATCCTTACGGCCAAACACGCGATCATAGTTGCCTGTGATACGGCTGTGGCCTATGGAGGAACTGAGGTCGGCTATTGGATCCAGGACACTTCAGCCGCGGCCCAAAATGTGCTTTTGGCAGCGCACGCCCTTGGGCTTGGCGCCTGCTGGACAGTCATTTATCCCCGGGCAGAGCGCGTTACTTTCCTAATAGAGCTTTTCAAGATCCCACAAAACGTAATACCGCTCTGTGTCATCGCGGTCGGTATATCTTCCGGAGAAGAAAAGCCCAGGGATAAATATGACCCAACACACGTCCATTGGAACCAGGGAGGATGGTCATGAAAGCAGAACTGAGAGAACGTTTTGCGGCATACCGCAACGGGAAAAGCATCAAGGGTACGGAAACCGAGAAGAACCTCCTGAAAGCCTTTGCCGGTGAATCCCAGGCCCGGAACCGTTACGAAATGTTTGCCGAGAAATCGAGAGAAGAAGGTTATAACCAGATAGCTTCCGTTTTTACCGAGACCGCTCATAATGAGAAGCACCATGCCCAGATCTATTTCGCTTTCCTTGAAGGCGGCGCTGTCGAGATCACCGCAACATATCCTGCCGGTTTGGTAGGGAACACCTTTGACAACCTCATGGCCGGTGCTATGGGCGAGCATGAAGAGTCTGTTGATATTTATCCCAAATTCGCCGAGGTTGCGGAAAAGGAAGGCTTTATCAAGATCGCCAACCAGTTCCGCATGATCGCCAAGATCGAAAAAGAGCACGAAGAGCGTTATCGCAAGCTCGCGGATAATGTAAAGAATTCAAAGGTTTTTGCCAAAGACGAGGAAACGGTCTGGGTCTGCCGCGAATGCGGGCACATCCATTTTGGCAAACAACCGCCTAAAGCCTGCCCGACCTGCCAGTACCCGCAGGCCGTGTTCGAGGTCAAGGCGAAGAATTATTGAGCTATAAATATTGGAGAGGTGGCCGAGTGGTTTAAGGCGCACGCCTGGAAAGTGTGTGACTGCAGAAATGTAGTCCGAGGGTTCGAATCCCTCCCTCTCCGTTCTTCTTCGCCCTTGGCGAACTAAATAATTTCAGTGGGGCTTCGAAGCAACTATGTTCTTTTGTGGGGCGAAGAAGAACGTTGCTGCGTAGCTCCACTGGAGTTATTTTGTTGGTAAGAGCGTAGCAGAGCCTTGATTCTCAGTTTTATTTTGAAGTGAACCCTGTCGATGGCAGGCGAACCTGATTCCATCTTGAGTTGTTGATGCGAAGCCGGGAGGATATAATACTTGCGCTTGATTCAGTTGGATATTTTAAGAGCGTTTGCTGTATTAATGATCATGGGCGCACATATCCCTCAATGTCTTTTCGAGCGGCCATCTATTTTTACCAGAGGACTAAACCTGTGGATGCAATGTGGATGGACAGGTGTGGATCTTTTTTTTGTTATCAGCGGTTTCTTGGTTTCAGGTCTTTTGTTTCGGGAGTATAAAGAATGCGGCAATATCAATCTCTGGAGATTTTTTATTCGGCGGGGATTAAAAATTTATCCTGCATTTTATGCATTTCTTTTCTTAACAACACTATATTTGATTCTATATAACTACCCGGTTCCCAGTTTATCTAAATACATGGGCGAATTATTATATATTCAAAGTTACTGGCCACATATTTGGGAGCATTCGTGGTCTCTTGCGGTTGAAGAACATTTTTATTTATTTATAGGGTTGTTTGTTCTCTATAGAGTGAAATGTTCAGGAAGTGACCCGTTTAGAATTTTCATTCCGCTGACTATTCTCATCTCTGTAGAGTGCCTTTTCTTTAGAGTGTTAAATGCGTACTTTTTCCCGTATACACATCAAAGCCATCTTTTTCCAACGCATTTGAGGATTGACAGTCTTTTGTTCGGTGTCATGTTGTCGTATTTGCACCATTTTAGACAAGATAAATTAAAATGTTGGGTCAAAGAACGAGCAAGTATTATCGGCATTCTAAGCACAGTTCTTATTATGACAAGTTGGCGCTGGTCTTTGTTTGATCCATTTATGCATTCTTTTGGATTTACTTTTCTATATATTGGATTTGGCGGTTTTCTCCTTTTATTCCTGTATCATTTTAATATGGAGAAAACAAATGAAAACTGGATTCTTAAAGGAACCGCTTTTATAGGAGTTTATTCCTATTCAATTTATCTCTGGCATATTCTTTTTTCTAGATGGTTCCCGTATCATGTTTTTTCGCGCGTTCCCAATTACCTTCTTTTTTCTTTTGTGTCCCTTTTTATATACGTTTTTGGCTCCGTGAGCGTTGGGATTCTAATGTCCAAGTTGATTGAAATACCCGTATTAAATTTTCGCAACAAATTCTTTGTTTCCCGTAGCGGAATTTTAGAAGTGAAGTCTTGAGTTTTTTTGATTGATTTAAAGGATGGTGTTAATGCCGTTCCTCAAGAAGCGTCTGCTACCAAAGAGCTAGAATAATGCCTAGGCGAAAGAGCACGAAAAAAAAGATTCCTCAAAAAAATGCTGAAGACTGGCATTTGAAGGTTGCCTTTGCCCTGGGAAGGACTGTCAAGAAGGCCTCGCAGAAAATAAGCAAGGCCAAGGCTTCATCCAAAGGTCGTTTAAAAAGGAAGCGAAGTTCACAAAAAAGCATAACCATCCATCGCCCTGATCCGTTTTCGGACATTCCCCAGGGGCCCATGTCGCCCATTCTTAAGGAACTGAAGGCCATCTTTGATGTGAGCGGCCTTACCAGAGCTGTTGAGGAAATGAATGAGATTGGCCTCAAGCATTCGAGCCATCCGGTTGTTAACCGTTTGGTCGAAAAGCTTCAGCAGTTGTCGCCGGGCGAGCAGGAGGCGCTTTCGAGGAGATTCATCGCGAGGCTTCAGGAGTCTCCCTATTTTAATAATGCGATCTTTGCCATGCCGCCTAAGGCCAAAATGACAGAAGAGGAATGCCAGAAAATATCAGATGCTTTTATTGAGTGTGTCACCGGAACGCTCGAAGATATCGGCATGACCCGGGAAGAGGGCGCATTCCTTAAAGAATTTTCAGATGATGTGACGCGGCCTCTTAATGATCTTTTGCAATTTTATCTGCATCCCAAAACGTTTGGCCAAAAGGTCAAGAGGTTGTGGCGGATGCAGAGAATTGTCATAAAAATTATTAAGATCATTCACATCAGCAATCGCCTGGCCCGGGAGAATGTCGATTTTGTGAGTAACGCTCGTGTTGCCCCAGCCGCAGCCCTTTCAGATTATTGGCAGAATATCGGAAGCCAGCCGATAGTGATAAAAGAAAAGTCCCTGAAGATTTAAGAAAGTTGTTTTTTCCATCATTAAGAATTCCCGTCGTATTTTATTTCTCCAATATAAATTGTTCTGAGTTTTATGCCCAGATTTTCCTGCTTGTTTTATTTTGCTTGATTTGCGGGGGGGGGGGGGTATAAACTAGTATACAAAAATTTAGATTAAGGCCTGTGACCGGGGCAACAAGGGGAGAATCAAGTGGCCAAAGCAAAGAAAAAAGTTGCGGCAGTCAATAAGGTTACGTTAAAAAATTCTCTCAAAGTGAGCGCGGCCAAGGAAGTCCTTAAAGAAGTTTCTTATGGAGCCGGGGTTTTGGCTCACAAGGTCAGCAAGGTTGGTAAAGTTGTCCATTCCGGAATTTGGAAAGATGCCCGGAGCGTTGTGCAGAAAAAAATTAATGCCATCAAGGGTTCATTTGCCAGGCAGATGAAATTCATACCCGCAAAAAAGAGTATCACAATTCCAGAAAAATTATCCCAAGAGCCAAAGGCAGCGCCGGTTGCCCGCGCAAGGTCCCGGAAAAAGAGCCCAACCCGTAAAGGAGGATAGGAATATGGAACCTATTTCATTGTCAACCGCGGCAATTATCCTGGTGTCTATGGCAGCGGGAGCGTGGATTTCGGATCGCTTTAAAAAGAAAACATAGTAACAGAAGGGAAAAAATATGGAGCCGATCTCATTGTCCATGGCCGGACTTATTCTGGTATCTATGGCCGCAGGCGCGGCGCT
Organism: Candidatus Omnitrophota bacterium; assembly: GCA_015233145.1. Classification (GTDB taxonomy): domain Bacteria; phylum Omnitrophota; class Gorgyraeia; order Zapsychrales; family Fredricksoniimonadaceae; genus JADFYI01. The sequence continues at coordinate 5,413 of JADFYI010000014.1, forward strand.
TTCAAATTTCTTTGGAAAAAAGAAGTCATGTGCTGCCGGGGCTTCTGATGAGTCTGCCCAGGTTTCTGTTGATGAGGATAAGGAAAAAGCTATTAATGATCTCGTGTCGGGAAAGAAGTGAATATCTCCACCTCCCCTAAAATGCGCTCCCGGATCCGCAAGGAATTAAAGTTTGCGCCGGTTGCTTTTCATTCCACGGCCATCCGGATTGTTGACAGGCTTACGAACGCCTACCAGAAGGCGTTTGTTTCCCCTGAAAAGATCCAGGTTGATGTTTACAAAGAACAGGGTTTTTCTGATTTTCAAAATGGCGATTACATCAAGGCCAGGGATTCTTTTTTTCGTTATCTTGACGAGACCAATGATCTGGACCCCAGCGTTCTTTATATGCTTGCCATGTGTTACAAGAACATGGATGAGGACAAAGAGGCGATCGAGTTTTTGAAAAAAGCGGAAAGCCACGCCAAGAACGACCCCGACATCATCAATGCACTCGGCGAGTGCCTGTATAACATTGAAGAATATACTGAGGCCATCACCTTCCTTGAAAAAGCCAGGAGGATTTCGCCTGCCAAGGCGGGCATTTATTACCGGCTTGGCATTTGCCATGAGAAGATAAACGAGTCTCAAGAAGCCGAACAGTTTTATAAAAAAGCCATTGCCCTTGATCCAGGCAGGATCGAGTATCATGAAACCCTGGGATTCCTTTATCAAGCCGAAGACCGGCATAAGGATGCGATTTCCTGTCTCAGGGACGCTTTGCATTCCCAGTGGCGTCAGAAACGAGGGGCGGGTGTCTAATGAGGTTACATGATTGCAAAGATTCTTGTTGTTGACGATGAAAAAATGCTGCGCGAGAGGCTGAAAGGCCTTCTTGAGCTTGAGGAGTATGAGGTTTTTCTGGCCGAGAGCGGTAGAGAGGCGCTGGAGGTTTTGCGGGACAAAAAGCCGGAGATCGTTGTGACAGACATCCGCATGCCTGGCATGGACGGGATCGAGCTTTTGGATAAAATCAAGGCCTTGAGCGCTGATACCGAGGTCATCATGTTGACCGGGCACGGAGACATGGAAAGCGTTGTTTTCGCACTCAGAAAAGGCGCGTTTGATTATATGCCCAAGCCCCTCAATTTTGATGAGCTTTGCATTGCCATTCAACGGGCGCTGGCACTTTCGAAACAGCGCCAGAAGCTTGTCGGGGTTGAGAAACTCATAGCGATCGCTGCCCAGCTTGAGACGTTTTTGATGGATGAGACTGTTTCCCAGAACCCCTTATTGAAAGCCAAGATTATAGAGATCAAAGACCAGCTCACAGGGCTGGGGAACCGTTCTTGAAATATAATATTTGACCAGCGCGCGTTTTTTGTTTATACTCCCCAATGAATTGCGAGAAAGGGCTGAAGACGCAAGTTTATTGATTTTTGTTGCAGGAAAATTTTTTTAAAATACTATGCCGACGGGAGGCATTATTTTTTTGCCTTTAAATGTATAATATGTTGAATAAGTGTAATATGTAGAATTAGGGGCGGGGCGCGTATGAAAGAATACTTTTCAACAGTTGAGGCTGCAAAGATTTGCAGTGTCACACGATTTTCTGTCATTAACTGGACCAATAAGGGGATTCTTAAAACCACAAAAACACCCGGAGGGCACCGCCGTATCCACCGGGCTGACCTTGTTGCCTTCATTAAAACGTATAAAATCGGCCTTAATGCTTTTAAGTCGGAAGAGCTCGTAGGCTCGGGATCTGATTTTTTACGCTGCTGGGAATATCACCAGTCGTCAAGGAAGAAGGGTGTGCATAATTGCAAGTTATGCGTTGTTTTTCTTTCTGACACCAAGAAATGCTACACGCTCCGGGCGCATGTGAGCCATCAGAAGATATTCTGTAAGACTTCGTGCGTGGCTTGCGAATATTACAAAAAGATACATTTTGATTAGACCTCCGTTAAATGACTAAGAATAAAGAAATTTTATTTCTTGTGATGCTCATTGCCGTGTCCGGCCTTGTTATCGGACGGGCGTTTTACGAGATAGACAATCCTCTGGTTTTAAGCGGGAAAAAAGCTGTTGTGATTGCCATAGCAGCCACGGGAAGGGATATTTCAAGCCCGGTTTCCTATCTTTTCGGCAGGGCGCCTTTCTATATTATTTGCGATCGCGCTAAAAAAACCTACAGGGCTGTTCCTAATAAATATATGGATAGCCAGCATGCCGCGGGGTTACGCGCGGCGCAGATGCTGGCCAAAATGAACGTTGATGTGGTTTTGGGAAACAATATCGGGTTTGAGCCGTTTCGGGTTTTCAGCCAGGCGCGTATTGAAATGTATACGGATGTCCATGGCACAGCCTGGCAGGCGCTCGGTGATTTTCCGGATGGGTTAACCAAGCTTACCGAACAGAATGTCCCGTCTCACTTTGGCATCACGGGAAGTAAAACGCCCGTGGCCTGCAGTTCTTTTGATACGCAGGCGAACTTGGGAAGGATTGTCCAGGGGAAATATTATGTTTGTTTTAACTGCAATTACCGTATTTCACAGAAAGCAGCCGCTGGCGCTGTTGCGGCGAAATGTCCCAAGTGCGGCGGGGACATGCATGAGGTGGTCGCTGTCGCGTCTCCCATGGATACGGGTGCTGTGAAGCCGAAGGTGAGGGTATTTTGATTGTCAGCGATAAATTTACTTTAAACGAGACCGATCGATACGCACTTTTGATTATGGGAGCGATTTTTGCCGGATTTTTGTCAGTCTATATCGCCTATTCCGCGGGGAAGTTCAAGGCACTTAAAGCGCGTTCCCTTATCAAAAGTAATGTTGTAATGAAGGTGATCCAGCATAACGTGCACGCTGTTTGTCCGCGGTGCGGGTCTAAGGGCATTCCGCTTTGTCCGGTGTGCAAGGTTCCGATGTTCTGGAACGGTTATGTCGGGACATTTGTCTGCCCGGCCTGCGGCAAGACCGGGTTCCCGGCTTGTCCGCGCTGCAAAGAGCTGATGAGTTGGGTTGAAGTGCAATAGAGCTGAAAGCTGAAAAGGAGTTTTATGACGAAGAAGGTTGTCATCGTACTTTTCCTTGTATTCATTCTTTTTCTGATAGGCGACAGCGCCAACGACGCTCTTGAGATACAAAACAACGGTGCCACCATGTGCATGGCCTGTATCGGATTGGAGTAACAAGATGGATCTTCAAAACCTGAGAGCCGCAACCCAATGGTGCTCGGCGGTTCTGATGAATATGTATTTTGGTTTTTTAAAAACCAAACAAGTCTATCAGGGGGAGCTTAAAAGCGCGTGCGTGCCTGTTCTTAATTGTCACAGTTGTCCGTCGGCATTCTTTTCCTGCCCGATCGGGACGATGCAGCATTTTATGACTATTCACAAAATTCCTTATCTTCTTTTGGGTTATCTCACCGCGATCGGCATCGCTGTTGGCGCGCTGGCCTGCGGATGGTTGTGTCCTTTTGGGCTTCTTCAGGACCTTCTTTATAAAATAAAAAGCATCAAGATTCGCTTGCCGGAAAAGCTGGCCGTTTCAAGATATCTGATCCTGTTTCTTCTTGTGATCCTTTTTCCTTTAGTAACCCAGGAAACATGGTTTTCAAAAGTCTGCCCCATAGGAACCATTCAGGCCGCGATTCCCTGGGTCCTTTGGAATCCGGTTATCCCGGTTTATGGCGAACCCGCGGTTTCTGTCCAGACACTGGGTTTCCTTTTTGTCATCAAAATTTTGATTGCGGCGTTGTTTATCACTTTTTTTGTTCTTGCGAAAAGGCCTTTTTGCAGGCTGGTGTGTCCGCTGGGGGCGATATTCGGGCTTTTCAACAAGCATAGCCTGTTGCAGTTGGATGTGGATACCAAGAAATGCAAAGATTGCCAGAAATGCAGGGACATTTGTCCTGTGGACATCAATATCAGCGACAACCCGGGCAATTCGACGTGCGTGCGGTGTTTCGGTTGTTTGAAATGCGACAGCGTGAAAGTGCGTCTTGGCAAGAAGAATGCAAGTAATGGATGAGAATAATGCCTCAATTAGGTTGTGACAGAAAAGATGATAATAATCGTTCGGTTATTAATATGATCGGGATGCTGATCCTGATCACGCTCGTTTTCATCTTTTTTGTTTGGGAAAAGGGAGAGAATTTCGGGATCAAGGCTATTGATTCGCGGCTTTGGCTGGGAGTGGAAACGATCGAGCTGACGCCGGATGTAAAGGCGCAGTACGATCTTCTGGACTCTAACGGTATCCTGGTCGCAAGGACGTTCGTGGGATCGCCGGCCCAGCTTGCCGGGATCATGGAGGGAGACGTTATTCAGCGCTGGAATGGCATCAGCATCACGAGCCAGGAGCAGTTTCAGCAACTTATTCAGACGTCTGATCTGAATGATCGCATCACTTTTACGGTCGATCGTCAGGGGCAACAGGCTCTCGTCTACGGTCAGGTCGGGATACGCCCCGGCGGAGTTTGAGCTATTAATTAAGGAAAGGATGCATTTATGGAAGATGGCGCAAAGAAAGAATCAATAGGTAGAAAGGTGTCTTACACCAGCACTAATACAAAAAGCGTATGGATGGCCGGGGGTGCTGTCATTGTGTTGGTAACCCTGTTCTGCTTGGCCATGTTTAAAACCACAGATAATTCCTGGCCTGTTCAGGATGCTGGGCAAGGGGGGATGGGTTTTTCTGGCGGAGGCCAACAGGTAGCGTTCGCGAATCCAAATTGTGCGACATGTCCGAGCGTTGCTCAATGTTTTCCGCAGGGAACCGGAAGCGCTCAGCAAGTTGCCTTTACGAATCCGAATTGCGCAACATGTCCGAGCTTTACGCAATGTTTTCCACAGGGGACAACGGGCGCTCAACAGGCAGCTTATACTCCGGGTTGTGCTCAGCAGGTTGCCTTTGGCAGGCCTGTTTGTCCCATAGGGTCTCAGCAGAGGGGCATGGGAAGGATGCTAATGGGAGGCCAGGCTAATGGTGGTTATAAGAATATTGCATTCACACAAACAACGCCTGCACCGATATTCCGGGATGCTGTTATGCCGCATGAGTATCGTGGGGTGTGTGAAAATTGTCATATTGTTAAGCCGGATATTTCTATACAGGCTACGGCTCAGATGCCGCATGAATATCGTGGTGTTTGTTCGAATTGCCACGTCATACTTGGTCTAAACTCCAGAGCTCAATAAAGTGAGGGAAAGTATGATGGCCAAGAAATCCCGGGATCCAGTCAAAGATAATAAAGAGCAGGCCGCTTATGTCCTGTTTTATATTTTTATATTATTTTTTCTGCTCAACACGATTTTTGGGCTTTTGTCTGCCTCAAAATGCCTGCTTGTCTCAGGGGCCTTCGCGCTTTTTGGTGTTTTTATTGCGGTGGTGGCCTTACTTCGCATTGGCCGTTCGCATCCGGCACGTCCAGGCCGGCTTTATTTTAATCCGGACAAGCTTGAATTTATCATTATTCTTGGAACATCAGCGATCATTACCCTGGGCACAAGCGTTCTTTTTTTCTCGATCGGCCACATGGTTTTTTTTCATACGATTTATCCACCGGAATTGTCAGCAGCCTGGATTGCCATGATAACAGCTGCGTTGAGTTTGGGGCTTATGGTTCTTGTGAAGGACAGGGCTATGGACCTGCCTGAGATTGACGCCTGCGAGATCGGTTTTATCCTGAACGCGTGTTTCCTCTTATCTATTTTGACCATGATTACCGTCGTGATTGCCCGGATAGGGGGGCCACTCTTGGATTACGCCTGTGCGATTCTGGCCGCTTTTTTCCTGATTCTTCACGGTATCAGGTTTTTGTCTTCGTCGTTTAAAGGGCTCATGGATGCCTCGTGCGATAAAGATACTATCGCTGAGGTGGAAAAACTGATGAAAAAGATACGCTCTGATGTGGCCTTGAAGGAGCTGCGGGTGAATGAGGCCGGTCACATTCTTGAAATCATTGCGACTTTTGCGATGACTGGCGAAACGTCGATGCAGGATGCCGTAATGGCCACGGAGAATATCAAAATTTTGTTCGAAAAGAAGTTTTCAAGGCCGCATGAACTTTTTGTAGGGATCAAGGAGCAAAAATGATAGAAAAAGCGATGTGCCCGTCGACTGACCTGGAAGATTGCAGGGCGTGTTCCAAAAAGATTCTCGGTTGGACTGTTGTGGGCAACACTTTTCTGGCAGGCCTTAAAATTGCCGGCGGTGTATGCACCAACAGTTCCGGGCTGCTTGCCGATGGCTTTCAATCCATTTCTTGTGTTGCGACGAGCATCTTGATTATGGTGAGCCTGGGGTTCTCGCAGCGCAAGTCCGATGAGCGTTTTCCTTATGGATACACTAAGATCGAGTTTATCGCGGCGCTGTCGGCGTTCAGTATTCTGATCGGGATCGGTTTATTTGTGGTCCTCTCCAATCTTCTGGGGATATTAAGGCGGGAGTTTGTCCAGCCAGACATTATGGCGCTTCCGGTTGTCATGATTTCCGCATTTTTAACGTACATGATGTACCGGTATAACTTTTGTGCTGGCACTAAATTGGACAGCCCGGGAATGGTGGCCAACGGTTGCCATGCAGGCGCAGACCTTTTCTCATCAGGCGCGGTTATTGTGGCGATCATCCTTTCCCAGTTTGGCCCGTCGTTCGCGATCTGTGACAAACTTGCGGCCATGATTGTCGGCATTATTATTATCAGAGACTCTCTGGCGCATTGGAATGGTAATTTACAGATCATCCTTGATCAGGTTCCTGGCCCGGGATTTCAGCAAAACATAGAACAGGTGATAGCCGGTGTCAATCCTGAATATCACATGAGCAGGATGAAATTCAGACGGGTTGGCAAAAAGTTCTGGATAGGCTTGAGCCTTCGCTGCCCTATGACCGGTACGGTTCAACAGAACGATGTCTTGATGAGCCGCCTGCGCCACGCTATTATTGAGGCTATGCCTGAGATCAGCGATATTATTTTTTTTATTGAAGCAGCAAAGGAGTAGGGTATGCAAGGAAAAATATCTCAATGGATCATGATTTGGCTGTTGCCGGTCATTGTTATTGGCGGGCTTTTTGTGCCGTTATTAGGTTATCTGGTCGTTGGCATGATGGCTTTCTTTCTCGTGCTGTCATTTTTTAAGCCAAGGTTTTGGTGTTGGAATCTTTGCCCCCGGGGTTCTTTTCTGGACATTGCCCTTTCCCGCGTCAGCGCGAATCGGCCGATGCCAAAAATTTTTTTGAAGCTCTGGTTCCGCTGGCTTGTATTTGCGTTTCTCATGACTTTTCTCATGTGGCGGCTGACTGTTGCGGGAGCGTCGCTCATGGCTGTGGGCAAAGTTTTTGTGATCATGTGCGTTGTTACGACGGTGATCGCCATGGTCTTGGGCACGATCACCAAGCATCGTGCCTGGTGCATGATTTGTCCGATGGGTCTCCTTCAGGAGCAGATTGGCAAGTGCAATAAAAAGACAGGGCCGAAGAAATAATGAAGACACGAAATTTTGATAAAGATGCTCAGTCGTGGGATGATTCGCCGCTGAGGACAGGGCTGGCGAGGGATGTGGCTACGGCCGTATCAAAACAGGTTGAATTAAGTAAGGACATGGATGTCCTTGATTTTGGCTGCGGAACCGGGCTTTTAGCATTTCACATCCTCCCGCATGTGCGCTCTATTACTGGTGTGGATACCTCCAAAGGCATGCTTGATGTGTTCCTTGCCAAGGCTCGCCAGCAGAAGGCCGATAATGTGAAGGCATATCTTTTGGATTTGGCTTTGGATGATGGTTTGGCGGGGCCGTATCATTTCATTATGAGCAGTATGACGCTTCATCATGTTCAGGATACCCGGAAACTGTTGGAGCAGTTTTATAAGGTTCTTAGGCCAGGAGGCCAGATTGCTATCGCAGACCTGGATGAAGAAGGCGGCCGTTTTCATGACAATAGTGACGGCGTCTTCCATAACGGGTTTGACCGGGAGAAGCTTGGCCTTGTATTTCTAGAAGCAGGATTTGTGAATATTACTTCCATTGCTGCCGCACAAATCAACAAGCCAGATTCAGAGGGGCGCGAGAGAGCCTTCAGTGTTTTTCTGATGACAGGAAGAAAATAACAACCAATCGTTGAGCATTGCCTCAATATCTCCCAAGCCAGGACTTAAGGACTGGGCTTCTATTTTGGCTGGACATTTATTCTAAATAGAATAAAATTATGCTTCATATAATTAAAAATAGGAGATATCAATGAGAATAAGAAGATTATTTATTTTTGTAATGACTTTTGTTTTGGGAGTGGCCTTGATCGCTCCGGCGATGGCCGAAGGCAAGGTCACGCTGCTTAACGTCTCTTATGACCCGACACGCGAGTTCTATCAGGGGTTTAACAAGGCCTTTTGTGACCATTGGCTCAAGGAAACAGGCACAACGGTTGAGGTCAACCAGTCTCATGGCGGCAGCGGCAAACAGGCCCGCGCTGTCATTGATGGGCTTGAGGCCGATGTTGTGACCCTGGCTCTGGCCTATGACATTGACGCTATTGCCCAGAAGACCAGCCTTATCCCCAAGGATTGGCAGGCAAGGCTTGCGTATAACAGCGCGCCCTACACCTCCACCATTGTTTTTCTGGTGCGCAAGGGGAACCCCAAGAATATTAAAGACTGGGATGATCTTGTGAAACCCGGCGTTGCTGTGATTACGCCGAATCCAAAGACCTCTGGCGGCGCCCGCTGGAATTATCTTGCGGCCTGGGGTTACGCGCTCAAGAAATGGAATAACGATGATAATAAGGCCAGGGAGTTTGTGACCGCCCTTTTTAAAAACGTGCCGGTCCTTGATTCCGGTGCGCGCGGTTCGACCACAACATTCGTTGAGCGCAAGATCGGGGATGTGCTTATTGCCTGGGAGAATGAGGCGTATCTTGTGGTGAAGCAATTGGCCCAGGGAGAGTATGAGATTGTCACGCCGTCTTTAAGCATTCTTGCGGAGCCGTCAATCGCTTTGGTTGACGGTAATGTTGACCGCCACGCTACGCGCAAGGTGGCCCAGGCTTATCTGGAATACCTGTATTCTCCCGAAGGCCAGGAGATCGCGGCTAAAAATTATTACCGTCCCCGCCTGAAAGCGGTTGCGGATAAGTATGTTTCACAGTTCCAGAAGGTGGAGTTGATCACGATTGATGAGGTCTTTGGCGGCTGGCAGAAAGCGCAGAAGACTCATTTTGCGGATCAAGGGACCTTTGATCAAATCTATCAAGTAAATTGAGGAGCTATCAGCTTTCAGCTATCAGCCTTCAGCTTTGCAGGACAATTAGCGCTAATTATCCTACTGCTGATGGCTGACAGCCGATAGCTGACAGCTAGATATATGTCAAGACACTTCGTCAAACAAAGCATCCTACCCGGATTCTCGCTCTCTTTGGGGTTCACGATATTTTATCTGAGCCTTATCGTTTTAATTCCATTATCCATGATTTTTTTTAAGACCGCTTCCATGGGGTTTCCTGATTTTGTTCATGTCATCACTGCGCCGCGCACCCTGGCCGCTTACCGGTTGAGTTTTGGGACCGCGTTTGTGAGCGCGTGCATCAATGCCGTGTTCGGAGTCATTGTCGCGTGGGTTCTGGTGCGCTATTCTTTTCCGGGGAAAAGAATTGTTGACGCGCTGGTTGATTTTCCGTTAGCCCTTCCGACGGCTGTTGCAGGTATCGCGCTGACCGAACTCTATACGCCCACAGGATGGGTTGGGCAATATTTACAGGCCGCAGGGATCAAGGGCGCGTTCACTCCTTTTGGCATCACTATCGCGCTCACCTTTATTGGCCTGCCGTTTGTGGTCAGGACCATTCAGCCGGTCTTGGAGGATATTGACCCCCAGATCGAAGAAGCCGCAGCCTCTTTGGGAGCCAACCGCTGGCAGACACTCACAAAGGTCATTTTTCCGGTGATCGTTCCGGCAGTTTTGACAGGAGTGACCCTGGCCTTTGCCAGGGGCATTGGCGAATACGGTTCAGTCATTTTTATTGCCGGGAACATGCCCATGAAGACCGAGATCGCGCCGCTTCTTATCATGACCAAACTCGAACAGTATGACTACACGGGCGCAACAGCCATTGCCATCGGCATGCTCGTGATTTCATTTTTGCTTTTAGCGGCCGCGAATTTTTTTCAGTGGTTAACGTCCAGGAATTTAGGGAAAGCGTAGGGATATCATGAGTGCGCGTACAGAACCCAGGATTGTCAGGTATTTTTTGATCTCGATAGCCCTGGCTTTTTTTGGCCTTTTTATTGTTCTGCCCCTGATTTGCGTTTTTCATAATGCGTTTGCCAAGGGCTGGGTATTTTACCTGAAGACCTTGGAGCAGCCGGATGCGCTCGCGGCCATGAAAATGACCCTGATTGCGGCTGCCGTGGCTGTGCCTCTTAATTTGATATTCGGGGTGGCTGCCTCCTGGGCAATCGCCAAGTTTGAGTTTAAAGGCAAGGGGCTTCTTTTGTCGCTCATTGACCTTCCGCTTTCCGTGTCGCCCGTGATCGCGGGGCTTATTTTTATCCTGCTATTCGGCGCACAGGGGTTTTTAGGGCCTTGGCTCATTGCGCATAATATCCGGATCATTTTTGCCATGCCGGGGATTATTTTGGCCACAATTTTTGTCACATTTCCCATGGTTGCCCGCGAGCTTATTCCTGTCATGAAATCGCAGGGTAATGAAGAAGAAGAAGCGGCCATCACCCTGGGCGCCAGCGGGTGGAAAACGTTTTGGATGATTTCAGTCCCCAATATTCGCTGGGGGATTCTGTATGGAATCATCCTGTGCAATGCGCGTGCCATGGGGGAGTTTGGTGCGGTCTCGGTAGTCTCTGGCCATATCCGGGGGCTCACAAATACCTTACCGTTACACGTTGAGATTTTGTATAACGAATATCAATCCGCCGCAGCCTTTGCCACAGCATCGGTCCTGGCGCTTTTGGCCATTATCACCTTGATTGCCAAAAGTGCGGTCGAGGCGACCATTCGACAGGGGCAGCGGCAGTAAAAATGCAGAGCTGACAGCTGAAAGCTGACGGCTGATAGCTTCTTTGCTGAAAGCAGAAAGCACATATGGGTATCGAGTTAAAAAATGTATACAAAAAATTCGGCGACTTCAAGGCTTTGGATGATGTGAGCCTCAAGGTCGATGACGGCGAATTGCTGGCGCTGTTAGGGCCTTCCGGTTCTGGAAAAACCACGCTGTTGCGCGTTGTTGCGGGCCTTGATTTTTTTGATGAAGGCCAGGTCCTTTTCAGCGGCCGCGACGCGCAGAATCAGAAGGCGCGTGAGCGCGGGGTCGGGTTTGTTTTTCAGCATTATGCCCTTTTCCGGCACATGACGGTTTTTGATAATATCGCTTTTGGGCTGAACGTTCAGCCGCGCAAAACACGGCCTTCACGCCAGGAGATCAGGGCCAAGGTCATGGAGCTCTTGAAACTGGTCCAGCTCGAGTGGCTGGCTGAGCGTTACCCCTGGCAGCTCTCCGGCGGCCAGCGCCAGAGGATTGCGCTCGCAAGGGCCCTGGCGGTTCGGCCCAAAGTCCTTCTCCTCGATGAGCCGTTCGGGTCGCTGGACGCTCAAGTCAGGAAAGAACTTCGTGCCTGGTTAAGGCGTTTTCATGACGAGTTTCATATCACAACCATTTTTGTCACCCATGACCAGGAAGAGGCCCTGGAGGTTGCAGACCGGATTGTGGTCATGAATAAAGGCAGGATTGAACAGGCCGGAACTCCCGAGGATGTTTATCATAATCCGGTCAATGCCTTTGTCCTCAGTTTTTTGGGGAATGTCAATTTTTTCCACTGCCGGCTGGAAGAGGGAAAGGCTGTGATCGGCAACACCACCCTGGAGGTCCCTGGCTTGTCTGTCGACAAGCCGCAGCCAGCCAAGCTGTATGTGCGTCCGAATCAGTTCAAGGTCTCTCGGGTCTTTTCAAAGGCAGCGTTCAAGGCTGTTGTTGAGTACGTGAATCCGGCCGGGACCATTGTGAAGATTAACCTCAAAACCGAGTCAGGCGAGCGGATCTATGTGGAAATAACTCAGGAAGAGCTGAAACAGCTTAAGATCCGAAAGCAGGAAAAGGTTTATGTGAGCCTCAAGGACGTTTCTTATTCAGAATATGTCAAAGATAATTCGTAGCTATCGGCTTTCAGCTATCAGCTGTCAGCTCTCAGCTGCTGAAGGCTGACAGCTAGTATAGGCTAATTATGTACCAGAAAATATTATACATTTTGACCCTGGCAACAGCAGTTGTTCTTCTGTTATGCGGCTCCTGGTTCCATGCCTTTGAGAAAAATGAGCTCGACACACTGGATTTGAGATTCCATCTGCGCCCAACGATCGCCAGAACCGACAAGGTTGTTATCATTGAGATTGATAACAACACCATCAAAAAGATCGGCCAGTTTCCTTTTCACCGCGGTTATCATGCCAAACTCATTGATGCCCTTTCCGGCGCTGGCGCAAGGGCCGTTGTCTTTGATATTTTCTTCAGCGAACCCCAGAAAGGTGATGCCGACCTTTTGGCAGCCATGCGCGCGGCAGGGAATGTTTATCTGCCTTATGTTTTTGAACTGGCCCCTTATGAGGGCCGCGGGATGGCCCATGCTGTCAAATATTCCGCACAAAACCTTCCAGAGCTCACAAGCGCTGCCAAAGCCACAGGGTATATCAATGTCATTGCTGATGCTGATGGGAAATTCAGGAGGGTGCCGCCTTACGTCCAATATGAAGGCAGGAAATATCCGGCCATGGCCCTTTTGCTCAGTTCAGATTATCTGGCAACAGACTTGAGCCATCAAAAAATACCGCTTGATGAGAACGCGAACCTGATTATTAATTTTGCAGGCAAGTGGGTGGATGCGTATCAGCATTATTCTTTTGGCGATATTCTGCAATCCTATGAGGCGTTGTCCAAGGGGAAAAAACCTGTGCTGGATTTAAATATTTTTAAAGACAAGGTCTGCCTTGTCGGATATACGGCCGATGGGACCACAGACCTGCATCCGAGCCCGCTGGAGCCGCTGTATCCTTCCATCGGGATTCACGCGGATATTTTCAATTCCATCCTGTATAAGAAATTTATTACCCAGGCCTCCAGGGGGATAAACCTGGTTATTCTTATTGGCCTCTCGTTATTGATCCTGGCCTCCTCGCTCAAGGCCGCGCCCTTGCAGGCCTTTGGGCTTCTTGTGGAGATCAATGCTGTTTTTTTGCTCGTGAGCGTCACGTTTTTTAACAGGCTTGGCGTCTGGGTGGATGTGTTCTATCCTCTTTTGGTCACAACCCTTTTGTATCTTTTCTGCACGCTCTACAGGTCTATTCTTCACTTCAAGGAACGGATCACTCTGGAAAGCGAACTGAAAATTGCCAAACAAATCCAGGAAAGCTTTGTGCCAAAGGCCTTGCCGGAAGTCAATGAAATTGACATCGCGGCCACCATGCTCACAGCCCGTGAGGTTGGGGGCGACCTTTACGATGTCATTAAATTCGATAATAACAAGGTCGGCATCATGATTGGGGATGTGATGGGCAAGGGCATCCCGGCCAGCCTTTTTATGGCCATGGCCGCAACGTCCTTCAAGTTTTTTGCCAAGCCAGAGATCCTTCCAAACCAGACATTATTGGATTTGAATGAAAAGATCATCCGCGAAACTCCGTCTGACCGTTTTGTCACGCTTTATTACAGCCTGTTTGACTTTAAAAATCGCGTCATGTTTTATGCGAATGGCGGGCATTTGCCTGTCTTGTACCTGGCCAGAGGTGAGAAAGCCCTCAGCCTTGATGTTGATGACGGCCTGCCTTTGGGCATGATGAAGGGCCCTTATTCAGGCCGTGAGATAAAATTTGACCGCGGAGACATCTTTATCTATTATACGGACGGCATTATTGAGGCAAAAAACGCCAGGTCAGAAATGTATGGTGTTCTCAGGCTCTCCGCTTTTGTAGAAATGAACAGGAGCCTCACGGCAAAGGAATTGCGCGACGGTGTGGTCAATGATGTGATGAAATTCCTGGGCAAACAAAAGCCCCAGGATGATATTACCCTTATCACTATTAAGGTTGTCTAAGGAGGAAGCAATAATGGATATCAAGGTCGAGAAGATCAATGATATTGCGCTTGTCACACTGTCCGGTGAGCTAAACATGGACAATTCCAATACCTTGCGCGAGGCCTTTAAGAAGATTTTAAAAGAAATGAATACAAAGGTCTTGGTGGATTTTGAAAAGCTTTCTTTTATTGACAGTTCGGGGATAGCGACGCTTATCGAGATGTTCCAGAACCTTGAGAAGGTTAAGGGGCGCCTATGCCTGTGTCAGGTTAATAAAAGAATTATTGGAATTTTTGAGATCACAAAAGTCCACAAACTTTTCGGCATATTTGAGAACCGACAAGAGGCTTTAAGGAGTTTTTAAAGATGAGCGAGCAGCGCGGGTTTTCCATTTTCAAGAAATCAGAAGAGATCGGCACCCTTGTTTTGAGCGCTTGGCGTGTGTTTACGGAAGGCGCGGGCCTTTTTTTAGAAACGCTTTATTGGATTTTTATCGGCCCCTTTAAGGGCAAGAGTGTTGATTTCAAGGCGCTTTTCCAGCAAATGGTTTTCATGGGGTACGAATCGGTCAAGATCGTGTTTTTTGTCACTTTTTTTACCGGCATTGTGTTGGCCATGCAGTCAGCGCATCAGTTAAGCAAGATGGGCGGAACTATTTATGTGGCGAGCCTTGTGACAATTTCGCTTTGCCGCGAGCTGGGCCCGGTTTTGACAGCCCTGGTCCTGGCCGGGCGTATCGGGGCTTCAATCACTGCAGAGATAGGGTCCATGAAGGTCAACGAACAGATTGAAGCGCTCGACACCATGGGGATCAATCCGGTCCGCTATCTGGTTGTCCCAAAGTTCTTGGCGCTATTGTTCATGCTGCCGATTTTGACGGTCTTAGGGGACGCCTCAGGGATGCTGGGCGGTTACATGATCGGCGTTTATAATTTAAAAATCAATGCCGGGCTTTATGTGCAGACAGCGTTTAAATTCTTGACGATCAAGGATATTTACACCGGCCTTTCCAAAAGTTTGGTTTTTGCCATCATCATCACCATGGTAGGGGTTTATCAGGGGTTAAAAACCAATGGCGGCGCGGTCGGGGTTGGCCGGGCCACAACGATCAGTGTGGTGGTCAGTTTTATCATGATCATCCTTGCCGATTGTGTCATGACTGGAATTTATTTTTTTGTGAAGATGTGATATGGCCAATTCATCCGATATTATTCTTTCTGTCCGCCAAATCGAGAAGACTTATCACGGCCGCCGTGTGCTCGAGAATGTGTCCTTTGACGTGCGCCGAGGCGAGGTTTTTGTCATCATGGGCGGTTCAGGCTGCGGAAAAAGCACAATGCTGAGGATCATGGCCGGCGGGGTGCCGCCGACTTCAGGCAAGGTTTTTTTTAACGGCCAGGATATGAGCGCTGTCAAAGGTGAGGCGCGGGAAAAAATCCGCCGGCGCTTTGGCATGAGTTTCCAGTCTGCCGCGCTTCTGGATTACCTGACTGTGGAGGAAAACGTCAGTTTGCCGATCAAGGAGCACACCAGGCTCGCGGCCAATATTATCAGCATCATGGCGCAGACGAAATTGAACTTAGTGGGCCTTCAGGGGTTTGCCAAATTCCTGCCGGATGAGCTTTCCGGCGGCATGCGCAAGCGCGCCGGCCTGGCCCGGGCCATTGCCATGGACCCGGAGATCGTTTTTTATGATGAGCCGACAGCAGGCCTCGATCCGGTTGTTTGCGCGGTCGTAGACCAGTTAATCCTGGACTTGACCAAAAAACTTCAGATTACCTCCATTGTTGTCACGCATAATATGGAAAGCGTGTTTCGGATTGCTGACCGCGTGGCCATGCTTTATCAAGGCCGGCTTTTGCAGGTTGGCACGGCTGAGGAGATTAAAAATACGGCTGACCCTGTTGTCCAGCAGTTTATCCGCGGCAACATTGAAGGCCCGATTCAGATGTCATAATTTGAAAAAAAGGAATGGGTATGCGGATTAATAATGAGACAAAAATCGGGTTAATGGTGATTGTGGGTGCTGTTATTTTGCTCGGCATCACGGTCAAGGCCGGAAATTTTAAATTCAAGAAAGACGGCTACCGGATTGTAACAGCTTTTAATGATATTGACGGCGTCAGCCGTAACTCGCCGGTCATGCTCAATGGGCTGGAAATTGGGGTTGTGGAGGATATCCAGATTAAATACGGGCCAGACCAGACGGCCATGGAATTGACATTATGGCTGAATAATACAGCGAAGCTCAAAGACGGGGCCAGGGCCATGATCAAGAACCTTGGGTTTATGGGCGAAAAATACATTGCCCTCACAGCGGGTGACCCGCACGCCGCGTATCTTCAGCCAGGAGCCACAATCCCTGGCCAGGCGCCAATAGATTTTAATCAGCTGATGAACGATGGCCATGAATTTTTGGGCAAAGCCAATGAAATCGCTTCCAATATCGATCAGCGCTTAAAAACGAATCAAAAGAACATTGACGATAGCCTGGCCAATCTTAACGTGACCATGACGCATATGTCGTCTTTGACAGAGCATCTCGACAAGATTGTGTCTGTGCATGAAGCTAATATTGATAACATTTTAACCAATTTCGATGCCATGTCGCTTCATTTGAAGGGCGCTTCGGGCAATCTGGAAGAGATGTCGGCTGATCTCAAAAGAAATCCATGGAAGCTCTTGTTCCGTGCCAAGGAAAAATAGTGGCCACAAGCGGAATAATATAAAGGAAATATGACTGTTACAAAGATTGTTGATGATAATATCCCTTCAAAACTGGACCTTGTTCCAGGGTTTATCACTGCAGTTCTTGAGAAGTTGCAGGTTTTACATCTGGATGAGGATGAGGTTTTTGCCTTAAAGCTTTGCCTGTATGAAGCCCTTGTGAATGCCATTAAGCATGGTAATAAAGAGAAGAGCGATCAGGCGGTGCATGTTATTGTCAAAACAAATAAGAAAAAAATCATCCTGGAGGTGACAGATCAGGGCCATGGCTTTGATTTTACCAGGATCCCCAACCCGACCACAGAAGAAAATATCGGGAAGTTTCATGGCCGGGGCGTGTATTTGATCCAGAATTCAATGGATTCTGTTAAGTTTCTTAACGGAGGGCGGACCATTCAAATGGTCAAGGTGATAAAGTAGGAGGCAGTGAAAGTGGAAATCAGTCTTGAAAAAATTAACGACATTACGCTCGTTTCTTTGAACGGCGAGCTGAATCTGGATAATACCCACCGGGTTCGGGAGGCGTTTAAGAAGATATTAAAACAGAGGAAGGCCAAGGTCCTGCTTGATTTTGATAATGTTCCTTTTATTGACAGTTCCGGGATTGCCCTCCTTATCGAGATTGTCCAGGCTTTTGGGAAAAGCAATGGCGCCATGTGCTTGTGCCATGTGAACAAAAAGATCCTTTCTGTCTTTGAGATCACGAAAGTCAGCAAGTTATTCAACATTTTTGACAGTCATGAAGAAGCATTAAGGAGTTTTTAAGATGACACAGGAGAAAAAGTCAACAGAGCAGCAGGCCCATGACCTTCTTGCGGAAGAGAAGTACCAGGACGCGGCAGAATTGTATCTTCAGGCAGCCAAAGGTTTTCAAAGGCAGGAAAAGCATGACCGGGCCGCAATCTGCCTGGCGGCTTCGGCCAGCAGCCGTGCGCTCATATTGGGAGAAAGGACATTTCATCGTGTGGCCTCTCTTTATGAGGAAGCAGCCCAGGAGGCAGAAACGGCCAAAGACCTTGAGTATGCCTCCATGCTCTACAAATATGCCGCGATTGCTTATGAAAGGGATAATGATAATAATGCCTTATCAGAGTGTTTTTTCAAGTCCAGGGAGGCGTACCGGAGGTTTCTGATCCAGGACTTGTTCCATATTGAAAGGGCCAAGGGCAATACCTGGATTGGGCTTAACTTCAGGCAAATTGGAAAAAGGATTGTTCCTCTTATCACAGCAACCATTGCTTCTCTTTTATGGGGGCATGGTGAGCGGCCTCAGCGGATCATTCTTTTTGGCCTGGGCCTGATTCTTATCTTTGCGTTATTTTATATGCATGGACATTTGAGCAAGGATAATATTGCTATTAAGCCGAGTTTTATCCAGGCCGCTTATTTCAGTTTTACGGCTTATACAAAAGTGGGGACTGAGAACATGAGCCCTATCGGATTCAATAAAGTGATTGCTCTTATTGAAACGTTCATCGGTATTTTCACGATTCCGCTTTACTTGACTGGGCTTTGCCGTAAGTATTTGAGGTACTAAGGAGCTTTCAGCTTTCAGCCTTCAGCTATCAGCAGTAGGACAATTAGCGCTAATTATCCTACAAAGCTGACAGCTGATAGCTGATAGCTGATAGCTTTTTTGCTGACAGCTGAGAGCTAAATGAAATCAACGTTTTCAACAATTTCAAACAATAAGAAATCAAAAGGCCTCAAAGAATATTATGAGGTGAGGTCTTTTTTTGGGACCAGTGTCTGGATCCATTGTTTTTATGATGTTGGGGCTGATATTGCCCAGGCAACCAGGGCGTGCTGGCAAAAAGCAGAGCGCATACAGTCTTACATGAATGTGTATGACGAGGCCCGGGAAGGCAACTTAAGCTGGCTCAACAGGGCTGGATATCAGGGTGTCCGGGTTGAGGAAGATATCTTTAAAGTCCTCAAACATGCCATGGAGTATTCACGGCTGACAGGCGGGGCGTATGATGTGACAATATTTCCGCTCGTCCAGTTGTGGAAAAACGCGGCCCAATCCGGGCAACTTCCGGAAAAGGACCTGTTGGCACGTGTCAAAGATTTGGTGGGTTATCAGCATGTTCTTTTGCAGGAGCCTGATCTTGTGTTTTTTATGAAAAAAGGCATGATGGTGGATTTGGGGTCACCGGCATCGGGGTATTTTTGTGATGAGGCGGCCTTGATTCTTAATGCCCATAATATCAGGCATTTCATGGTGGATGGTGGCGGTGAGATTTTCTGCCATGGAAAAGATAAGGGCGAAAGCCCCTGGCGTGTAGGTGTCCAGGACCCCTTTGATAAGGCCAGGATACTGATGGATATCGAATTAGAAGATAAGGGCATTTCCACTTCCGGGAATTATGAAAAGTTTTCAACCATTGGCACTGAAAAGTTTGCGCATATTATTGATCCCAAAACCGGTTATCCGCAAAAGCAGGCCGCCAGCGTGACCGTGATTGCCAAAACAACCCAGGCCGCTAATGAACTTTCAACCGCGTTATGCGTGATGGGAGGGCGGAAGGGCCTTGGGTTTGTGCGTTCGCTTAAAGATGTTGAAGCCTTAATCATTGAAAATGATAATGATAAAATTGTTGAATATCGAACGGGCGCATTTCAAAAATAAAGAATAAATATCAGTTTTTTTGTTCCCGCCGGAGTTTTGTTCAACAATTTCAACAATATTATTTTTCCTGTCCCCTCCAGAATAATTCCTTGACATATTTTCAGCTCGATTGTTATACTTGACCACACTTAAGAAAAAATTAAATAATTTTATAAATAAAGTGATTTTTTTTCGAGACGTTTAAGTATTGAGTTTATTGCAGATAAGCTCGTTCAAGGCATTTTATAATATAACCTTTTATTACTATTTTTCACTTATGCCCAATCAGTATTTCACAACGTCCCAGGCTGCCAAGATCCTCCATGTCACACGTTTTACTGTCCTTAACTGGATCAAACAGGGCAAGATAAAGGCTGTCTCCACCCTTGGCGGACACCAGAGAATTCCCAAAGATTCGATTGAAACCCTTCTTAAGCAAGATCAACTGACAAAGCCGGTGTCTGCGGCATCCAGCGCCAAAACTCCCATGTCTCCTAGTGAGGAGTTAAAGGGAGTTCTTTCCCAAAGAGCGGTTCTGGCTGCGCAGAAGGCCAATATTTCTCGCATGCTCAAAAGAAGCGCTTACGCATCCGGAAGATATATCGCTTCAATCAAGAATGAGGTTTCTCATATTTTGGCTTGAAGAATGTATTGTTAAACGAACAAAAAAAGTTGTGGTCAATATACGGAAGGAGAAAGTGAAATGGTACATATTATCGGTGGTGGTGTTGCAGCATTACTGGGGCTTATCGGGATCATCGGCTGGTGGGATAATTTTGGCGATTTTCTGCGCGGAGGCTTGCCGCTCGTGCTTTTTGTCGGTGGACTTATCGCTGTTAATACCGGTTTGAAATTCCTGAAGGACAAGAAATAAGGTCTCCTTATTTTGGGGTATTTTTTTAAGCATTTTCCCAAAGTGGGCCGGGGTTAAACCTGTCACACTTTAAGATGCAGGATAATATGTGAGGCGTCATGATCGGTAAGAAGCAGCAAAAATGTTTCAGTCCATGGTTCGGATACCTGGTCATTCTTGCGGTTTGTGCCATTATCGCAAGCGCGATCTTTTTTGAATCCAAAGGCAGCCGCCGGCATCGCAGGGCGGTTCACAGGGTGCCGGTTCAGAAAGCCGCAGTTCAGGCGGCGTTCCCGAGTACGCCAGGCGCAACAGACGAAAAACTGGCTTTTTAAGCCGCGGAGTGGATATGCCGGAAGAAAATAAACCGGAAGATGTTAAAGACGAATTTTGTAACCAGCCCATAGGCCCCTGGATCATTGGCGTGGTTGCCCTTTCGGTCATGTCAGTTTTTTGGGTCGTGATGAAGCGGGATGATATTCTTCAAGGGGTTGGCGAGGTAGAGCCGCCCAAGGTCAAACTGCCCATTCCCGGTGAACCTTCTTTCCCCAAAGGCGTTATTCCTGCGGCCATGCCGGTGGTCCAGGCAGACCCGAATTACAAGGTCGCTGGCATTACCAAGGCCACACCCAATGGCGGCATGCAGCTTGTGGCCAACCAGACCAATACTGGTTTTCAGGATTCCTTGAAGTATGCTGTTAACGCTATTATTCCTTCCGTGTGCGATGTGCATGCCCGCCATGTTGTCCGGACACCTGTCAGGCGGCAGGCTGTTGATGCCCAGAATATGCAGTTTGTCCCTCCTTTTAGCGGCGTTATTGATAAATTTATTGAAAATAAGGGTTTTGAAAATATTGGCGCAGGCATCATTGTTGATGAGCGCGGGTATGTTTTGACCAATTCCCACGTGACATTTGAAGCAACTGATATTGTTGTCACGGTTTTTGGAACGCCAGCCCGTGATTACCATGCCGACCTGGTGGCGCAGGATCCCAATACAGACTTGGCTATTCTTAAGCTCAGGGCTGACGGCCCGTTTCCTGAAGCCACAATAGGCGATTCCAGTTTTACCCAGATCGGTGATTATGTCATTGCTGTCGGCAGCCCTTTTGGCATTGAACAGACCGTGACGAGCGGCATTGTGAGCGGCATACGCAAGTCTGTTGTCATTGAAAGTGTGCAGTATAAAAATCTTTTTCAGACAGACACGCCCATCAACCGCGGCTCATCCGGCGGCCCTTTGGTCAACCTTAAAGGGGAGGTCATTGGCGTCAGCACTGCGATCTACGCACCCACAGGTGTTTTTAGCGGCACTGGCTTTGCTATTCCCATTAATGATTGTAAAAATTTTCTTTCCAAAAACCTGGGCAAGAACTATTCGTTCCCTGTGGATAAAAAAGGGATGCTGGCCGCGCCTGTGATTGATATCCAAAATGTCAAAAGATCTCCGGTTCCGATTCGCTTTGGTCTTGAGGTTATGCCCATGGATTCTGTTATTGCCCAGCAATTCGGGCTCAGGGACCGCCAGGGCGTTTTGGTCAACAGGGTCATGGATGGCTCACCGGCTGATGTGGCCGGTATCCAGCGCGGAGATGTTATTATTTCGGTGGCTGGCATCACAATTACGGATAAAGATGAAATTCCGAAAGTTGTTGCGAATTTCAGGGCTGGGGAGAATGTGAATGTGCGTTTCCTGAGAAATGGCAAGATTGATGAAGTGCTGGTGAGGCTGCAATGAAAAAGAAACCGACATCAACGGTTGTCTATGAAAAATTTTTGAAACAGGTCAAAGAGTTTGCTGTGGCCCAGCCCGTGCTCTTTTTCGGGCTCCTGGTTGCGGCCGTGATTTTTATGTTCTGGTTTATTTCTTCGCTGGAGATTTTACCTGAGGCCCGGGAGCCAAGGGCTGTGCAAAGAGGTGTTGTCATTGAAAAAGGCGATAGCGCGCTGTGGCTCGGCATGGAAGTGGCGCAGGTCTCACGGACGATCAGGAAGGATTTTAAAATCCCTGGCAACATCAAGGGCATGTTTGTTGTCAATGAGGGCAAAGAATTGGCCTTGAAATACGGCGTCAAGACAGGGGATGTCATCACCTCCATCAGCCGTAAACCCGTGAGAACATCCGCAGAGTTTATCAAGGTGGTTAATGGCGTTCAATTCCGCGAAGGGATCCTTTTGGAAATTTTTCGGGATGGGAAGAGTTTTTATCTGACTATTCCTTTTGAGTATCAGTACGGCCCGCTCATGGGGCCGAACAGGGGAAGCTGGCAGCTCGGGTCACCGCTCATGGGACAGGGCATCCAGTACGGACCGGTATTTAGATAAAGCTTTCAGCTGTCAGCTATCAGCTGTCAGCTTTGAAGGGCAATTAGCGCTAATTGTCCTACCGCTGAAAGCTGAAAGCTAGTAGGGCGTTAATTAAATTTTTTTAATGAGGAGACTGAAATGGTAAAGAAGCCGCAAGGGAAAGGCATTGAAAAATCCTTTGAGGAATTCATGGCGCGTTTTAAGGATGCTGACCTGAACACTTATTTTATTTTTGGCGCGATTCTTCTCATATTGATCGTCGGCGTTTATGCTTTATTTTCGCCTGAAGCCAAGAACGCAAGGCAGGGGAATCCTGCCTGCGGCATGATTGTTATTGCAACTGATGGCTCAGCTTTGGCATCTGGTGTCGCCACGACTTTAAATGAGGCGCGTTATTTCCTGGTGGTTAATCCTTTGTCAGGGAAACTTGTTGAGGCCATGAAAAACCCCTATCGCGGGCCGGATGTTAATACGCAACTTGTTTATCTGATCGCCAGTAAGGGCGAAGAAGCTGTTATTGTCGGGAATATCGACCAGCAGAGTTACAGCATTTTGATGCAGTTCGGCATTCGGGTATTCGGCGGGTATCAGGGCCGGGCGCAGAAAGTTGTCAAGCTTTACCGCCAGGCCAGGATTTCAGCGTCTCCGCAGCCAGTGGATAACACGGCGCAGACGTATGTCACAGCGCAGACGCCTCAGCCTATGGGCAATACCCAGGCTGCTTTTGGCCAGCCAGGTCAGTATATGCAGGGCCCGGGGATGAACAATTCTTACTGTCCGATCCCTAACAGGATGCAGCCGGCAGGTATGCCGATGAACGCCGTGCCAGCAGGCGCGGGAATGAACCAGCGTTATTGCCCTTTGCCCGGCAGAATGCAGGGGATGGTGAATAATTTTGCTCAAGGAACCCAGGCTGCTTTTGGCTGGGGCCAGCAGGCTTTTGTGTGCCCGGTGTGCAATTGGCGCATGAAGGCGGCCCGTCAGGGTAATAATTTCCCGACTTGCCCGAATTGCGGGGCTTCGATGGCTCTTGATATGTCGAACCAGAATAAGGATACATTCTGGTCTGAGGGCATGTGGGCGGCCAACCAGACAGGGATAAACCCGCAACAATATTATCAGGCACCTTCTCAGGGGAACTTTGGGCAGGGCGCTGATATTAATCAGCCGTTCCTTTGCCCCAATTGCAACTGGCGTATGTATTCACAGCAGGGGATGAATGAGTTTCCCCGCTGCCCTAATTGCGGCCAGGTCATGGCGCGTTGCAACAATAATTTCCAGAATCAAAATTTCCAGAATCAGAATTCTCAATATAACGCCGCGCCCAACGGATATTACGGCAACGGGAATTTTGGCAACCAGGTTGCCATGACGCAAGGGACTGCAACACAGGCGCCGCCGATCACGCGCGATGCCATGATGCCGCATGCTTACCGGGGAGTCTGTTCCAATTGCCATCAGATATTAGATGCTTCCGCGGGTGTGCAGAACAACGCTGTGAATGTGATTCCTAATAACCAGGTGCAGAATGTGGTACCGCAACAGGATCCAAATTCAGCACATATCGCCATTGGCGGGAAATAAGCTTTCAGATGTCAGCTATCAGCTGACAGCTGCTGAAAGCTGAAGGCTGAGAGCCGAAAGCTCAAAAAAAGGAGTGAGTGTTATGGTTAAGCCAATAGTTTGCACACATTGTAACGGTGAAATGCAGCAGTATTCAGGGCCTCGCTACAACCGCAGGGCCGCAGGGTTTTTTATCATCGGCGGTATCTTTGCCACGCTTTTTTGGATCGGCGCGGTTCTGGGTATCCCGCTCATTGTGATTGGCCTTTATATGCTTGGATCAAAACGCGATCTTTGGGTCTGCAAAGACTGCAATACGGCACTTGAACGGTTTAATATCGATTCCCAAAAGCTTGGAAAATAGCGGAGCCTTATGGCCATTGAACTTGAAAAAATGCGTCAACAAAGGAGGCAAAGGCTTCTTATTGTCCTTGTGCTTTTGGGCCTCGGCCTTTTCTTTTTCTCCGCACTCATGCATGTTGGCGCCGGTGATGCGGAATGGGGCGGGATGTCGGTGTCTAATGTGACGCCTGCGATGAGGATGGAATTCAGTATCCCCAAGGATGAACTCGGTGTTGTTGTGGATTGGGCCGAAGACCCGGCCTATTCAGCCGGTGTTCGGAGCGGCGACCTTATCAAGGCCATCAATAATCAGAAAATATATACTTTAAAAGATTTTTTAAGGATCACGCACACTACAAGCCTGCAGCCGGGAGTCCTTCTGGATATCCTTCGCAACGGCCAGCCTCTTTATATCACCATGGAATATAAGATGGGTTTCCATGACAAGATGAAAAAGGCGCTTGGCGTTGATCCAGGGGCAACTGGTGAAACAGGCACGTCTGCGCCTGTGGCTAACGCCAGTCCGGTTGCTTCCTCGGGCCAGGGCATGGTGCCGGCCGCATTCGCGAATCGTTCGCCTGCAGAAACAGCTGAGGCCGGAGCCGCACCAGCAGTTGCGAATACGCCGCAGATCAAACTTCCCACACCCAAAGAACAGGGCGCTGCACAAAAAGAACTGATTGAAGGCCACTGGCTGGGGTTAGAACTTATTCCACTGACAACAGAGCTGGCCAAGGAATATAAGGTCCCTGCGGATATTAAAGGGCTTCTTGTTGATGAGATATGCCTTGAGTCTGCTGAATCCGGGATATTGGCTGGTGACATGGTTGTTGCAGTGGATGGTTTTGCTACGCCGGATCTGGTGGCATTTACCGAAGCCACCAGGCGGGTCAAAAACAGGCATAAGGCCGACATCCTTGTTTCCCGGCGCGGACAGTTGATGGAATTCACGGTTTCCTCAGTGAGGACTATGGGATTTTCGCAAAATGAAGCCGCCCAGCCCATTACGCCAGGCGCTTTGAGCCCTCACCGCAGCAGGAATAAACCCTGCACGAGTTGCCATATTATTATGATCACCGGCGGCCAGCTTCCCACGGATGCGGGCGATATATTGCCCAATGCGCCTCCGATCACCAGGGGCGCTGTCCCTCCGCATGAGAATCGCGGTCAGTGCAAAAATTGCCATGTTATCTTGAAGAAATAACAGGAAATAGCTTTCAGCCAGCAGCTGTCAGCTGAAAGCTGAAAAAAAGTGATTCGGACAAGAAATAGAAAGCCAACAGACGGATATATGCCGGCCTGCCTTCATGTGGGGGGCCAGGAATGCCTTGTTGTCGGCGGCGGAAAAGTGGCGCTGAGAAAGATAGAAGTTTTAATCAAGTTCGGCGCCAAGGTGACGTGTTTAAGCCCGGTGTTTGTTCAGCCGCTTGAGCGTTTGGGGAAAACAAAAAAGATCAGATGTCTCAAAAAGCGTTATCCCCGGATGCTGTCTTTAAAGAAATATACGCTGGTGACTGCCGCAACAGATGACCGGGCTGTGAATGCAAGGGTTGCCCGTGATGCCTGCCGTGATAAAACTTTGGTTAACGTTGTCGATGACAGCGCGGCAGGGACAGTCATTATGCCGGCGATATTGAAACGCAAAGGGCTTTTGATCTCAGTATCAACCGGCGGACGAGATCCTTCTTTCGCCAAAAAGATAAGGGATATCCTGCGTCATGCTTTATAACACCATGTTTTTTTATATATGTGTATTTTTTTATCTTCTCGGAACAGCGTTCTCGGCGGCCTGGTTCGTTAAGAAAGAGCCATTGCTTTTTTCCCACTCCAAACAATGGCTTTCGGTGGGGTTTATTGCCGGTATTCTTTTTTTTATCATCCGCTATCGGGAGCTTTCGTATCTTCCCATAGTTTCGCTCTTTGATATTACGTTCTTTTTTGCATGGCTCTTGAGCGCCGGGTACATCCTGTTCGTCAAGGAAGGGATGGGGCGGTTGGCCCATGTTTTGGCACTCACCATCGTCAACGGAATATTTATTAGTGACCTCTTTCTGGATAAGGCCGTGCATCCTTTAAATCCGTTATTGAACAGCTACTGGCTAGGGATCCATGTGCCGGCGGTCATTCTTGCTTATAGCGCTTTCGGCATATCCTTTGCCATCAGTGTTTATTACATTATTGCCGATACTAAGCGCACCCCC
>JADFYI010000014.1:32157-32627 GCA_015233145.1 Candidatus Omnitrophota bacterium
CCTGGGGCCGGTATTGGAGCTGGGATCCGAAAGAGACGTGGGCGCTTATCACGTTCATCATTTACAGCGGCGCTGTTGTGATGCACAGGGTTTTTAAGATCAAGCCGTTCTGGCAGGCCGTGGTTTCGGTCAGCGGGTTTTGTGCCATGCTGTTTACGTTTTTCGGGGTCAGTTTGTTAATGGCAAGCCATCATGCGTACAGATGAAAATATGAAATTAGTTGTTATCGGCATCAGCCACAAGAAAGTTCCGCTCGCTCTGCGCGAGAAATTCAGTTTCCGCGCGGATGACGTCGGGCAGTATTATGCCAGGCTTAAGGGATTTTTGGATGTCAAAGAGGCCTTTATTCTTTCGACCTGTAACAGGGTGGAGCTTTACGGTGCGGGTCTTGATGCGGCCCGGGTGGCAGGTCAGCTTAAAAAGTTTTTATGCGATAGTCATGGCATGACAGCAGATTCTCTGGAAGGACA